>JAKFFF010000048.1:0-1872 GCA_036677145.1 Alcaligenaceae bacterium
TCCTGGAACTGCAGCTGCGCCAGGAACAGCTTGATGAAGTCTTCCTGGTTGATCGTGTTGTTCTGGGTCAGCGCGGAGTCCTGGGTTCCGGACGTTGCGCCGATGGCGTCGATGGCCATCAGGATTCTCCTGTTGGGAAACGGTGATCGGGCGCGCGCCAGAGCTCGCGTCCGTTGCAGACGATGCGGCGTAGCGTCAGACCCTGTGTGCGCGCTTGTTCGTGCAGCGCTTCAGCCAGCGCCATCGCAGTGCGTTCGTCGAGACGGTAGTCGCGCAGGAAAACGGCGGGCTCGCCGCCGTGCTGGAGAATCCAGCGGCAGACGCGCGCGAGCCATGGCTGCGAAGCAGCGGCGTCGGGCGGCAAGGACGCGGAGCTTGCCTCCTTCATCTCGGCGCGCGGATCGACCGGATCGATCGCAGTGCGCGCAGACGGGATGCCTCGGGCGCCCGCGCGGCCACTGTCGACGCCGATGGGCATCGTTTCGCTGGACGCGACTTCTTGCATCGCAAGCGAAGCTTGATGCGAAGGAAGGCTCATCGGCGCCGAACCTGGCGCGAACCCCGCAGTCTGTGTCGACACCACATCTCCGCGCAAGAGCTGCGAGAAATCGCCGCTCGGAGCCAACTGCCACGGCACTCCGACGATGCGCACGACCTCACCTTGGTCGGCGATATATAACTCCAGGGTCGGAACTGGTGCCGTCGCGACGTCGTCGATCCGTGATTCCGGAGATTCGAGGGCGAGGGTTACCGATGTTCCGAATTCCACCGTCGTGTCGTTGCACTCCGATTCCGTTGCGTTCGCCGGAGGGGCAGGCGCCTGCGGCCCTACCCCGCCAAGCAAATCCGAGAACGGGGTCATCTGCTGCTTCGGCGCCGCACCGCCGTTGGCCGGCATCGGTACTTGTATCGGCAATGGCATCGGTGGACGAATCATCGTGTGCGCTCCTTCGCGATCGCATGCAGAGCGGCCATGCGGTCGAACGCCTGCTTCTCGGCATGTTCGAATTCGGCGACGCGACGGCGCTTCGCCGCGGTCGTCGCGACCTCGACCCGCGTACGCGCCTGCCAATGCGCGGCGATGGCGGCCTCATGCTCGGCGCGTGCCTGGCACGAAGCCTCTTCTCGCTGCTCCAGGAGGTCCGACGCACGCGCCTCCATGGTGGCCACTTCGTGTAGCCGTCCCAGGTCGAGCACTGGCGCCTGCAACATTGCCCCGCGCGAATTCTGCAGTTCGGAAAGTTGGGCATTCGCCTCGTCGCGGGCGTCGTCGGCCTCGCGCCGTGACTGCGCCTTACGCGCTCGTTCCATGGATACTAGCGATTGTTCAAAATCGCGCAGCCGGACCAAAGTGTCGAGACCCTTGCTCATGTGGTGGACTCCTTGAGGGCGACCGCCAGACGCTGCAGAGCCTCTTCGCGCGAACAAGGCTCGTTCGGTGGCTGCTGCAGCACGGCGTCGAGCGCAGGCTTCACCGCAATCGCCCGGTCCAGCGCCGCATTGACGCCGTGCTGGTGCGCTCCGAGTTCGATGAGATCCCGCGAGGCGGCATACGTCGCCAGCTGTTTCCTGGCTTCGACCGCAAGCCCACGTTCGTCCGATGTCGCGATTTGCGACATCAACCGGCTCGTGCTCTGCAGGATATCGATGGCGGGAAAGTGGCCGCGCGCAGCGAGATCGCGCGTGAGCACGATGTGGCCGTCCAGGATCGCGCGCATGTGGTCGGTCACCGGCTCGTTCATATCGTCTCCTTCGACCAACACGCTGTAGATGCCGGTGATGGATCCGCCTCCCTGCAGCCGACCACAGCGTTCGAGCAGGCGCGGCAGCTGTGCGAAGACCGACGGCGTGTATCCACGGAAAGTCGGTGGC
>JAKFFF010000049.1:0-86051 GCA_036677145.1 Alcaligenaceae bacterium
GATCACTGCAAGGCTTCGCTGACTGGGTACAAGGTTCCGAAGCATGTGTACTTCAGGAATGATCTGCCGAAGACGAATGTGGGGAAGATTTTGAGAAGAGCGTTGAGGGATGAGTTGCCTAAGCCACCTGCGGCGGGCTCCTGATAATGCCGTCGGGCTAAACAGAACTGGATCCAATTAGACGCGTCTTTTTTTTGTCATGAGCTTTCGGCGCGACAGTCGAAAGGGCGCATCGTCCATGAATGCGAACGCGTGCGCTCCAGCCACGCAGGTATTTCGACTACCCCGCACGTTCTTTTCGATTCTCGCCTCCAGCCAATCGTCAATCGTTGTTACGAACGTCGTTGCTTGTAGGCGCACAAAGTTTCTAAACGGCTCTGCATGTTTGAACGGCAGATGTTTCACCTTTGATGCTCGTTCAAACAGAACATCAGAATCGTCCTTCGAGTTCATATTTCTATTTACCGTCTCAATGAGCCGGTAGATCCCCTCCGCAAGATGTACAACAATCTCTTGGGAATGCATTGGTATTCGAGCGTGCGTTTCGGTTGGGAACCATCGACCGCGACGATCACGCTTTATGAGTTTCGTGCGCTTAAGCCGTTCGAAAACCACTCGAAATTCTTCCTTAGGGCAGTGGATGGAGATCAGGCTTTGAAGGCCAGACCGCCCACCCAATGAAAGTCGGCGCGGAGCTCCTGCGTCCGTCAGAAAGCAGGTCTCACGATGCCAAGTGCGAAGAATTTCTCCTAATTTGAGGACATCTAGGTCCGAAGAGATTGACTCAAAGTGGAAATCATTTGACGCCGAATCGAGCGATGCTTTCACCAAGCGACGCAACTCTTTCTCCGTCGCACCACAGTTAAGTAGGAGGGCAAAAAGGCGCCGCATCACTCGTTCAACCATTTGATGATGCTTAGATAGGTTCTTTGAGCGTTCCATTGCTGCCTCTTTGCTACTTCTTTCTTCTGGCTTTTCGCTTCGTTGGATCGGTCGTCGCAACTGCGACTGAAACGGGAATTGTGAATTTGCACTCGGCCTCTGAGCACGTGCTCAATTCCTTGATGCCACCGATTAATGCGTCCCTTTTTGAAGCCAGTTCGCGAATTGCGGCGTGTGCTTGAGGAAGCGATGAGACGTGAATCGGGATTTGGTGCGCGTTCGACGTCAGCTCGCCGGGTGAGCGCGCCCCTGTAAGGAGGCGCACCCACGGAGAGATCGCATCCAACGCTTCTACAGTGCGTCGCGAAACACGAACAGCAGATCTGAGCAGGTGAATCTCACCAGACTTGTCTTGCTCGACTAGTTTGAGGCGTTCCATTTCGGTGAGCATGGCTCTCGCCGGAATATCACCGCTGTATTTCCGCACGAGTCTTACAAATGTGCGCCCCGATCCGTTGAACGGGAGGACGAGCGGGACACCTCGAGAGTCGACAAACGCCGGGTCTGATATCCATGCTTCCGCTACGCGCAACACGCGATTTTCAGGGTGAGTTCTTGCAGTTTTGGATTTCCCGCGACTCTTTATCAAGCGAGAGACTTCAATTCGCGTGAGGCCAGTAAGCGCAGCAACTCGAGCGATGTTTGTTTTCTTGCCCTCGCCGCGTATAAGCGCTTCTGCAGTTTCCACAAATGCATGTTTGGTCAACATGCTTATTCGTGAAATTCCATATCCAGTATCCACCAGCAATGTCGCAATACTGGCAATGATTCTTTCCAGTGCAGCGTCCAAGTCTTCGTTCGCTCGAGGTCGACGCGGTATAGCGGAAAGGGAATGCGCGCTCGCACTCGCCTTCTGTTTCGAGACTGGGGCTGCCATGGCTAAGAGGGAGAATAGCGATACCAACATCGAGTTGGTAACGCGCGTCTCAAGTCGACTGGCGACTAGCGCGTTTTTCGGTGTTTGCGCGAGAAATGCGACTTGTACGGATCGGCTCTATTTAACGAGCGCTAGCCGAACTCAATCAGTCGACGATTCCCGAGCCGATTGAAGCATTGACGGTTACGCCCGATCCAATCGAGGCGTTAGTCACGATGCCCGAACCGATAGAAGCATTGGTGGATCGGCCTGATCCAATCGAAGCATCTGTCGTCACACCAGAGCCGATCGACGCATTGGTAGTACGGCCTGATCCAATCGAAGCATCAGTCGTCACACCAGAGCCGATCGACGCATTGGTAGTACGGCCTGATCCAATTGAAGCATCAGTCGTTACACCAGAGCCGATTGACGCATTGGTAGTACGGCCTGATCCAATTGAAGCATCAGTCGTTACACCAGAGCCGATTGACGCATTGGTGAATACGCCAGAGCCGATCGAGGCGTCAGTCACAATGCCCGAACCGATTGCCGCATCTACCTCTACAAGCTCACGAGAAAGTGTGTTGAGAGATGAGCTGAGAATCTTCGCGCCGAGTGCCGGCTGAATTCCAACTACCTCAATCAAGTCACCGACATTAGGAAGCCCGAAGGCGGAGTTCACAACGGCTCCCCCAATCGAGAATTCTCCGACCAGAGGATCAACCTTCGAAACCGACCCTTTCAGGTACACAAGGGTAGATCCCGGCGCATACGCGCCCACTGAGACTGCTTTCAAGCTGACAAGGTGCACAACATTCGCAGCATTTACCTGGCCTCGTACGGCCACGTACCGAAGGTCAGCGACCGAGCCCGCGGAGCAGACTAACTGCTGCGCCGATGCGCTTTCGGCCACAAATGTCACACCGAGAACGCGAATCTTATTTGCTGCGCAATCAACAACTTCTAGAGGCCCAACGGCGGAAAATTCAACTGGTTCAGCGTGGACCCATGAGGCAGCTGCTAACAACAAGGTTGCTAGCGGGATGGAATTCGAGCGCCTTTGCTTTTCTTTCGTCGCCAAGTTCCCTGTCCCTTGTTACTCAACCTGCATCAAAGTTCTGAATCCGTGGAATGGATCACAGACTTCTTCGGAAGCCGCCTTCGGCGGCACGGATAAGTTAACAAGAGGGTAAGGAATTCGTCAAAAGGAAGTCGTGAATCTCCCTTTTTCCGACAGATTTGCGCTAAGGGATTCCCTTTACGAAGCTATGGATACGGATTTCTTGAGGTCGATCGGGGCTTCTGGCCTCGATACGAAGTGAAAAATGCTGACTCCAGTCGCCACTGGATGCGAACTGTTCGCATTTGTGCGGCGCGCAACGTCGGCGAGCCAATCGTCCACCTCGGCGATGTAGCGTCGTGTTTGTTCTCGAATCAACGCATCAAATTCCGGAAGTAATTCCTCCGGTAGTCCGCCAACCGGAAATACCGTCTGCTCGAGCCTCTTGGCGGTTTGATTTGGAGTCATGTTGAAATTAAGTGTTGATGCAAGATTTCTCATCGCGCTGCCGAAATGTTCGAGCATCGCAGCGGACAGAGGCTCGGGCATGACATAGGTACGCGACAAGACTTTGACGTGAGTGTCACCCGATCGTGCCACCATTTTTGCGGCTAACAACTTTTCAAGTGCGTAGTTAGGGTCGATATTGTGATTTGTCCCGCGGACGACATCTGAGAAGGTGCGTCCTCCCGAACCAGTTAAAGGAAGTTCAAGCGGCACACCATAAGGGCCGAGAAATGCAGAGTCCGTGTGCCAATGATGCAATACGGCGGCCAGCGCGACGGCGTCCGTAGGTTTTGGGATGCTGAGCCAATCCTCGCTTTTCAAGAGGCGCTCCACGTCTCGTTTTCCCACGCCGCTCAGCACGGAAATCTTTCCAATCGATATTGTTTCGCCCGCGTCGACCGCATCACGAATCATGATTTCTGCGTAGATACCTCTGAGCATTTCGACAAACTCGTCAAATCGAACGCCCGCGCGAAAGAGAATTTGTACGAGCGGTTTAAGCACGCTCCGCAGGGTATGCACGAGGATCGAACGATAGCTTTCGGTCATTTGGATCTCGCGTAATCCAGACTCAGTGAATCAAACGATGACTTTCATACATGTAGGCAGCAGAGGCGCAGCCCTATGGCTCACCGAGCTTCGTTCGCTCGGTGTAGGCAAACCTATCCGTCATCCCCGCCACATAATCTGCTACCACTCGCGCGCGCGCGGCAATTCCGCCTTCTTCCTCCGCGCGCTTCACAAGTGATTGATGCTCAGCAGGCAAGCGATTCGGATCCTTCAGATACGCTTCGAACAACGACTTCAGTGTCGAGCGCGCCTCATCCATGACGGTCATCACCTTGGGGTGATTGTAGAGCTTCGCGCGCAGAAAACGCTTTAGCTCCTGATGCTCTTCGAGCGCTACATCACTCAAAGAAATGAGCGGGCGCCCATGCGCGCGAACGGCGTCGATGCTGTCCACTTTCGCGTCCGCGATGTTCTTTTCTGCCTGCACGATCAGATCGCTCACCAGGTAGTCGACCATGCGACGGATCGTTTCGTATAACTGTCGGCGGGCGGACACATCGGGATAGCGATCCGCCACTTGCGCGTGGAAACGCTGAAAAACCCGCACATCGCGCAGCTCGTCCACATCGATCAATCCGGCACGCACTCCATCGTCGACATCATGGTTGTTGTAGGCGATCGCATCGGCCAGGTTCGCAAGCTGCGCCTCGAGGCCGGGTTGTGCCCGCTTCAGAAATCTTTCGCCAACGTCACCGAGCTTCTTCGCGTTCTGCACGGAACAATGCTTGAGCACGCCTTCGCGGCATTCGAAAGTGAGGTTGAGACCGGGAAACTCCGCATATCGTTCCTCGAGTTCATCGATGACGCGCAATGACTGCAGGTTGTGCTCGAAGCCACCGTATTCGCGCATGCACTCGTTGAGCGCGTCCTGTCCCGCGTGTCCGAACGGTGTATGCCCGAGATCGTGTGCGAGGCAGATGGCCTCGGTCAGCGATTCATTCAGCCTGAGCGCGCGGGCGACGGTGCGGCCGATCTGCGCAACCTCGAGCGAATGCGTGATCCGGGTGCGATAGAGGTCACCCTCATGGTTCACGAACACCTGTGTCTTGTAGACCAGCCGGCGAAACGCATTCGAATGGATGATTCGGTCGCGATCGCGCTGGAACTCGCTGCGAAAACGCGGTGGCGGCTCGGGGTAACGTCGGCCGCGGCTCTTTTCATCGTCTGCGGCGTACGACGCAAGCCCGGTGTTCATGCCTCACCCGCAACGGGTGCGCAGCGTCTCGCGCAACGCGGCATCTTCATAGTCGCCGGTGACAACGGACTTGCCGATGGCCTTGAGCAGCACGAGGCGGATACGCCCCGCGGCCACCTTCTTGTCGATCTTCATGTTCTCGGCGAGCGTCGCCGCGGAAAGCGCGCTGACATCGGTGCGCAGGCCGAACTTGCGCAGCACGTTCTCGATGCGCGCGACGTCCGCGGCACTGACCCAGCCGAGGCGCTGTGAGACGTCGGCGGCGAGCAGCATGCCGGCGCCCACCGCCTCGCCGTGCAGCCAGGTGGTGTAGTTGGTCGCGCTTTCGATGGCGTGACCGAACGTGTGACCGAGATTGAGCAGCGCGCGATCGCCGCGCTCGTGCTCGTCGCGGGCAACGATCTCGGCCTTGATCTCGCAGGAGCGTTTGATCGCATGTGTCAGTGCGCGGGTGTCGCGCGCGAGCAGCTTCTCGGCATGGGCTTCGAGCCAGTCGAAGAAATCACGATCGACGATGAGGCCGTACTTGATGACCTCGGCGAGCCCGGCGCGCAACTCGCGATCGGGCAGCGTCGCCAATGCATTCGTATCCGCGAACACGGCGGCGGGCTGATGGAATGCGCCGATCATGTTCTTGCCGCCGGGGTGATTCACGCCGGTCTTGCCGCCGACGGACGAATCCACCTGCGCGAGCAACGTGGTGGGCACCTGCACGAATGCGATGCCGCGCTGGTAGCAGGCGGCCGCGAACCCGGACATGTCCCCGACGACACCGCCACCCAGCGCCACGACGCAGGCGTCACGCGCGAATCGGTTGGCGATCAGCACGTCCATCATGCGCGAGATATTCGCGAAGGTTTTGTGGACCTCGCCATCGGGCAGCACGATTTCGAGGCAGCGGCGCGGCGCCAGCGCCGCGGTGAGCTTGGCAGCGTACAGCGGGCCGACGGTGGTGTTGGTAACGAGCAGGACGTCGCGAGCCGGGATGACCTTCTCGAATTCGGCGGTGAGCTCCATGGCGCCTGCGCCGATGAAGATCGGATAACTGCGCTTTCCCAGTGCTACGTCGATGCGTTCCAAGCGTTCTCCAGTATAAGCGGGCTCAGGCTTCTTCCTGCGGCTGCCCGGCCCTGAATGCGGCGAAAATGGCCTCGGCGACGGTGTGCACCTTGCGTCCATCGGTCGCGATCGTGAAGTCGGCCAGCGATTCGTACAGGGGCGCGCGGATTTCCATGAGCTCGGTGAGCTTGGTGAGCGGATCCACGTCGTGTAACAGCGGGCGATTGCGCCCCTGCCGGACGCGTTCGGCCTGCTGGTCGAGCGAGGTCTTCAGATAGGCGACGAAACCGCGCTCGCGCAGCGCTGCGCGGTTCTCGGGCAACAGGATGGCTCCGCCGCCGGTCGCAAGCACGATGGGGCTCTCGCGCGTCAGATCCTCGATGACCTCCCGCTCGCGCTGGCGGAAGCCCGCCTCGCCTTCGCGCGAGAAGATATAGGAGATGTCGACGCCGGTTCGCGCTTCAATTTCCGCGTCGCTATCGCGAAACGGTGCCCGCAACAACCTGGCCAGGTGTTTGCCGACGGCGGTCTTGCCCGATCCCATCGGGCCGATCAGGAATACGTTGGTGTTTCGCGTACTCATCGCGCGCGGAGCATAGCGGAAACGAAGCGGCCGCCCGCGTCATGAAGACGGGGGCGGCCGCGGTCGAACCAATTGCGATAGGCGGATCAGTAGACGCTGACGCCTTCACGCAGGATCTTCGGCGTCACGAAGATCAACAACTCGTCCTTGTTGTTGGTCTTGCCGGTCGTCTTGAAGATGCGGCCGAGCACCGGGATGTCGCCGAGGTACGGAACCTTCTTTTCCGTTTCACGACGCTCGGTCTCGAGGATGCCGCCGAGCACGACGGTCTGGCCGTCATTCACGAGCACCTGCGTGGTGATCTCACGGGTGTCGATGGACGGGATCTGCGCGCCACCTTCGCCGACGAAGATCTGGCCGATGCTGTCCTTCTTGACGTTGAGATCGAGAATGATGCGGTTGTCAGGGGTCACCTGCGGCGTGACCTTGAGCGCGAGCACGGCTTTCTTGAAGGTGATGGTGGTGGCGCCCGAGGAAGCGGATTCCTGGTAGCCGATTTCCACACCCTGCTCGATGCTGGCTTCACGCTGGTTCGCCGTGATGACACGCGGGGTCGAGATGACTTCGCCGCGGCCTTCGGCTTGCGCCGCGGACAGCTCGAGGTCGATCAGGAAGTCCTGGCCCAGCAGCATGTACGCAAGGCTGCCGGCGGGGCTCGCCACGGGCAGGTTCACGTTGTAGCGCGGCGGCGGGGCGTTGACGTTGTCGGAGAACACGAAGGGCACGCCGTCGTTGTTCGGGTCCGTGTCGTTGGCGCGCTCCAGGAAGTCGGCCATGGCCTGGTCATTGGCCAGCGCGGAGCCGCTGGTGTAACCGAGGTTGTTGCTGAAGAAGTCGAAGCCCGAGAAGCCGGCGCGCGCGCCGAGCTCGCGGGAGAAGTCGTCGCTGACGATCACGATGCGCGCTTCGATCTGCACCTGGCGGATCGGAATGTCGAGTGTGCCGACGAGACGACGGACGTCTTCGAGGCGATCCGACGAGTCCTGCAGCAGCAGTGTGTTGGTACGCTCGTCGACAGTGACGGAGCCGCGGCGCGACAGCAGACCGCCGCCGCCCTGGGTTTTGATCAGCGCGGCCAAGTCCGCGGCCTTGGCGTAGTTGACCTGCAGATACTCGGAGCGCAGTGGCGCGAGTTCCTGCACGTCCTGGCGAGCGGCGAGCTCGGCCTTTTCACGCGCGGCAAGTTCTTCGGTGGGCGCGACGATGATCACGTTGTCGTTGCGGCGCTTGTCGAGGCCCTTCGTGCGCAGCACGATGTCGAGCGCCTGGTCCCACGGAACGTTCTGCAGACGCAGCGTCACGCTGCCCTGCACGGAGTCGGAGACCACGATGTTCTGGCCGCTCGCGTCAGCCAGCAGCTGAAGCACGGCGCGGGTTTCGATGTCCTGGAAGTTCAGGGTGAGACGCTCGCCCGTGTAGACGCGCTTCTCTTCGGACTTTTGCTGGGCCTTGCGGGCCGGCTGCACTTCGACGACGTATTGGTCGTCGGTCTGGTAGGCGAGCTGTTCGAAATCACCCACCGCGCTGATGGCGATGCGTACGCCGTCCGCCACGCGAACGACGTCGAAGCCGGTCACCGGCGTGGCGAAATCGCCGGCGTCGTAACGACGCGCGAGATTGCTGGCCACTTCGGCGCCCGCGAAATCCACGACTACCTGGTTGCCGAGCTGACGCAGGCTCACCGGCGTGCGCGGGTCGGAGAGACGGACGACGACGCGGCCGGTACCACCGGTGCCGCGACGGAAGTCGATGCCCTTGATGGCGCGCGGACCCGAAGGCGCTGCGACCGAACCCTGGGAACTGGATACGACGCCGGGCGATGCGGCGGCGACACTGGGCGATGAGGAAGTGCTTGCACCGAGCAACACGATGACGTCGTTGCCCGAGACGCGGGTCTGATACGGCAACACTCGATCGAGGTTCAGCACCAGGCGCGTGCGGCCCGAAGCCTCAGCGGCGAGGATCGAATCGACACCGCCCGAACGCACGTCGATGCGGCGCGACGGCAGCGCGAGCGCGGTGTTCGCGAGATCCAGGGAAATGCGCGCCGGGTTGTCGATCGTGAACGCGATCGGTTCCGCGGGCGGGGCCGAGTGGCGCAGCGTGAGCTGCAACTGCTGGCCGGCGAGGTTCTGCACCTCGATGGATTCCAGTTTGTTAGGCGTGCCCTGGGCGTACGCGGCCTTGCTCACGAGACCGGCTACGACACAGGCCGCGAGCCACAACAAAGTCGAAGCGGCCAACTGGCGGGTGTTTATCTTGTTCATTCCTCACTACTCCCTGGCGTGGATCTTTCAGTTCAGCGCGAGTGAAGCGGCGCGTTCCATGTAGCCGCCGACACCGTCGGGAACCAGTTCCACGACACTGATCTTCGAAGGCGAAACCTCTACGACCTTGCCATCCGCCTGCCCCATGTAACTGCCGGGCAGAACTCGATGAACGAGGCCATCTTTTGTCTTGACGAGACCGTACGTGCGATCGGACATGCGCAGCGTTCCAACCATGCGCAACGTATCGAGCGAGAACTGCTCGAGGAATTCGCGATTGCGGCGCGAATCCGGACGCAGGCCGGGACCGGCGCCTGAACCTCCAGGCATGAACGGCGAGCGGATCGATGCCGATTCGTACGTGTAGGTTTCGTACGGCTTCAACTCAGGCAGCGGCTCGACGCGGCCACCGGGTTCCTTTTCGGTATCGGCGATGAATTGTTCGAGCGCATCAGTCTTGCTCGAGCATCCAGCCAACGTACCGGCGGCCAGACATACGGCGCCGACGAGAAGCCAACTGTTTTTCCGTTTCGAAAACATATCCGTACCTGCGTTTTCGTCCTGCACTAACCGCCGCCCTTCTTGGCCTTCTCATTCGCCTTGGCCTTCTCGACCTCGGCAACTTCCGCATCATCCAGGTAACGGAAGGTCTTGGCCGTCAACTCGAACGACAGCTGGTCATAGGCGTCTTTGTTGTCCGTCTTGATCGTCATTTCGTGCAACGTGACGATGCGGGGCAGCGCGGCGATGCCACTCACGAACTCGCCCATCTGGTGATAGGAGCCCGTCAACTTGATCTTGATGGGCAGCTCCGCGTAGAAATCCTTCTTCACTTCAGGCGAAGGCTGGAAGAGTTTTTCTTCGAGGCCTGCGCCTACGCCCACCTGCGAGATGTCGACCAGCAGGTTCGGCACTTCGGTGCGGCCAGGCAGCTGGCGCAGCAAAGCGCCGAACGAACGCTCGATGTCGGCGAGCTGCTGCTGGTAAACAGCTAGGTTCACGGCCTTCGAGTGTTTGACCTTGAACTTGTCGCGCAGCTCGATTTCCAGCTGGTTCGCCTGGTCGAGCTTCGGCTTCTGGTCACTCCAGACGAGGAAGTAGAACAGCAGTGATGCGAGAACCACGAAACACAGAGCCACGGCGCCAGCACGCACCGGCGCAGGCCAGCGACCGGGATCGTTCGGGTCGAGAGTCTTGAGATCGTCTATGAAGCTCACGGATCAACCCCCCGCCGACGCGATGCGCCGCTTCGGTTTGGTGGCTTCCGGCGGCGGCTCTGCAGACCCTGCCTGCTCGGCGAACAGCACGAAGCTCGCGCCGGTTGCGTTGTCTTTCTTCGTTTCCACGATCTCGAGCTCGGGATTCTTCAGGTAGCTCGAGCCGTCGATGTTGCGCATGAACGCCGACACGCGGGTCGACGATTGCGCCACACCTTCGAACTTCAGGCGCTGGCCCGTCTGCGTGATCTGCGTGAGATACACGCCATCGGGAAGCTGCTTCGCGATTTCGTCGAAGACGTGCACGATCTCGGGACGCGAACGCTGCAACTTCTCGATGACTTCCATGCGAGAAATGAAGCGCTCCTTGTCGGCCTCGAGGCTGTTGATCTTTTCGATCTGCTTGTCGAGTTCGGCGATCTTCTCTTCGAGCATCGCGTTGCGTGCTTCCTGAGAATTGATCATCGAGTCCATCATCATGTAACCGATGCCGGCCACCGCGACCGCCGCAAGTGCTGCGCCGCCAAGCGCAACCATGAACTTGAGCTTGCGTTGCTTGCGCTCTTCGTCGCGCCAGGGAAGTAGGTTTATGCGAGGCATTAGTCGAAGCTCCGCAGTGCAAGGCCACACGCCGTGAGCAGCGCCGTCGCGTCACGCGCGACCGCCTGCGCTTTTGCGCGCGAGGAAAGTTTCATCTGGCCGAGCGGGTCGCCCTTGTCGGCGGTGATGCCTACGCGGCTGGAAATCACGTCGGAAACACCGGAAATGTTGGCGCATCCGCCGCACACGAGAATCTTCTCGGGCTGATCGCGGCCCGAACCCGACGCCAGGTAGAACTGCAGCGAGCGGCTGACCTGCTGCGTCATGTCGTCGATGAATGGGTCGAGCACCTCCGCCTGGAAGTTGCCCGGCAGGCCGCCTTCTTTCTTGGCGCGGCCGGCTTCTTCCATCGAAAGACCATATGTACGCATGATTTCTTCGGTGAGCTGCTGCCCGCCGAACGCGAAGTCACGCGTGTAAACGACCTTGAGATTGCGCAGCACGCTGAACGTGGTGCTGCTCGCGCCGAAGTCGACGACCGCGATGGTGCGATCGATACCGCCATCGGGCATCTGGTGCGTCATGAGTTTGCAGGCGTTCTCGAGCGCGAACGCTTCGACGTCGACGATTTTCGCCGTCAGTCCCGCGGCATTCACCGCGGCCTGGCGCTGCTCCACGTTTTCCGTGCGCGTCGCGACTAACAACACGTCGTTCGTCTCGGGATCTTTTTCCGAAGGACCGAGCACTTCGAAGTCGTAGGAAACTTCGTCCATCGGGAAGGGGATGTACTGGTCAGCCTGCATCTCGACCTGTGCTTCGAGATCACGCTCGCGCAACGCGCGCGGCATCTGGATGACCTTGGTGATGGCGGCGTCGCCGGAGATCGCGATCGCGACTTCCTTGGCGCCGGCGCCGGAACGTTTCACCGCTCGGCGGATCGCCTCACCGACGGCTTCCGCGTCGACGATGGCCTTTTCGTTCATGGCATTCTGAGGGGTCGGTTCGGCCGCGTACGACTCCACCCGGTAGGAGCCCCCGCTCATTACCAACTCGATCAACTTCACCGAGGAAGTCGTTATGTCAAGTCCGAGAACCGGACGATACTTGCGAGTTAAGAACAGCACTTTCGCAGTCCTTTCATAGTGTTATAGCGAGAATCGCGCGACCTGTCTTAAACCCAAGACACTATATATCAGCGTGAAGTTAAATAGAACGAGACGCTCCTCACGAAACTCGCGGATTCGTTTGGATATCCAAACGGTGTCTGCGAACAGCGGGAACGGGCACCCGAAATCGGGGGGCGCATTGGGAACAGACGGTAGGTTTCCGTATCAACTCGAACCTGGATGTTCGAGCCGGCAACCCCGCTGTCGTAGGCCCATGCAGACCCTTAGACCGGAAGCTTTGCGTCCCCACCTTTCAGTGAGTATGCATATCGACGGCGGTTACTATGCCAGCACTGCTTGCCCGCGCAATGGATGAGAACCAGATTCTGTGAAGCCAAACTACTTTCGCTTGACGGTGAAGATCCTGATGGGTGTGACGGCGGTCACACTTGCGGCGGCGTACGCTTTCATTTGCAGCTACGTCTACCTCGAACCGACGCTGCCGACGGTCGCGGCGATGAAGAACAACGAGCTTTCGGTGCCACTGCGCGTGTACACGCGCAATGGCGAGCTGATCGCGCAGATCGGCGAGCAGCGCCGCATCCCGGTGAAATACGAACAGATCCCCGATCTCGTCAAGAACGCGTTCATCGCGGCCGAGGACGACCGGTTCTTCCAGCATCACGGCTTCGACTGGCAGGGAATCCTGCGCAGCCTGTTCGTCAACGTCACTTCGGGCAATACGCAGGGCGGCAGCACGATCACCATGCAGGCCGCGCGCAGTGCGTTCTTCACGCAGGAACAGACGGTGCGGCGCAAGCTGCAGGAAGCGTTCGTCACGTATCGACTCGAACGCGAATTCAGCAAGCAGGAAATCCTGGCGCTGTACCTGAACGTGATCTTCTTCGGGCAGCGCGCTTACGGCGTCGCCGCCGCCGCGGAAACCTACTACGGCAAACAACTCGACGAACTCACGGTCGGCGAGGCCGCGACGCTCGCGCGCGTGCCGCAGTGGCCGTCGCGTTACAACCCGATCACGAATCCAGCCGGCGCCGCGGAACGCCGCGGATACGTGCTGCGCCGCATGCGCGAGCTCGGTTTCATCGACGCCGCGCAGGCGGAAGCCGCCGGCAAGGAAGTAGTTAGAGCGAAGGCTCACCGCGCGATCGCCGACGTCGAAGCGCCGTATGTCGCCGAAATGGTGCGCCTCGAAGTGATTCGCCGCTTCGGCGAAGCAGCGCAGAATGCCGGCTACAAGGTGTACACCACCGTGGACGGCCGCTTGCAGAAGGCCGCCAATCGCGCGTTGCGCATCGGCCTCGTCGATTACGATCGTCGCCGCGGTTGGCGCGGCGCCATATCGAAACTCGAGCTCACCGGAAAGGAAACCGCCGATGCGCTCGAAGCGTCGCTCGACGAATACGGCACGGTCGGCATCCTGACCCCGGCAATCGTCACGTCGCTCTCGGATAAGCAGGCGCGCGTGTATGTGAAGGGGCAGGGCCTGGCGGAAATGGATTGGGCCGGCATGTCCTGGGCTCGGCGCCGCGTGAGCGAGGTCGAGGTCGGCCCAGCGCCGAAATCGGCGGCGGAAATCCTCTCGCCCGGCGACATCGTCTATGTGGTGCGCGACAAGGCGGATGGGCCGCCCGCCCTCGCGCAGATTCCAGAGGCGGAGAGCGCGCTGGTGGCGATCGATCCGAACAATGGCGCGATCATGTCGCTGGTCGGTGGCTTCGACTATTTCGACAAGGGACTCGGGAAGTTCAACCGCGTCACCATGGCCAAGCGGCAGCCCGGGTCGGGGTTCAAGCCCTTCATGTATGCCGCGGCGCTGGCCGGCAATTTCACGCCGGCGTCGATGATCCTCGATGCGCCGATCATCATGGACGATCCAAACCTCGAAGAGGTGTGGCGCCCGGAGAATTCCGGCGGCGGATTCCGCGGCCCGATGCGGCTGCGCGACGCGCTGGTGTTATCGCGCAATCTCGTCTCGATCCGGTTGCTGCAGGCACTGGGTGTCAATCCCGTGATCGACTACGTTCAGAACTTCGGCTTCACGAAAGAACAGTTCAAGACTTCACGCAACCTCACGTTGGCACTCGGCAGCTTTGGCGCCACGCCGCTCGAGGTGGCCACGGGGTTCGCGGTGTTCGCCAACGGCGGCTACAAGGTTGAGCCGTTCTACATCGACCGCATCGAAGGCCCCGGCGGCGCCATCGTCTACACCGCGGAGCCGATCGCGGTTTGCGGAGACTGCGCCCAGCCCATTCACGCCGTGAGCGACGCTGAGCACGCGAAAATGATTGCGAGCGCAACCAACGTTCCGCCGACGCCCCTCGCGCCGACCGCGCGTCACACGCTGCCAGCGCAGCGCGTGATCACGCCCGAAGTCTCGTTCCTGATGAATGACATGATGAAAGAAGTCATCACGCGCGGCACCGGCCGGCGGGCACTTGCACTCGGCCGCAACGATCTGCGTGGCAAGACCGGAACGACGAACTCTTCCGTCGATACCTGGTTCAACGGCTTCAACAACAACCTGGTCACCAGCGTGTGGGTCGGAACAGATGACAACCGCCCACTCGGCGAAGGCGAGGAAGGTGCGCGCACCGCGGTGCCGATCTGGGTGGACTACATGCGCGAGGCATTGCGCGGTGTGCCCGAGCACAGGCCTGTGCCGCCCGAAGGGATCATCGAGATGAAGGTGAATGCGTCGACGGGCGGTCGCAAGGACGCGGACCTCGATCCGCTGTTCGAATATTTCCGCGTCGACCAGCTGCCGACTGAAGAAGGTTACGTGGGCGACGGTGAACCCGGGCTACACTCGGTGGACACGACATCGCCGGATCCTGCTCAGAGCGGAGCTGATCCTATTTTCTGACCATGAAGAAACTGCCTCCCAGAGCGGAAAATCTGCGACGCGCGCTAGCGCAGGAGGCCGCGCGCATCATGTCCGAGCACGGCATCCGCGATTTTCTGACGGCGAAGCGCAAGGCCGCGGAACGCTTCGGCGTCGTCGATGGCGCGGTGCTGCCGCGAAACACCGAAATCGAAGATGCGCTCGCCGAATATCAGCGACTTTTCGGCGGCAGCAAACACGCGCAAACGATTGCCGGCCAGCGCAGCGCGGCGCTTTCGGCCATGCACATGCTGTCGGATTTCGACCCCCGGCTGGTCGGCTCCGTGCTCACCGGAACGGCGACGGAGCACAACGACATCCAGCTTCACCTGTTCGCGGAACAGCCCGAGACGATCACGTTCAAGCTCATGGATCTGGGCATCGAACACGAAGTGGTCGAGCGGCGCGTGCGCTACGGCGCGGATCGTGTGGTCGCATACCCAGGCGTGCACTTCGAATTCGACGACCATGTGGTCGACGCCACCGTGTTCCCGATCGACGGAATTCGCCAGGCGCCGGTGAGTCCGGTCGACGGCAAGCCGATGCGCCGCATCGACGCCGACGAACTCGAAGTATTGCTCGATGCCGAGGAACCGCCGCTCGCGCAGTAGCGCGGTGTCAGCGGCACGTACCTATCGGATGCCCCGCGCGGCGCTAGCCGGGCGTATCTATCGGAAGCCCCGCGCGGCGCTAGCCGCGCGTATCTATCGGAAGATAGTCCCGCTGCGTCGGACCGGTATAGAGCTGACGAGGACGGCCGATGCGCATCGCCGGATCCGAAATCATTTCCTGCCAGTGCGCCACCCATCCCACGGTGCGTGCAATCGCGAACATTACCGTGAACATCGAGCGCGGAATGCCGAGCGCCGAATAGATGATGCCGGAGTAGAAATCGACGTTCGGGTACAGCTTGCGCGCGACGAAGTACTCGTCCTTGAGCGCAACTTCTTCCAGGCGCTGCGCCAGGTCGAGCAGCGGATTGTCCGGCTTGCCGAGCTTCTTCAGCACCTTGTGGCACATGTCGCGGATGATCTTCGCGCGCGGATCGAAGTTCTTGTAGACGCGGTGACCGAAGCCCATCAGGCGGAAATGACTGGATTTGTCCTTGGCCATCGCCAGGAACTTCGGGATCTGGTCGGCGGTGCCGATCTGCTCCAGCATTTCGAGCACGGCCTCGTTCGCGCCGCCGTGCGCCGGACCCCATAGGGCGGACACGCCGGCCGAGATGGCCGCGTACGGATTCGCGCCAGTCGAACCGGCGAGACGCACGGTGGACGTGCTCGCGTTCTGTTCGTGATCGGCGTGCAGGATGAACAGCAGGTCGAGCGCTTCCGCCGCGACCGGATCCACGATGTAGTCCTCGCAGGGCACCGCGAAGAACATGTGCAGCATGTTCGCGCAGTAGTTGAGGTCGTTGCGCGGATAGACGAAAGGCTGGCCGAGGGAGTGTTTGTAGGCCGCCGCCGCGATCGTCGGCAGCTTCGCGACGATGCGATGCGCGAAGATCTCGCGGTGCCGCGGGTTATGGATGTCCATCGAGTCGTGATAGAACGCCGACATCGACGCCACGACCGCGGACACCATCGCCATCGGATGCGCGTTGTGATGGAAGCCGCCGAAGAATCGCAGCAGCGATTCGTTGATCATCGTGTGATTGCGGATGCTGCGCTCGAACTGATCCAGCTCGGGCTTCGTCGGCAGGTTGCCGTTCAGCAGTAGATAGGCAACCTCGATGAAGCTGCTGCGTTCCGCGAGCTGCTCGATCGGATAGCCGCGATGGGTGAGCACCCCCGCGTCGCCATCGATGTAAGTGATCTTGCTCTCGACCGCGGCGGTGGCGCCGTATCCAGGGTCGTAGGTGAATGCGCCGAATTCTTTCGCGAGCGGCGCGATGTCGACTACCGACGGACCAACCGTGCCGGAACGCACGGGTAACAAAGCCTTTTTGCCGGTGGCGGGATCGATGAGTTCCAGTTTCTTGTCGGACATGCGAAGAGGATCCTGAGGAAGCGCGCGGCACAGAACTCGTGCCGGGCGAACACGAGACTTACATGGTCCGGCATTGGAATCAAGGCAACGGCCGCACTCGAGCGCCGTTATGAGCGCTCACTCGACTATCTTGAACAATTGCCCTGCTTTCGGCTTTTTATTCGGATACATCGCATTGATCAGCTCGAGGGTTTCTTTCTTGAACTTGTCCTCGGGCATCTCCGCTGCGTAATCGGTGAGCTTCGTCTTTTCTGTAGCTTGCACGACCTTGATGCGATACGGCTCGGCGAGCGGGAACTCCGAGGGCCGCAGGCCGCGCAATGAGTGAGCGACCGACTTGATGAGGCCGTCGACTTCCGGCACGCCGTTCATGGCCGAACGACTCGCACCGGCGAAAATGAAGACACTCGCTCCGCGATAGATCGCCACCCAGCGCACGGGACCCAGCCCGTTGTCGATGGGAGATCCATTGCGCGTTACAAGCGTGTAACCCTCGTTGCCGTCGACGGTGATCGGCTCGCCCTTGAATACCGATGCACCCTTGAGCTTGGCGAGCAGGAACTCGCGCGGCGCCTGTTTCTCGGGCTTCGCGTCGATCTGGATCTGCATCACTGCATCTTTTGTGGGCGTGAACGCGAGCAGCCGGTCGCGCAGGTTATCGATGGTCCAGCCGCGCGGGAACGCAACGGTGATGCCCATGTCCGCGTGATAGAAGCGGTTGTCGCGCACGATGCCCTGCGCCTTGCTCGATCCGTAGGCGATGCCGTTGATGGTCTTCAGATATTCGTCGTGACGCTCGATCCAGCCCTCAGGAGGCGCGTCCTTGATGTTCGCGGAACCCTTCGCTGCCTGGACGGCGCGATCGTCGGGAGCCGGGTGGCTCGAGAACACGCCGTGATAGAGGCGCGGGTCGCGACCTTCGGCCGCCGCACGCTGGCGTTCGAATTTTTCGCCGGCCTGAAACATGTTGAACACACCGGCCAAGGAAGCCGGGTCGTATCCGGCCTTCACCATGTACTTGAGCCCGAGACGATCGGCTTCCATCTCGTTCTCGCGGCCGTAGCCCATCATCCACGCCTGGCCGCCGATGCTGGCGAGCTGGCCGATCGCATTCGACCCGGTGAGGATCGCGGCCGCCATCGCGCCGAGCGAAGCTGCCATGCCACGCGTTTGCCGGCGCGCGGGATGCCGCGCCGTCACGTGGCCGATCTCGTGGCCTAACACGCCGGCGAGTTCGGCTTCGGAATTGAGATTCACGAGCAGGCCGCGATTCACGTAGACATTGCAGCAGCCGGTCGTGAACGCGTTGATGTTCTCGTCATCGATGACGAAGAACTTGAATTCCTCTTCCGGCATGTCGCTGGCGAGCGCAACGCGCTGCCCGACGATCTGCACGTACTCCTGCATCGCCTGGTCGTCGTAGAGACCCAGAGCTTTGACGATTTCCTGGTGATTCTTCTGGACGGTCTTCTTTTCGCCATCCATGGAACCGAGCACGACGTTCTTGCCGCCGGTCGCGGGGTTGCTGGCGCAACCCGAAAAAACATAGACGGCGGCCAGGGCACAGGCGAGGAAATGAATGCGCTTCATTGTGATGAGCTCTCTGCGGCGGGGCCGAGCGCGTACTTTAACTACGATACGGCGCCGCAACGACAAGTTCCGACTTGCCCTGGCGCAGACAGCAAAAAGGCGCCCAGCGGGCGCCTTCATGCGTGGTCGGTAGTCGACCGATTGAGCTGCGCGGCTCTCAGCGCCCCGCGGCGGCAGCGTACTTCTTGCGGAATTTGTCCACGCGGCCCGCGGTATCGAGGATTTTCTGCTTGCCCGTGTAGAACGGGTGGCAGCTTGCGCAGACTTCGACCTGCAGGTCGTGTCCCAGAGTCGAGCGCGTCTCGAACTTGTTACCGCAGGTGCAGGTGACGTTGATTACTTTGTAGTCCGGATGCGTGTCGGCTTTCATGGGTCGGTCCTCGGCGTTTTGTCCCCGGGCATTGTGGGGGCGCCGGTCGAAGGAAAAAGGGCGCGCAGTCTAGCGGGGCACTTCGGGGTTCTCAAGGCCTAGATGCACTGCGGCCTTATCCACAGAAAGTGTGGATAACTCTGTGGGTTACCTCGCTTCCGGCGGTCGAAATCGCTTCGAAATAGGTAAATCCGTTAGCTTGGTCAAATAATGACCATCTGATTAAACACCGATAATTCAATTAGTTGCGACCTCTTTTTTCTGCAACAGGAGTGAAACAGGACGTAATACCCTTGTTTACTCGCCCCCCGATGGACATCTGTGCATAAAACCGCTCCCGATCAGGGCGAAGGCAGCAGTTCCACCAGTATGTCGTTGAGAAATCGGAAGCCTTTGGGCGTTGCGCGCCACTGATTTGCGACTCGTTCGACGAGGCCGCGCTCCAACCCCAACCCCAGCGCGCGTTCGAGAATCGCGATCGGAAGCCCGGTCCTTTCCTCGAACAATTCTCCCGCGAAGCCCTCGACCAGGCGAAAGCCATTCATGGCGAATTCGAACGGCAGATCCGCGGTCGCGATGGGTTTGCTGATCCGGTCGCGCGGATCCGCGGCAAGGTAACGGCGCGGCTCGCGGGTCTGCTGGGTGCGCACGATCAGTCCCGAAGTCGGGTCCGAAATCTTGCCGTGCGCACCCGCACCGACGCCGAGATAGTCGCCGAAAGACCAGTAATTGAGGTTATGCGTGCAGCGCGCATCCGCGCGCGCATAACCCGAAATTTCGTATTGCGCGAAATTCTCGTTTGCGAGCGTTTGCAGAGAGCGATCCAGCATCTCCTCGACCACGTCGTCCGCGGGCTGGACCGGGGGCGCCGCCGCGAAGACGGTGCCCGGTTCGATCGTGAGGTGGTACTGGGAGATGTGGGTAGGCCTGAGCGCCAACGCCTCGCGAATGTCCGCCTCGGCATCCGCCGCGGATTGTCCCGGCAGCGCGTACATCAGGTCGAGATTGAAGTTGGTCAGGCCCGCCGAATGCAGCTCTTCCGCGGCGCGACGCGTCTCGTCGGCGGAGTGGATGCGCCCGAGCAGCCGCAGTTGCCGCTCGTCGAAGCTCTGCGCACCGAGGGATACGCGTGTAACGCCCGCCGCCCGGTATTCCGCGAAGCGTCCGCGTTCGATGGTGCCGGGGTTGGCTTCGAGCGTGATTTCGATGTCGCCCGCGAAGCCCAGCGTGTCGCGCGCATGCGCGAGGAAACGGCCGATTTCCGCGGGAGAAAACAGACTCGGCGTTCCGCCGCCGAGAAAAATGCTGGTGAGCGGGCGACCCGCGACTTCGGGCGCCTGCACGTCGAGATCGCGAATCAGCGCATCGACGTAACGCCGCTCCGGCAATTCGTCGCGCAACTTGTGAGAGTTGAAATCACAGTACGGACACTTCTGCACGCACCACGGAAAGTGTGCGTACAGCGCAAGCGGCGGCGCTTTCATCGCGGCGGCTGCGCGACTCGCGCGCGTCCCAGTTGCCGCAGAAACGCCCGCATGGCCTGCCCACGATGACTGACCGCGTTTTTCTCCTCGGCCGGCATTTCGGCCACGGTGCGCGTGTCGCCGTTGGGCACAAAAGACGGGTCGTAACCGAAGCCGCCGCCACCGCGCCGCTGCGTGATGATTTCGCCTTCCCAGGCGCCCTCGCCGATCAATGGATGGGCATCATCCGCACGCTCGACGTAAACGACGACGCAGCGGTAACGCGCGGTGCGGCGCTCGCGCGGAACGCCGTCGAGTTCCTCGAGCAGCTTCGTCAGATTGACCTCATCACTGGCGTTTTCCCCGCCGTAACGTGCGGAATGCACACCCGGCGCGCCACCGAGCGCGTCGACCTCGATCCCCGAGTCGTCGGCGATGGCCGGCAAGCCGGTGAGTCGCGCCGCATTGCGGGCCTTGATGAGCGCGTTTTCCAGGAATGTGGCGCCGGTCTCGGGCGGCGGTTCGATGCCGAATTCGGACTGTCGCGTGAGTACGAGGCCTGTTGCGCCTAACAACTCTGAAAACTCGCGCAGCTTGCCCGCGTTGCCGCTGGCGAGCACCACGCGCCGCTCCTGCACGGATGTCTGCGTCGACCGCCTCAGGCGGCCGCCCGCACCTCGGCCTGGAGCTGGAACAGCTTCGCGATCCCTTCAGCGGCCAGGTTGAGCAATGCGTCGAGCTCATGCCGGCGGAACGCGTGACCTTCGGCCGTTCCCTGCACTTCGATGAACCCGCCGCCATTGTTCATGACGACGTTCATGTCGGTCTCGGCCTGTGAATCCTCGGCGTAGTCGAGATCGATGACCGGCACACCACCGCAGATCCCGACGGAAACCGCCGCAACCTGGCCGTGTAACGGCGAGGCCGAGATGAGCCGCTTGGCAATGAGCGTGTCGCAGGCATCCGCGAGCGCCACGTACGCCCCGGTGATGGCCGCGGTGCGTGTGCCGCCGTCGGCCTGCAACACGTCGCAATCGATGGTGATCGTGCGTTCGCCGAGCGCCGCGAGATTGGTCACCGCGCGCAAGGACCGGCCGATGAGCCGCTGAATTTCCTGGGTGCGGCCGCTCTGCTTGCCCTTGGCGGCTTCACGCGCGCTGCGCGTGTGAGTGGCGCGCGGCAACATGCCGTATTCGGCCGTCAACCAGCCCTGTCCCTTGCCACGCAGGAAACCCGGCACACCTTCCTCGACGCTTGCCGTGCACAGCACACGCGTGTTGCCGAAATCCACGAGCACCGCGCCCTCGGCGTGTTTCGTATAGCGACGGGTGAAACTCACCGCGCGCATTTCGTCGGCGGCGCGACCGCTGGGACGCGCGCCCATCAGCCGTTCCCGATCCAGCGCACGGCGGCCGCCGTGGTGTTGTCGCTCCCGGCGCCAACGTTGGCCACTGATTTTTCCGCGAGCCGCTGAAGTTCTTCCCGCAACGGCGCGCGAGCCGGCGGAAACGAAGTGCCGATTTCGTTGTCATCGACGCCGCCCCACAAGCCGTCCGAGCAGACCAACAACAGGTCATTCGCCTCGAGAGGCTCGCGCAATCCGATCGTCATCTCCGGCAGGAACGCCTCGCCACCGACACAACACTCGACGAAGTTGCGCATGGGATGCGTAAGCGCCTGGTCCGCGGTGATGACGCCCTCGCGCAGCAGGAATTCGACATGGCTGTGATCGCGGGTGCGTTTGAAGACTTTGCCCTTGCGCAGCAGGTACACCCGGCTGTCACCGATGTGCGCCCAGTAGGCGCTGCCGTTCTGCACGAGGCAGACGGCGCAGGTCGCGCGCGGACGCTGTTCGAGCGGTACGTTCACGCCGAGCTTGACCACTTCTTCATGAGCGCGGCCCAGCGACAGGTGCAGGAATCCGAGCGGATCGAGGATCGGCTGCGGGGTGTGCCAGAAAGACTCGACCAGCACCTTGAGCGCGGTTTCCGCGGCGCGCGCGCCGTCTGAATGGCCGCCCATTCCGTCGATGACGACCAGAAGGGCGGAATGCTCAGATACCGCGACGGAAACGCGATCCTGATTGTCGGTGCGATTCCCGAGCAGGCTGACTTCGGCGTATTCGATGCGCAAGGCGTGGTGGGGGCTCTGATAAACTGCCGCGCACTTTACCGCAACACGCCCACAAAGCCTGAGAAGTTCGAGCGCATGATCGCCAGCATGACCGGTTTCGCACGGCGCGAGCTCACCGGCCCCTTCGGAAGCCTCGCCTGCGAATTGCGCAGCGTGAATCACCGCTATCTCGAACCCGGGTTTCGCCTACCCGAGGAACTCCGGCCGCTCGAGTCCGAGTTAAGACAATTACTCGCGAAACACCTCAAGCGCGGCAAGGTGGATTGCACGGTCCATTTGCGATCGGTGCAGGCCGCCGAGCGTGAATTGCGCATCGATGCGGCCGCGCTCTCGCGGGTTGCGGCCGCGGTGAACCAGGTCATGGTCGCCGTACCCGGCGCCACCGCCGATGCCGTCGAAGTCCTGCGCTGGCCCGGCGTCGTCGAGACCACGAGCGAAGGCGGCGAAGCCTTGTTAGACGCGGGCCGGGCCTTGTTCCAGCAGACGCTCGAAGACCTGGGTGAGATGCGTCTGCGCGAGGGCAAACGCCTCGGCGAACTCATCGAGCAGCGATGTGCCGGGCTCGCCGAAATCGTCACGCAGGTGCGCGCGCGCCTGCCGGAAATCCAGACACGCGTGCGCACGCGGCTGCACGAGCGCGTGGCCGAGCTGCTCGTGAACGTGGACCGCGACCGCGTCGAGCAGGAGATCGTCCTGCAGTTGCAGCGCCTCGACGTGGCCGAGGAACTCGATCGCCTCACCGGGCACATCGAGGAAACCCGTCGCGTCATGGCGGCGCGTGAAGCCGCCGGCCGCCGCCTCGATTTCCTGATGCAGGAACTCAATCGCGAGGCCAACACACTGGCGTCCAAATCGCAGGATCTCGACACCACGCGCCTCACGGTCGACATGAAAGTGTTGATCGAGCAGATGCGCGAACAGGTGCAGAACGTCGAGTAGACCGCCGGGGCAACCAGGGCCCGGAGTCTGACTCCATCCATGTTGTTTGCGAGGGGCGCATCACCCGCCGTGACCCCGGACTACCTACCTTTCTAACAACCGGCTGCCAGCGCCCTGTAGTACCGGCGATGTCGAAATCTCTTACAGCCGGGCGAGACGCGGCGACCTAACTATATGAATCTCCTGCGTGGCACCCGGCTTGCAGGGTTTCTCGCAGGCATCTCCGTTCGCACACAAGGATATGTAAATGCGTCGTCTCTTATCCCTTGCCCTGCTCTTCGCGTTCACGTCGGCTGCCAATGCCGCACCGATCCGCCTCGATTTCACGGTCGATTTCACGGGCTTTGACGGAACGGCCCAGCCCGGAACCGGCACGAGCACCGGCAGCGGCTATGTCGTGTACGACGATTCTCTGTTCTCGCTGGCCGACTCATCGGGCTACGTCGCCAACTCCGGCGGATTCCTCCCCACGCTCGATCTGTCCTTCGACTGGCTGGGTCTGCACTGGGATGAGAGCAACGCGGCGCTGGGCAACCTGTCCTTCGACTCGGCCGGTAACCTGCGTGGTTGGAGTCTCGACGGTTTCGTCACCAACGGATGCGGCGTGCAGTGCGTGATGTGGACGTCGACGGACTTCAACATCCTCGGCTCACGTTCGTGGAATTCCGCGGAATTCGCGGGCGGCGGCATTTCGATCCTCACACAGTCCGGTGTCTACGGAGTGACCTACGGAAACGTCACCTGGACCGGAGCCGCCGCGCGCAGCGTGCCCGAACCGGGAACACTTGCGCTGCTGGGTCTCGGACTCGTGGGTGCGGGGTTTGCCCGGCGCCGGCGCGCAACGCGCTAAAATCTTCCCGCAATCGACAATCGAAACCCCGGCCCCGTGCCGGGGTTTTTGTTTGGCGGCTACAATTCACACATGAACTCGGTGCACGGTACCCGGCGCGGCGCGCTCTACGTGATTGCCGCGCCATCTGGCGCCGGCAAGACCAGCCTCGTGAAGGCGGTGCTCGAACGCGATCCTTCACTGCGCGTCTCGATCTCCCACACCACGCGTCCGCGGCGCGAAAACGAAGTCGCCGGCCGCGACTACAACTTCATCACGGTCGATGAATTCAAGCGCCTGCGCGACGCGGGTGAATTCCTCGAACACGCGCAGGTGTTCGACAACTTCTACGGCACCGGCCGCGCCCAGGTCGAAGCGCTGCGCAACGCGGGGCACGACGTGATCCTTGAAATCGACTGGCAGGGCGCTCAACAGGTGCGCAAGGCGGTGCCCGACTGCCATACGGTCTTCATCCTGCCGCCCTCGCGCCAGGCCCTCGAGACCCGGCTGCGCAATCGCAAGACCGACAGCGAGGCCGTGATCGCGCGGCGCCTGCGCGACTCCATCGCCGACATGTCCCACTACGCGGAATTCGACACCGTCATCGTCAACGACGAATTCGAGCGGGCCGTGGGCCAGCTGCTCGAGGTTCTGCGCGGCTCGGACGGTTACGCGGCCGGGCGGCCGGAACTGGCCGCGCTGCTGAAGGAATTGCTGGCCTGACGGGCACTTGCATGCGTTCCGGGCCTCTGGAACCGTGGAAAAACCGGGCCAGACCCAGTCTTTTTCCAGTAGACTTTCGTCCCCCCGAAGCTCGGATGCCCGGAAAGACTCATGGCCCGTATTACTGTCGAAGACTGCCTCCCGAACGTCGAGAACATTTTCCAGCTGGTGCTGCTGGCCGCGCAGCGTGCGCGCCGCCTCGCCAATGGCGCCGAGCCCACCGTTCCCTGGGAGAACGACAAGCCCACCGTGGTCGCGCTGCGCGAGATTGCCGAAGGCAACATCACGCCGGAAATGCTGCGCGAGCCGGATCCGCCGCCGCCGGAAGCGCCGCTGCCGGATGCCGACAATCAATCCCTGTTCCGTGCGCCGCAATTCGGCCTGCAAGGCGATCGCGACGTTCAGGAATAACGCCACCGCCTAACTTCCTCTAAGGAGCGCTCGCGCGCCATGGACTACGCGTCGACGCTCCTTCAGCTCCTGCCCAGCGCCCGGCGGCTGCCGGGCCTGCGCGAGCTCATCAACAGCGTCGAGGCATACCTTCCGGCCGAACAGGTCGAGCGCGTTCGCGCGGCCGCCGAGTTCGGCGCTGAAGCACACGAAGGTCAGAAGCGGCTTTCCGGCGAGCCTTACATCGCTCACCCGCTCGCCGCCGCGCAGATCCTCGCCGATCTGCACATGGATCCCGACACGATCATCGCGGCGATCCTGCACGACGTCATCGAAGACACGCCGATCTCCAAGGAGGAGCTCTCGGAGAAATTCGGCGGCCCCGTCGCCGAGATCGTCGATGGCGTAACGAAACTCGACCAGATCCAGTTCAAGTCGCGCGCCGAAGCCCAGGCGGAGTCGTTCCGCAAGATGGTGCTCGCGATGGTGCGCGACCTGCGCGTGATCCTCGTGAAGCTCGCGGACCGCACTCACAACATGCGCACGCTCGATGCGATGGCCCCCGCGCGGCGCCGCGCGGTCGCGCGCGAAACACTCGACATCTATGCGCCGATCGCAGGGCGCCTCGGCCTCTACAACCTCAAGCTCGAACTCGAAGACCTGGGGTTCAAGGCCGCGTTCCCACATCGCTACAAGGTGCTCGAGCGAGCGCTGAAAAAAGCGCGCGGCAACCAGAAGCAGTTCCTCAACAAGATCGCCGACACGCTGACGGTCGCGCTCGCGAAGGCCGACATGAAGGCGGACGTTTCCACCCGCGAGAAACATCTCTACAGCATCTACAGCAAGATGCTGCGCAAGGGCGCGCCGCTCGCCGAGATCGTCGATGTGTTCGGACTGCGCGTGGTGGTAGACAGGGCGGACTCCTGTTATCGCGCGCTCGGTGTCGTGCATGCGGCGTACAAGCCCATGCCGGGCCGCTTCAAGGATTACATCGCGATCCCGCGCGTCAACGGCTACCAGTCGCTGCACACGACGTTGTTCGGTCCGAACGGCATTCCGATCGAAGTGCAGATCCGCACCGAAGACATGCATCGCGTCGCCGAAGCCGGCATCGCCGCGCACTGGAAATACAAGGCGAGCGAATCGGAGGGCGACCAGGACGCCCGTGCGCGCGAATGGCTCGCGAACCTGGTCGACATGCAGGAGGGCGGCAGCTCCGAGGATTTCCTCGAAAGCGTCAAGGTCGACCTGTTCCCCGACAAGGTCTACGTGTTCACGCCCAAGGGCGAGATCCTGCGTTTGCCGCGCGGCGCCACCGTGGTCGACTTCGCGTACGCCGTGCATACCGATGTCGGCAACCGCTGCGTGGCCGCCAAGGTAGATAGACGGCTGACGCCGCTGCGCACGCCGCTGCGTAATGGCCAGACGGTCGAGATCATCACGGCGAAGGGAGCGATGCCGAATCCTTCGTGGGTGAACTTCGTGGTGACCGCAAAGGCGCGCGCCTCAGTGCGCCACTACCTCAAGGGCCTGCGCCGCCAGGAAGCCATCGAACTCGGCGCGCGGCTCATCAACCAGGCGCTCGGCGAGTTCAAGATGTCGCTCGAAGAAGTGTCCGCGGAGACGCTCAACGCCGCGGTGGTCGAGCTCGGCATGCACGACACCGACGAGCTCTATGAAAAGGTGGGCCTGGGCGAGCGGCTGGCGCCGCTGGTGGCGCGGCGGTTGTTGCCCACCAAGGCCAGCGAGGAATCCTTCTCGGGCGCCCCCGCGCCGCTCGCGATCGCGGGCACCGAAGGCCTGCTCGTTTCCTACGCGCGCTGCTGCTTCCCGATACCGGACGACGCCATCTTCGCGTTCCTGTCGGCGGGCCGCGGTGTCGTGGTTCACCGTGAGAATTGCGTGAACGTCGAGGATTACCGCAAGCACCCGGAGAACTGGCTGCCGGTCGCCTGGGAGGCGACGACGGACAAGCTATTCAGCTCGGAGATCCGCGTCGACGTCGCCAACAAGATGGGCGTACTCGCGGCCGTCGCGGCGGCCATCTCGTCCGGCGACACCAACATCGAACGTGTCGCCGTCGAGGAAAAAGACGCCGACAGCTCCTCGCTCGTGTTCGAGCTTCGGGTTCGCAATCGCGAACACCTCGCGCGCGTCGTGAAAACCATTCGCCGGATGCCCGAAGTGCTCAAGGTCACGCGTACAATCGCGAGCCACGCCCGCACGAATCGCGCGGCGGAATAACACAGGAGCTCGGGATGGCCGGGATTTCGCAATGACAACCGTTCGCCAGGCCATTCACACGGACCAGGCGCCGAAGGCCATCGGCCCGTATTCACAGGCCGTCCGCGTGGGCGACACGGTCTACATGGCGGGCCAGATCCCGCTCGATCCGGCGACCATGCAGATGGTCGAGGGCGACTTCGATAAGGAAGCCCGCCAGGTGTTCGAGAACATCAAGGCCGTGATCGCCGCGTCGGGCGGCACCTTCGCGCAGGTCGTGAAGGTCACGATCTTCATCACCGATTTCGCGAACTTCGCCAAGGTCAACGAGCTCATGGCGCAGTACTTCAAGGAACCGTACCCGGCCCGCTCGACGGTCGCAGTGGCGGCGCTGCCGCGCAACGCGCGCGTCGAGATCGAGTGCACGCTGCACCTGGGCTGAGCGCACGCTGAGCCGTGGCTACACCCGCGCCACACGTCGTGCCCATCGAGCAGCGGCCGGTGGCGTCGTTGCGCGGCGTCGGCCCTGCGCTTGCGGAGAAACTCGCGAAGCTCGGTGTCACGCAGGTCCAGGATCTGCTGTTCGTGTTGCCGTCGCGATATGAAGACCGTACCCAGGTAACCGACATCGGCGCGCTGCGGCACGGATTGCGCGCGGTGGTCGAAGGCGAAGTTCAACTCACCGAGGTCACGTACCGGCGCCGGCGTCAGCTCCTGTGCCGCATCACCGACGGCACGGGATCTCTCACGCTGCGTTTCTTCTATTTCTCCGGCGCGCAACAGGCGGGTCTCGCGCGCGGCACGCGGCTGCGCTGCTACGGCGAGGTGCGGCGCGGGTCGCTGGGACTCGAGATCGTGCACCCCGAGTACCGCCGGATCGGCCAGGAGGCGGCGCCGCTCGAAGAGGTGCTGACGCCTATCTACCCGACCACCGAGGGAGTGCCGCAGCCGCGACTGCGTTCGCTCATCGAGCTCGCGCTGCAGGAGGCGAAGCGTTCAGGCGTGCGCGACTGGATTCCCCGGCCGCTGCTCGAGCACTTCAATCTCCCGTCGCTGATCGATGCGCTCGAGATGCTCCACAGGCCGCCGCGCGACGCGCGGCTCGATGAACTTCTGAGTGGCCGCCATCCCGCGCAGCGGCGTCTCGCGTTCGAAGAGTTGCTCGCCCATCAGCTCTCACTGCGCCAGCTGCGGCAGGAGATAAAGGCGGATCCGGCGGAAAGTCTCGCGGACCCGGACGGGCTCGAACGCCGGCTGCTCGAATCGCTGCCTTTCGCACTCACCGGCGCACAGCGGCGCACGCTCGAGGAAGTCGACCGCGATCTCGGCGCGGATCGCCCGATGGTGCGGCTCGTGCAGGGTGATGTCGGTTGCGGCAAGACTGTCATTGCCGCGGCAGCCGCCGCGCGCGCGGTGGGATCGGGGCTGCAGGCCGCCTTGATGGCGCCGACCGAATTGCTCGCCGAGCAACATGCGAAGAATTTCGAACGCTGGTTCCGCCCGCTCGGCATTACCGTGGCGCTGGTGACGGGCTCGCAGCCGGCGCGCACGCGTCGCAGCGCGCTCGAAGCCAGTGCGAATGGCGAGATCCCCATCCTCATCGGCACCCATGCGCTGTTCCAGGAATCCATGGCCTTCGCGCGGCTCGGCCTCGTCATCGTCGACGAGCAGCATCGTTTCGGAGTGCACCAACGGCTGTCGCTGCGCGACAAGGGCGCGCGCGGGGGCAAGTTGCCGCACCAGTTGATCATGACGGCCACGCCGATTCCGCGGACGCTGGCAATGACCGCGTATGCCGACCTCGACGTCTCGGTGATCGACGAACTGCCGCCCGGCCGCACGCCGGTGAAGACGGTCGTGCTGCCGGAGACACGTCGCGATGAAATCGTCGCGCGCATCCACAAGCAGGTGCTCGAAGGCCGCCAGGCTTACTGGGTCTGCCCGCTCATCGAGGAATCCGAAGAGTTGCGTTACCAGGCCGCGGAGGAAACCGCGGCGGCGCTGGCCGAGGCATTGCCCGAGGTGCGCGTGGGACTCGTACATGGACGCATGCCGCCGCGCGAGAAGGAGCGCGGCATGTACCAGTTCAAGGAGGGCAAGATCGGGTTGTTAGTCGCGACCACCGTGATCGAGGTCGGTGTGGACGTGCCGAACGCGACGCTCATGGTCATCGAGAACGCGGAGCGCATGGGACTCGCGCAACTGCATCAACTGCGTGGGCGTGTCGGACGCGGCGCGCATGAAAGCGCCTGCGTGTTGCTCTATGGCGGCAAACTTTCGGAGATGGCGCGTTCCCGGCTCACCGCGATCCGCGAAACGAACGATGGCTTCGAGATCGCGCGTCGGGACCTGGAGCTGCGGGGACCTGGCGAACTCCTGGGCACCCGGCAGACCGGCCTCGCCGAATTGCGCATTGCCGACCTCGTGCGTGATGCGGACCTGCTTCCGGACGTGCAATCCGCCGCGGAATCCCTTCTGAAACAAGATCTTGTAGCCGTCTCCGCCCTGGTGCGGCGGTGGGTGGGCGCCGGCACGCAGTACGGCCGGGTGGGCTGAGAAGCAGCGCACAGGGCCTCGAATCGGCGGTTGAGCTCCAAATGCGAATCATTTACATTCGCTCTCTCAATCCGATGGCCGTTCAAATCATCAACCAGATGCCCGATGTGCAGGTTCACCGAGGTGAACCGCTCGCGGCATTGCTCAAGGATTTCGCGGCACTTCGTCCGCAGGGCAGGCCTCGCAAGCGTGTCGGGGGTCGCGCCGGATTCATCGCGGCAACTCTCGTAGTGCATGTCATCGCGGGCGCCGCGTTTCTCTCGAAGCAGCACGGCGTGCGCAATGTCGCCGAACCCGAGCCGATCGTCGCGTCGCTGATCGACGCGCCGCTGACGGACGAGAAGCCACCCGAATATTCGCCGCCGGTGGAGAACGTCGTGTTCGCGCTGCCGTCTCCGCAGGATCTGTCATTCGAACCGGATGCGATCTCGGTGGCGCCCGCGGCCACGGCCACAGCCGCAATCAGCCAACCGAGTTCGCCGGTGTCCGAGCCGCCGATGGTCGACTCCGTCGAGTATTTGCGTACCGCGCCGCCTGTCTACCCGAAAGAATCGCAGCGACGCCGCGAATACGGCACGGTGATCCTGCGCGTACTCGTCGATGCACTCGGCCGGCCGGCGCAGGTGCGGATCGAACGCTCGAGCGGCTTCGAACGGCTGGACTTCGCGGGCCGCGACGCCGTCGCGAAATTCCTGTTCCGTCCGCACGAAGTGAATGGCATCGCGCAGCCCGCGCAGGTGCTCATTCCGATCGAGTTCACGCGCCGCGCAACTTGAACACCGCGGCGCGTATGATGCGCGCCAGTGTCTCGTCCCCTCACAGACCTGGACTTCACGCCGCAACCGTCGGGTGCGCGACTTGCGCTGCTGCGTTATCAGCGCCGCTTCCGTGATCTCATCGAGGTTGCGCGTCTGCATCGGCCCATCGGCATCTGGCTGCTGCTGTGGCCCGTGCTCTGGGCGATCTGGATCGCCGGCCAATCGCATCCCACACCGAAAGTTCTGGTGATTTTCGTGCTGGGCACGGTCGTGATGCGGTCGGCGGGCTGCGTGATCAACGATCTCGCGGATCGCGATTTCGATCCTTTCGTGAAGCGCACGCGCGACCGGCCCATCGCGTCCCGGCGCCTCGCGCCCTACGAAGCATTGATCTGGTTCTTCGTGCTGATCGCCATCGCGCTCGCGCTGGTGTTGCAACTCGACGAACGCACGATCCGCATGTCGGTCATCGGCGCGGTGCTCGCGGTGAGTTACCCGTTCTTCAAGCGGTTCTTTCCACTGCCGCAGTTTTACCTGGGCGTCGCATTCAGCTGGGGCGTGCCGATGGTGTTCATGGCCGAACTCGGCCACGTTCCACGCGTCGCGTGGACGATTTTCTTCGCCGGAATCATCTGGGCGGCCATCTACGACACGATGTACGCGATGGTCGATCGCGATGACGACCTCAAGATCGGCGTGAAATCGAGCGCCATCGTTTTCGGCGACATGGACAAGCTGATCATCGCGATGTTGCAGGCACTCATGCTGTTCGCGCTGTATCTCGCGGGCAAGAGCATGGAGTTCGGCTACTGGTACAACGCGGGCCTGGTCGGCGCCGCGGTGTTCTTCCTGTATCAGCAGTACCTGATCAGGAATCGCAAGCCGGCGGAATGCTTCGCGGCCTTCCTCAACAACCACTACGTCGGGTTGTCGATCTTCATCGGAATCCTGCTCGAGTATGGATTTCGCGTACCCGGGCAGACGCCCATTCAGTAGATAGACTGCGCGGCCCTCGTCACCACGCGCTCATTTCGCCGCGCGCAGCGCTGCAAATAGCCCCTGCGCGCGCGCCGCGACATCCGCGATTCCGTACGCGGGTTTGAACAGCTCGCCGCCGAATCCGAATCCATCCGCGCCCGACGCCAGCCATGCGGCGATATCTTGCGAGCCGACGCCACCAACCGCATAAATCTTCACGTATTTCGGCAACACGGATTTCAGCGCGCGCAGATGGCCCGCGCCATAAGTCGACGCGGGGAAGAGCTTGAGCTCCGTCGCGCCGTTGCGCAGCGCCTCGAATGCTTCGGTCGCCGTGGCGACACCCGGGAGCACGCGCATGCCGAGATCGAGCGCGCGCCGGATCACGGCGCCGTCGCAGTTCGGAGCGACCACCAGGCGTCCTCCCGCGGCATGCACTCTATCTACCTCGGCGGACGCAAGGACCGTGCCGGCGCCGATGAGGCAGTCGCCGTGCGCGCGCGCCAGCATGCCGATCGAGTCGAATGGCTGCGGAGAGTTGAGCGGCACCTCGATGCTGCGAAAACCCGCCGCGACGAGCGCGGCACCCGTCTCGGCGGCACGTTCCGGAACGAGGCCACGCAGAATTGCGACGAGTTCGATGTCCTGGCTGGCGCTCATGTCTTCGATCCGGTTTCCTGGAATACCTGCGCGAGGCCGGCGAGTGATGCGGCCTCGCCGTCGATGCGCACGACCTGCCGTCCGCGCCGCGCGAGCGCGGTCGCGTAGTGTTCCATCAGTTCCGGCGCGCCGATGAGATAGACGGGTGCATCGGCCTCGGGATCGGCGAACAGCGGCAGTGCGCCGCCGACGTCGGTGCCGATCAGGAGCCCGGAGGTCCAGGATGGCGCGCCCTCGGCGGACAGTTGCTGGTCCAGTCGCAGACTGCGCGCCTGGAAGATCCGGTGCAGCAGCGGCACCTCGGGATGGCGCGCCGCCTCCGCGAGCCCACGCTCGAATTCCGCCGGCAGATGTTCGAGTGGCGTGGCGCGGTCGCGCACGATCACGCTGTGCTCACACAGCAGCGCGAAGATTTCACCGGTCGGCACCGTGAGGAATTCCTGCACCACGCCGTTGTGCAGCGACACCCACTTGGTGTGCGTTCCCGGCAGGCAGACGAGTTGGCGGCCTTCGCCCAGTCTCGCGTGCAATCGGCGCGCGCCCAGCAACTGTGTCTCTTCACCGCGCATCACATCCGGAGCCCCGAGCGGATTCGTGCAGCGCATTCCCGCGACGATACGCACGCCTGGTCGCGCTTCGATCGTGGCGTCGGCCAGTTCGTCGAGATCTTCCGGACACGGTAGATAGGCCGCCTCGCGCCAGCCGAACGCCGAGCCCACCATGCCGCACAATATCGACGGCAACGCGCCATGCGCGCGCCCCCAGTCCGCGGCGAGTGCATCGAACACTTCGGGAAACCGGCCGCGCGCTTCGGCGGCGCCGGCTCCCTTGCGCACGTCGAGCGTATTGCCGGCCGCGTCGCAGAGCGCGAGCCGCAGGTTGGTCGTGCCCCAATCTCCGGCGATGAAGGCCGCGGCGTGCTCCGGCTTCGGATTCATGGCATGAACACGCGGTCGTGAACGCGCAGGAGGCTGCCGGTGGCGTCGATACGTGTCATGCCGGCATGTTACTGACAGGAGCGCAGGCGCTCCACGCTCAGATCTCGTGCGGCGCGACGATGCGGCGTTCGCCGATGAGAAAAGCGTCCGCGACGAGCTGGAACGGGCGCCAGTCGACGTCCGATTTCCCGGCGGCGCACAGTGCGGCAAAGCGCGCATATAAACGCGGATATTCGCCAGCCATGCCGGCCTCGGCGGCAATGACCTTGCCGTCGATCTCGAGGCCCGCGCCACCGCGCGAGAGTTTGAGCCGGCCGCCCTTGGTCTCGAATTCTATGTCCCAGCTCTGCTCGCCCTTCTGACGGAAGTCGAACTCCGCCGCGATCTCGGCGCCGGCGAAGGTCCGCATGCGCAGGTTCGCGGCGATCGGCGCCTGCTGGTTTTCGGGGAATTCGAGCGTCGCTCCCTCGACGAAGACTTCTTCGCCCAGCACTTCCGTGAGCAATGACAGCGCGTTGATGCCCGGATCGAACACACCGAAGCCGCCCGGCTCCCAGATCCAGCGCTGGCCGGGATGCCAGTGATGGACGTCTTCTTTCCAGGTGATCCTGCCGGACGTGAGTTCGCGCGTACTCAGCCATTCGCGCGCCGCATCGACACTCTCGGCAAAACGCGAGTGCCAGGTCTGGAACAGCGTGCGGCCGTATAACGCGGCTTCGTCGGCGAGCAACGCGATCTGGCGCGTCGTCAGGGTCGGCGGTTTCTCCAGCATCACGTGTTTGCCGGCGCGCAGCGCCATCAGCGCGGCGTCGAAATGCGCCTGCGGTGGCGTGCAGATGGATACGCAATCGAGATCCGGAACGCCGGCGAGCATGGACGCGAGGTCCTTGAAACTGGCGACCCGGTCGACAGTCGCGCTGCGGCTGGCGCACGCAACGAGCTTGAATTTGGGATTGGCCTTGATCGATGGAATGTGCTGATCGCGAGCTATCTTTCCGATGCCGAGCAGTCCCAGACGCAAAGCCATGAAGTCTCCCGATTCTTCTATCTATCGCGGATCGCGCAGGATCGCAGAATACTCAATCTTGCAGGGAGTCTCCGCCCGAGAGACCGGGCGCCCTGGCACCGGCGTCCGGAAGTGTGATCGGGTAGGAAACTTCGCCCTGCGCGGCAGGCGCGCAACATAACACGCGGCCAAACAAGCCTGATATGCGCGCCAAGCTTCCGCGCGCGCCAATACCCAATCAGAAACGGGTCTCCGATCAGACCGTTTCTTCGACGCCCAGCTCCTTGAGGATCTTGACGCGCAGCGACTGCGCTTCCGGGCTGGATACCCGGCGCGGATGCGGGATGTTCACGTCGAACGACGCCTGGATGTGCGTGGGGCGCGGGCTCAGCACGAGTATCCGATCCGCCAGGTGGATGGCCTCTTCCACGTCGTGCGTGATGAGCATGACGGTGTGCCGTTCCTTGGCGAGGATGCGCAGCAACTCGTTCTGCATGCGCAGGCTCATCAGCGCGTCCAGCGCCGAGAACGGTTCGTCCATGTAGAGAATCTCGGGTTTGACCACGAGAGCGCGCGCGATTTCGGCGCGCTTCAACATGCCACCCGAGAGTTCGTGCGGATAATTGTTGTCGAAGCCCTTGAGGCCGACGAGCTCGGCGTATTCACGCGCAAGTTGCTCGCGGTTCGGCAGCTCTTCCGGCAAACCGAACAGCAGGTTCTGCCGCACGGTGAGCCAGGGAAATACCGATCCTTGCTGCGTGATCAGGATGCCGTTCCTGTTCGGCTCGGTGCGTGGCTTGTCGTCCACGAGTATCTCGCCCGAATCCGGCGCGAGAAACCCGGCGATGATGTTCATCAGCGTGGTCTTGCCGCAGCCGGAAGGTCCGACGATGGCCACGAACTCGCCGTCGCGCACTTCGAAATCGAGATTGCTGATGACCTCGAGGTGCCCCTTGTCGGTGGCGAAACCCTTGCGGACATTCTTGATGGCGATTTTAGTGCGCATAACGCCACCTCACGACCTTCATGCTCTCGAGCAGGCGCATGATGCCGTCGAGCGCGAGGCCGATGAGACCGATGATGATCATGCCGGCGATCACCAGATCGTAGCGATTGCCGGCGTTGCGTGAATCGATGATGAGATAGCCGAGACCCGAGCGCAGCGCGATCATTTCCGCGGCCACGACCACCAGCCAGGCGACACCGAGTCCGATGCGCATGCCGACGATGATCTGCGGCAGGGTCGCCGGAAACACCACCTGCAGGAACAGCTTCTTGCGGCTCACGTCGAAATTTTCGGCGGCGCGCAGGAAACGCTTCTCGATGGTATGCACCCCCGAGGTCGTCTGGACGATCATCGGGAACACCGACGCGATGAAGATGAGGTAGATAGGCGAGGCATTACCCACGCCGAACCACAGGATCGCGAGCGGGATCCAGGCGATCGGCGAGATCGGCCGCAGGATCTGGAAAACGGGATTCAGCGTGACGTAGGCGCCGCGCACCCAGCCCATCCACAGTCCGAGCGGCACCGCGATCAGCACCGCCAGGCCGAAGCCCACGCCCACGCGCATCAGCGACGCACCGATGTGCTCCCACAACGTGCCGTCGCGCGCGAGCTCGAGCGTGCCGGTGACGACCTGCAACGGCGTCGGAAAGATCACGCTGTCGGTGAGCCTGACCAGCGCCCACCACAACGCGACCACCACCGCGATCACGAGGATCGACGGCAGCGATTGTTTGAGACCCTTCATTTGGTTTTCTTCTCCCCGACCTTGTCCCACGCGTGGCGCGTCCGCCACTTGATTCGTGCCCACGGAGTTACCGGCTCCGGGTCCACGACGATCGTCATCTGCCCGCTGGTGTGCGCCGTGCACGCGAACTGGTATTCCGCCGCCTTTTCAAACGGCAGCCTGAAACTCTGCCCGGGCATCATGATCGTGGGCCCGAACACCTGCGGCACCTCGTCGAGATTGCGCAGCAGCAGCACGTCGTTGAGGCCGAGCGTGAGCCGAATCTGCGCGGGCAGGATGTCGACCTTGTCGCCCGACATGCGCCGCGCGTACGTGCCCTTCGGAATCTCGAACGGCTCCTCGCGCGAGGACACTTCGAGCGGCGCGAAGCCAGCCCACGCGAGCAATGCGAGCGCCACGACGAGCAGAGCGACGAGCGAGAGGCGCCGCATGTTCAACGCGCGAGCAGTAGTTTGATGTCATGCACGAAGTCGTCGGCCGGGTGGCCGTACGGCATCACCGCGCGTAGTCCGCCCGCTCGATCGATCATGTAGATCGACGAGGAATGGCCGATCGTATAACTGCCGTCGCCGCCGGCGATCTTGCTGGACGAGATACCGAAACTCTTCTGCGCGACGTCGATCTCGGCGCGTGTGCCCACGCCGCCGATGAACGTGGGATCGAAGACCGCGAGATATTTCTTCATCTGCGCTTCGGTGTCGCGCTCCGGATCCACCGTGACGTAAACCACCTGCACGTCCGCGGCTGCGGGTCCGAGCTTCTTGCGCGCGCCGGCGAGCGTCGCCAGCGTGATCGGGCAGACCTCGCCGCAATTGCTGAAGCCGAACGCGAGCAACACGACTTTGCCGCGGAAACGCGCGAGGGTGAGCGGCTTGCCGTCCGTACCCTGGAGCCTGATCTCGGGCGCGGCCATCACCGGCGTGAGAACACCCGCCTTGAATTCGGAGGCTTTCGCCACTGCGGTGGCGGCCAGCGACGCGCCTAACAACAGCAGCGCGAACCCGCGGAGCATGGTCGAGTTCTTCACGGCGGTGTTCTTCACAGCGGAATGGGCGCCGCGATCGCGGCCTTCGCGAACCGCTCTTCCATGTACTTTTCGTACGGGATCGGATGTTTGATGGTGCCTGCCTGGATCGACAGCTCCATCAGCTCCTCGAACTCTTCGCGGATCATGCGCAGGTCGCCGTAGGTCACCCGGTCCGTGGGATTCTCCATCACGAACTGGATGATCTTCGGGTCCTGATTGAAGAAGTTTTTGCCGGCCGCGATCGCGACCGCCTTGTCGCGATTGGTTTGTTGCGTGTCGAGCCACTCGCCCGCGCCCTGCACCAGGTTCACGAGTTCCTGCACCATCGCCGGGTCCGACTGGATCAGCTCCTCGCGCACCGTGAGGCAGCAGCAGATGTAGTTGCGCCATTCGTCGCGCGTCATGCGCAGCACGCGGGCATAGCCGGCACTCTGCGCGGCGGCGCCAAACGGCTCACCCGTGCAATACGCGTCGACCGCGTTCGCGTACAACGCAGCCGGCATGTCGGGCGGCGGCATCTCCACGATCTCGATGTCCTTCGGCGTCATGTTCTCGCGCGTCAGCATCTTGCGCAGGAACAGGAAGTCGACGGCGAAGCGGCTCGGGATCGCGATGCGTTTGCCGCGCAGGTCGGAGAACGTCTGGTACGCGGAATCCTGCCGCACCATGATCACCGCGCCGGAGCGATGCCCGAGGGAGACGATCTTCACCGGGATCTTCTTGTCAGCGAGGTCCATGACCAGCGGCGCGAGCATGTATCCCGCCTGGATGCGCCCGGCCATCAGCGATTCCTTGATCTCCGGCCAGCCGCTGTATTTGCTGTACTCGAAGCGGTAGTCGGTCTTGGCCGTGCCGGCCTTGATCGCGGTTTCCTTGGCGACGCAGGCGACGGGCAGCGTGAGATTGCAGGTCACCGGCAGGCCGCCCACGATCAGCGGCTCGCGCAGTCCGTCCTTCTTGCCCGCGCAACCGGCGAGCGAGAGCGGCAACGCGGCGGCCAGCGCGCCCTGCAGCAGTTGTCGGCGTCCGAGGAGAATGGAGCTCACTTGAGTTTTAGGCTGCCGGCTGAGCCGGTCGAGAATAGTGTGGCGGCGAGCCTAGCCCACGGCCGTATAGTTTTGGCCTATGACACCGCGCGGCACCGCACCTAAAATGCCCGCCCAACATGCCATTCATAACCCCTGCAGCTGCCGACAAGAATTCATATGACGTAATCGTCGTCGGTTCCGGAGCAGCGGGAGGCCAGTCGGCCTACACCCTGACCATGAACGGCGCGAAAGTCCTGATGCTGGAAGCCGGGCGCCGGTACGAACCCGCTACGGAAACACCGATGCTCCAGAACAACTCCGAGGCACCCCTGCGGGCGGCCGGGACGCCGGAGAAACCCTTCGGATTCTGGGATGCCACGGTCGATGGCGGCTGGCAGGTTCCGGGTGAGCCCTACACCAGCGCCTCGGACGACCCGGCGCGGCAATTCCAGTGGTGGCGCGCCCGCATGCTGGGCGGACGCACCAATCACTGGGGCCGCATCTCCCTGCGCAACGGCGCCTACGACTTCAAGCCGCATACGCGCGACGGGCTCGGCTTCGACTGGCCGCTCGATTACCCGGATCTCGCGCCGTATTACGACAAGGTCGAGATGCTCATCGGCGTGTACGGCGGTGATGACGATCTCGAGAACACTCCACGTTCATCGAAGGGTGTGTTGCTGCCGCCTCCGAAACCGCGCGTCAGCGACCTGCTCGTCCAGCAGCGCGCGGCGCGGATCGGCGTGCCGGTGATTCCGATGCATCGCGCGGTCATGACTACGCGCCTCGATCACACGCGGCTGCCGCAGCTGCTGCATCCCGGCAATACGAAGGCCCAGGCCATCCTCGCCGCGGACATGAAGAAGCGGTCCGCCTGCATCTGGGCCACTCCCTGCGGCCGCGGCTGCTCGATCCGGGCTAACTACCAATCCACCACGGTGCACCTGCCGCCGGCGCTCGACACCGGCAACCTCGACATCGTCACCGACGCGATGGTGCGCGAGGTCACCAAGCGCAAGGATGGCCGCGCCGAAGGCGTGATCTTCATCGATCGCAAGACCGGCGCGGAACATCACGTCAAGGCGCGCGTCGTCGTGCTCGCCGCGAGCGCGCTCGAGTCGGTACGCATCCTGCTGAACTCCGGCGTCGCGAACTCGAGCGGCAAAGTCGGCAAATACATCATGGATACGGTGGGCGCCGGCATCGGCGGCCAGATCCCGCTGCTCGAGAACATGCCGCTGCACAACGAGGACGGCGCGGACTTCGGGCACCTGTACACCCCGTGGTGGCTGTACAAGGAACAACTGGCCGGGAAACTGGGCTTCGCTCGCGGCTATCACTTCGAGTTCGGCGGCGGCCGTCTGATGCCGAATCTCGGCACCGCATCGGGACTCGAGTGGCTGACCGGGGGCAGTTACGGCCGCAAGTTCAAGGAAGACGCGCGGCGGTATTACGGCTCGTTCGTCTATTTCTCGGGCCGCGGCGAAATGATTCCGAACGAGGATTGCTTCGCCGAGCTCGATCCGAAAGTGAAGGACCGGTTCGGTATTCCGGTGCTGCGTTTCCACTGGAAATGGTCGCCGCACGAGATCGGACAGGCCGCGCACATGCAGAAAACCGCGATCGAGATCATCGAAGCGATGGGGGGCCGCTACGCCGTCAAGCCTCAGCCCGGCGAGCAGGCCATCAAGCAGGGCGGCGTGATCATTCACGAAGTCGGCGGCGCAATCATGGGTACGAACCCGAAGAATTCCGTGACGAACAGTTACGGGCAGTGCTGGGACATGAAGAACCTGTTCATCACCGACGGCGCCACGCTCTGTTCGAACGCAGACAAGAATCCAACGCTCACCATCATGGCGCTCGCCTGGCGCGCGTCCGATCACATGCTGGGAATGCTGCAAAGGAAGGAGCTGTGATGGATCGCCGCACCTCCATCAAGTGGATGCTGGCCGCGAGCGCGGCGTTCCAGTCGTTGCAGCTGAAGGCTGGCGAAACGCTCGCGCGCGAGGTCGCGCCGAAGCAACCCGGCTACGGCACCGATCCCGACCTGCTGAAGGAGTGGAAGCCCGGCGGACCGTGGCCGCTCACGCTCGGCGAAGGCGCCCGGCTAACTACCGCGGCGCTGTGTGATCTCATCATTCCGGCCGACGATGTTTCGCCCGCGGCCTCGGCCGTCGGCGTGGTCGATTTTCTCGATGAGTGGATCAGCGCGCCGTATCCGCAGCAACGCGCGGACCGCGAGCCGATCCTGGAGGGTCTCGCGTGGATCGACGCGGAGTCGCGGCAGCGTTTCGGCAAGGCTTTCGCCGCGGCCAGCGACGCGCAGCGCGCGGCGATCGCCGACGATATCTGCGCGAGCTCGAAAGCCGCCCCGCAATTCGCGAAAGCGGCGAAGTTCTTCGCGAGGTTCCGTGATCTGACCGCCGGCGGGTTCTACACGACGCCGATCGGCATGAAGGACATCGGTTACACCGGCAACGTGCCGCTCGACAGGTTTGACGGGCCGCCGCTGGCGGCGCTCAAGAAGGCAGGATTGGCCTGAACCGCCCGCGCCACCGCCCATATCTCCACCCGGCTGACTCCCGCGGCGAGCAGCGTCGCGCGCAGCTCATTGACCGTGCTTCCGGTTGTAACGACGTCATCGACGATGGCGACATGCTGCGCGGCTAACAACCTTTCGAGCCCCCGTGCGCCGTTCACGGCGAATGCGCCGCGCACGTTGGCATGGCGCTCCGCGACGTCGAGCGCGGTCTGCGAAGGCGTGTCGCGCAGGCGCTTCACGACGCCGCGTGCCGGCGAAATCCCCAGCATCCGGCCCGCGTAGCGGGCGATCGCCAGCGCCTGATTGAAGCCGCGCTCGCGCAGGCGCGCGTCGTGCAGCGGGACGGGCACCAGCAACTTCGGTAGCGGCTGCGCCCGTTCGCGCACGACTTCCGCCAGCAGCACGCCGAGCAAGCGCCCGTGCGCAAACTCGTGGTGATATTTGAGCTGCCGGATCATTTCGTCGACGGGATGTTCGTAACGCAACGCGATGGTTTGGACGGAGCTGTCCGTCCATTTCCGTTCGGACCAGGGGAGATCGGCGTGGCATACCGTGCACAGATCGAGGTCGAGACTCGCGCCCGGGAAGCCGCACAGTCCGCAACGCGGGGGAAACAACGTGGCCGCGAGCGCCCGGGAAAGGGTTCGGGCTGCCGTCAACCGTATCCGCCTGATCTGGTTGACAATGGTTTGCGGGGTCTCGAACATGCTCCGAGTTTCGCCGCCGGCGGCGGCGCGGAACAGCCGGAAAACCGTTGTAAATCAATAGATAAAGGGATGGGCATGGCAAGCATCGTGCGGCACGACTGGTCGATCGACGAGATCGAAGCCTTGTTCAAATTGCCCTTCTCCGAACTCATGTTCCGCGCGCAGGAAACCCATCGCGCGAACCAGCCCGCCAACGCCGTGCAGATGAGCACGCTGCTTTCGATCAAGACCGGCGCCTGTCCCGAGGATTGCGCGTACTGCCCACAGAGCGTTCGCTACGACACCGGTCTCGAGCGCGAGAAGCTGGTTCCGCTCGAAGAGGTGCGCACACGCGCGCAGGCCGCGAAGGATGCCGGCGCCACGCGCTTCTGCATGGGCGCCGCCTGGCGCAGCCCGAAGAAGCGCGACGTCGAAGCGGTGGCCGCGATGATCCGCGAAGTGCGCGCGCTCGGCATGGAGACCTGCGCGACGCTCGGCATGCTCACGCCCGACCAGGCGCACGAGCTCAAGGACGCCGGCCTCGATTACTACAACCACAACGTCGACACGTCGCCGGAGTTCTACGGCGAAATCATCACCACGCGCACCTACCAGGACCGGCTCGACACGCTGGCCGCGGTGCGCGAAGCGGGGCTCAACGTCTGCTGCGGCGGCATCGTCGGAATGGGCGAGACCGTGCGCGATCGCGCGTCCATGCTCGCGACGCTCGCCAATCTTCCGCAGCACCCGGAAAGCGTGCCGATCAACCAGCTCGTGCGCGTGCCAGGCACGCCGCTCGCGGGCAAGGCCGACGTGGATCCGTTCGATTTCGTGCGCACGATTGCGGTCGCGCGCGTCGTGATGCCGAAGGCGTTCGTGCGTTTGTCGGCCGGTCGCGAGGTCATGAGCGATGAATTGCAGTCGCTGTGTTTCCTCGCCGGCGCGAATTCGATCTTCTACGGCGAGAAGCTGCTGACGACCGGGAATCCGGATGTCGCGCGCGATCGCGCGTTGCTTGCGCGTCTCGGGATCGAGCCTATGGCTCGTCTTGACGAACAGCCGCTCGTTCCGCCGGGACTCGCCGCGAACGGCGGCGCGGATCAGCACGCGCAGGGTGAGGCGGAGCACGTACATGGCCCCGGCTGCTCGCATGCTCATGCGCCCGCAAGGCCGGGGGCGTCGTGCAACGCGACCCGGCAGCGCTGAGCGCCGCGCTCGCGGATCTCGAGCAGCAGAATCTGCGGCGCACGCGCCGCGTGATGCCGCGCGCCGGCCTCATCAATTTTTGCAGTAACGATTACCTCGGACTCGCGGCCCATCCGGAGGTCGCGCGCGCATTCGTCGAGGCGGCGAACACCCACGGCGTGGGCAGCGGCGCGTCGCATCTCGTGACCGGTCACGGGGTCGAACACGAGGCGCTGGAAGAAGAACTCGCGGCCTTCACCGGGCGCGAAAAGGCGCTGGTCTTCTCCACGGGCTACATGGCCAATATGGGCGTCATTAGCGCACTGGCGGATCAAAAAGCCCTGTTGGTCTCCGACAAGCTCAATCATGCGTCATTGGTCGACGGTTGCCGGCTGACAGGCGCGGAGCTGCGGCGTTACCCGCATGCCGATGCGGCGCGCGCCGGCGAACTCATCGCGAAGGCCGCGCCGGGTTCAAAAACGCGCCTGCTCATCACCGACGGCGTGTTCAGCATGGACGGTGATGTCGCGCCGTTGCCGGCGCTGGCGAGCGCCGCCCGCGATGCGAAGGCGTGGCTCGTCGTCGACGACGCGCACGGACTCGGAGTGCTGGGTGCGCGCGGCCGCGGCTCATGCGAGCAATTCGGTTTGTCGAGTGACGATGTGCCGGTGCTCATCGGCACCTTTGGCAAGGCATTCGGCACGTTCGGCGCCTTCGTCGCGGGTGATGCGGACCTCATCGAGTTCCTCATCCAGAAGGCGCGCACCTATATCTACACGACGGCGTTGCCGCCCGCGGTGGCCGCCGCCACGCGCGCCGCGCTGCGCGTGAGCGAGCGCGAATCGTGGCGGCGCGAGAAAGTCCTGGCGCTCGCGCGGCGTTTTCGGGCGCGGCTCGAAGCGCGCGGCGTCGAATCATCCCCAATGACCGGCGTCTCCGAGCCAGGCGCTACCACTCCCATCCAGCCGGTGGTGCTGGGCGAGGCGGCGCGGGCGATCGACGTGAGCCGGCAACTCGAGGCACGCGGATTTCTCGTCGCGGCGATTCGTCCGCCCACGGTGCCGGCGGGCACCGCGCGACTGCGCGTCACGCTCTCGGCCGCGCACGAAGAATCGCAGGTGGATGCGCTGGCAGACGCCATCGCGGATGTCGTGCCGCAAGTGGTGGCCGCATGAGCGCACCCGATCCACGCGCGGTCTTTTCGCTCGATCGGCGCGCGGTGGCGCAGGCTTTCGATCGCGCGAGCGGGAGTTACGACGCGGCGGCCGCGCTGCAGGAACGCGTGCGCAACGAGCTCATCGCGCGCGTCGCGGAGCTCAAGGTGATGCCGCAAACCGTGCTCGACCTGGGCGCCGGAACGGGTCACGGTTCGCGCGCGTTGAAGCGCCGCTTTCCCAAGGCGCTCATCGTCGCGGCCGACATCGCCCCGGGCATGCTCGAACGCGCGAAGCACCAGTCGCGCTGGCTGCGGCGTTTCGAGCGCGTGCGCGCCGATGCGTACACATTGCCGTTTCGCGACGCGTCCTTCGACCTCGTGTTTTCGAGCCTCATGCTGCAGTGGTGCGACGATCTCGACGCGGCGTTTTCCGAGCTGGCGCGAGTGCTCAAACCCGGCGGGCTGTTGCTGTTCAGCACGTTCGGTCCCGGCACACTCGCCGAGCTGCGCGATGCCTGGGCCGCGGGTGATGCGTCGAACAATCACGTGAACCATTTCTTCGATCCGCACGCGCTCGGCAGCGCGCTCATGCACGCGGGACTCGCGGAGCCGGTGCTGGATGTCGACCGTATCGTGATGGGATATCCCGACGCGCTCGCGTTGATGCGTGAGCTCAAGTCGATCGGCGCCCACAACGTCACGAATGGCCGGCCGCGCGGCCTCACCGGACGCGGCCGTTTCGCGGCGATGACGCGCGCCTATGAATCCCTGCGTCGCGACGGGAAATTGCCCGCGACGTACGAGGTGATCCACGCGACCTCGTGGGGCGCCGAGCGGCGCGCGACCCATGATTTCCCGCACGAAACCGTCATCTCACCGAGCCAGATCAGGAGAAAAGGGGACTGATTCATCGGTCCTCGACCATGAGCGGATTTTTCATCACGGGTACGGACACGGGCGTCGGCAAGACGCTGGTCGCGACGGCGCTCGCGCGCGCCTTCGTGGCGCGCGGGCTGCGCACGGCGGTGATGAAGCCGGTGGCCGCGGGTGTCATCTCCACGGCCGACGGACCGCGCAACGACGACGCGCTGGAGTTGTTAGGCGCGGGCAACGTGCCGGCGCCCTACGAGGACGTGAACCCCTGGCTGCTGTCGACGCCGGCCTCACCGCACCTGGCCGCGCTTGCCGATGGCGTGACGATCACGCACGAGCGGATCCTGGCGGCACAACGCCGCCTGGCCGCGCACAGCGACGTGCTGGTGGTCGAAGGCGCGGGCGGCTGGCTCGCGCCGATTTCCGCGACCGAGACCATGGCCGACGTCGCCGAAAAACTCGCGCTGCCGGTGATTCTCGTAGTGGGTTTGCGGCTCGGCTGCCTGAATCACGCGCTGCTCACGCGCGACGCCATCCGTTCGCGCGGGCTGCGCTTCGCTGGCTGGGTCGCCAATCGCCTGCACGAGGAGATGCCGCTCGTGCGCGAAAACACCGCGACGCTCTCCCAGCGCTTCGGAAAAGCGCCGCTGGGCACGGTTCCGGCGGGGGCGGCGAAAGCCTCGCGCGAGGGGCTCGCGCCATGGGCGTCCGAGATCGCGAAGAATCTCGTAAGTCTTTGAGTCACTCGGTAAATTCGCTGGTATAGTCGCGCCCCGTGCAAGCCGCCGTTCGCCATATCGACATCGCTCCGCATTGCTCCCTGAGCACCCGCGGCGCACTGGTGTTCTTCGGCTCGATCTGCCTGGTGACTTTCGGTGTCGCGACCGCGGCGACCCTGCTGGGTTTCTGGCCGGTACTGCCCTTTGCCGGAGCGGAGATGGCGCTCCTCGGATGGGCCCTGTACACGAGCATGCAAAGACGCCATGAGCACGAATCGATCGACGTCACCGAAAACGAAGTCGTGATCGAGTACACGCCCGCGCACCAAACTCCGCAGCGCGTCGTGTTCCCGCGCCACTGGGCCCGGGTTAAAATCCGCCGCCCGAATTCGCCCCTCCACCGCGGCCAGCTCGTGATCGAGTCGCATGGCCGGGCATATGAGGTAGGAAAGTTTCTGACAGAGGAGGAGCGTCGCCAGCTGGCCGCGCATCTGCGGCGCCTTATTGGCGATATGAACCAATCGCCGGCTCTGCCGCGCAACGGTTCACCGGACTAAGTTTTCTTGAGGTCATCGATGAGCTTTCACATGAAGAACGCCAAGGCGCGCCGTGCAATGCAGGCCGCATCCGCCATTTTGTTCGCCGCATTCGGCTCGGCAGCACACGCCAACTGGGGTGGGCTGAACATGCCCGAGGGTGTGACGATCCTGAGCCGCAAGATCTTCGGCCTGCACATGCTGATCCTGTGGATCTGCGTGGCGCTCGCCGTCGTGGTGTTCGGCGTGATGATCTACTCGCTGGTGAAGTTCCGCCGCTCCAAGGGCGCGGAAGCGGACACGACGCTGGTCCACAGCACCAAGGTCGAAATCATCTGGACCGTCATCCCGATCCTGATCCTCGTCGGCATGGCGGTGCCGATCGCGCGGACGCTCATCGAGATCGAGGACATGGGCAAGGTCGACCTCAACATCAAGGTCACCGGCTACCAGTGGAAGTGGGAATACGAATACCTGGGCGAAAACGTCAGCCTGTTCTCGACGCTGAAGCGCGACAGTGACGCCGCCCGCCAACTCGATTCGGGCATCGACCCGAAGTCGGTCGAGCACTATCTACTCGACGTGGACAATCCGCTGGTGATCCCGGCCGGACAGAAGGTCCGCTTCCTGCTCACCGCGCACGACGTGATCCACGCCTGGTGGGTGCCGGACTTCGGCATGAAGAAAGACGCTATTCCGGGTTTCGTGAACGAGATCTGGGTCCAGGTGGACGCCGACAAGGTCGGCACCTATCGCGGACAGTGCGCCGAACTCTGCGGCCGCGATCACGGCTTCATGCCGATCGTCGTCGAGGTGGTGTCGCCGGCCGAGTTCGAGGCCTGGCTGCGCACGAAGAAGGCGGAAGCGAAGCTCGCCGGCGGCTCGCCGACGGATCCGGTTGAGCAAGCGACTATTGCTGCCGCTCCCGCCGCGATCGCCCGTTAAGACTGCTCCAGCACAAGTTTCAGACGAGAAGTACCGACATGGCATACGAACACACTGCAGATTCCCACGCCGATCACGATCACCACGGCCCGGCCCACGGCTGGCGCCGCTGGGTCCTCGCGACGAATCACAAGGACATCGGCACGATGTACCTGATCTTCGCGTGCGTGATGTTCTTCGTCGGCGGCTTCATGGCGATGATCATTCGCGCGGAGCTGTTCCAGCCCGGCCTGCAGCTCGTCGATCCGCAGTTCTTCAACTCGATGACGACCATGCACGCGCTGGTCATGATCTTCGGCGCGGTCATGCCGGCCTGGACGGGCCTCGCGAACTGGATGATCCCGATGCAGGTGGGCGCGCCCGACATGGCGCTGCCGCGGCTGAACAACTTCTCGTTCTGGATCCTGCCGTTCGCGTTCACGCTGCTGCTGTCGACGCTGTTCGTTCCGGGCGGTGCGCCGGCCGGCGGCTGGACGCTGTATCCGCCGCTGTCGCTGCAGACCGGTGATGCGTTCCCGATGGCCATTTTTGCCATCCATCTGATGGGTGCCAGCTCGATCCTCGGCTCCATCAACGTGGTCGTCACGGTCATGAACATGCGCGCGCCGGGCGTCGGCCTGCTGAACATGCCGCTGTTCTGCTGGAGCTGGCTGATCACGGCCTATCTACTGATCGCGACGATGCCGGTGCTCGCCGGCGCGGTGACCATGCTGCTCACCGACCACTTCTTCGCCACGACGTTCTTCTCGGCGTCGGGCGGCGGCGACCCGGTGATGTTCCAGCACATCTTCTGGTTCTTCGGTCACCCCGAGGTGTACATCCTGATCCTGCCGGCGTTCGGCATCATGTCGGAGATCATCCCGACGTTCTCGCGCAAGCCGCTGTTCGGTTACGACGCGATGGTGTACGCGACCGCGGCCATTGCCTTTCTTTCCTTCATCGTGTGGGCGCACCACATGTTCACGGTGGGCATGCCGCTCGCCGGACAGCTGTTCTTCACGCTGTCGACGATGATGATTTCCATTCCCACGGGCGTGAAGGTGTTCAACTGGACCGCCACGATGTGGAAGGGCTCGCTGACGTTCGAAACGCCGATGCTGTTCTCGCTCGCGTTCCTGTTCCTGTTCACGATCGGCGGCTTCTCGGGCCTGATGCTCGCGGTGGTGCCGGCTGACTTCCAGTATCACGACACGTACTTCGTGGTGGCGCACTTCCACTACGTGCTCGTGCCCGGCGCGGTCTTCGCGATCATGGCCGGCGTGTATTACTGGCTGCCGAAGTGGACCGGCAGGATGTACGACGAGAAGCTCGGCAAGATCCATTTCTGGCTCTCGGCGATCTTCGTCAACGTGTTGTTCTTCCCGCAGCACTTCCTCGGTCTCGCGGGCATGCCGCGCCGCATCCCTGACTACTCCACGCAGTTCGCCGACTGGAACATGGTGTCGTCGATCGGTGCGTTCGGCTTCGGCCTGTCGCAGCTGCTCTTCCCGTACATCATCTGGAAGTGCGTCCAGGGCGGCGAGAAGGCGAAGGCGCGTTCCTGGGAAGGCGCGCACGGCCTGGAGTGGGAGCTCTCCTCCCCGCCGCCGTACCACAGCTGGACCAAGCCGCCGTCCCGCGAAATCATCGCGCGCGGCGTCGAGCATTGATCATGAGCGAGATGACTCCCGCGGAAATCAGCGAGCGGCGCGCGAAGGCGCGTCGCTCCGCGATCATCCTCGGCCTCGTTGCCTTGTCGTTCTACATCGCGTTCATCGTGATGTCGGTGAGCAAGGCGGGCTGAAGGCATGAGCGAGGCGGACAAGCACGTGAACGAGAACAAGACACTGACGCTGAAGCTGCTGGGCTTCGCGTTGGGCAGCTTCGCGTTCGGTTTCGCGCTCGTGCCGCTGTACGACGTGTTGTGCGAGATCACCGGCTTCGGCAACCAGCGCGCGCTCGTCGAGGCGCGCACGGTGGTGGAAGAGCCCGACGAATCGCGCACGATCACGCTCGACTTCATCACGGACCTGCCGTCGGTCGGCAACTGGGAGTTCCGTCCGCTCGTGGCCTCGATGCAGGTGCACCCCGGCCGGCTCTACGAAACCGAGTTCATCGCGAAAAATCTGACCGGTCACGCGACCACCGCGCAGGCGATACCGAACATCGCCCCGGGCCGCGCCGCCGGATACTTCCGCAAGACCGAATGTTTCTGTTTCACACCGCAGAATTTCGCGGTGGACGAAGAGCGGCCGATGACGGTGCGCTTCGTGATCGATCCCGCGCTGCCGCGCTCGGTCGACCGGATCACCCTTTCGTATACTTTTTATGACGAGTTCACCCGCGTGAGCTCTTTGAACTAGCACCAGGAAACTTCATGAGCGCAGAAGCCGGCAATTATTACGTTCCCCATGAAAGCAAGTGGCCGATCATCGGTTCCGCGGCGTTTTTCACGCTGCTGCTCGGCGGCATCGCATTGCTCAATCACTGGCTGCCCGCCTGGGCGATGCTCCCGGGCTTCGCGCTCGTGGTGTACATGTTCATCGGCTGGTTCGGTGACGTGATCGACGAGAACCAGCGCGGCATCTACGGACTCGACGTCGACCGTTCGTTCCGCATGGGAATGATGTGGTTCATCTTCTCGGAAGTGATGTTCTTCGCCGCGTTCTTCGGCGCGCTCTTTTACGCACGTACCCTGTCGGTGCCGTGGCTCGGCGGTGAAGGCACGAAGGTCATCGGCAACGAGCTGCTGCATTCCGGCTTCGAGAACGCCTGGCCCACCAGCGGTCCGGATCGCCTCAGCCCGCGCGACGACGGTTCGTTCGAGATCATTCCGGCGTTCGGACTGCCGGCGCTCAACACCATCATCCTGCTGATGTCGGGTGTGACGGTGACCATCGCTCACCATGCGCTGCGGGCCAACAAGCGCGCGATCCTCAACATCTTCCTCGCACTGACCTTCCTGCTGGGATTCCTGTTCGTGTATCTGCAGGCGCACGAGTACAGCGAAGCCTATAACGAGCTGGGCCTGCAGCTCGGTACGGGCATCTACGGCTCGACGTTCTTCATGCTCACCGGCTTCCACGGATTCCACGTGACGCTCGGCGCGATCATGCTGCTGTGCATCTGGTTGCGGACCATGAAGGGACACTTCACGCCGGAGCGGCATTTCGCGTTCGAGGCGGTTGCCTGGTACTGGCATTTCGTCGACGTCGTGTGGTTAGGATTGTTCGTGTTCGTGTACTGGATCTGATCCGCCAGCACGGCTGACTGTTCAGCAACAAAGGGGCGTCGCGAGACGCCCCTTTTTGTTTGGGGCTGCAGTGTCAGTCCCCTCCGACATCCTTCCCCCGAAGCCCTTGTTAGTCTCCAAGCACAACACGGCACGCGCGTTGTCCGCTCCGTCCTACATTTTCGCAGTTCCCGTTGGCGGTATCTTGGCGGGGTTTTGCCGAGTGCGACTCGCAACGCATCAGGAGCCCGCTGAATGAACGAAATCACCGATCCGGTCGCGCCGGCGGGCATCGATGGATTGAACGACATCATCCGGGGCGGATTTCCCCAGAACTGCCTCTACCTGGTATCCGGCGCCCCCGGAACCGGCAAGACGACGCTCGCCATACAGTTCCTGCTGGAGGGCGCAAAACTGGGTGAGCGCTCCCTGTATGTCACGTTGTCCGAGACGCGACGCGAAATCGAAAAGGTCGCGCGCAGTCACGGCTGGGACCTGACCCGAGTCGACACCAAGGAGCTCATTCCCTCGGAGGGGAATCTTTCCGCGGACGCCCAGCTCACCGTATTCAACCCATCCGAGATGGAACTGGGTGAGACGACCGAAGCGCTGATCGACGCCGTGAACAAATTCCGGCCCCAGCGGCTGGTGATCGACTCACTGTCCGAGCTGCGGCTGATCGCGCAAAACCCGCTGCGTTATCGCCGCCAGGTGCTCGCGCTCAAGCAGTTCTTCAGCAATCACGATTGCACGGTGCTGATGCTCGACGACCGCACGGGCGGTCTCGAAGACGATCATCTGCAAAGCATCGCCCATGGCGTGGTCGTCCTGGAACAGCTGGCCAACCAATACGGCGCGGAACGGCGCCGCTTGCGGGTGACCAAACTACGTGGGGTGGCTTTCCGCGGCGGCTTTCACGATTTCGCGATTCGTCGCGGCGGGCTCGACGTCTTTCCCCGGCTGGTCGCCGCTGAGCACGCCGCTCCCTTCTCGGACGAAAATCGCTCGAGTGGCAATCCCCATCTCGACGGACTTCTGGGGGGCGGACTGCCTGCCGGCACGAGCACGCTGCTGCTGGGACCTGCCGGCACGGGCAAGTCCACCGTCGCGACCCAGTTCGCGGCCGCCGCCGTCGCGCGTGGCGATCGGGTGGCGATGTTCGTGTTCGACGAGAACATTGGCACGTTCCGTTCGCGTTCACGCAAGCTCGGCATACCCATCGAGAAGGCGCTGACGAACGGACTCTTGACCGTCAAGCAAATAGACCCCGCGGAGCTCTCCTCCGGCGAGTTCGCGGCGATCGTCCGCCGCGCGGCGGAAGGCTCCGATGCGTCCGGCAAGCCGGCGCGGGTCATCATTGTCGACAGCCTGAACGGTTATCTGAACGCCATGCCGGAGGAAAAATTCCTCACCGCGCAGCTGCATGAGTTGCTTTCTTTCCTCGGTCAGAAAGGTGTCGTGACGATCCTCACGGTCACGCAGGCCGGCATGGTGGGCAACATGGCCTCGCCGGTCGATACCACGTACCTCGCGGACAACGTCATCCTGTTTCGATACTTCGAGGCCAGAGGCAGCGTCCGGCGCGCGATTTCGGTCGTCAAGAAGAGGAATGGCTTTCACGAGCGGACGATCCGCGAACTGGATCTGAACGAGACGGGCATCGTGATCGGGGATCCATTGAGCGATTTTCAGGGGGTGCTCACCGGTGTCCCCACCTACATCGGAAAGCCCTCGCCCCTGCTGAAGATACCCGCTGATGGAAAATGAATCATCCTCGCGCACCCAGCCTGATGGGGACGAACATCGTGTCCTCGTGCTCCCGTCCACGGGCGCGGATGGCGTCGCGATCGGCAAGGTGTTCGCGGCGAGCCGGATCGATTTAGTAATCTGCAGAGGGTTGTCCGAGCTGTGCGCCATGCAACGTGCCGGCGCCGGTACGTTGATCGTGTCCGAGGAAGCCATCTCCGCGGACACCTCCGAGCTCATCGGCTGCATCGACGCCCAACCACTGTGGTCGGACCTGCCGATCATCGTGCTGTCGCGCGCGGGGCGTGAGTCGAGCACTCTCCCCGACATCGTCGCCCGGCTCGGCAACGTGAGCGTCGTCGAACGGCCGGTCCGCACATCGACCCTGACATCGCTGGTGCGATCCTGCCTGCGTGCCCGCGACCGCCAATACCAGGTCAGGGAATACGTTGCGCAGCAGGAACTGGCGCAGCAGATAGTTAGAGAAAGCGCCGACGCCGAGCGCGCGGCGCGCAGCGAAGCCGAACGCGCCAGCCGGATGAAAGACGAGTTCCTCGCGACCCTGAGTCACGAATTGCGCACGCCGCTGAACGCGATCCTCGGCTGGACGCAGGTCATGCGCAAATCGCGCGACCTGGCCAAAGACGGACCGGCCGCGTTGACCGTCATCGAGCGTAACGCGCGCTCGCAGGCGCAGATCATCCACGACCTGCTCGACATGAGCGGCATCATCTCGGGCAAGGTGCGCCTCGAGCTGCAGCGGCTGGACGTGGCCACTGTCATCAACGCGACCCTCGATTCGATCCGCCCGACCGCACAGGCAAAGGGCATCGAGTTGAGCGCGGAACTCGACGCAACCGGGTCCGTACGGGGCGATCCGAATCGCCTGCAGCAGGTATTGTGGAATCTGCTGACGAACGCGGTGAAGTTCACACCGAAGGACGGACGCATCGACGTGAAACTCGCGCGGGTGAATTCTCACCTCGAGATCACAGTGACGGACACCGGGGACGGCATCGCCCCGGAGTTCCTGCCGCACGTCTTCGACCGCTTCCGCCAGGCGGACAACTCCAGCGCGCGGCGATACGGCGGCCTCGGACTCGGATTGTCGATCGTCAAACAACTCGTCGAGCTCCATGGCGGCTCCATCAGCGCGAACAGCGCGGGACGCGGTCACGGCGCGACATTCCGGATTTCGCTGCCGATCGCCCCGGCGGACGACCGGTCCATGCCGGCCATCGCGCAGGAAAATCTCGCGCATCTGGCGGAGTTGGCACGCATCGAAGAGCTGCAGGAGACCGACCTGGAGGGCCTGAAAGTCCTGGTGGTGGACGACGAACTCGATGCACGCTCCCTCATCGAACGCCTGCTGAAGGATTGCAATGCTCGAGTCACCACCGCGTCCTCCACGGTCGAGGCGATTTTCGCGCTCACCCGGGACAAACCCGACATCCTGATCAGCGACATCGGCATGCCCGGTGAAGACGGCTACGCGCTGATCCGGCAGGTGCGCGAACTCACGGACAAGAACGTCATGATCCCGGCGATCGCGCTGACCGCGTTTGCCCGTACCGAGGATCGCGCCAAGGCGATTCACGCCGGATTCCAGCTGCACCTCTCGAAGCCGGTCGAGCCCGGCGAGTTGATCGCCATGGTGAAGACTCTGGCGCGGCGATATTCCTCGGGATCCGATCGCGCGGGACGGCGGGCTTAGGGTCCCGGCGCGAGTTTCGAGGCCGCCATTCCAGGGTGCGGCAGAGGTCGTTGTCTTCGCCTGCCGAGTGCGGTAGCGTCCCGCTCCATGAATCGCAACGAACAGCCGGGCCAGCCCCCACGCCGCAATGCGGCGCTGCTTCGTTCGCTCCTGCTTCTTGCGGCCTAGCCGCACAAACACCCGCGCCATCCGTCGGCGCTGACAAGACGGAAACCCCAGAACCCTGCCCCAGATGCGGGGAAGTTGCGTCCGCGAATTCAAGTGAAAGCCATGCTGAAAGATCCATCGAAAAAGTACCGCCCGTTCGAGCCCGTCGACCTGCCCAACCGGCAGTGGCCCACCCGCACGCTAACTACCGTTCCGGTGTGGTGCAGCACGGATCTTCGCGACGGCAACCAGGCGCTGTTCGAACCCATGAGCCGCGAGACCAAGAAGCGGCTGTTCAAGACGATCTGCAAGGTCGGGATCAAGGAAATAGAAATCGGGTTTCCGTCCGCTTCGGAGACGGATTTCCTCACCGCGCGCGACCTCATCGAGCAGAAACTCATTCCGGACGACGTCACCATCATGGTGCTCACGCAGGCGCGCGAGGAACTGATCCGCCGCACCATCGAGTCCGTGAAGGGTGCGCCGCGCGCCATCATTCATGTTTATAACGCGACGGCGCCGGTGTGGCGGCGGGTGGTGTTCGGGCTGACCGTGCCGGACATGCTGCAGCTCGTCGAGAAACAGGTTTCGCTCGTGAAGCAGCTCACCGACGCGTTGCCCGAAACACAATGGGGTCTCGAGTATTCGCCCGAAGCCTTCTGCATGACCGAACTGCCGGTTGCGCTCGAGGCCTGCAACACGGCGATTCGCGCATGGAATGCCGGGCCCGGCCGGCCGATCATCGTGAATCTGCCGACGACGGTGGAAAACGCGACGCCGAACGTCTACGCCGATCAGATCGAGTGGATGTCCTCACGGCTCGAGCGGCGCGAACACGTGGTGGTTTCGTTGCACACGCACAATGACCGCGGCACCGGTGTCGCGGCCGCCGAACTCGGCATGCTCGCCGGCGGGCAGCGCGTGGAAGGTTGTTTGTTCGGCAACGGCGAGCGTTCCGGCAACGTAGATCTCGTCAACCTGGCGCTCAATTTCTATTCCCAGGGCATTCATCCGGGGTTGGACTTCTCCGACATCAACGCGGTGGCGCGCGAGGTGGAACAGGCCACGCGCCTGCCGATTCATCCACGGCATCCTTACGTCGGCGATCTCGTGTTCACCTCGTTCTCCGGCTCTCACCAGGATGCGATCAAGAAGGGGTTCGCGGCGCAGCAGCCCGGCGGGTTCTGGGAAGTGCCCTACATCCCGGTGGATCCGGCCGACCTGGGCCGCACCTACGACAGCATCGTGCGCGTCAACAGCCAGTCCGGCAAGGGCGGCATAGCCTATCTACTCGAACGCGACTTCGGCGTGGTGATGCCGCGACGCATGCAGGTGGAATTCAGCGCCGTCGTCCAGCACGCGATGGACACGGCCGAAACCGAGATGACTTCGCAGCAGCTCTGGAAGCTGTTCGAAGAGACCTACCTCGCCACGGACTTCGAGGTCACCTACCACGCGCATCACCTGTTCGAGGAAGGCGACAAACAGGGCATCGAACTCGAAGTGACCGTCGCGGGGAACCGCCGCAGGCTGCGGGGTGTGGGCTCGGGTCCGATCGCGGCCACCGTGAGTGCGCTCGCGTTGCCGATCCGCATCGACAACTACGAAGAACGTGCGTTGCGCGCCGGCGCGGATGCGTCCGCACTGGCGATCGTCGAGGCCGCGCGCGAGGGTGTGAATGGCGTGCGGTACGGCGTGGGGCGCCACGCGAACATCGCCACCGCATCGGTGCTCGCCGTGCTGTCGGCGGCGCGGCGCCTGGGCGTGAGCGCGCGCGAGCTCAAGAGCGCGTAGTCAGGCCAGGAAGTCCTTCTTCGCGATCTGCAGCACCGCCAGGCGCTTGTGTAGATAGGTTCTGCCCACGCCCAGCTCGAGCGCGGCCTGGCTGACGTTCCCATTGAGACGGCGCAGCGTGGCGATGATGTGCTCGCGCTCGGCCCGGTCGCGGAATTCCTTGAGTGCTGAAATCTGCGGCGCGGAGCCGGTGCGCGCCGCTGCGCCGAGGATTTCCTCAGGCAGATCCAGCGTGGTGATCCGGTCGCTCGACATGACCATCAGCCGCTCGAGCACGTTCTGCAGCTCGCGCACGTTGCCCGGCCAGTCGTAGCGGCGCAATTCTTCGAACACTTCGTCGTCGATCGGTTTGTCTGGCAGGTTGTTACGCTCCCGGATCCGCTGCACCAGGTGTTTCACGAGCAGCGGCAAGTCTTCGAGCCGCTCGCGCAGCGCCGGCACGCGCAGCGGCACCACGTTTAGCCTATAGAAGAGGTCTTCGCGAAAGCGTCCTTCGGCCACGGCCTTCTTGAGGTCCTTGTGTGTGCCGGACAACACGCGCACGTCGACCAGCGTGGGACGCTCGGCGCCGACGCGTTGGATCTCGCCGCTTTGCAGGACCCGCAGGATCTTCGCCTGCGCACCCGCTGCGAGATCGGCGATCTCGTCGAGAAAGATCACGCCGCGATGTGCGACCTCGAAGAGTCCCTTGCGCAACGCAACGGCGCCCGTGAACGCTCCTCTCTCGTGCCCGAAGAGCTCGCTTTCGACCAGGTTCTCGGGAATCGCCGAACAATTCACCTTCACGAATGGCTGCTGCGCCCGCTCGCTGTTCGCGTGAATGCAATTGGCGATGAGTTCCTTGCCCGCGCCGCTTTCGCCGGTGATCAACACATTCGCGCTGGTGCGCGCGACCTTCAACGTGTCTTGCAGCAGCCGGCGCATCACCGCCGAGTCGCCAATGATCTCGGCATCGCGTACGGATTCGGCCAGACGCAAACGTTGGCGCAGGGCCGACAGCTCCAGGCAACGCTGTACGGTTACGGCTATCTTCTCGGAACTGAAAGGCTTCTCGATGAAGTCGAAGCCACCGAGCTTCACCGCCTGGGCGGCTTCGGTCAGCGTCGCATGGCCGGAGATGAAAATCGCGGGCGGCGCAACGCCATCGGCCTGTGCACGGCGAAAGAAGTCGAGACCGCTGATCTCCCCCAGGCGAATGTCGACGATCATGACGTCGACGATGCGTTCGTGCAGCGCACGCAGCGCGGCGGCCACGTCATGCGCGGCGATGACGTGCATGCCCTCCTGGTTCAGCGCGATCTCGATGGCGTGGCGAATGTTTTTTTCGTCGTCGACCACCAGCACGACGGGTTTCGCGGCCGTCATGCGGGAAGGGTGATGACGAATTCGGGATGCGCGCCGGGCTGCTCGTAACGGATGTCACCGCCGTGTTCGAGCACGATCTTTTTCACGATGGCGAGCCCGAGCCCCATGTTGTCCTTGCCTGACTTGCTCGAAATATAGGGGTCGAACATGCGCGGCACGATTTCGGCATCGACGGCCACGCCGTCATTGGCAACGCGCAACGACGTTCCGCCCGCCAGCCTCTCCAGGGTGACCGTGAATTTCACACGGCGTCCCGGGTTGGCTTCGATGCCATTGCGGAGGAGATTCGCCAGCACCTGGCGGAACAACGTGGCGTCCACGCGCGCGGACACCAGTTCGGCCGGCGCTTTGAACTCGGAGTCGGCCCGCGTGCCCAGTTCCGTCAGCGCGTCGAGCTGACGTCGAACTACTTCCGCGAGGTCAACTTCGGCAAGCTGCACCTGCGGCAGCCGCGCGAATTCGCTGAACTTGTTCACCGTCGCTTTGAGGTGCTGCAGCTCCTCGCCGATCATCTGCTGCGTCGACTCGAGTTGTGCCTGGAATTCCTGTTGCGGCTTGCCCAGGTAGGCCTTCGACAGGGAGGTCACCAATACTTCGATGGGCGTCAGCGGATTCTTGATCTCGTGCGCCAGCATCTTCGCCAGTTCCTGCCATGACGACATTTCTTCCAGGTACCGCACCCGATCACGCTGGCTGGTGAGCTCCGCGACGTTGCGCGCGTGACTGCGCGCGATCCGGCGGCTGAGCACCGAGGCAAGGGCAATCGACAGCAACATCACCACACCGAGGCCGAGCCCGAAGTACAGCTTGAGCGAACCGATCATGTTGCGCTTCACGAGATCGGGTTCGGCGTAGATGCGCCGGAGCTCCTGTATCTCCTCGAACTGTTCGCGATACCGGGCCTGGCCCGTCTCATCGAGTTTTGCGAGTTCGCGCAGGTTTTCCGCCGACGCATCGAGCACGCGGACGATTTGCGGGTTGAAGCCGAGATCGAGACTGGTCCGCAGCGCATTCTCCAGTAGATGGAACGCGGCGAGCAGCGGAACCACCGCCATCACGAAGATGGTGACCGTCAGCAGCAGACCGACCCTAGTGTTTGTCATGCGCCAACGTGTCGAGCCGGAAGGGCGCCGAGGTCACGTCGACGCGCCACACCGCGGCTATGTCGCTGCCGTCGGCGTACTGTTCGAAGAGGCGATTGATGATGGTGCTCGACATCGAGTCACCTTGCTCGGCGCCCATGCTCGGCGTGCTGTTCGCCGCCACCCATTTGCGGATGTTGCTCAGCTTCTCGCGTTCGATTGGATTCAGCAGCAACTCGCTGCGCATCGTCATTTGACGGTTCGTCGGCAGGGTCGCGGTGGCGAACAGGTTTGTCAGCCGCAAAGGCGCGAAGAACGCCTTTACGTCAGCGATGGTCGCGAGGCGCCGCGAATCGGCAACAGTGTTGTTCATGGTCGTGATCACGATGAACTGCTGATCCCACAGATCGTAGCGGATCGTGATTTCGGCGGCGCGCTGCTGCAGGAGCGTCGTCGCGTCCAGCAGCGAGCAGCGTACGTAGATGCGGTGCGTCAGCCCGCTCGTGAGTTCGCGATCGAATTCCGTGGGCATTTGCAGCGCGCTCACGGCGATACCGAGCTTCGCGTCGGCGATGGATGCAGTGACCTCGGCCGCGTTGGCGCCCACGCAGCTCAGCCAGAGGATCAGCATGACTCGGCGCCTCACTGGGCCCAATCCGTGCTGGCGAGGATGTAAAAATTGACCACGCCAAACTGCCGGGTTTCGGCGCGCCAGCCGACCTTGAGCCCCGCGCCGTAACGCGTATCGCCTTCGGGGGTTCGGAAGCCGGCGTCGAAGCCCGGCTCGATGTACCAGCGGCCACGCCGGATGTTGGGGCCTGGCTCGACAGGCCGCGCATACGTGAAGGCGATGAGTTGGCTTTCGTAGAACGAGCCGCGGTATTCGTTGCTCGGTTCACCACCAAGTGCGATGGACCAATACCCTCCGGCGGCATTCCAGGTTTTGCGGAATTGAATGGGTCCAAAAGAGAATTCCTGGTCCCCTCTGAGGTGTTTAGAGAGTCCGAAATGGAACGCGGATCCGCGCGTGGGGAAATGGAGGTCGTCTTCCGAATTCCAGCCGTAGCTGAGGTCGATTGTGTTTTCGGATAGTTGGCTTTCGTCTTTGACCTCGAAGGTGCCGTCCCCGTGCCAGAGCCCGCTCACCCGCTCGACGCCTGGACGCCAGGTCGTACCAAACATCAGGTACGAAAAGTCCGCGAAGCGCCAGCCGGCTGAAGCACTGAGCTGCGGGCCTTCGAAGTGAGTGAAACTCCCGTCCTCGAGAGCCGAGTCGCGCTTTGACCAGCCGACGGACGCCTGCGCAAACCAACGGCGCGAATCGAATAGCTGCGGATCCGCGTAGCGCAGCCATACTGACTGCGCCTCGAAGTTGGGATCGTCATGCAGCGGAACGAACGCAACCGCGCCCAACTCGGCGTACTTGCCGGTGCCGAACAGGTTTTGATGGGCGATGCGGGCGCCGAGCTGGCTGTATTGCCATGTGAGGCGATCGGAAAGGCCCGCGATGAATTCCTTCGCGATCGGGTCTGCCTCTTCGACCTGCAGGACGACGATGACGGCACCGCGCTCCGCGCCTTTCTCGAGACGTACGTGCACCGAAGTGAAGTTGCGCAGCGCAGCGAGGCGCAGTTCCGCGTTGCGGACTTCCTCTTCGTCGAGTGTGTCGCCCGCGGTGAGGTGGAGTTTTTCGCGGATGAATTCGCACGACGTGTTGTCGTTGCCTGCGCAGCGGATTTCCTGCACGCGCAGCGGTCGTGCGGCGATTGGATCGACGTTCTGCGCCGCAGCCCCGACGGACAGCGATGCGATGAGCAGAGTGAAACATGGCAGCACGGTGCGTGCCGCGTTGGAATTCTTGTTCGTCATGTTCGACCTCCGCACTGTAGCAGCACAGTAGACAGGAGGTCAGAATTGGTACGCGGCACTGAACGAAACGATGTCGAAGGCGGTATCCGGCATGTTCACCTTTTCGTACTCGGCGCGCAGCCGGAAGTTGTCCCCGAGCTTGAACTCCATGCCGCCACCGAAGATGAAATCCGAATCGCTGCTCGAGTCGGTGGATAGAACCTGGGTGCCGATGCTCACCTTCCGGATGTCGTCGTGAAATATGACGCCGAGCTTCGCGAACGGTGAGAAGTACCTGCCGATGGGCCACTTCGCGAGCCCGGTCGCGTAGAAGCCCTGCATTTCCAGGGACTGATGAATCCCGTTATAGGTGTCGCCAACCTTGCCGTTGTCGATGTAGCCGGCCTCGGCCGCGATGAAGCGGTTGAACGAGTAGCCGCCGAACAGCCGGTACATCGGGTCATCTCCGTTGAAGACGAGGAATTCTTCGCGGGCCTGACCGAAACCGCCGCCCAGGTAAAAACCCGTGTCGTCGTCCGCATGCCCAACATCCGCGAACATCGTCGCCAGCAGGCAGGCGCCCGCGATTGTCGAAAGCTTCATCGATGTGATCTCCGGTCGGCCTCGGCGAGGCGTGTGTCACGGGAGTAGTTGCAACCGGTGTGCCAGCGCCGTGAGGGCTTGCACGCCTGATTCTGGCGATCCTGGTGTCTAACTATTCGGACAGTTGTGCGCTGCGCGCCATCCGCTCCTTGTGTACGCCTGCAATGTAGCAGGCGCGCTCGCGCGCCAGGGATGTCCACGAAAGTGGACACCTCGTCAGGGCAGCGCGGTGTAGCGAACTCCGCCGACCATGCCGCAACTGCTGTCGGGGTCGGAGTTGCTGAAGCTCAGGGGCAGCGTTTCGCCCGCAGGTAGTTCGTTATAGTCAGGCGCCATTGCGCAGCAGGAGCGTGTGACGTCGAAGTGCAGGTGCGGGCCCGTGGCGTTTCCGGTATCGCCGCTGAGACCGACTTGCTGGCCCTGTTGAACCGACTCTCCCATCTGCACCAGCGCACCCAGGTTCGTGAGGTGCGCATAACGTGCGACCGTGCCGTCGGCGTGCTGCACGTACACGTGATTCTCGTGGCCCGGCGTGTGGTCGCCGTCGAAGAATGATTCTTCGACCCTGACTACCGTGCCGGCGCGGGTTGCGAGGATGTCCGTGCCGATGGGCACCTGGATGTCATAGGCGTAGCGTGAGACGGTCGGGTCCCAGTCCTTGTGCGGATTCGCGCGGTAGGTGTGCCCGATGTGCCAGGGCAGGCGGTACGGAGAAGCGGCGGCGGGCCCGTACGAGGCGCAGTCGCTTCTCCCGCCATTCCCATCCTCATCCCCACCGCAACTGCCCAGCAGGAGTACGAAAGGCGCCGCGAGAGCAAAGAGTTTCGGTGAAGACATGACGCTCAGAACTGGTACGTCATGCCGACAGACAGGATCGTGAAATCGGCATCCGGCACGTCGATCTTCTCCCACTCGGCCCGCAGGCGCAGACCCTCGCCCAGCTTGAGTTCGCAGCCGATACCGTAGAGCAAGTCCTCGCCACTCTCTGAATCGGTCATGCGGGCTCCACCGGAGGAAATGGTGGTCTCCGCGTCGTACATCACGTAGCCCACTCTGGCGTATGGCGCGAAGTGATTGCCGATCGGCAGCTTGCCGATCGCGGCCACGAATGCGCCTTCACTTGCGACCGTGGCTTTGATCGCCGGCCCCAGCTCGTCGTTCTGCGCTCCGCCATCGACGTAACCGCCTTCCGCGGAGAAGTACTTGTTGAACGAGTAGCCGCCGATGATCCGGTACGATGTGTCCTTACCTTCGAAATCGCCGGCTTCCTGCTTCGCTTCGCCGACGCTCACTCCCATGTAGAAACCCGAATCGTCGGCTCGTGCGGCGCCACTTGCGAACACTCCGGCGAGCACGCAGCCGCTGAGGTACTTCCACGCATTCTTCTTGATGTCCATCTACTTCTCCCCTTGGCCTCGGCGAGGCTCTTGCGGGAGAGATAGCAATGCCCGTGCCAGCGAGGCGGAGGCCCGCGTGGCCGATTGCTGTGGGCCGGGTGTCTAACTAATCAGACAGTTGTGCGTGGAGCTGCAGCCCGCGGACGAGACAACAGGTACATGCCGATCGCGCCGGCGACGATGCACGCCACGGAGATCAGTTGTGCCTGCGTCACCGCGTGCCCGAACAGATCGTAGGTGGTATTCACACGGATGAACTCGATCAGCAGCCGCTCCACTCCGGCGAGCAGCACGTAAAAGGCGAACAGCCAGCCGGGCCGATGCGGGTGCTTCCGAAATGCCCACAACACGCCAAAGGCGATCGACGCCATCGCAACTTCATAGAGCGGCGTCGGATAGACACCGGGCGGCGCGATGTCCACGCCCGCGATATTGCCGGTGTACGTCTGTGCCCAGAACCATTGCGGAAGCCACTCGGGCTTCGCCGCCATGTCTGCGGGAATGCCCCAGTCACCGTCACCGGAAATCTGGCAGCCGATGCGGCCGATGGCGTAGGCCAGCATGAGTCCGAGCGCGGCGGCGTCCATCATTGGCGGGATGGGCGCGCGTTTCGAGCGGGCATAGAGGATTCCGGCGATGGAGCCGACGATGAGGCCTCCATAGATCGTGAAACCCGCGCGCGAAAACAGCATCGCGCCAGGATTGGCCATGAACTCGCGCGGATATTCGAGCAAGTGGAACAGGCGCGCGCCGACGATGCCGCCAAGAAACGCCCACACGCAGGCGGTGCTCATGATGTCGGGCGATTGTTCGGGCAGCAGGCGTTGCGCCTCGCGCGTCGCGAGTGTGAGACCGGCGTAGAACGCGAGGCCGACCATCAGGCCGAACATCGGGAAGGGCAACCAGATGTCGATGCCGAACAGGCCGCGCAAAAGGTCGCTGAGAGTTGGATATGCCACTGCGGGTGATTATCGCGCCGGAACGAGGCGGCGGGGCCAAGAATTGAGGCGGGCGGCATGCGAACATGCCGGCATCACTTTCGGAGAGATTTCGCATGAAGCACAGATTGCTCGTGAGTACGCTGGCGTCCATTGGAGTCGCAGCCGGGTTGAGCGCCTGCGGCTCGCGTGACACCGCGCAGGCCACGCCCGACTACGCGGCCCGTGGTCAGCAGGACTGGGAACATGTGAAGGTGCTGGCGGACGACGCGATGGAGGGCCGACGGGCGGGAACTCCCGGCCATCGCCGTGCCGCGGAATACGTGGCGGAGCAATTCAAGAATGCGGGGCTCTCGCCGGGCGGCGACGATGGCTACTTCCAGCGCGTGAATCTCGAATCGCGCACGATCCGTGAAGATCTCTCGAGTCTCGCGCTCGTCACGCCGAAAGGCGTGCAGCCGCTGAAGCTGGGTGACGATGCCATCTTCAGCCTGCGCGGCAATATCGCGAGCGAAGTGGATGCGCCCATCGTATTCGTCGGGCACGGACTGCGGCTGCCGCAGTACGGCCACGACGATCTCACCGGTGTCGATCTGAAGGGCAAGGTGGTCGCGTACATCACGTCGGCGCCGAACTCGGTGCCGGGTGCCGCGGGCGCGCATTTCGGCTCGGCTTCCGAGCGCTGGAAGCAGTACCACGCGGCCGGCGCGGTCGGCGTGCTCACCATTCCGAATCGTTTCGCGATGGATCTGCCATGGGATCGCGTCGCGGCCAGGCGCACCGATCCGCAAATGCGGCTCGCGGCGCCGGCGGCGGATCTGTTTCCGGATCAGAAGATCTGGGCGGGACTCAATCCGGAGCGTTTTTCACGCCTGCTCGAAGGCACGGGCCAGTCAGAGGAGGCGATTCTCGCCAAGCTCGAGAAGGGCGAGGCGCTGCCGCATTTCGATTTGAAGGTGCGTATTCGCGCGAAGATTGCCGCGGATTCGACCACCACGGTGTCGGAAAACGTTGTTGGCGTGCTCGAGGGTTCGGACAAGACGCTGGCTGCACAGTACGTCGCGCTCAGCGGGCACCTGGATCACCTCGGTATTTCGGAGAAGGGCGAGGGAGACCGCCTGCACAACGGCGCCATGGACAACGCCACCGGCATCGCGACGCTCATCAGCGTGGCCCGGCAGTTGAGTGCCGCGCCCGTGAAGCCGAAGCGCTCGATCGTGTTCGTCGCAGTCACGGCCGAGGAGTTCGGGTTGTTAGGCTCGCGCGCGTACGCGGAGAATGCCGCCCGCACCGGCATGAACATCGTCGCGAACCTCAACAGCGACATGTACATGCCGATCTACCCGATGAAACGCCTGGTCGTATTCGGACTCGAGGAGTCCTCGCTCGGCGACGACGCGCGCGCGATCTCCGCGGAACTGGGTGTCGAGCCCATGACGGACCCGCAGCCGCAGCGCAACCGCTTCATCCGCAGCGATCAGTACAGCTTCATTCGCACCGGTGTGCCGGCGCTGTCGCTCAAGATCGGATACGCGCCCGGATCGCCGGAAGAAGCGATCGACGAGCAGTGGTTCAAGGAGCGTTATCACGCGCCGGGTGACGACCTTGCGCAGCCTGTCGATTTCGGCGCGATGGGGCTGTACGCGGAGTTCTTGCAACGCCTGACGATGCGTGTCGCGAATGCCGCCGCGCCGCCGGTGTGGCTCGAGTCGAGCGTGTTCGCCACGATCCCGAAGGCCGCGGCGGCCGCGGCGAAGTAAGTAGCGGGGACGTGCCTGTATGAGGCCTGTCCCCTTTTGCTAGGAAACGAGGAATGTCCCCATTACGCGGCGTGATGCCGCGGTATGGGATCCAGGTCCGGTTCGACGAACGCGGTGCGCGCGACATCGGAGAACAGCAGACTCGCTGAGTAGTGAGTCAACATGATCCGGGTGTCGAGCAGCAGCGGGTTGCGGTCGATGAAATCATCCGCCGACGCCGCGACCGGCGAGCGATGCATGAAGTGATGTACCGCCAACACCCACGCGCGCGTCAGCGTCTCGTGATACTTCGTGGCCGGGATGCCGTGGTGCGACAGGAAACACACGAGCGCGGCCCGCATGCGGTCGAGCGCGAGGTCCACGTCGCTGTCAACGAGGTACACATACGCGAGCCGCACGTGCGCGCGATGTGAAAAATCCGCGGGCGCGAAAGCGCCCGCTTCGAACGCCGCGCGAAACTCACGATCAGCAACCGACAATTCGTGACTCAGCATGGCATGACCTCGCTACTGCCCGGGATGCGGGCGCGCACTTGTCGTCGATAAGATCGATCTGTCCCCGATTTCTTACCCCAGCAAACGCTCGGCGATCTGGACGGCGTTCAGTGCCGCGCCCTTGCGCAGCTGATCGCCGGCGACGAACAGCGCGAGCGTCTTGCCACTCGGGTCGCTGACATCCTTGCGGATGCGGCCGACCAGCACTTCGTCCTTGCCGCTCGCATCGACCGGCATCGGAAAGTAGTTCTTGTCGAGGTCGTCGACCACGCGCACGCCCGGCGCATTCGACAGGATCGCGCGCGCCTCGGCCGGTGACAGCGGCGACTCGAGCTCGATGTTGAGCGCGATGCAATGCGCGCGCAGCACGGGTACACGCACGCAGGTCGCGGTCACACGCAGGTCCGGCACGCCGAAGATCTTGCGCGTCTCCTGCATCACCTTGGTTTCTTCGTCGTTGTAGCCGGTTTCCGGATCGACCCGGGTGTTGTGCGAGAACACGTTGAACGCGTACGGATGCGGCAGCACTTTTGGCGTGAACGGGCGGCCCTCGAGAAACGCCTTCGTCGATTCGCTGAGCTCTTCCATCGCCGCCGCGCCGGCGCCCGAGGCGGCCTGGTAGGTAGACATGGTGATGCGCAGGATGCGGCGCTTCTGGTGGATGGGCCACAGCGGCGTGGCGGCAACAATGGCGACGCAGTTCGGGTTCGCGATGATGCCGTTGTGCTTGGCGAGCTCGGCCGAATTGATCTCCGGCACCACGAGCGGCGTGTTCGCATCCATGCGGAATGCGGAGGAGTTGTCGACGACGATCGCGCCGGCCTTCACGGCCGCGGGCGCGAAACGCTTCGACTGCGCGCCGCCGGCCGAGAACAGCGCGATGTCGACGCCCGCGAGACTCTCGTCGGTCAGTTCACGTACCGCGATGTCCTTGCCGCGGAATTTCATGAGCTTGCCCGCGGAACGCGCCGAGGCCAGCAGGCGCAGCTCGGACAGCGGAAATTTGCGCTGCTCGAGGCATTGCATGATCTCGACGCCGACGGCGCCGGTCGCACCCGCGATGGCGACGACGGGGATCTTCTTGTTGCGGATCGTATCTGCAGTCGATGACATGTCTTCCTGCTCCGGAAATGAAAAGGCCCCGCCAGGTTTTGCCTGCGGGGCCTTGAGGATTCTTGATCGCGTTCCTGATCAGCGCGCGCAAGACTCCAAGGCCCCAGAGGGCTTGGTCTTGAGCGTCTTTTTGATCGTGGCGCGAATCATGGGGCGCGCAATGTAGCGGAGTCGCCCGTTCCCGTAAAGGAAAAACCCGGCTATTTGATGCTGTGAGGCGCGATCAGGCCGTTGTACCAGGCCAGCATTAACAGAATGAAGAGCGCGACCGAGAGGCCCACGCGGATGGTCAGCGCCCGGGCCATCTTCTTCGAATCGCCCTTTCCGCGGGAAAGGTGAAAAAGCGCGCTTCCGAGGCTGAACACGATCGCGAACAGGACGATGACGATGAGGATTTTGAACGGTTCCATGGGTGCGGGAATTATACTGCCCGCCCCCATGGCAGCCCCCCGTTTTTCCGCATTTGGCAGGGTGTTCGCGCCATCCTGGCCGATGACACTCTGCACCCTCGTATTGCTGGCGCTGTTCGTGAGCCTGGGCCGCTGGCAATGGCATCGTGGGGAGGCCAAACAGTCCCTCTGGGCCGGGTTCGAACAGACCGCCCCCGCAGAGAATCCGGGCTCGCGGAATCTCGATGGTTTCGAGCGATTTGCTTCGCTGCGGCTCAATGGCCGCTTCGATCCGGCGCGCCAGTTCCTGCTCGACAATCGCTCGCATGCGGGCAAGCCCGGGTATGAGGTACTCACACTTTTCATACTCGAGGACGGCCGGCGGATTCTCGTGAATCGCGGCTGGATCCCGTTCAGCGGTTATCGCGACCGGCTGCCCGATGTGTCCCTGCCCGCGGATGCGCCGGGGACGATCTCGGGCCGACTCGACGATCTGCCGGTCGCGGGGCTCGCGAGTGGTCGCGCGCCGCCGCGCCCGGGCGACACCTGGCCGCGGCTCACGAGTTTTCCGACGCACGCCGAACTCGAAGCCGCGCTCGGCGTGCCGATCGCGCGCCGCATGTTGCTGCTCGACCCGCAAGTCACCGGCGGTTATCTGCGCGAATGGAAGCCGCCGGGCCTGGGCCCCGACCGGCATTTCGCTTACGCAATCCAGTGGTGGGGTTTTGCCGTCGTGTTGCTCGTGCTCTACTTCGGCCTCAATTTTCGCAAGGTGAACTGATGGAAGATCAACGCGCCAGCGGCCGGCGCAAACTGCTCATCATCGCGGCGTTGTTCTTCGCGCCGGTGGTGATCGCGTTTTCGCTCTACTACGGCAAGATGTGGCGTCCGGCGGGGTCGGCGAGCAAAGGTGAACTGATCACACCCGCGCGGCCACTCGCCGTCGCGGGACTGCGCAATGTGGACGGCACCGCGGCGAGCCCCGACGTTCTCGAGGGCAAATGGTCACTCATATATATCGGCGACGGCGCGTGTGACGAGGCATGCCGCACGGCGCTGGTATTCGGCCGGCAATCGCGCCTCGCGCTCAACAATGAAATGAAGCGGGTGCAGCGAGTGTTCCTCGCCACCGGCAATTGCTGCGACAACGAATATTTCGCCACCCAGCAACCCGGCCTCATCGCGCTGGATGCATCCGCCCCGGAAGCCGCGGCGCTGCTCGCGCAATTTCCGCAGGACCGGCAGCACGCGCTGTTCGTCGTCGATCCGCTCGGCAATCTCATGATGCGGCACGACGCCAGCGTCATCACCACCAAGGATCTGCTGAGCGACCTCAAGAAGCTGCTCAAGCTGTCGCACATCGGATGAAGGAAGTCGTCTGGATCCGGCGCCTCGCGCTGATCGGCGCGTTGTTGTGTTTCGCCGTCGTCGTGCTCGGCGGGTACACGCGTCTGTCCGACTCCGGGCTCGGATGTCCGGACTGGCCGGGCTGCTTCGGCCACGTCGCGCCGACGGGGTCGGCCGAGCATTACGCAACCGCCGCGGACGTGCGCAAGGCCTGGGTCGAGATGATCCATCGCTACGCCGCGAGCACGCTCGGCGTCCTCATCGTCGTGATCGCGGCGCTTTCGATCATCGCGCGGCGTGAACGCGGCGTGAGCGTGTGGTTCTCGCTGGTGCTGCTCGTGCTGGTGGTGTTCCAGGGAATCCTCGGGATGCTCACGGTCACCTGGCTGCTCAAGCCGCTGATCGTCACCGGCCACCTGGTCGGTGGACTAACTACTTTCGGGTTGCTGTTGTGGCTGTGGCTCACCGTGCGCGCGCACGCGCGTCCCGTCGACGGCCTGACCGTGCTCGCGGGCAACAAGGTTGCCGACGGCGGCCGGCGCGCGCGCCTGTGGGCCGGGCTCGCGTTGCTGGCGCTCATCGTCCAGGTCGCGCTCGGCGGCTGGACCAGCAGCAACTACGCGGCCATGGCCTGCCCCGATCTGCCGAAATGCCAGGCTCAGTGGATTCCGGACGCGGACTACAAGGATGCGTTCGTGTTGTGGCGCGGCCTCGGCATCAATTACGCGGGCGGAGTGCTCGATCACCCGGCGCGCGTCGCGATCCATTTCAGCCACCGCGTCGGCGCGGTCGTCGCCACGATCCTGCTGCTGCTCGCGGCCCATGCGGCATTGCGCGGCCTCGGCGCGGGGCCTCGCTGGGCCGGGCTCGCGGTGCTGGCCGCGCTCGTGTTGCAGATTTCCGTGGGCGTATTCATGGTGTTGCGCGCATTCCCGCTCGAGCTCGCCGCGGCCCACAACGCGGGGGCAGCACTTCTCGTAGGTGCAACGGTGCTCCTGAACCGCAAGCTGCGGCCGGTGGCCGATTTTCGCTGACAATTCGTCTGAGCAATTCGGCGGCTGACCAATTCGGCTAAACTGCCGCGCCTTTCCAGGAAGCGGCTTTTTGGCTACCCCAGAACACATCGTTGCAGACGGCCCAGGGCCGGCCCGCTGGCGCGGCTTTTACGAGCTGACCAAGCCGCGCGTCGTCATGCTCATCGTGTTCACGTCGATCGTGGGCACGCTGCTCGCCGTGCCCGGACTGCCGCCGTGGGACGCGCTGATCTTCGGCAACCTGGGCGTCGGCCTGGCGGCCGCCAGCGCCGCCGTCATCAACCACGTGCTCGATGAGCGCATCGACGCGCAGATGTCGCGCACGAAACGCCGACCTCTGCCGACTGGAAAAATGTCCGCGCGCGACGCGCTGATCTTCTCCGGCGTGTTGTGCGTGGCGTCGATGACGATCCTCGTGTTGCTCGTGAACGTGCTGACCGCCGTGCTCACGTTCGCTTCGCTGATCGGGTACGCGGTGATCTACACCGTGTGGCTCAAGCGCGCGACGTCGCAGAACATCGTCATCGGCGGCGCCGCCGGCGCCGCACCGCCGGTGCTCGGCTGGGCCGCCGTCACGAACAGCATCGATCCGAACGCATTGCTGTTGTTCCTCATCGTGTTCGTGTGGACGCCACCGCATTTCTGGGCACTCGCGATCGCGCGCAAGGACGAGTACGCGAAGGTCGGCATTCCGATGCTGCCCGTCACGCACGGCATTCCGTTCACGCGGCTGCAAGTGTTGCTGTACACCATGTTGCTGACCGCGGTGACGCTGATGCCCTTCGTCACCGGCATGAGCGGACTCATCTACCTGGCTACCGCGCTCGTCCTGAACGGCATGTTCATGTGGTACGCGTTTGCGATGAAGGTCACCGAACGCGCGCATCTGCCGATGAAAGTGTTCCGCTTCTCGATCACCTACCTGATGTGGCTGTTCGCGGCGCTGCTCGTCGATCACTACCTGCCGACCACACAGGGTCTCAGGAACTCGCTGCTGCTCACCGGCTGATGAATTACAGCCTGTCGTTACCCACGCGCTTTACCGGGCTGTTCGGGCTCGTTCTCTACTACCAGCACCACGGCGTACTGCTGCTGCGTTCCGGCGATCGCGACGATGGCGGGCCACGGCGCATCGACCTGCTGTTCCGCGGCGTCGTGTGGATGTCGCTGCCCGCCTGGTTCAGCGATTTCGCGATCGAGCAGTGCCTGATCGACGAGGTCGTGGAGAACATTCCGCCGGGTCATCGCGCGAAGGCGCAGTCGCGCAAGGTGTATCGCGTCGAGATCGACGGCACGCCGCACTACGTCATCGCCGGTGGCGTGTTCGCGTCGTCCGATCAACTGTCGTACTTCGATCCATCGCCGCTGCTGCCCGAAATCGAAGTGAACCTGAAGTTCGATGCGATGGAAGAACGCTCCGCCTGATCCCGATGCCGCGGCGCGGCATTCGTTCACTGGCACTCTTGTCCGATAGGCCGGCTCGTTGACGCGGCACAGAATCACGCTCCCAAACGAGGAGACGATTCATGTCAGTCGCGAAAATCATCGAGATCATTTCCAGCAGCAAGACCAGCTTCGACGATGCGGTCCGGAAAGGGGTTGCCCGGGCGGCGGAAACCGTCAACGGCATCGAGGCCGCGTGGGTGAAGGATCAGAACGTGGTCGTCGAAAACGGCAAGGTGGTCGAGTTCCGCGTGGCGCTGAAGATCACCTTCCTGCTCAAGAGCGGCAAGAAGAAATGACGGAGCGGAAACGGGGCAAACCCATTTCGTGAACGAGATGGCCTGGCCGATGGCCTAACTAATGGGGCTGGACCCCATTCTTCGCACGATGCGGTTGAGGCGCGCCGCGGGTTTCGATACCTGCAGGCGCTCATCGACGTCGAATTCCGGCGAAGACTTCGACAACTGGGGCGGACTCATGCCGGTCGCCGCGGGACAGGTCTGGTTGTTGCTCGCGCGGAACGCGAGCGCCGCGGCGATACGCGCCTCGGCCGGATCGCCCAGGTCGTGGGTGAAGTCGTCGGCGACCGAACAGCCGGGAACGATGGTGCCGGGATTCGCCTGATTGGCGGGCGAGAAGCCATCCGTGTAGTCGCCGAAGTTCGCGGCGTTTTCTCCGCGGAACTGGATCGAGAAGTAGGTAGTCCCGCAATTGTCCGCGGGATAGAAGCCATACGGCTTGCCGCAGGTGGTCGAGCCGATCACGTACACCTGCACGTTCACGCCGCGCAAGGCATTGATGATGGATTCGCTCGCGGAGCAGGTGCCCGATCCCGTGAGAACGTAGACGCGATCGAGATTGAGTGATGGCAGTGCGCGGCCGGGGGGGCCGGAGAATCCCTGCGAGGTGGAGTGGAACGGCGTCGGCGCCAGGATTTCATTGGTGATCGGGTTGCGGCTCGGATGTTTGTCGTTGAACACGATGCGCTCGAATGTTTGTCCGGCGGTCAGCGTGGTGTTGCCGATCATGTAAGAGAGTTCGCTCGCGAGATCGAGGTAGCCGCCGCCGTTGTAGCGCAGGTCGAGAATCAGATCGGTGACGTTCGCGGTGCGCAGCGTGTTGATGGCCGATTCGAGCGGCGCCTCGGCGGTCGCGATGTGATCGTTGAACTGGATGTATCCCACGGCGCCCGACGCGGTCGGGAGAGTGGTCACGATGGGCACCGGCACGCGCGTGATCGTGGCCGACGTGATCTGCACCGTGCGCTGGGCTCCCAGCGTGTCGCGCACGACGAAGCTGTGGCTCTCGCCGGTCGCATCCGGGAACAGGCCCGCATTCAGAGTGTTGACGATCGCCTGCGTCCCGCCGTTCACGGCGTCCACGCCATCTACCTGGAGCACTTCATCGCCGCGCGAGAACAGGCTCTCGGCGGGCGATCCAGGCTCGGTGTACGCCACCACGATCCGGCGCGGCGGCGCGCCGCGCAAGACGGCGAATTCGGCGCCGTAACCGGCTTCGACTCCGCCCTGCGACAGGGCCTGCCAGACGGCGGTGTCGTAGGTGAAATGGAATTTGTCCTTCGGCTGGTTGGACGGCGTGGTCGCGCTGGTCTTCAGCAAGTCGAAGTAGTCTTCCGTGCTGTACTGCGCGGGATTGCGATCCACGACCTCGCTGTACCAGAGGTAGTACTCGTTGGTCCACGAACGCAGCCAGTTGTTCTGATCGACGACGGTGCCCTGGCGATCGCTGGTGCCGGCACGCGGGTTGACGCACATGTCATCGAAGTCATCAGAGGGTCGGAAGTTTCCTGCCTGCCAGGTATTGCCGCCGCCGCTGCTGGAACTGCTGCTCGAGGAGCTGCCGCCCCCGCTCTGACCGGTTCCGCCTCCACCGCCGCAGGCGGCCAGCGTGGAAATCAACGGAATCAACAGCAAGCTGCTGAATTTTTGATGGCTTTTCACCCTGGTGCCCCTCGAGTTGGCCGTTCCCCCGCTAGGGAAACCCCGGAATGCGCGTTTTGTCAGCAAACTACAAAACATTACCGTCAGCCATGGCGCAAGTCTCGTTCTATCATTGACTCGACCATGAACCGCCACCTTCGACCATTCGGTCTGAAGTTAGGCCCCCTGCTCGCAGGGTTGGCCTATTTTCCCCTCCATTTCCTGGCCGTGGGAATCGGGCTCACCCTGTTGATCGCCCCACAGGGCGTCGGGGTGTTCTGGCCGGCCACCGGCACGTTGTTCGCGTTCCTGTTGTTGTATTCACCCCGCTACTGGCCCGCGCTCTTCGTCTGCGCATACGCCGCCGAGTTCCTGGCCCACACGCTGTTCGCACCACAGATCCCGTTTTCGGTATCGGGCCTGCTGTTCCCGGTGAAGTTCGCGGCCGCGCTGCTCGGCGCGTGGATCGTGAACGCGACCGTGCGTGGTCCGATTTTCTTCGCCCGATTGCGGCACGTGTTGAGTTTCGCGGTCGCCGCGCTCGTGTCGACGCTTGCCTGCGCGCTCGTGGCGCAATCGCTGCGCGGCTCGGCGCCGATCGGCAGTCACGATTTCTGGCTGGGCGTGCAGAACTGGTGGATCGGTGATTTCCTGGGCGCACTCGTCATCACCCCACTGCTGCTGACCGTCGGATTTCACGGCGTCACGAAGATCGCGAACTCGCGCGGCAGCCCCGGCGCATCGCTGGCGGCTTTCATGGTATTGCTCGCGCTGCTCGTCGCGGTGTTCCTGCGCAGGCCCGGCGAATGGACTTCGCCGCTCGACGTGCCCTACATCGTCTATCCAGTTCTCGTGTGGATCGCGCTCATCGGCGGCGCGCGCCGCACCGCGCTCGCCGCGGCACTCACCGTCGCCATTGCCTCGCTCGCGACCACGCGCGGCTACGGGCCATTCGAAAGCCCCTATCAACTCCAGATATTCCTCGCGCTGAGCGTGTTGCCCGTGTTGCTGCTGCAGGCCGTCATGGCCGAGCGCGACGGCGCCATCGCGCTCGCCCGGAGCAGCGACGAGCGTTACCGCGCCTTCATCGCGAACAGCTCCGAGGCGATCTTCCGCTGCGAGCTGGCGATACCGATGCCGGTGACCCTGTCCGTGGACGAGCAGATCGCGTGGGTTCGCAAACACGGCTACGTCGCCGAATGCAACACCGCATTCATGGTCGCACTGGGCGTCAAGGACTCCGAGAAGTTAGTCGTGGGGTCCAGGCTCGGCGATCACCCCACGTGGTCGCGTATCTACATCGAGCGCCTGCGGGACGCGATCCGCAACGGTTACCAGGTGCGCAATATCGAACACGTCGTCCACGGGCCGTATGGCCTCGACCGCGTGTTGCTGATTTCGATGATCGGCATCGTCGAAGAAGGCATGGTGCTGCGGTTCTGGGGCACCGGCCGCGACGTGACGGCGATGCGCGAGGCGGAGAACGCCCTGGCGCAACACGACGCGCAATTGAGCGCGCTGGCGGCCGAGATTACGCTCGCCGAAGAACGCGCCCGCCGCAAACTCGCGAGCGAACTGCACGATGGTCCCGCCCAGAATCTCGCCGGCATGGCGATGCAACTCGCCGCGCTCAAACGCGGCATGTCCGATCGCGAACTCGTCGAGCGGCTGACGGAGGCGGAGGAGGTGCTCGCCGATACGACGCTGCAGACCCGCACGCTGATGCTCGAGCTCGCGCCGCCCGGATTGCACGAATGCGGTCTCGTCGAAGCATTGCGCTGGCTCGCCGATCGCGTGGCGAACCAGCAACGAATCACGGTGACCGTCGAGGACGACGGCCTGCCGAAACCGCTGGAGGACCAGATCTCCGTGCTGCTGTTCCAGACGGTGCGCGAGCTGCTGCAGAACGTCGTCAAACACGCGCGCTCCAAGCGGGCGACCGTGCGCTGTTCGGTGGTCGACGATTCGTTGCGGCTGGACGTGCTCGATCCGGGCGTCGGCTTCGAGGTGCAGTCGATCAACCGGCTGCCCACCCGTCAGGGTGGATTCGGCTTGTTCAGCATCCGCGAACGGCTCAAGCTCATGGGCGGCAGCATCGACATTCATTCGATCGTCGGCGAAGGGACCACGGTGCGCATCCGCGTTCCGCTCAAGCCGCAACACGGATTGTTCGACGAAGCGCTCAGGGCTTGAGCCCGAGGAGCTCCCATGTTGATAGAGCGCATCTGGGCCGCGAATGACCTGCGGAACTTTCAGTACCTGATCGCCTGCGCCGAGACCGGCGAGTCGCTGATGATCGACCCGCTCGACGGGCGTCAGTGTCTCGACACGGCGCGCGCCCGCGGTTTCACCACGCGGCAGATCCTCAACACACACGAGCATCGCGACCACACCGCCGGCAACGAGGCGGTCGTCGACGCAACCCGCGCGCAGGTGCTGGCGCACGCGGGGGCTGCCAGCCGCATCGGCGGAGTAGATAGAGGCCTCGGCCGTGGCGACGTCATCAAGGTCGGCCGCACGGTCGAACTCGAAGTGCTGGACACTCCCGGCCACACCCGCTCCCATGTCTGCCTGTTCGCGCACGGTGATTCCCCGGCGTTGTTCTGCGGCGATACGCTGTTCAACGCGGGCGCCGGCAATTGTCACAACGGCGGCGATCCTGGTCTTCTTTACGAGACCTTCGTGAATCAGCTCGCGAAACTGCCGGAGGCGACGCGCGTGTACCCGGGCCACGAATACATGGCGCGCAATCTCGCGTTCACGATCGATCGCGAGCCGGGGAATGCCGACGCGGCGCGCGCGCTCACCACCGCGCGCGCGCACGATCCGGCGCAGGCGAGGGTGACGACGCTCGGCGAAGAGAAACGCGTGAATGCATTCCTGCGGCTGCAGAACCCGGCGATCGTGGCGAAGCTGCGCGAGGATTATCCCGAGATTGGCGAGAACCCCGATGCACGCACTGTGTTCGTGAAGCTGCGCGAGCTGCGCAATCGCTGGTAGTCAGCCCGATCCGCCGGTGGGCGGAGTTTCGGACTGGGCCCTTTCGATGATCACCGCGAGTTCCGGGTCCACCGGCATCGGCCGGAAGGGGCTCACGTTCGCGCCTCCGGTGTTCCCCACGGGCACCAGGCCGACGAAGGTCTTCGTCGCCGCGCCGGCGAGGCGGAACACCTGGCCGAGCACCTCGCGCAGGTCGCGGCGCGCCAGTCCCCAACGCAACATGCGCCAATGCACGCGGACGTGTTCGCGGGTCGAAGCTTGTCCGAGCACGTGCGCGCGCTCGAGATGCGCGAAGGCATTGGGCCCGCCGGCTTCCGCCGCGCGCAGCTCGGCGTCGACGTAGGGACGAATGTTGTCGGCGAAGCGGCTCATGGACTCCTCAGGCCTTGAACGCTCCGCGGCCCTGCGGATAGTGTTTTTCCCAGTTGCGGCCGTCGACAGGGTTGATCTTCATGCCCGTGACGGTCCCCGGGTCGATGCAGCGCGCGTTCACGCTGAAGCCGTCCGGATGCGAACGCGGCACGTAGAAGGCCTTCACGCCGCACACCGAACAGAACATGTGTTTCGCCGTGCCGGTGTTGAACGTGTAGATAGTCAGCGCATCCTGGCCCTGCAGGATGCGGAAGCGGTCCGCCGGCACGATCAGGTGCAGGAATCCGGTACGTGTGCACATCGAGCAATTGCAGTCGTCGATGACTAGCTCGGCGGGTGCATCGACCTCGAAGCGCACGCGGCCGCAGTGACAGCTTCCGGTGTGGGTGATCATCGGCTCTCCTCGCGCAGCGCCCATGCGAATCGCGGCGCCGCCAGCATGAAGGCGAGCCCGAAGATCATGAGCCCGCCGCGCGCGAGATTGTAATCCGAAAGGATGCGCGCCCAGCTCAGGCCGAGAAAGCGGCCAAGGATGATTTCAAACCCGAGGGTGAGGAGGACCCAGCCGACTCCGACCTGCCATTGCGCGCGGCGCGTGCTCGCGCCCATCCAGCGCACGGTCAACCAGGTGATCGCGAAAATGATGCCGCAGCCGACGAATACGCCGAGCTGGCGGGCCGGCAAACCCCCGATGACGGGCGCGATGAAGATTTCGCGAATGGCTCCGTGGCCGGTCTCCGCCAGCATGATCAACATCCAGATGACGATGGCGCGGTGGCGGAACACCGCGGCTATTTCGACGCTTCGTGATCGAGCGCCCATTGCAGCGCGTCCGCGGCGCCCGCGTCGGCCGGGCGGCCGCGCCTGCGCAACTCCGCGATGACTTTCTCGCGGCGCGGACGGTCGCGATTCTGCGCGAGCTTCCACTTCACCTTGCGTTTGCGCACCGTGAGCGTGAGCGCCGCGATCGTATCGAACGGGCCGCGATACATCGCGTGCTCCGCGCTCACGGTCTGGTAACCGCCGTCGGGTTGATAGTGCTCCATGAGCCGTTGCTGTTGCGCGGCGAGCACGGCGTGGTCTTCGGACACTTGCGCCTCGCATTCGAAGATCACCACACGATGGAATGCCGTGGCGAACATCGCGTTCGTCGGGTGCACCCAGTGCGAGGGAATGCTGCCGTGGATCTCGTCGACTTCGAAAACACAGTTCCGGTTCGTGCGCAGGTCCGCGAACTGCTCGTCGTCGCGATGCAAATGCATTTCGATGACCGGCGCAAGGTACAGGAACGGATAAAGCCCGATGTGCGGCTGGCCCGAAGCGTCAACCGTGACGAGACGGCCTAACTCCTGCCGCGCGACGAACCCGTTGAGGGTTTCCTCGGGAACGTCCGAGTAGTAGTCGTAGAACATCATATGTGGCAACGATACTCGAAAGCCCGGGCGGGATCGTCAGTACACCTGTTTCCAATCAGGGATCAGTGGCCTGCGCGATACGCACCCCAGGCGAGACTGAGCCAACCCGCGAGGAACGAAAGACCGCCGAACGGCGTCACCGCGCCTAACCACCGCTCCCCGGTGATCGCCAGCAGGTACAGCGACCCCGAGAAGACGGCGATACCCGCGAGGAATGCCCAACCCGCGGCCGTGAACCACCGCCCCGGCCAGCGCGCGTAACCCCAGGCGGCCGCGAGCAACGCGAACGTGTGATACAGGTGATAACGCGCGCCGGTTTCGAACGCGGCGAGCATCGCAGGCTCCAGGTGCGCCTTCAGGCCATGCGCCGCGAACGCGCCCAATGCAACGCCGACGAAACCCGCGATCGCGGCGCAGATGTAGAAGATCCGGTCCAAGCCGAACTACATCGACCGGCCGTCGAAGTACTGCACCGGCACCGCCGCCAGGTCGATTCCGTCGATGCAGCGGATGTTGATCGCGGCCATCTTGTTGCCTTTCGGATCGACGCCTTCGCCGAACGGCTGCACGCCGCATACCTTGCAGAAGCGGTGCTTGATGACGTGTTTGTTGAACGTGTACGTGGTGATGTCGGCTTCCGGGGTCAGCAGCGTCATCTTGTCGCGCGGCACGAACCACAGCAGCGACGCCTTGCGCTGACAGATCGAGCAGTTGCACGACAGGGCGCCCGTGATTTCACCCTCGGCTTCGAGCGCGACCTTGCCGCAGTGACAGGTTGCCTTGTATTTCATAGCCATCTCCCTCGTTGTAAGTCAGACCTTGATAGGCACCAGCAGATTGGCGTCGCGCGCCAGCAACCAGCGGCCGTTCTCGCGGCGCAGAATAGTTAGCGTGTGCCCCGCGCGGCGTGTCGACTCGCCACCACCAGGCGGCGTGACCTCCACGGATAGTTTCGTCCACATGCAGGCGAGATCGCCGGACACGATGATCTCCTGGATGTCACTGCGACCATTGATCTGCGCGAGCTTCGATCCCGGCGGAGCGCGCATGGCGGCGGCGAACTCGCGCTTGCCGAAAGGCGGCTGCCCCGCCACGAGGAACACCACGTCATCGGTCATGAGGCCAAGCACCGTGTCGATGTCTCCCGCCTGCGTCGCCGCCATCCACGTTGCGACGAGATCGCGGATCAGTTGTTCGTCGGAAGAAGTCACCTTGGCGGCTCACTTCTTCTGCGTTTCCGGCGCAGATGCGGGCACCGGGACCGCGGGGCTGGTTGTCATTCCGGCGGAAGTCTCCCCAAAGACAACCACCGCGTCTCCGGCCGCGACCGGGCGATTCACAAAAAATTGCTGGCGCATTTCCCTTTGCCACTGCTGATATTCCGAGTAGGCGGCGAGCTGCGCCGGGCTGAGGATGTTCCGTGCCTGGGCATTCACGCGCTGCTCGTAGTCGTCCTGCCATTCGGTGACGGCCTGCGCGAATTTTTCGTTGCCGGCGCCTATGCGATATTCGGGCATCGGCACACGCGCGCGTTCCTCCGCGACGACCGCGACGAGACGGCTGCGTTGTTCGTCCTTGAGCGGCAGGTCGGAGCCTTCGAGCTGGTTGGCGATCATCTCGACTTCACCGCGCGCAGGCTCCGCTTCCTGGTACTTGCGCAAGGCGTCGGCCTTCTCCGCGCCGATGAGGTCGACGATCTGCGTCTGGTGCTCTTGCCGCTTCTGCTCCCAGTACGCCTTTTGATCCTCGATGCTCTTGCGATCGCCCGCCGAAAGGAACGTGCTCGCCATCTGCTGATCGATGAGCAGGTCGATCAGCTTCTTTTCTTCTTCGTCGCTTAGTCCGAGAGTCTTGCCGAGCTCGGCGAACGAACGTCGGGTGCTGGCGCGAAACTGCGCCTTCATGATCTTCTCGTAGACCGCTGTTTTTTCCGGGCTGATGTCGGCTGCGGCGGAGCCGGGATAACGCCCCCAATGCTCGCCGCCTTCGGCGTCGAGCTCGGCGGATGACGGAGGCCTGATACCGTTGGCCGCGGTTGCCGGATGGGGCGCACTTGCGGCGGCCGCGGACAAGGACTGACGGTGATCGGATTCCTCGCGCGCCTTCTCGAGTTCGGCAATCCGCGCATTCAATTGGCGCGTGAGTTCGGTGACTTCGGCGGCCCGGTCACGCTCCTCGATCAGTTGCGACCCCAGGTAAATGGTACTGCCGGCAAACGCTACCGTTGCGACGGCGAGACCCATGAGCGGTGATTTCATGTACTTCCCCTGCGGACGGCGTACAAAAGACCCGTCTCACGCGCATGTTCCCAGGTGGCGACATTGTCCGCGGATCGGCCGGGGAGTCCAGCTTCAGTAGTGCTGGGTCAGCATCAGGTCGAGGTATGCGCCTTCGATGAGCTGTTCGGGTTGAATTCCGAGTTGATCCATGAGGTCACTCGCTTCGCGAATGCCCTGCTCGGGTGATTCGTCGTCCACCAGCACGACTTCGAGCTCGAGAAAATGGCCGAGACCTTCGACGCGGTCCAGGTGAACGCGGGTACGTCCAACCTGGAAGAGAGTGCGGTACTTGCGGATGCGACCGATTTGTCCGTAGGCCAGCGAAAGCGATTCACGAAGTGTCTCGGGTGATGAAGTTGGGGAGCGTATATAGAACGACTCCTTCGGTCCCGCTTGGTTCACTCTTCGATAGAAGATCAGCTCACCGGAATCATTCGAGAACGCGCGCAGCTTCAGCCGGCCCGTTACGCAGTTGAAAAACGTATCGTCCTGCGCGATTTCCAGCGGCCCTTCGCTCGCGAGCTCCGCGATTCGCGGCGCCAGCAGGCCGACATTCTCGACGCGGGCCTTTATCTCGACGTTGCGCGGCACGCGAACACCATCATTAGCGCATCAGGCGCACGCCGCCCGTAGCGCGTGGCGTGTCATTCGCACCCAGCGCTGCGTCGATGGAGTACCGGCCCGCACCATATGTCGCCAGATACAGACCGATGACCACGAGACAACCCGACGGAAATACGCCGCGCATGCCGCCGAAGCGGTCGACCATTGCGATCGCGACGACGAAGTTGATTGCGCAAAGAAGACCGGCCCAACGGGTGATGAGCCCCAGCACGAAGGCCGCGCCAATGGCGAACTGCAAATAGACGGACAAGGGCGCGAGGATGCGCGGACTCGGAAATCCATGGCTCTGCAGGAACGCGACGAACTCCTGCATACGGTCCGGGTTCGTGATGTTGTCCCAGACGCCCCAGATGAGAAACAGGCCGACGAAGATGCGCAATAACAGCAGCGTGAAGTCTGAGAAGCGTTGCGCCTGGCTCAGATAAAGGAAATTGCGCATGAGGGTCCCCGGGCTATCGCTGACAAGCCCGCAAGACTAGCCGCGTTCGGCGGCCAGCGACAACGAAAAGTACACCTGCGCGTAAGCCTCGACGGACGTCGCGAAGTGGCGACGAGACCTCCGGCCCGCTCAGGGTGCTTTCAAGGCCGACTATACGCGCGCTCGACGCGGGTCACGCGAGTCGCAAAGTGCGAGTACCACCGGCTCAGGCCTTCGGCCTGGGCAAGGCGATGCTCGGCGTGGTTGCGCCAGTTGGCGATGGACGCAAGCGAAGTCCAGTAGGACACCGTGATGCCGAAGCCGCTCGGACTTCGTGTGCTCTCTACCCCGAGAAACCCTGGCTGGCGAGCGGCCAGCTCCACCATGCGTGTGGCCATCGCGTCGTACCCATCGTCGACGTCCGTGCGCTGCGATGTGAAGATGACCGCGTAATACGGCGGCTCGGCCGTGGCCGCGAACCCGGGCTCGTTCATGCCGGTCTCGCCGCAAGCGGGACGTAATTCGGCTGCGCCGCGACACGGCCTAACCACTCGCGCAAATTGGGGAATGGCTTCAGGTCGTGGCCGCCATCCTCGGCGGTGTGCGTGTACGCGTACAACGCGATGTCGGCGATGCTGTAGCGGTCGTTCACGAAGAACTGATTCGCCGCGAGATGCGACTCCATGACCGCGAGCGCCTCGCGTCCCTTGGCGAGCCGCCCGGGCAATTCGGCGCGGCGCGGATGATCCGCGGGCAGGTGGCGCACGATGTAACGCGGTGTCGCGACGTACGGCTCATGGCTGTACTGCTCGAAGAACATCCATTGCAGGACCTGCGCGCGCCCGAGCTGCGTGGCCGGCACGAAGCGTGAACCTTCGGCGAGATACCACATGATGGCGTTCGACTCGAACAGGTTGGTGCCGTTGTCCAGTTCGAGTGTCGGTATGCGCCCGTTCGGATTGCGCTTGAGGAATTCGGGCGTGCGGGTCTGGCCCTTGTCGATGTCGACCTCGGTCCAGCGGTATTTCTGGCCGAGTTGCGCGAGCAGCAACCGCACCTTGTAGCCGTTTCCGGAGTCGAGGTAATCGAACAGATGCATGGGGCCTTCCTTGTTTTTCCTGGGCTGGTTCGTTTGATCCGGAAGTATCGGCCGGGCGTCGTGCGGCCGCGAGAACGAAGGATTTTCGCTGAGGCTAAGTTATTCTTGCTCTTGGAGAGAGACTCGTGACGCGCCGCCTGCCACCGCTCAATGCACTGCGTTCCTTCGAAGCTTCCGCGCGGCTCGGCAGCTTCGTAGCGGCCGCGACCGAGCTGCGCGTGTCCCCCGCGGCCGTCAGCCAGCAGGTCCGCCGGCTCGAGGAGTACCTCGACACGCGGCTGTTCCAGCGCCTGGCGCGCGGGCTCGTGCTCACCGACCAGGGACGGGACTATCTACCGGAACTGTCGGCGGGCTTCGACCTGCTCGGTGAATCCACCGCCCGGGTGCGCGCCAAACGCGCCGACGGCGTGCTGACGATAACGACGCTGGCAGCCTTCGCGAACGGCTGGCTGCTGCCGCGCATGCACCGCTTCCGCGAGCGAGCGCCGCGTATCGACGTGGTCATGCGCACTTCGCGCCAGATCATGGATTTCCGGCGGGACGCGATCGATCTCGCCATTCGCTTCGCGCCGGCGCCGGGGCGCGGGCTGCAAGGCGAACTACTGTGCCAGGAGGAACTGTTTCCCGTCGCGAGCCCGCAATTGTTTCGCGGCGGCCGCATGCCGGACACGCTGTCCGCGCTCGCCGACTATCCATTGCTGCATGACATCGACGCCAATCCGGAGCAGCCCTGGCTCGGGTGGCGCGGCTGGTTCGAGCGCGCGGGACTTTCGGCGGCCAACGTCGGCCGCGGCCCGCAGTTCAGTGATTCCATCGTGCTGATCGGCGCCGCCGTCGCCGGCCTGGGAATTGCTATTGGCCGCGCGCCGCATGTCGCGCCACTGCTGTCGCGCGGCCAGCTCGTGCGTGTGACGCAGGAGTCCTGGCTCGCGCCGTGGAGTTATTTCCTGATGGCGCCGCCCGCGCATTTCCGCCGCCCCGTGGTGCGCACGTTCGTGGACTGGGCGCTCGAGGAAGCACGCGACGCAGCGTGATCCGCCCTAAAGCGACAGCGGCAGCTCCAGGTGCCGGGCGTACATCATGTCGCGGTGTTCGAGGAGCACGGGATCGAGCGCCGCGCGGGTCTCTTCATCCAGCATGCTGAAGCCCGCGCGTATGCCCGGATCCATGCGGCACTGCAATTCGGGCAGTGGCTGGAACATCCCCATGAAAGCCGCACTGTAGATGTCGAGCGCGGACAGCCGGTTCCCGAGGTAATAGTCCCCGTCCGCGCCGCGCAGCTCGCGCGCGAACAGGCCTAACAACTCGCACACCCGCGTCCCCGCCGCTGCGCCGGCTTCGGGTGTGTAGCCGTATTTCTTGCCCAGATAGCCGGCGACACGTCCCGGCAGGCCGCCCCGCCCCTGCAGGGCCGCGTGGACCGACTGCAGCCGGCGTACCCAGCCCAGGCCACCCTCGTTGCAGAACTGGTCCGATAACGTGAGCACCCGCGATTTTTCCAGCGGATCCGGCGGCAACAACCAGGGTTGCGGCGCGAGCCGCTCCGCGAGCATGAGAATCTCCGCCCAACTCGTGCGCGGGAATTCCTTCTCGTACACCACCACGGGGCCGCTCAGCTCGCCGGCCCATTTCCTGAGCGCGTCATTGTCGTAGACCAGCCGCACGGCCACCCACTCGAGCTGCTTCACATGGAAGATGCCTTTGACAGCCTCGCCCCACGGGCTCGGAACATTGCCGACGACGACCATGCGCAGGCCGGAGCGGGAAATGGCCTCCTCTACGCTCACATACTCGAATGACATGCGCGGTTTCCCTGGCTGATGTCGCGGATGATGGAAAGCTTCGACGCTGCGAGGACGGATCACAAGTGGGTTTTGCCGGACTCTGTGTGCGGTTTTTCCGCACAGTGGAATCATGAATCCGCAAGCACCCGCGAGTAATGCCGCAGATCCGCCGCGGAGAAACAGCAGAAAGTGATTTCGCTCATGCCGCCCAATTCGCGCGCGATCCGGCCGGCCGTCGCAACGGCGATCGGCGCCGCGAGCTCGATCGGATAGCCGTAGATGCCCGTGCTGATGCTGGGAAAAGCGAGTGTCGCGATTCCTTCGCTCGCGGCAATCTCGAGCGAGCGGCGGTAGCAAGACGCCAGCAGCGCCGGTTCTCCGGAGGCGCCGCCGTTCCACACCGGACCCACCGTGTGGATGACGAACTTCGCCGGCAGGCGATAAGCCTTCGTGAGTTTTGCGTCGCCGGTCTGGCAGCCGCCGAGCAGCCGGCACTCGTGCAGAAGATCAGGCCCCGCGGCGCGATGAATCGCGCCGTCGACGCCGCCGCCACCTAACAAAGATGAGTTCGCCGCATTGACGATCGCGTCCACTTCCAGCGTGGTGATGTCGGCCTGGATCGCGCGCAGCCGCGGGGTCATGGACGCATCTTCAGTCGAGATGAAAGCGGAACCGGTTTCCGTCGAGATCATCGACGGTGACGTCGCGCACCGGCAACACCGGCACCGGTGCACCAAGCGGCGTTAGTGAAGCTTTTGCCTGCACAAGAACTCCTTAGCCATAGTCCGCCACGCACGCCTTCGCGCCTGCCACAATTGCAGGATGACGAAGCGCGGCTGGATCCTGTTCCTTTCCCTGGGCCTGTTGTGGGGCATGCCCTATCTGCTGATCCGTATCGCCGTCGGCGAGCTCGACCCGCTCGTCGTCGCGGGTGTACGCACGCTGATCGGTGCGCTGCTGCTGCTGCCGATCGCGCTGCATCGTAACGCCCTGGCCCCGGCCTTTCGCAAGTGGAAATGGTTGCTGGCGTTCACGCTGATCGAGATCAGCGTTCCATGGGTACTGCTGGGTCATGCGGAAACACGCCTCAACAGTTCGACGGCCGGTCTGCTCATCGCCGTCGTGCCGCTGTTCGCGGCGCTGATCGTCACGAAGCTCGGGCATGAGCGGCTGGAACCGCGCCGGATGTTCGGACTTGGCCTGGGGTTCGCGGGGGTCGCGCTGCTCGTGGGACTCGACATCCACTTCTCGGATCTCCTTGCCGTCGCCGCGACAATTGTCGTCGCGCTTTGTTACGCGATTGGCCCGATCATCATCAACCGCAAGCTCGGCGACGTGCCGGCGATGGGTGTGATCACCGCGTCGCTGATTCTCGCGACGCTGATCTACGCGCCTTTCGCGCCCTTCCTCTGGCCGGAACAGGTCTCCGCGGAATCCGCGTGGTCGGTCGTGGGGCTCGGGGTGTTGTGTACGGCCGTCGCATTCATCGTGTTTTTTGCGCTGATCGCCGAGGTCGGGCCGGCGCGGGCGACGGTCATCACCTACGTGAACCCCGCGGTCGCGATCATTCTCGGCGCGCTGGTGCTGAGTGAACCGCTCACGCTCGGCATGGCGATCGGCTTTCCGCTGGTGATCCTGGGATCGATCCTCGGAACTATGCGCGCCGCTCAGAGCAAGCCGGACATCAATCCCAGCGCGACGGCAACCAGCAGCACCGCGACGAATCGCTGAATTCCCGGCAACGTCATTTTCCGCAGGTAGCGATTGCCGAGAGCCGCGCCGGCGAACGCCGCGAAAACCGCCGCGCCCAGCAGGGGAAGGTTCGGATTCACGCTGCTCCAGTCCAGGCTCGAGTAGATGGTCAGGCGCGCCAGGTCGACGACACACGCCAGCACGACTCCAGTGGCGATGAAGCCTTCCTTGGACAGTCCGGCGCGCACCAGGAACGCCGAGCGCAATGCGCCCTGCATGCCGGACAATCCGCCGAAGAATCCGCTGAGCGCGCCACCCATCGGCAGATATTTCGGCGGGAACGCGAGTTCGCGAAAGGCAGGCAGGAACTCGAGGAGCGCGAATCCGAGCAGCAGCAGCCCGACGACGAAGTTCGCGGGCATGACACTGACGACGCGGCCGAATGGCGCGTAGGCGAACAACGGCGCGCCACCCGCAAGCCACAGCAGCAGCCAGGCGCCGGCAAACGACATCACCAGCGCCGGCAATCCGAAGCGCAACACGACCCGCCAGTCGGCGTGTTTGCCCGTCAGCAGTAGTTTGAAGAGGCTGTTGAGCAGGTGGACGATCGCGGTGAGCGCCACGGCCTGCTCGATCGGCACGAACAACGCAAACGCCGGCAGCAGCAGCGTGCCGAGTCCGAATCCGGAGAAGAATGTCAGCGCCGAAGCCAGTAGCGCGACCGCACAGATGACGAGAAAACTCATGCGCGCATTTCAACCTGCACTCGTTACGGTGAGACTACATCCGGCGCCACACCGCGGCGACCATTCTCAGCCGTTGCGGCAAACCGCTTCGATGTTGTGGCCGTCGGGGTCGAGCACATAGGCCGCGTAATAGTTAGCGGCATAGTCGGGGCGAAGCCCGGGTGGGCCATTACTCGCCCCGCCCGCCTCGAGCCCGGCGTGGTGAAACGCGTCCACCGCGGCGCGCGAATCGGTGAGGAATGCCACGTGCTGCCGGTCGGTGAAGGGTTTGCCGGAACGGATCCAGAACACCGGGTCCGGCGGCGAGCCAAAGCCCGCGAGCAATCGCCCGCCACCCCGATCGAACTCCAGCACGAGCGACAGACCCAGCGGGGCGAGCAGCACCCGGTAGAAGGCCCTGCTCACCGCGAAATCGGTCACCGAAAAATCGACGTGGTGGATGATCCGGTCC
>JAKFFF010000050.1:0-88535 GCA_036677145.1 Alcaligenaceae bacterium
CTGACACTGGTCGGCGATTGAACTGACAACTCTCGTCTTTCGCCTCAGGGGCCCAGCACGCCGATGGTGTGCAGCCACTGCTCCACGAGCGCAGGCCAGCGGCCAATGGGCAATTTCGTGGGGCGCACGCCGAAGGCATGACCACCCTGCGCGTACAAATGCATTTCCACCGGAACACCGGCGCTTTTCAGCGCCGCGTAATATGTCAGAGAGTGCTTCACCGGGTCCACCGGATCGTCCTCGGCGTGTAACAGGAACGTCGGCGGCGCATCGCCAGGCACGCGGATGTCCGGGCGCAGGGTGAGTTCCGTCCCGGGCGTCCACAGGTGTCCGGGGTAGACGACGATGGCGAAGTCCGGCCGGCAACTGAGCTCATCGGCGGCATCCACCCGCGGATACGTTCGTTGCGCAAAGCGCGTGCTGACGGCGGCGGCGAGATGTCCACCGGCCGAAAAGCCGATCACGCCGACCTTGTGTGGATCGACATGCCACTTCGCGGCGTGTTGTCGCACCAGTCCGAGCGTGCGCTGCGCGTCCTGCACCGCCGTTTGCACCTTCGGGAAATACATGCGTCCGTCGCTCCGCCGGGTCGGGCCGGAATCCGGTACGCGGTACTTCAGCAGCACGCAGTTGATGCCACGCGACGTCAGCCAGTCGCAGATCTCGGTGCCCTCGGAATCCATGGCGAGAAACTGGTAACCCCCGCCGGGAAACACCACCACGGCCACGCCGCTGTTGCTGCCCTTGGCCGGATACAAGGTCATCGTCGGCCGGCTCACGTAGTTAGCCCGGGGCCACCATTCGCGGTCGGGTGGTGGACCCAGGGACTCCGGCTTCGGGTTGGGCAGCGCATCGGGAACCGCGCCGGGCCAGATCGGCACCTGGACATGGCCGGGCGAGGGCTGCCATGTGGCGGCGCGCTCCTGCGAATGCGCGCAGGCGAGCCCCACCAGGAAAACGGCGAGCCCTTGACCCAGGTACCTCACGGGGAATGAGACAACGGACAACCCGGCGCCGCCGCCGCCTTCTTGCTGGCAATGATTCCCGCGCAATATTTTTCCAGGTAGTACGCGATGGTCTCGACGCGGATCTTCACCGAGCCCGCGGGCTTGGTGGAGTCGAGATCCTGGAAGGAGAAAAAGAGTGTTCCCGATCGCTCCACGATCTGTTGTACCGGCGAGTAGGTAGGTTGGTCCATGCCGCACTCGTAACTCGACAGGCGAATCACGCAGGCGATCCAGGGCATGCGTGCGGCGAACTTGGCGGCCCACAGAATCTCGTTGGTATTCGCGCTGTAAGAGGACGGCCACACGTCGGCGATGTCGAGCGGCGACTTGATGTGTCCGGCCGCGACGTCCGCGCCGAACATCCACTCGAGCAGGTCGGCGTCGGTCGGCAGATATTGCGTCCAGATCACGGGATATGAGTGCGCCTGCAGGTCGACCTCGATCTCATGTCCGATGCCGGGGTCCATGTGATACGGACGCGCCAACACCAGGATGCAGGGCTTGTCGGCGGCGGCGCATCGTTCGAGCGTTGCCCGCGCCAGCGCGCGAAGATGGGTGCCGTAGGATTCGAGCGCATCGAATCCCGCCTGAACCGCGCGCTGGGTCTCCTTGAGCGTGAGACCGGGCAGCACGCCGCTCAAGGAAGTGTAGAGCTGCTTGGGCACGAGCGGCGCGTCGCCCAGCGAAACCAATGGCGCCACGTGCCGGACGCCATGTTCCTCGAACACGTCTTTTTCCTTGAGGAACCCGGCCTTGATGTTTTCCGGCGCCGCCATTACTCGCGGGCAGGCCAGCGACTCGAGCACGTGTCCCTGCAGATAGGAGGGCAGCGAATAAATCATCGGCGAAAACAGCACGTCTATCTTGTGGTGTCTGGCGCGCGCGAGCAGTTCGCCGTAATGGCCGTTGATGCACTTCACCGGATAACAACAATCCACGGTGCCGCGTCCCTTGCCGAATTGCCGCGCCTGATCCTCCGAGCTGTCGGAGGAGAATTCGAGGTGGCGCGCGTCCACGCCGAGCGCCTCGAAGAAGCCGATCCAGAACTGATGCGTCGACCAGAGATTGAGGACGCGCGGAATGCCGATGCGCAGGCTGGCGCGCGGCTTCGACGCGCGCTCAGTCGTCGACGGGAGCGTTGACTCTGGCGCGGCGAAACGCGGTTTCGCGAACCATTTCCGCAGTGTTTGGGTGGGCATCTTTGGCGCTCTCCAGATTCTTTTTCACGATCCGCATCTCGTTGACGTCTTCCAGCAAACCCTTCGGACAGGTATTGCCGCTGATGACGCGCTCCCAGCCGGCGCCGAGCGGTACCTTGCTCCACGTGCGGCCCTTGCCATCCGGCAAGCGCACGTCGATGAACGTGCGCTTGCAGCTCACCGGGCACCACGTGCAGGTCGTGTGCTCGTTGGTCGTGCTGGTGTATTCCAGCGACTCGATCACGTCGTAACCGCGGAAGCGCGTGTTCTCGCGGGTCAGCAACCGATCGACCGCGCACAGCGCCGCGCCGATCGCGCCCGCTTCGCCGGACCAGGGATGCACGACGATCTCGGCGTCGGGAACCTTCGAGGCGATGAAATCGACCTGGGCTTTCACCACCGCGAGATTGCGGTGCGTGCCGCCCTGCAGGATGAACTTGCGGCCGGCCGCGGCGAGGTTCTGCAGTTGTCCGGCGTAGACCCACACATTCAGCGGCAACACCGCGGCGAGCCCCGCCATGATTTCATCGGCGGACCAGCCCTTGCGTTGCTGATTGACGATGTCCGACTGAAGGAACACGCCACAACCCATCGCCAATGCCGGAACGGATTTCGCATTGAACGCACGCCCGGCGTAGTCCTCGAGCGGCACCGAATAACGCTCGGCGACGCCCTGCAGGAACGCGCCATTGCCCGACGAACACTGCGAGTTCAAACGAAAATCGGCAACCGTGCCCTGGCGCAGGATCATGATCTTCACGTCGGTGCCGCCGACATCGCAGATCACATCCGCATCCGGAAAGTAGTGCAGTGCCGCGGTGGCATGCGCCACGGTCTCGACGATCGCAAGATCGGAGCCGATCACGTCCTTGAGCAGGTCCTTGCCATAACCCGTCAACGCGAGGGCGCCTATCTTCTCGAAGCCCGCCCGCCGCAACTGCCGGAACAAGGCCTTTGCGTCCTCGATCGGATTGCCCTGCGATGGCGTGTAGCAGTCGAAGAGCAGTTCGCGTTCGGCGGAAAGCACCACGGCCTTGGCGGTGGTGCTGCCGAAGTCGCAGCCCACGACCACCGCGGAGGACGAGGTTCGATTCTCCTTTTTGGCGGGCGTGGAGTACCGGGCGATGAAACCGTTCAGTTCATCCTGGTCCTTGACCAGCCCCTTCGCGCCGTCCTTCGCCTTCGCTTCCCACTGTCCCTTCTCGATCCATTCGGCCAGCTTCTCGCGGCCTGCGTAAAGGCCGACTCCCGGTTCGCCGGACGCGATTTCGATGCAGCCGAGGCAGGCGTAATACACCGCTTCTTTCGGCACCTGGATCGCGCTCGCGGGATCGGCCTCGATCTTCCGCTCCTTCCACAACTTGCCGAGATGATGACGCCAGGCTTCCTGCAGGCCGCGGAAGAACAGGTTCGGACCACCTAGCAACAACACGCCGGGCGTCGGCGTATTGCCCTTGGTCAGCGTGCTGAGATTCTGATAGACCACGGCTTCGAAGAGACTCGCGACGATCTCTTCCACCGGCACGCCGGACTTGATCAATGTGTTCGCGTCCGCCTCGGCGAAGATGCCGCACTTGGAGCTGATCCGGTGCAGGTTGTAGCCGTCGTAACCCGACTGGGCCAATGCCTCGGATGACACTTGCAACTTGCGCGCGGTTTTTTCGACGAAGGTGCCGGTGCCGCCGCTGCAGGCCGACTGCATGTACACCTGTTTCGACTTGCCGTCGCCACTGGGAGTGAAGAACAGCGTTTTCATGTCTTCGCCGCCGATCTCGGAAACGAAGTTCACATCGGGATGCAGTCGTTCGACCGCCGCCGAGACCGCGACGACCTCCTGAACCGTTTTCGCGCCGATCAAGGGCGCCAGCAGCCCCGCTCCCGATCCGGTGATGAAGACCTGGTCCCGCCCGGGCGTCAGGCCACACTCGGCCTCGATGCGCGCGAGGAACTCGAGCACCATCTCCGCCTGCTTGGTGTGGTGCCGTGTGTAGTGCTGCCAGCGCACCTCGCCGTTTTCCACCACCGACGCCTTGATGGTGGTGGAGCCGACATCGAGGCCGACGATCAGCATTGCGCCAGGTGCAGTGCGTAGTTAGCCGCCGTGCCCGTCACGCCGTGGCGCGGCACCCGGTAGGTGGCGCGCCGCATCTCGGCGGTCTCGCGTTCCCGCAGCTGCTCCAGCGTTTTGCCGGTGCGCTCCAGCGCTTCGTCGAATTCCTTCTGCGCGCGTTTCTTCGCTTCGGTCAGGATCATCTGGCAACGCGACAGCGCGTGCACTTCGGCATCGCCCTTGATCTCGAGCGGCGCGTAGAGCAGGTCCGGATGCTTGCCGATCACGGCCGCCATCGCGCCGATGCTCATGGTGTTCGGCATGCAGGAGTAGGGCGAAAGCTCGCAGATCATGTGCGCTTTCTTCTTCTGATGAGCCCACAACGCCTTGCCGACCAGCATGTCGCCTTCGCCGCCGTTCAGCCGGCTGTGGTAGTAAGGCCTGGCGAGATCGCACAGGGTGGACTGAAGCGGCAGCTCATGTGGAACGCCGTTCAGTGCGCCGCGCATGCGGCCATAGGTCCAGCGCAGCAGCCCCTGCGCCGCGTGGATGGACTTCATCTTGAGATACGCGCCGCGGTTGATGCCGATGTGGTCCTCGAAATCCTGGGCGGCCATGCGCATCAGGTAGTCGAACCAGATCACGATCACCGCCGGATAAACCTCCGCGCCCTCCGACTCCAGCCAGCGGTGGATGTTGTAGTTCGGATCGCCTTCGACGGTTTGCAGGTAGAACTCGCCGGTGATCTTCACCTTGGGCTTCATGCGCAGCCGGTCGACTTCGACCTCATCGAAGCGCCGCCGCACATCTTTCATCGCATTGGCGAAGTAGGGCGAGGCGAGGTGCCAGGCAAGCGAACCCAGCTTCGTGCCGCGCGCGGGCCGCTTCAGCATCGCCTGGTGGAGGATTTCGACCGCGTCTTTCGAGGCGCGCGCGGTTTCACCCGGCTTCGTCTCATAGGGGCGGGTCTGGTATTCGATGTCCTGCACCACGTCGGCAAGCAGCACCGACCACGCCGAGCCGAGCAGCAGCGGTAGATTGAGATCGAGCCCGCCGCCGGCCGTCGCGCCCTGGTCGAGGCCTCCCTGGCCCATCAGGAACATGCGGAATCCGTCGAGTCCGGCGTTGCGCAGCGCGAGCTCATAACTCTGGTGGTATTGGCCGAAGCGGCAGGCGCCGCAGGATCCCGCCGTGAGATAGATGTAATTCTTCGCGACTTCTTCCGGCCCGATACGCGTTGCTTCACGCCGCAAAGTATTGACGAGGTTGCCGGCGGTGAAGCTCGTGGGACAGCATTGGCCGATGTCGGCGACTTCGCGCCCGGTCAGCAAGTCCGCGCGTGTCGCGGTCGGCAGGATCTGCGTGCGGTAGCCGAGGTTTGAAAACACACCTTGCATGACGCGCTCCGCGCGCCAGTGCAGGTTGCCGAACAGGATCGTGACCTCGTCGCGTTCCTCGCGGGTAAAGGGCCGAGGTTTATAAGCCCGGTAGGGCTCGGTGGCGCTGCGCGCCGGCGGTGGAACGACCCGCGCCTTCGCGGGCTCGACGTCCCTGGCGACAACAACTGGAATATCGGCCAGCGCGCTCTTGCGCGCCTCTGACGATCCGAGCGACATAGCTAGCTCTCCCCGTTTGCCCGCACGACAATACTGCCTCAACGACGAGGCTTGCGACGAGTAGAATTTGCGAGGGCTTTTCAGGAGGGAGTCGATGAAGATCTACAACGCAGTCGGGTATGCATGTCTGCTGCTCTACGCGGCGGCTTCCGCGTACTTCGCCCCGGCGCATCTCGGTCCCTGGGTGGGGCTGGCCGTGGGCATGGCCTATCTGGTGGTGTGCTGGTTCTTCGCGGGATTGTATTTGTCCTGTGTCATTCACATGGGCATCGCGCATCGCGCGCTCGACTACCAGGACTGGTTCGTCAAGAGCCTGACAGTCGTGAACAATGCCTTCGGCGTCTACATCGATCCGATCACCTGGGTGAACCGGCACCGCCTGCATCACAAGTATGCCGACCACGCCGGTGACCCTAACAAACTCGCGGCCGACGGTTTCTGGAAGACGCTGCACCTGTGCAATTTTCCGTACAAGACCGACGTCAACGTGGCCAACGATGCGATCCTGCGGACCTGGCCCATGCGCCTGGCGGCGAACCCGGTGTTTTTCGTGGTGACCCAGGCGGGAAACTTCGCGCTGCTGTGGTGGCTGGTGGGCAGCCTGCCGTTCGCCGCGCTGCTGTGGGTTGGCACGCGTGTGTTCGCAGTCTGGGTCAACATGGTCCAGAACTACTGGACACACGAGCGGCGCTGGGGATACCGCCGCTACGAAGATGACGACAACGCGATGAACATCGGCGACTGGTTGCCGGTGATGGCGACGTTCAGCGCCTGCCTGCAGAACAATCATCACCATTCACCGCAATTCCTGCGCCTGAGTCACGACGTCTCGGAGTTCGACTTCGGGTTCATGACGGTCAAGGTCATGAAGGCGATGGGGCTGGTGAAGGCGTCCAACTACGGCGCGGTGCTGCCGAAGGACATTCCGCTCAAGTCGCTGGAGTTCTAGCGCGCGGTCTCAACGGATAGAAGAACTGCGCCCAGAAACCGGTGGGCAGCTTTTCGTCGTGCAGGCCATAGGTATCCGGCCACTTGTCCTTCGGAAAGTAATAGGTGCCGAAGATGCGGTCGAGCCACGGAAAGTGGATCGCGAAGTTCTTGTCGATGGATTCCGCTTGCGACGTGTGGTGCCAGTGGTGGAACCGCGGCTGGATCAGGTAGGGCTCCAGCCATTTGACCGTCGGGCCGAAGTTGCAATGCGCCCAGGTCGCGTGGAAGTTCACGAAGAACAGATAGGCCACGTTGATGCTCTGCGGAAAGATCAGCATCATCGGAATGAGAATGCCGCCTCTCACCACCACGTCTTCCACCAGGTGGGCGCGCGAGCCGGCAATCCAGTCGAGCGCCTTGGAAGAATGATGGATCGCGTGAAAGCGCCACATGAAGGGAATCTTGTGGAAGCCGCGATGTATCCAGTACTGCGCCAGGTCCGCGACCAGGATCGCCAGCAGGAATTGCACCAGCCAGGGTAGTTTGCCCACCGCCTCGGCAATGAACGCGACGTTCAGTGTCGATGTGAGCTGCGTGGCCGGCAGCAGGATCAGGAAACTCGTGATCTGTATGGGCAGGTGGGTGGACAGGAAGTACACGATGTCGTTCAGCCACTCGCTGCGGAAGACGCTCTGCTGCGGATAAGCCGGCCAGAGAACCTCGATCGGCGAGAAGATGAGCGTCATCAGCAGCATGTCGAGCAGGAACCAGTCGAGGCCGATGGCCGGGCCCGCTTGCAAATCGGCATTGATGGGAACACTGGCCCCGCCCATCAGGGTGGCGCCCAGCGCCAACAACATTCCCGTCAACGCGAGGACCTTCTTCTTCCGCAACATGGCGGAGATCACGCCGCAGAGGATCGCGCCCGCGATGACCGCCTGGATCAACAGGCGTATGAGGTCCATCTGGTAGTAAGGCCGCAGTTCCGGGGAAGACAGAACCTGGGGAAAATGCAGGCAAACCACCGCGCCGAACGCCAGCATTCCGAAAAACGCCGACAGGACGCCGCTCCACCATCCGGATCCGAAGCCGGAGGGTTCGTCGTCGCCGAACATCTCGTTGATTCGCTGTTCGAGCATTTGTGCCCACCGCTGCCAGTCAGGCTGAAAATTACTGCAATCCCGGCCGCGGCACACGGTTCCGTACCTGAAAATGCGATCTGCGCACGATTAGACAGGCGTCCAGGGTGTTCGGTGGAAACGACCTGATTGACGGCAGATACACCGCGGCGTTCACTCGCCGATGTTCGAAACCAGCGTGAGGGGTACGGACATGTTGCAACACCACAAGATCATCGCGGGCGGCGGAGTTCAACTGCACGCGGTGGAGGCGGGCAACTCGAAGGGACGGCCCATCGTGTTCATTCACGGCTTTTCACAGTGCGGCATGTCCTGGAGTCGTCAATTGAGCTCCGACCTTGCCGACACGTTCAGACTCGTTGCCGTGGATCTGCGCGGCCATGGACGGTCGGCAAAGCCACCCGGAATCTACGGCGACTCGAGAATGTGGGCCGACGACGTCCATGCCGTCATACGCACGCTCGAACTCGATCATCCAGTGCTGTGTGGTTGGTCGTATGGACCGCTCGTCATACTCGATTACATCCGTCACTACGGCGAAGACGAGATCCGCGGCGCCAACTTCGTTGGCGGAGTGACGAAACTGGGCAGCGATGAGGCGGCATCGGCTCTCACGGCTGATTTTCTGAATCTGATCCCGGGCTTTTTTTCCACGGACGCCCAGGAGAGCGTCGTTGCGCTGACTTCGCTGGTGCGCCTGTGCTTCGCGCACCAGCTGACCGATGAAGAGTTCTATCTGATGTTGGGTTACAACGTTTCGGTTCCGACCCATGTGCGCCAAGGGCTGTTCTCGCGCTCGATCGACAACGACGATCTGCTGCCGAAAATCCGCAAACCGGTATTGATCCAGTATGGCGCCGCCGATGGGGTTGTCAGTCTCTCGACCATCGATCAGCAAATGAACCGCATCCCCACCGCGCAGATACAGGTGATGGCGAATGCCGGACATGCCTGTTTCTGGGACGAACCGGCTGCGTTCAATCAGCGCCTGCGGGAGTTCGTCGAGCAGTCGCAGGCATCTTGAATGGCTTCGGTAACTTTATGGTCCGGCCGACCTTGTCGTACCAGCCTTGCGGCGCGTAACCGTCCGCATGCAGATAACACTGTGCCTTCACTTCGTCGCTGCCCTCGGTGAATGTCAGCAACCAGCTCCTGGGCACTTGATTTTCCGCAGGGCCGTGAAACTGGGTCAAGCCCGAGACGTTGATGAAAGTCGCGCCCCATCTGTTCTCGACATGCGATTTTCCGCCATGAGTATCGTCCGGCGTCGTGTGCGAGTGCGCGCCGAGCCAGAGCGCGGTCGCAGCGGGAGCCGCAGTCAGCACATTCTCGAAGGCGGCGGAGTCTGCCTTGCTATCTACCCAGTAGAGGAATGACGCACCCTGCGGCGTTCCTTTCGGGTAGTAGCCGTGGTACCAGGTCTGCCAGTCGCCATTCTGGTCGCGACGCATGCCTTCCCAATCTCCAGACGCCACCGTGGTGTTCTTGAGGACGTAGTGATTCGCGGTGATGACAATCGAAGTGCGATTCTCTTCGACCATGCGCTTCCACCAACGAAACGTCTCGCCACTCACCGCGCCACCGGGATTCCCACCCAGCGTCCCGCGTCCGACTTTCTGCGACGGCTCGTTGATGTCGCTCATCATCAGGAAGAGCAGGTTGCCGACCCTGAAGGAATAACGCTCCCAGGTCCCCTCGATTGGAAATGGACGCTGGCGCGCATTCACGCCTGAATTTTCGGTGTGCTCTCCCGTCGGATCGATCCACTTGCGCCACCACCAGGCTTGCGGCTCGTCGAGGCCGCTGCGGTCATGATTGCCGGACAGGTTGTAGATCTGCTCGCGGCGATGCCGCTCGAGCACATTGAACTGACGGACTATCTCTTGCCCCTCGGGGTCCTTTGGCGTTCCCTGCGCGCCCGACAAGTCGCCCAGATCGAGCGCGATGTCCCACGCGAATCCCGTTGGGCCTTCCGACTGTCGCATCGCGGTCGCCAGGCTCTCGCGCCCATTTCGCTTGTCGGTATCTACGTGGGCATCGGCGAACACCCAAACCCTGAAAGTGTCGGGGGCTGCGTCTGCATACACGGGCCCGTGGGCCAACAGGGCAAACAGTACGAAAGTAGGACGTCGAAGATCTCGCATGGCGACTGTTTTGCCTTCTTGACGGGTGCGATTTGCCCCAGCGCTCCAACGCTACACATCTCGAGCGTCCGCCGCCGAGATTTTGTTCGTGTTGACGGGAAGGGTGAATGAGTTGGCCGGAGTGTCATTGCGAGTATGGTTTCGGTGTCGCCACGGGACTTTCTGAGCGGCTTTAGCTAGATTGTCGCTACAGGTTTCGAACTACGAACCGTTGGGGGAGATGTCTGGTGTCCAGATCCGCGTCGTTTCGTTTCGATTCTCTCCTCACTGGTCTCTTCTATCTGGGCCTCGCCATCACGGGTGCACTCGGATTCATGACCATCCGTCCCGAGTTGTTCGTTCACGGGGACCCGGCGCGCACACTGGCGAATCTGCTGGCCCGCACGGATCTGGCGCGCATCGGTGTTGCGCTGGAGCTGGGTACCGCCATGTTCCAGGCGCTCGCTGCCGTGTGGTTTGGCCGCCTTTTCCGCGAGACGGACGTATTCGCCGCCGGCGCGTTATCGTTGCTCGGGATGGTCAATGCCGTCGTCGTGCTCTCTAGCGCCGCTTTGCTGAGCGTCTCCATCGATGTCGCGCTCGGATCCACTGGGGCCGCACCGACGACGAGTCATCTCCTGATGCTCACCAGTGAACACTTCTGGCGCGTCGGCAACATCTTCTTCGGTCTGTGGTTGTTTCCGATGGGTTGGCTGGTCTGGAAGGCGCAATTCGGACATCGCGTGCTCGGCTGGATCCTCATCTGCGGCGCGATTGGATACGTGCTGAACGGATTCGTTGCGGTATTCGTGACCGACGCGGGACCATGGGGTGCGATCCTGCCCATCTTGGCTGCAGTGGGCGAGTTCTGGATGATCGGATTGCTGCTCTGGACCGGGTTGCGGACCCCGCGAGAGATGCGCGTCAATCCGTAGAAGCTGCGACGCGGACGAAGGGCAGAATGCGTGCAAACTAGGCTCCACACCATCGACGTCACCGAGAGCTCGTCAAGATGAAAATGATTCACGCGTGGTTTCTAATATTGGCGGTGGCGGCCGTGCCGGCATTTTCGGCGGACAAACCTGCGGCGCCGGGCTATGTAATTCCCCGCTCGGAGGTGCGCACACTGCCGGTGAACGCGGCGGGTCGTCACTACGCGTTGTTTGTCGGCTTGCCGGTGAGCTACGCCGCGGAGCCGAACAAACGATACCCGGTGGTGTACGTCACCGATGGTTACTGGGACTTTCAGAAACTCACCGCGATCCACGGGCCCCTCGTGTACGACAAGTACGCGCCGGAGTTCATCGTCGTGGGCATGGGATATGCCGGCGAGAACCTGAACTATGGCGAACTGCGCCGCTGGGAGCTCTCACCCCTCAAGTTCGGCACGCCGCTCGAAGCGTCGGGACATGCAAAGGATTTCCTCGACACGATCGAGAAGGTGTTCATCCCTCTCATCGACAAGGAGTACCGCACGGATCCGAAACAGCGCGTGCTCGGTGGCGCGTCGCTCGGCGGTTTGTTCACGCTGTACTCGATGTTCACCAAGCCCGATCTGTTCAACGGGTATGTGGCGGTCACGCCCGCCGTGGCGGTCGGAGATGGGTGGTTATTGAAGTATGAAGAAGAGTTCGCGAAGGCCGGCAAATCCGTGAACGCGCGGCTGTACATGACGATGGGCGGCAACGAGGCGACAGGGTTCGTCGCGCCAATCCTGCGCATGAATCAGCGCTTCGCGCTGCGCAAGTACCCGAAGCTCGCGTACGACTTCCGCATCATCGAGGGCGAGCGGCACGCGGGGAATCAGATCGAGTCGTACAACCGCGGCTTGCGTTTTGTGTTTGCGCCGTTGGCGCCGGAGCAGGGGCCGTCGATCGATACGGGACCTTAGCGAGTCCCGGCTTCGGAATTGATCACCTGGGTTTTCGCTGTCGCGTTACGAACGTAGAAGCACAGCGCCGCGACACTCACGAAAGACACTATCGCAATCATTTCGCGCACGGCGAGCGTGCTCAGTAGCCACACGATGATCGCCGCTGCCGCGACTGGGACGATGGGTCCACCCGGCGCGACAAAAGGCGATCCGGCGGCGCCGACATTTTTCGCTCGCAAGCGCAGTACGCCCAGGCAGCAGATCAAATAGAGAACGAGCGTGCCCGCGACCGCGAGCACGGCGATCTGCCGGAAGGAGCCGGACGCCGCAACCGCGATGACCGCCGTTGCATAGAGTGCGATGGATACCGCGGGTGTTGCGAATCTCGGATGCACCTTGCCGAGCGCGCGGGGCAGCTGGCCGGAATGCGCGAGTGCATGTGCGATGCGCGGCGAACTGAACATGTCCGCGGCCAGATAACCTCCGGCCGACACCAACGTGAGCAGTACCAACATCTGCGCGCCTCGCGATCCCAGTATCGCGCCCGCGGTATCGACCAGCGGAGACTGTGAATTGGCGAGCGCCGCGCCCAGCACGCCCTGGGTCACCGTTTGCAGACCGATGTACAGCAACGCGACCATGCCGAGAGTGAGCGCGATCGCGCGCGGTATCGTGCGCGCGGGATTGCGTGTTTCTCCCGAAATGCTGAGTCCGGTCTCGATGCCGAGAAAGGCAAAGAAAAGAATGAGTGCGCCGTCGCCGATTTTTCCCATGGCCGGCAGTCCGCTCGTGGAAAGGTTCGCAGGATCGACATGGAAGGCGCCGACGATTATCAGCAGCGCGAGCGGCACGAATTTCAGAATGCCGATCGTGATGGTGAGGCGGTTGCCGTTTCGCGTGCCCAGGATGTTGGTGAGCGCGAGTCCGCCGTACAGAATCGCGAGCGCCGCGAAGTTCAGCATGGGCTGCGCGAAGGTGGGCCAGACGCCTGACAACGTGTCCATGAAGAAGCGGGCGAGGGCGGCCGCGCTGCCGATGGAGGTCGCAAAGAGAAACAGCGCTCCGGCGACTCCGCCGACCACCGGTCCGAATGCAGCGGTGGCGTAGGCATAAAGCCCACCCGCAGCGGAGACGCGACTGCCCGCTTCCGCGAGGCACAAAGCAATCAATCCGATCAGGACCAGACAGACGACATACGCGTAGATCGCGGCGGAACCCAGCACGCCAGCGACAAGTCCCGGCAATCCGAATATGCCGACGCCGACCACGCAGTTGAACGCGGTGAAGGCGACACCCGAAACGCCGACCACACGCGGCAGATTGGAGTTTGCCGGCGCACCGGCGGCATCGTTCGTCATCGGAGGTGTGTCCTCTCTGATTATTAGCTGACTTGTGAACAGGCTCCTGCGAGCGGGCGCGAGTGTCTCACAGTCCGCCGACAGCACCCGATATTCAGCCCCGTGGGCGCCGGCGCCATTTTCGTGAGCCGGTTTTCCACCGTTTGCCGCGTCTACCTCATGGACAACAACAATGGGGAGATCGCCGTGACTAATTCAGGTGTGCGAGTGATCGGATTTTTTGGCTTCCTGCTCAGCGGCTTGCCCGCGCAGGCCGTACCGGTGACCTTCGACTTCACCGGCACCGGTTTCGTCTGCAATTACGCGAGCGACGCAAGCTGCGCCTCGCGTTATGACGGAGCGTTCACTGGCAGCATCACTGTCGACGTGCTGGCTGACGGTCCGAGCGGCCCCGACTCGTATACCAACGGAACCACGATGGCATATGACTACAACGGCTGGGCACAGGCGGATTTTCTCATTCAGTGGGGAAGCGAAAGTTTCAATCCCGGAGCCGTGCCTTCCCAAATCTCCAGCGACAACTACGTTCAGCTTTTCAATGACTGGGGGTATGCCGACTTCATCGCCATCCGGGAAAACTATTCGGGATTCGATGGCACCACCGAGTTCCAATCGATTGCGCAATTCACTCGCCAGACGGGAGATCTGTCCTGGCTGACCGACCTTTCGTTGCCGTCGGGATTGGGCCTGGCGCCGGGCCCCTCGGCCTTCAATCAGATCCTCTTCAACAACAGCACGCGCACGACGGGCGAGTTTTCGGCGGTGTATGCGGGGTATTCCGGCACGGTGGATATCTCGTCGTTCGTGCGCCGCACGACCTCGGTTCCCGAACCCGGCACGCTCGGGCTTCTGGGTCTCGGCCTCGCGGGGGTCGGATTCTGTCGGCGACGTCGTAGTTAGTGAACGCCGATACGCGGCGTCCCGGTCATCCGTGACCGAGACGCCCGCGGATGTTCAACCTAAGTCGAAATTCAAATCGCGATCGCCCTGCTCATCCTTGATACGCGTCGGCAAACCCATGCGATTGAGCAGCGCAAGGAACGGCTTCGCGGGCAGTTCCTCCACGTTGACCATGCGCTTCACGTCCCATTGGCCACTGGCGATCAGCAGCGCCGCCGCCACCGCCGGAACACCGGCGGTATACGAGATCGCCTGACTACCTACTTCGCGATAACTCGCCTCGTGGTCGCAGACGTTGTAGATGAAGACTTCGCGAGCCTTGCCGTCCTTCGTCCCCTTGACCACATCGCCGATGCAGGTCTTGCCGCTGTACGTCGGCGCCAGTGATGCCGGATCCGGCAACACGGCCTTGACGACCTTGAGCGGCACGACGGTTTGCCCGTCGGCCGTGCGGACCGGCTGCTCGGACAACAGTCCGAGATTCTTCAGCACGGTGAACACATTGATGTAGTGGTCGCCGAAGCCCATCCAGAAGCGCACGTGTGGCACGCCCATGTTCTTCGACAGCGAATGGATCTCGTCGTGACCCGTGAGGTACGTGGTGCTCTCGCCAACGACGGGCAGGTTCCATTCCTTGCGGACTTCGAACATCTTGTTCTGGGTCCACTGGTGGTTCTGCCAGCTCCACACGACGCCGGTGAACTCGCGGAAGTTCACCTCGGGGTCGAAGTTGGTGGCGAAGTAGCGGCCGTGGCTACCCGCGTTCACGTCCACGATGTCGATGGAGTCGATCTGGTCGAAGTAGTCTTCGCGCGCGAGTGCCGCGTACGCATTCACGACACCTGGATCGAAGCCCACACCCAGGATGGCCGTGACGCCCTTCGCCTCGCAGGCCGCGCGGCGCTTCCATTCGTAGTTGCCGTACCACGGCGGGGTCTCGCAGATCTTCAGCGGATCTTCGTGAATCGCCGTATCGAGATAGGCTGCGCCGGTTTCGATACAGGCGGCGAGCACGGACATGTTGACGAACGCGGGTCCGACGTTGATGACGATGCCGGCTTCCGTCTTCTTGATCAGTGCCGCGGTTGCGGCCGTATCCATCGCATCGAGCGTATGCGCCTCGAGCCTTCCCGGTACTTTGCAGCTGCGTTTCTCGCGGATCGAATCGAGAATGGCATCGCACTTGGCAAGTGTTCGCGATGCGATGTGCAGATCGCCGAGCACGTCATTGTGCTGGGCACATTTGTGGGCCACGACCTGAGCGACGCCACCGGCGCCGATGATCAAGACGTTATTTCTCATTTTCTGTGAAAGCCTCCTTCGGCTGTGAACCAAGCAATCGGCAGTCTCAGGAGAGACTCGCCACGAAATCCTCGTAACCGAACGCGCGCTGTACGCGCAGCGTGCCGTCGAGCTCACGCAAGACGATGGACGGCATGCGAACGCCGTTGAACCAGTTCTTCTTCACCATCGTGTAACCCGCCGCGTCCTGCATCGAGAGCCGATCGCCGACCTGCAACGGGCGCTCGAAGCGGAACTCCCCGAAAATGTCGCCGGCCAGGCAGGATTTCCCGCACACGGTGTAAAGGTGTTCGCCCACGTTCGGCAGCATCTTGGCGCTCTGCCGATAGATCAGCAGATCGAGCAGGTGAGCTTCGATCGAGCTATCCACGATCGCCAGGTGTTTGCCGTTGAACATCGTGTCGAGCACGGTGACTTCGAGCGTCGTCGTGTTCGTGATCGCCGCTTCGCCGGGCTCGAGATACACCTGCACACCGTAGCGTCTGGAGAATTCGGCAAGCCGCTTGCAGAACGCATCGAGTGGATAGTCGGCGCCGGTGAAGTGAATGCCACCCCCGAGACTGACCCATTCAACCTGCTCGAGCAGCGCGCCGAAGCGCTCTTCGGTCTGCCGCAACAGGCGATCGAACAGCGCGAAGTCTTCGTTCTCGCAGTTGTTGTGGATCATGAAGCCGGAAATCTGTCCGAGCACCGGCGCGACTCTCGCGGCGTCCCATTCTCCGAGCCTGCTGTGCGGGCGAGCGGGATCCGCAAGATCGAACGCGGACCTGCTCACCCCGGGATTGAGCCGCAACCCGCGCGGCAATTTCCCCGTACGCCCGGCAAACCTTTCGAGCTGTCCGATCGAGTTGAAGATGATCTTGTCCGCGTTCGCGGCCACTTCGTCGATTTCATGATCGGCGAATGCAACGCTGTAGGCGTGTGTCTCGCCGCCGAATTTCTCGCGGCCGAGTTTCACTTCGTTCAGGGACGACGAGGTCGTGCCGTCCATGTACTCGCGCATCTGATCGAAGACGGCCCAGCTCGCGAAGCACTTGAGCGCGAGCAGCACTTTCGCGCCCGAGAGTTCGCGCACCATGCGCATCTTCTCGAGATTGGCGATGAGCTTGGACTTGTCGATGAGGTAGTAGGGTGTCTGGAGCATCTTTTGAAGTGAGGTGAGGACAGGACCGTGCCGTGCTTGCCGGTGTGGTCTGTGTGGGTGCCGCGTGCGGGATGCTGCGCAGTGCGCAAGTACCGGTCATGCCGGCCGCCGCGGGGGCCGGATTCTACAATACTGCCGGTTGATTTGGTCGGCGGTGAGGGGATTCCGGGAGCTTTCGAAAGAATGCACGTGCGCTACAGATTCGCGTTGCCACGCGCGGGGGATCGCCAAGACCAAGTCAGGTAATCACGCGGACCTGATGGTGACCTGCACACACTTCCCCGCACGTGCCCGACGTGCGGGGAGTGGTGAAGCCTTACGGAACGATGCGCAGTACCTCGCCGTCTTCAGGTACGAACGAAACGCCCCAGTTCGACGTGTACAACGCGCCATCCGGGCCCTTCACGAGCCCGATCGGGAGGCTCGCGAACCCCTTCAGCAACACCGTCCGCTTGCCGGTCTTGCGATCGAACCTGACGAAGTTGGCGCTGTCAGGCAACCCTTGACTGTCGTAGGGGAACATCTCGACGCCGTATAACTCGTCGCGGTGCCAGGCCAGGCCAACGATCGGGTCGCGGGTCCTGAACGGAAGCGTGTATGCGGAGAAGTGCTTGTCGAATACCGCGAGCTCGGACTTCCCTCCGTCCTCGCCGAAGGTGCCAACGAAGAAGTTGTTGCCGCGCTGGGCGATCACAATCGGGTTGTGTTCACGGTTGTCGATCGTCATGTCGTACAGCTTCGTGATCACGCCGGTCCGCGGATCGACACGCAGCACGAAGCCGCGGTTGGTCTCGACCACATAGAGGTACTTGTCGACCGCGATCATCGAGTGGAACACGCCGCCCGGCTCCTGGTCGGTGGTCATCGGGTTCGTGTCCTTGATGAAGTTGGGCGGGTTCGCCCAGTGCCACGCATTGAGGTTGGCAACATTGGTGGTCGAGCCATCGCGATTGACCCGAAGAATGGCGGGCAGGTCGTCAGGCATGGCGTGTGAGCAGCCGCCCATCTCGATCAGGACGTAAAGCGAGTTACCGATGAAGGCAACATCGGTGGGGCCGAAAGTCGCACCGGTGTTGTCGGTCATGCTGGGGAGATTGTCGGCGACCACGTCTTTCCTGCCATTGGCGCGCACGCGGGTCACGCGTCCGCTGAAGCCTGCGGTGTAGGGGCTGTAAACGTTGAAGTCGGCCGGGCAACCAGGTCCGCCGGCCGGTGACATCAAGCCGCCAACGCCTGCCTCCGCCACATAAAGATTTCCGTCCGGACCGAAAGTCAAACCTCGCGGACTAGTTAGTCCCGTGGCGTAAGTCGTCACGGATGGACGGGAAGGCCCGTGTTTCCTGTCGCCCGAAGGCCCGGAAGAACCCGCGTGGAGCACACTCGAGGCCGCGAGCAAGAGCGCGGCAATCATCGTTCCAATCTTGAATCTGGTGCGGATCATGGTATTTCCCCTGAGTTTGTTGTGGACATGCATTCGGACGATTCAGCGTTCGCTGAGCCGCATCGCGGGGTTGAAGTCGGCCCCCGCGATGTCCTTGAACACGAGAATCTGCGGGACCCTCTCGGAAGCTCCATCGTAGAAACCGCTTTCGGAGACGAATTCCTTCGGGTTGCGGAACGTGCCGAACAGGATGTCGAACAACGGCAGGTCCGAGTAGTTGTAGTGATGAACGCCGCGACCGTGATGGACGCTGTGGCTCTCGGGCCTCTGCACGAGGTAACCCAGCCATTGTGGCGTGCGGATGTTCGTGTGCTGGAATGCGGCGAGGAATAACGTGGCGTAGGCGAAGTAGGTGACTGCCTGGGGGCTGAGTCCAACTACCACGATCAGAGTGAGACTGGAGAGGAGGGTGAAGCCCACGATGTCCAGCGGACTGAAGTAGAAGGCGCCAAAACTGTCCATACGTTCGGCGCTGTGATGCATCTGGTGGAAGGAGCGCCAGAGCCAATGCACGCGGTGCATGGTCCGGTGCCAGACGTACACCAGCAGCTCGAACACCAGTACGGCGATGCCGGCGCCGACGTAAGGATTGAGCCCTTCGAGGTTGAAGAGCTGGTACTGGGCCAGCGTGTCGCCCCACAGCAAGGGCAGATACGAAGACAGGAAGAAATAGAGAGCGAATACGACCAGCGCCTTGGTCCTCCACCCCCTCACCCGGGGCAGAGGCCGGGCGGGGAACAGTGCTTCCAGGACTATTAAGGCTGCGTACAGTCCCAGTACGGTCAGGGAAACGGGATCCATCAGAATTTGCAGTGGCGTCGGCATTCGGCTCACTCCGCTGGTTGTTGTTCGAGCGGGTGCCACATTGAGGTGCAGGCCGAAGCGCTGCATGACGGCTAGCTAATATTTGAGTAATGATTTGATAATGATTCGCGGGCTTACTCTGTTACCGGTCGAATGAAATACCAGATCGCCGAATTTCTGATCGATACCGCTCGATTTCGAATCAGCAGTGGGGACGAGCCCATCGCCGCTGAGCCTAAGGTGTTCGATCTGCTGGTGTACCTGATACGGCACCGGGACCGGGTCGTGACCCGGGAGGAGCTGTTTCGGGAAGTCTGGGACGGACGCGAGGTGTCGGATGCGACGCTGAGTAATCACGTCAAGAGCGCGCGCAAGATTCTCGGCGACAGCGGTGAGCTGCAGAAAACCATCCTGACGATCCGCGGCCGTGGCTATCAATTCATTGCGCCGATCACGGTGATACCGGAGAGCGCGGAGGGTGGCGGGAGTGTCGAGGCGCCAGAGCCGCCGCCCGTGGCGGGCCGCCTCGCCAAGCTCGTTGCGCCAGCCTGGCGATGGCCTCTGCTGATGGCTGGAGTGCTGCTCGCTTCGCTGCTCGGCTGGCGCATGTTCGCGCCCCTCCATGCGGGAGGACCTGACGCGGCTTCGCCCTACGTGGTGGTCGTGCCCTTCGATGTGTCCGGCGATTCACCCGAGACCTGGCGGCCATTCGCGGACCAGGTCACGCGGGAGCTGATCCGCAACCTGAGAAAGATCTCCGGCCTGAGGGTCGTGCCGACGCCTTCGGCGTTCACGTTCAAGGAGAACAAGGCACGCGATCACATCCGGAGCCAGCTACCCGAGGTGCAGTACGTGCTCGATGGGGTGGTCAGCATCTCGGCGGGCAACAGCCTGCGCATCACGGTGGAGCTGGAAGATCTGCGCACTGGCCGCGTGGTGTGGGACGAACACTACGAGGGCCGCACCGACGACACCAATCTTTTTGCCATGCAGTCCGGTACCGCCGCCGCGGTGTCGGATTCACTGAAAGTGGCGATTCGGGCCGAGGAACGGCGGGCGCTGGACGAGTTCCCGACCAGCAATCTCCAGGCGTACGAGGCGTACGTGGCGGGGCGTTATCAGCTGGATCTGGTCAGCCATGAATCCTTGCCGCGCGCGATCGAACTATTCGACCAGGCGATCGCGCTCGATCCCAAATTCTTCGACGCCCACATCGCCAGGAGCGATGCCTACCGGCAGTTGTTCACCTACTTCGAACCACCGATCGACATGCTGCAGAAAGTGGTCGATTCGATCGCCGCGGCGCAGGAGTTGCGCCCCGATTCCGCCGAGGCCTGGTCCTCTCTCGGGTTGACCTATGTGATGGCCTGGCGTTGGAAGGATGCCTGGATCGCCTTGAACAAGGCCAAGCGCCGCGACCCCACACTTGCGCAAACGGAGTTGGGGTTTGCACTCTATTACTCCGCGCTCGGCGAGCGGGAAAAGGTCAAACGCGCGCTGGCCGAAGCCGAGAAACTCGACCCGCTCAACGCGGAGATGGCCGACTGGGGCAACTGGGCGCTGTTCATGGTGGGCGAAAGCAAGGCAGCGCGGGAGTGGGTCGACAAGCAGATGCGGCAACACCCGGACATCGGGATGGTGTTTACAGGCGCGGGTATTGGCGCATATATCGCCGGTGACCATGAAAGGGGAGTGAAGCTTGCGGAACGGGGCGCCGAACTGGACGGATCACCTCTCGCGCTGATCATCCTGGCGCAGGCATACGGATACGCGGGGCAGAAGGATAAGGTGCTGCCGATGCTGGAGAAGGCCGCCGCCGCGGGGAGCTTCATGTGCCCGTATGAATCGGCCGCGGCGTACCTCAGCATCGGCGACGCGGAGCGCGCGATTTCCCTGCTCGACGAGGCCGTGGCCAAGCGCTCGAACTGCGTCATCTTTCTGCGCAATGATCCCCGGTTCGCGTCCATTCGGCAGAACCCGGACTATCTACTCCTCTTGAATCGCGTGGGATTGGATGATGTCGCGGTGGCGTCGTACAAGAAGTAAGGACGCGCTCAGACCGGACGATTTTTCCGGAAAATCCGCCAGCGTTTGGGGCTCGAGCAGGCATCCGCCAGGCGCAGGCTTGCAACCGGGGTCCGATCAAAACGCAGCAGGAAAAATAATGGTCGGGGTGAAAGGATTTGAACCTTCGACTCCTACGTCCCGAACGTAGTGCTCTACCAGGCTGAGCTACACCCCGAATGCCTTGAACCGGCGGCCCGCTGAACCAGCGGGGGCGCGCAGTCTACTGAAGGGGCCTGCCCGGTTCAATTGAAACGAGGCTACCTCGTTGAAATTGCGGGGGCCGGGCGCCCTCATGACAATAGCCCCATGCATACCAGCACAACCAAAGTGTTGTCGGCGCTCGCATTGTCATTCGCGGCGGGCGGGGCCTCAGGGGAATCGCCGGTCAGCCCCAAGCCGATCTGGGCGAAAGACGGCAGACCTCTCGCGCTGGATTGCAGATCCGGGGCGCCGGCCGCCGCGCAATCCACGCACGGCGACGCCTCGGTGAGCCTCGAATGCGGAGGCGCCGCCGGCCAGACTCTGCGGGTCCGCTATAAGAGGAGTGGCACCGAGCTCGAGCTCGCCGTGCCGCTCGCGGATTTGCATCGCGGCGACTGGCGGCCGCAGGAAATCCTCTGGGCGCCCGATGGCCTCGCGTTCCTGATCAACGGCTCGGAAAACGCGTACTCAGGTTCGGACTTCGTCATCTTCCAGGTGCGGGGAAACGCGCTGGTGCGTTCGTCGATCACGGGTGTGGTGCAGACGGACATGGTCGGCCGGCTGGCGAAATGCTGGCCCTACATTCGCGAAATCACCGGCGGCGATCCGCAGTTCAACATGTCCGCGATCTCCTGGAGCGGCGACACACTCGCGGTGTTCGCGGAAGTGCCGTGCACCGCGACGTTTGAAAACAGCATGTGTTCGGTGTACGGCTACGAGATGAACGCGCGCAGCGGTGAAATCGTCAACGTGTTGCCCGAGGAAGAGGTGCGCAAGTCCTGGCGCGCGCACATGAGCTGGAGCATGACCGAGCCGACGTTGCCGACCTGCGACCCGAAGACGGGGAAGGTGCACGAACGATGAACGCGCCCGGCGCGGTCGCCGGTGACGCGGCCCCGGTCGCGATCGGCGATCGCGTCGAGTTGATGGACGTATTGCGCGGCGTGGCGCTGTTCGGCGTGTTCCTGATGAACCTCACCGTGTTCGCGCAGGCGGGCGTGATGTCGACGGAGCAGCAGTTGCTGTCGCTGCCATCGGCGCCGCTCGATCACGCGCTGGCGCAGGTGCTTGCCTGGCTCGCGATGGACAAGGCGAACACCTTGTTCGCGTTCCTGTTCGGTCTCGGCTTCTATCTACAGATGCAGCGCCTCGAGGCGCGCGGTGTGGATTTCGTGCCGCTGTATCGCCGCCGCCTGGCGGTGCTGCTGGTGTTCGGCATCATCCACTTCGTGTTCCTGTGGACCTGGGACATTCTTCATCTGTACGCGCTCGCGGGATTCGTGCTGCTCGCGTTCCGTTCCTTGAGCAACCGCGATCTGGTCGCGGTGGGCCTCATCTGCGCGGTGCTCGGGCGCATCGGTGAGAAGGCATTCGTGGAATTCGGCGCGTCGGCCTCTATGGGCGCGGATCCCTTCGCGGACGCGGCCGTGTTCGAACGCCAGCAATTGGCGCAGGCGGGCGACTACTTCCCGATCGTGCGCAATTTCTTCGAGTGGGCGATGGTGGACTATCTGCTGAGCGGAATGATCCTCGGCTGGCTGTTCTACGCGTTGGGCCGGTTCTTCATCGGCGCCTGGACGGGCCGGCACGGCTGGATCACGCGTGCGCCGGACTTTCTGCCGGGATGGCGGCGCGTGCTGCGAGTCACGCTGCCGGCCGGACTCATCCTCGAAGGCATCGCGGTGCTGCTGTCGGAATCGCCGCTGTTGCCGGAGTACGAACACCGCGAATTCTTCGCCCAGGTGCTGCACCTGGGCGCGGTGCCGGTGCTCGCGACGGGCTACGTCGCCGCGGTGGTGGTCGGATTCCAGACACGGTTCGGGCGTCACCTGCTTGTTCCATTCGCGGCGGCCGGGCGCATGGCGCTCACTAACTACATTGCCCAGAGTTTCGTGATCGGCTTCGTGCTGTTCGGGGTGGGGCCGGGGCTGGCGCTGGCGGGCAGGATCGGCACGGCCGCGCTCACCGGCATCGTCGTGGTGGTTTACGCCGCGCAGATCCTGGCGAGCCGCCTGTGGCTGGCGCGTTTCCAGTACGGACCGCTCGAATGGCTGTGGCGTGCGCTCACCTACGGCAATCTGCCGGGCATGCGACTCCGCCTCAACGCGCAGTAACGCCCCGGCACAGCGCCGATACATACTCCGGCCATCGGCTTGTCGGAGTGGCGGCTCATGAAATGGTTGTTTGCGGTCTGCTCGCTGTTCGTGGGCACGAGCATGGCGGGCGAGAGGATTGGCCTGGTGTTGGGTGGTGGCGGCGCGCGCGGCGCGGCCCACATCGGCGTCCTGAAGGTGCTCGAGCGCGAACGAATCCCGATCCACGCGATTGCGGGAACGAGCGTCGGCGCCATCATCGGCGGGCTGTATGCCTCGGGTCACTCGCCCGAGGAGATCGAGCAGTTCGTGACCTCGATCGACTGGGTGGACATCTTCCGCGACTCGACCGCCCGCGTGGATCTGCCGATGCGCCAGAAAGAAACCGACCTCGGCATCCTCGCCAACCTCGAGATCGGCATTCAGGACAAGAAACTCACGTATCCGACCACGCTGGTGCGCGGGCAGAAGCTCGGCCTGCTGTTGCGCAAGGAATTCCTCGGCCGCTCGAATCTGCAGTCGTTCGACGACCTGCCGATTCCATTCCGCTGCGTCGCGACCGACATCGGCAACGTGCGGCGGGTGGTGTTCGACTCGGGCGATCTCGAACTCGCGATCCGCAGCAGCATGGCGGTGCCGGGCGCCTTCGCGCCGGTGCGGCACGAGGGCAAACTACTCGTCGACGGCGGCATCGTCGACAACCTGCCGATCGACGTGGTGCGCGCGATGGGCGTCGACCGGATCATCGTCGTCGACGTTGGCTCGCCGCTCGAGCCGGCCGAAGAGGTCAACACGACCTTCGAAGTGATGTTGCAGATGGTCAGCGGCATGATGCGCGACCGCACCGAGGAAAGCCTGCGTTCGATGACGGAGGCGGACCTGCTCCTGCGGCCGGATCTCGGCACACTCACCAGCGCGGGGTTCCGCGAAACGCCGAGCGGGATCGCGCCGGGCCAGGCGGCGGCGGAAGCGGAGCTCGCCAAACTGCGGACTTTCTCGCTGCCGGAAGCCGAATACGCGGCGTGGCGCGCCGGCCAGCGGCACACACCGGCCGGGAGCCCCATGGTCGCGTACGTGAACGTGGCGGACGACTCCAGCACCACCGCGAAGTTCGTGCGCGACCGCATCACCGCCGAGGCGGGCAAACCACTCGATGTCGACCAGCTCGAAAAGGACATTGGCGGCGCCTACGGGCGCGGCACTTACGAAAGCATCGCCTATCACCTCGGCGAGCGTGACGGGGAGGTGGGACTCGAAGTGAAGCCGGTCGATTCGTCGCTCGGCCGTGTGTTGTTCCGTGTCGGCATGCAGATCAGCGACGACTTCGAGGGACAGGACGACTACCAGCTCAACATCGAAAGCCGCGTGACGGACCTGACGCCGAAGGGCGCGGAATGGCGCTCGTTCATCGGCATCGGCCGCGTGAGCGCGCTGTCGACGGATCTGTACGTGCCGTTCGGCCATCGCGGCAACTGGTTCGCGGATCCCGGCATCTCGTACACGTCGCTCAATCAACCGATCGTGCTGCGCGAAGTGTTCAGCGATCTGCCGGCGGCTGACTACCGGGTGAAGACTCTGTACGGCGAGCTGCGTGTAGGACGCGACTTCGGTGACCGTCTGCGTCTATCCACCGCCGCGTTCCGCGGCCACGATCGCGCCGAACTGCGCATCGGCGATCCCGATCTGCCGCGCAAACTGGATGTGGAGTTCGGCGGCCTGAACGTGAACGTGTTGTGGGACAGTCTCGACAACGTGCGTTTCCCGCGGCGCGGCATGCGCGCGGAATTCAGCTACTCCAGTTACGACGAGCACTTCGGCTCGGATGAAAACGGCAACGTGTTGCGGGCCGCGATCGACAAGCCCATGAGCTCCGGGCGCAACACACTGATGCTCGGCGCCCGGGCCAACTACTCGAAGGACCTGGTGAACGCCTACCAGGCCGAAGCGTCGCTGGGTGGACTCGCGTTCCTGTCGGGGCTCGGCGACCGCGAACTCGTCGACAACCAGCAGTTGCTCGTGCGCGCCATCTACTACCGGCGGATAAGCGAGCAGGGCCTGGTGTTCGACGTGCCGACCTATCTCGGCGGCAGCATCGAGGGCGGCAACGTGTGGGAGAACCACGAAGACATGTCGCTCAGCGACTTGATCGGCGCGGGCAGCATCTTTCTCGGCATCGACCTGCCGATCGGACCGATGCAGCTCGGGTTCGGGCGCACATTCGACGGCAGTCAGACGTTCTATCTGACTTTCGGCTCGCTGGTGTTGCCGCGTTACCGCTGAGATCAGCCGGAGCGCGGCTTGATGTTTGGATTCAGGTGAAAAAGATTCTTCGGGTCGTAGCGGGTCTTGATGCTGATCAGGCGATCGAGATTTTCGCCATACGCCGAGCGCGCCCGGGCGTTCGGATCGCCGGCATTGAGGTTGGCGTAGATACCCTGCGAAAAGGGCTCGAAGCCCTTCCAGGTCTGCCGATGCCAGGCGGTGCGCGCTTCGGCTTGGCCGGGATCGTCCCACGACGCGCGCACCACGAAATTGTGCGTGGCCTTGCGCGTGGCGTAGGCGCTCGAGTCGACGGCCATGCGGGCATTCGCGCCGCCATGCTGGGTCAGGCTGATCTTCGCGAGCTCCGCGCCGGGTAGTTTGATGCTGGCGATCGCGTGTTCGATGAGCTTCGGATCGAGATGATGCACGGCGCCGCCCGACATGTAGTAGCCGCGGCCATGCGGCGACAACGAATCATGTTCGCTCTGCGCCACCACCCAGGGTTTGCGGGCGACGTTGTCCAGCACTGCCTTGCCGAACTTGCGCACGATGTCGATTTCCTTCGACGCCTGCCGCTCATCGCCGCAATGATTCACGAGGAAAGTGACCTGTCGGTGTCCGGTGTCGTCACATTCCAGCGTCGGGTCCATCCAGAACTCGTCCGATGCTTGCGGGGAATAATCCGCGAATGCATCGAGCACCGCGCGTGCCTGCTCGATCGGGAAGACGATGTCGCCCGCGACCGAGCTGCGGCCGAATTCGTGCGCGCGGAATTCGAATGATGTGACGACGCCGAAATTGCCGCCGCCGCCGCGCAGGGCCCAGAGCAGATCCGGATTCTCGTCGGCGCTGGCGCGCAGTAGTTTGCCGTTCGCGGTGACGATGTCGACGGCGAGCAGGCTGTCCGATGTCAGGCCGAACTTGCGCAGCAGCCGGCCCACGCCGCCGCCGAGCGTGAGTCCTGCCACACCGGTGTGCGAGACCGTGCCGGCCGGAACCACCAGGCCATAAGCCTGCGTCTCGCGGTCCAGTTCACCCAGCAGAACGCCGGGCGAAACCTTGGCGGTGCGCGTCGCGGGATCGACGGACACACCACGCATCGAAACGAGGTCGATCACGAATCCGCCTTCGCAGGCTGAATAGCCTGGGAGGCTATGACCGCCGGCGCGCACTGCGACGAGCAGGTCGTTGGCCGCGGCGAACTGCACCGCGTTCACGACGTCTTCAGCGCGCGCGCAGCGGGCGATCAACGCGGGATGGCGGTCGAACGCGCCATTCCAGACGCGCCGCGCGGCGTCGTAGCCGACGCTGGCGCGAGTGAGCACCGTGCCATTCAGGCGCGCCCGCAGGTCGTCGATGTCATTGCCCTTGAGGACGATGCTGCCGCCGGTGCGCGAGAGCGCCGGGACGTCGGCGGATGTTGCGGCGAGGGCGCGTCGTGCGGGCGTCAGCCCGGCGACGCTGGCCAATGCGATCGAACTTCCGAGGAATTTTCTTCGATCCATGGCCGTCTCCAGGTGATGCGTCGGTCGTCAGTTCGGACGCGCGAGCGCAAATTTCGCGAGTGCTATCAGCGCCTGCAGGTGAGGCGAATCGGGAATGCTCTCGAGCGCGGCGATGGCCTGTGCGGTTTCACGCTGCGCGAAATGAGTGGCGTATTCGAGGCCGCCGGTGGCCTCGATGGCCTCGACAATCGGACCCAGCTGCGCGAGCCCGCCCTGTTCGATCGCCAGCCGGATCAGCGCGCGTTGCTCATCGTCGCCATGACGCAGCGCATGCAGCAGCGGCAACGTGGGTTTTCCTTCGGCGAGATCGTCGCCGAGGTTCTTGCCGCGGGTCGCCGGATCCGATTTGTAATCGAGTACGTCGTCGATGAGTTGATAGGCGGTGCCGAGATGTTTGCCGTAGCGGGCAAGCGCCGCCTGTTGCGGCGGACCGGCGCCCGCGAGCACCGCGGCGACTTCCGCGCCGGCTTCGAACAGCCGGCCGGTCTTGCGGTAGATGACTTCGAGATAACGTTGTTCGGTGGTCTCGGGATCGTGCGCATTCATCAGCTGCAGCACTTCACCTTCCGCGATCACGTTGGTCGCGTCGGCCATGATCTCCATCACGCGTTGCGAGCCCACGTGCGCCATCATCTGGAAGGCGCGCGAATACACGAAGTCGCCGACGAGCACGCTCGCCTGGTTGCCGAAGAGGTTGTTGGCCGTCGCGCGGCCACGGCGTTTCTGCGAGCCATCTACCACGTCGTCGTGCAGCAGCGTCGCGGTGTGCACGAACTCGATGAACGCCGCCGCTTCGATGTGTTTGTCGGACTCGATGCCGCAGGCGCGGCCCGCGAGCACGCAGAGCAGGGGGCGCAGACGTTTGCCGCCGCCGCCGATGATGTGCTCGGCTATCTGGTCCACCAGCGGCACCGTGCTCTTCAGCCGCGCCCGGATCATGGCGTCCACAGCGACCAGATCGGTGCGCACCAGGGTGCGGATTTCCTCCAGCGACATGGCGGGAGCGTCCTGGGCACGCGAATTTGGGCGCGGGGTCGGCAATGTAGTAACTTTGGAGCTCATTTAGGACATTGATTCTAATGGAATATTTATGGTTTGACCGGCTTTCGGTGCGACCGTAGAATGCGCGTCCCTTCGGGATGGCACACGGCTTTAAGGCTTTGGTCTCGCTAGGATTTTTGGAGTTCTCAAGATGTACGCGGTCATCGCCACGGGCGGCAAACAGTATCGGGTCGAGAAAGGCACCGTCCTCCAGGTCGAGAAACTCGACGCGGAACCGGGTGCGACAATCGAATTTGGCGAGGTCCTGCTCATCGGTGAGGGCAGTGACATCAAGGTCGGCGCTCCGCTGCTCAAGGGCGGGAAGGTTTCGGCCACCGTCGAGAAGCACGGCAAGGGCGAGAAGAAAGTCATCGTGAAGTTCCGCCGCCGCAAGCACTACCTGCGCCAGGGCACGCATCGCCAGCAGTACACGCAGGTCAAGATCACGGGCATCAGCGCATAAGCTGCGCGCCTAACTAGAGGTTTTCGGAACATGGCACACAAAAAGGCAGGCGGCAGTACTCGTAACGGCCGCGACTCGCACAGCAAGCGCCTCGGCGTGAAGAAGTTCGGCGGCGAAGCCGTCATCGCCGGCAACATCCTCGTCCGCCAGCGCGGCACGCAGATGCGCGCCGGCGCGAACGTCGGCATCGGCACGGACCACACGCTGTTCGCCCTGAAGGACGGCCGCGTGAAGTTCTCGAAGAAGGGTTCCGAAGGGCATACCTTCGTGAACGTGGATTCCGAGAAGGCGAACTAACCAGAACCGTAACCCGGTTCGAGCAAAAAGCCCGGCTCCTTGCCGGGTTTTTTGTTTGCCAACCAACCCGAAGATCCATTCCCCATGAAATTCGTCGACGAAGCGCACATCAAGGTTCAAGCCGGTAACGGCGGCCGCGGCTGCGTGAGCTTCCGCCGCGAGAAGTTCGTGCCCTTCGGCGGCCCCGACGGCGGCGACGGTGGACACGGCGGCAGCATCACTCTGCGCTCGCTCGAAGGCATCAACACGCTGGCCGACTTCCGCATCATCCGCACGTTCCGCGCCGAGAACGGCCAGCCGGGCGGCGGCCGCGACATGACCGGCCGTGGCGGCAAGGACACATTGGTCATGGTCCCCGTGGGAACGGTCATCCGCGACAGCGAGACCGGCGACGTGCTGGGCGACCTGGCGACGGCCGGCATGGAGCTGCTGGTCGCGAAGGGCGGCAAGGGCGGCTGGGGCAACCAGCGTTTCAAGTCGAGCAAGAACCGCTCGCCGCGCCAGTTCGGCCCCGGGCTTCCGGGTGAGCACCGCGAGCTCGATCTGGAGCTCAAGGTCATCGCCGACGTCGGGTTGTTGGGTTTGCCGAACGCCGGCAAGTCGACGCTCATCTCCGCCGTGTCCGCGGCGCGGCCGAAGATCGCCGACTATCCATTCACCACGCTGTATCCGAATCTCGGCGTCATCGCCTGCGGCAACCAGCGCAGCTTCGTGATGGCCGACATCCCCGGCCTCATCGAAGGCGCGGCGGAAGGCGCGGGTCTCGGCATCCGTTTCCTCAAACATCTGCAGCGCACGCGCGTGCTGCTGCACCTGGTCGACATTCTGCCGGTGGATCCGAACGCGGATCCGGTGCGCGACGCACGTTCCATCGTCGGCGAGCTCTCGAAGTTCAGCGAAGACTTGTTGGCGAAGCCGCGCTGGCTGGTGCTCAACAAGAGTGACCTGCTGCCGCCCGAGGAGGCGGTGGCGAAGGCCATCGCGATCGCGCGCGAGCTCAAATATCGCGGTCCCGCGTTCCTGATCTCGGGCGCCACGCATGCCGGTACGACGGATCTCACCGAAGCCGTGATGCGCTTTCTCGAAACCGGTGAGGCGCCGGCGCAGGGCAATCTGCCGCTGCCGGTGTTTGCCGAGCCGAAACCGGCCGGCGCGCCGCGGGCGAAATCGCGCAAGGCAAAAGCAAAACTCAAGGCGAAGGCGAAGGCGAAGCCCAAGGCCAAGTCCAAGGCGAAAAACGCGAAGTCGAAACCGCCCGCCGCGAAGAAGGTGGCGCCGAAGAAACCGGCGCGAAAGCCCGCTTCGAAAACGAAGAAAGCCAAAAAGAAAACCCGGCGCTGAGCCGGGTTTTTTTCCGATCCGTGATTACTTCGCAGGCTCGACCGTCACCGCTACCGCTTCGGTATAGGTCACTTCGACTTCATCGCCTTCCTTGAGCTTGCCGATGAACTCCTGCCCTTGCGGTGTCTTGATGGGCACCGAACGCGCCAGCCCGTCGGATCCATAAAAGCTGACGACATTGTTCTTCTTGTCGACCTTCGAGATCCGAACCGTCTGCCGATTCTCGGTGCCGAGCACGACACCGGGTTTCGCGCCCGGAGCGCTGCGTCCAATCACGGCATCCTTCACCGGCGCCTGGGTCGTGCCGGACTTGTCGCCGCGCGCCACGAGTTCCGCGGCCAGCGATTCGTAATACCTCGCCACCACCTTGTCGCCCGGCTTCACCTGCGCAAGGTTGCGCACGTCGGGTGCGACCTCGACGGTCATTTTCTCGCCGGTCTCGGGATCGCTCAGCGACAGCAACCGCTTGTTGACGTCGATGGCCTCGACCGTCGCGGAGACTTCCTGGATGTTCTCGATGTTGACCGGATCGGGCGGCGTCGCGGTCTTGCACGCCACTAACGACACAAAAACGAATGCGATGCCGATGCACGGGCCGATTCGACGGATGGGGATCGATGACATGGTGAAGGCTCCTTCGGAATTCACAGCGCTGCACATCGTGCAGCCTGTGAGTCCGGGCGCGCATGACACCTAGGTCGTACGTGCACTGCGGCAAGCCACCGGCCAAACAAAAAACCCGGCGCGAGGCCGGGTTTTTTTCAAACTTCGAACGAGGCGCGGGTCAGCTGAGCGCCTTGACGCGGGCGGCGAGGGCGCTCTTGTGGCGCGCGGCCTTGTTGCGATGAATGACGTTCTTGTTGACCAGCGAGTCGATCAGCGGCTGGGCGTCCTTGAGGGCGGCAGCGGCATCGGCCTTCTTTCCGGCGGCGAGCGCGTCATTGACCTTGCGCAGGGCGGAGCGCATGCGCGAACGGAGCGCGACATTGCGGGTGCGGTTGGTTTCAGCTCGACGGGCGGCTTTTTCGGCCGACTTGGTATTCGCCACGAAAGGTACTCCAGGAAATCGACGGTCTTTTGAGGGCGCGTAGTGTGCTGACCGACCCCCACCTTGTCAACGCTCGGTAAGCGCATCCGGTATAGTGCGCCGCTTATTGGGTTTTTCCCTTATTTTCCGGGTGGTTGCGGTTTGAGCGGTCGCATCTTCAAGAGCACGGCGGTCACGGGTATTGCGACGCTGGTGTCGCGCGTGACGGGCCTCGCCCGCGAGATCGTCTATGCCGTGGCCTTTGGCGCCAGCGCGTTCATGGACGCCTGGCTGGTCGCCTTCAAGATTCCGAACTTCCTGCGCCGCCTGTTCGCCGAAGGCTCGTTCTCTCAGGCCTTCGTTCCGGTCATCAGCGAATACAAGGTCAAGCGGCCCCAGGACGACGTCCGCGAGCTGATCGAGGACGTGGCGGGCACGTTCGCGGTGGTGCTGTTCGTCATCACGCTCATCGGGGTCATCGCCGCGCCGCTCATCATTCTCGCCTTCGTCCCCGGCTGGCACGACCGGCCCGACAAGTGGGACATGGCGACGTCGATGCTGCGCTGGACCTTCCCCTATCTGCTGTTCATCTCGCTGAGTGCGTTGTTCTCGGGCGTTTTGAACAGCTACAACCGTTTCGCATTGCCCGCGTACACGCAGGTCATCATGAACGTGGTGATGGTGGTGGTCGCGATCTGGATCGCGCCGCATACCGACAACCCTGGCGTGACACTCGCGATGGGCGTTTTCGTCAGCGGTCTGCTGCAGGTCGGTTTCCAGGTTCCGGCGGTGATCAAGCTCGGGTTGTTCCGCAAGCCGCGCTGGCGTCCCGCGGCCGAAGGCGTCAGGCGAATCGGCCGGTTGATGCTGCCGGGAATATTCGGTTCGTCCGTGGCGCAGGTGAGCCTGCTGCTCGACACCATCATCGCGAGCTTCCTGATCACGGGCAGCATGTCCTGGCTGTATTTCGCCGACCGCCTGATGGAGTTTCCGCTGGGTGTGTTCAGCATCGCGCTCGCGACGGTGATCCTGCCAGCTTTGTCGCGTCATCATGCCGCGGAGTCGATGGAGCATTTCACGGGCACGCTCGACTGGGCGATGCGCCTGGTGATCGTGCTGATTTCTCCCGCCGCGGTGGCGATGCTGGTGTTCGCGGGACCGTTGACCGCGACCACGCTGGGTTACGGCGCTTTCACGCCTCACGACGTGCGGATGGCGAGTTACGCGTTGATGGCCTACTCGTGGGGATTGCTGGGGTTCAGCATGGTGAAGGTGCTGGCGCCCGGGTACTTCGCGCGCCAGGACACGAAGACCCCGGTGCGCGTCGGACTCATCGCACTCGGCGTGGGCATGAGCCTGAACCTCTTCGTGGTGCTGCCCGCGCAGCACTTCGGCTTCCCCTATCCACACGCGCTGATCGCCACCTCCACCTGCGTATCGGCGGCGCTCAATTCCACATTGCTGTGGTGGGGTCTCAAGCAGGCCGGAATCTACAAGGCGCGGCAGGGCTGGGGCGCGCTGCTGGCGCGCGTGGTGTTCGCGAACCTCGCGATGGCGGCGCTGCTGCTGTGGCTGGGCGGAGACCTGCAGAGCTGGCTGGTGGCGCCGGCGTGGGAGCGCGCCGGCCGGCTCGCGCTTTGCGTGGCGGCGGGCGCCGCGGTCTATTTCGCCGCGCTGTTCGCGGCGGGCCTGCGTTTGCGCCACGTGCGCAACGTCGCCGGGGCATAATCGTCATGGAATTCATCCGTGGTCTGCAGGGCCTCAGGGCCGAACATCGCGGCGCCGCCATCACCATCGGCAGCTTCGACGGCATTCACCTGGGGCACGGTGCGCTGATCGCGAGCACCTGCGGTCTGGCGAAGCAGTTCGCGAAGCCGGCGATGATGCTGACCTTCGAACCGCTGCCGCGCGAGTACCTCGCGGCGCAGGATCCGCCGGCGAGACTCACGGATTTTCGCGAGCGGTGGCGAGTGCTCGAGCGCTCGGATCTGCACCAGGTGTGCGTGCTGCGTTTCGACGAGAAGCTGCGTTCGCTCACGGGCGAGCAGTTCGTGCAGCTGCTCACCGAACGCTTCGCGGCCTCGGCGGTGGTGGTGGGGCAGGATTTTCGATTCGGCCGCGGCGGCGCGGGCAGCGTGGCGCTGCTGCGCGCGGCGGCGGACGCGGGCAAGTTCGCGCTCGAACTCGTGCCGTCGGTGTGTATCGACGACGTGCGGGTGAGTTCGAGCGGGGTGCGCGCGGCGCTGGCCGCGGCGGACTTCGCGCGGGCGCGCGACTTGTTGGGTCGGCCGTACTCGATGTACGGACGCGTCGTGAGGGGTGAGCAGCTCGGCCGCCGTCTGGGATATCCGACGGCGAACATCCGCATGCATCGCCGCAAGCTGCCGTTCACCGGCATCTGCGCCGTGCGGGTACGCGGCATCGAGGGTGAGCACACCCATACGCCGCATGCCGGCGTCGCGAGTCTCGGGTTCCGGCCGACGGTGAATGGAACCGAGCCGCTGCTCGAAGCGCACGTGTTCGATTACTCGGGCTCGTTGTACGGGCGCGAGCTGGAAGTGGAGTTCGTCGCGAAGATCCGCGACGAGGAGAAGTTCGCGAACCTCGACGACCTCGTGCGCAAGATGCACGAGGACGCCGCCGAGGCGCGCCGCATTCTGAGTTAGTTAGTACGTCAAGTTAGACAGGCGAGACCGCAGTGGCCGACTACAAGAGCACGATCAACCTTCCCGAAACCGGCTTTCCGATGAAGGCCGACCTGGCGCAGCGCGAGCCGAAGATTCTCGCCGAGTGGGAGAGCACGGGGCTGTACCAGAAGATTCGCGAGGCCGCGCGCGGCCGGCCGCGCTGGGTGCTGCACGACGGCCCGCCGTACGCCAACGGCGCCGCGCACCTCGGCCACTTCCTGAACAAGGTCCTCAAGGACATGGTGGTCAAGTCGCATCAGCTCGACGGCTACGACTCGCCCTATATCCCAGGTTGGGACTGCCACGGCCTGCCCATCGAACACCAGATCGAGAAGAAATTCGGCCGCGTGGGCAACAAGCTCAACGCGAAGGAATTCCGCGCCGCGTGCCGCAAATTCGCGGGCGAACAGGTCGACCTGCAGCGCGCCGACTTCAAACGTTTCGGTGTGCTCGGCGACTGGGATCGGCCGTACCTCACGATGGATCCGCGTTTTGAAGCCCAGCAGATCCGCGCGCTCGGCCACATCATCCGCAATGGACACCTCTATAAGGGCGCGAAGCCGGTCTACTGGTGCCTCGATTGCCGTTCGTCGCTCGCCGAGGCGGAGGTCGAATACGAAGACAAGACTTCGCCGTCGGTGGACGTCGAGTTCCGCGTCGTCGACACCGCCGATCTCGCGCGCCGCGTGGGCATCAAGCCCGAGGTGCTCGGTACGCAGCCTGCGTCGTTGGTCATCTGGACCACGACTCCGTGGACGCTCCCGGCCAACGAAGCGGTCGCGCTGGGCGAAAAAATCGAATACGTGCTGCTGTGGGTGTCGCGAAACGGCCAGTCCGAATTGTTAGTCCTGGCGAACGAGCTGTTGGACGCGTGCCTCAAGCGCTACGGACTCGGCAAGGGGCAGGTTGTCGTGCAGTTCGAGGGCAAGGCGCTCGAACATCTGCAGCTCGAGCATCCGTTCCTGCCCAAACACGTGCCGGTGATCGTGGGTGAACACGTGACGCTGGACGCGGGCACGGGCGCCGTGCACACCGCGCCCGCGCACGGCCAGGAGGACTTCGCGATCGGCCAGAAATACAGTCTGCCGGTAGACAATCCCGTGATGGGCGATGGTCGCTTCCGCGAGGGCACTCCCTTCGTCGCCGGAGTGAAGGTGGACCAGGCCAACAAGATCCTCATCGACCTGCTGCTGTCGCGCGGGCGGCTGCTCAAACACGAGAACATCTCGCACAGCTACCCGCACTGCTGGCGCCACCACACGCCGCTGATCTTCCGCGCGACTCCGCAATGGTTCATCAGCATGGACCAGAAGGGTCTGCGCGCGAATGCACTGCGCGATATCCAGAAGGTGCAGTGGTTTCCGTCGTGGGGCGAGCAGCGGATCTCCAACATGATCAAGGACAGGCCCGACTGGTGCCTGTCGCGCCAGCGCACCTGGGGCGTGCCGATCACGCTCTTCGTGCACAAGGAAACGCAGGATCTGCACCCGCGCACCCAGGAACTGATCACGGAAGTCGCCAAGCGTGTGGAAAAGGACGGCATCGAAGTCTGGTTCGATCTCGATGCGCGCGAGTTGTTAGGCGACGACGCGGACAAATACGAGAAGGTCACCGACGTCATGGACGTGTGGGCCGACTCCGGGCTCTCGCACGAGTGCGTGCACTACACGCATCCCGATGAAGTGAAGCCGCCGGTGGAGATCTACCTCGAAGGCTCCGACCAGCATCGCGGCTGGTTCCATTCGTCGCTGTTGATGTCCGAAGCGTTGTACGAGCGCGCGCCGTACAAGTCCGTGTTGACCCACGGATTCACGGTCGACGAGAACGGGCGAAAGATGTCCAAGTCCCTCGGCAATGTGATCGTGCCGCAGAAGGTGATGTCGAGCTCGGGCGCGGACGTGCTGCGCTTGTGGATCGCGGCGACCGACTATTCGAACGAGATGGCGCTGTCGGATGAAATCCTGAAGCGCATGTCCGAATCGTACCGGCGCATGCGCAATACCGTGCGCTATCTACTGGGCAGCTTCGCGGGCTTCGATCCCGCAACCGATGCCGTTCCCGTGGACCAGCTGGTGGCCATCGATCGCTGGGCCATCGCGCGCACGGCGGCGCTTCAAGAAGAGATCGTCGAGGCGTACCGCGGCTTCCAGTACCACCTGATCTACCAGAAGGTGCTCAATTTCTGCGTCGCGGACCTGGGTGGTTTCTATCTCGACCTGCTCAAGGACCGCCTGTACACCACGCCCCGAAAGGGTCACGCGCGGCGTTCGGCGCAGACCGCGCTGTTTCACATCGCCGAGGCGATGGTGCGCTGGCTCGCGCCCATCCTCTCGTTTACCGCGGAGGAGATCTGGAAGTCCATCCCGGGCAAACGCGGCGAGTCGGTGTTCCTCGAGACGTGGTACAAGCTGCCCGTCGCCGGTTCGTCAGGAGCACCTGATGCGATCGACTGGAACATGTTCATCGAGCTCAAGTCCGCGGTGGCGCAGGAGCTCGAGAAGCTGCGGGCTGCAGGCAACGTCGGCGGCTCTCTCGACGCCGAGGTCGAAGTGTTCGCGAAGGACGAGTTCCGCGAAAAACTCATGGCGCTGGGCGCGGAGTTGCGCTTCCTGCTGATCACTTCCGAGGCCGTCGTGAAACGCGTGAGTAATGCCGCGGGTCCGCCGGTCGGGGCGATCAAGGTCTCTGAGATCGCAAAGGACGGCGGCGTGTGGATCCGCGTGCAGGCATCCGCGGCGCCCAAGTGCGAGCGCTGCTGGCATCACCGGCCGGATGTCGGATCGAACGCCGACCATCCGACGATTTGCGCGCGTTGCGTGGACAATCTGAACGAACCGGGTGAGGCTCGGCAGCTCGTATGAACGAAACCGTCAAACCCGCGCATTGGAAACAGAGCGGCATCCGCTGGTTGTGGATCGCCGCGCTCGTCATCATCGTCGACCAGATCACCAAGCTCTGGATCGAAAACAACATGGCGCTCGGCGAGCGGATCTATGTGCTGCCGGTGTTCGACATCGTGCGTGCGCACAACCCGGGCGCCGCGTTCAGCTTCCTGGCGGACGCCGGGGGCTGGCAACGCTGGGTGTTCTCGCTCTTCGCGATCGGTGCGTCGATCGCGATCGTTTACTGGCTGCGCACCGTGGCGCTGAGCACTCATTCGCTGCTGGCGTGTGGTCTCGCGTTGATCCTCGGCGGTGCGGTGGGCAACGTGATCGACCGGCTGGAACATGGCTTCGTGGTGGACTTCGTGCACGTGCATTGGGGCGCGGCGTCTTTCCCGGCCTTCAACGTCGCCGATGCCGCCATCTCCATCGGCGCGGCGTTCGTGATCATCGATGCCCTGCTCGATGCGCGGCGCGAGCGCGCGTTGCGCGCGGGCAAGAGCGGGTCGTGAAGATACTGCTCGCGAATCCGCGCGGCTTCTGCGCCGGTGTCGATCGGGCGATCGACATCGTGGAGCGCGCGCTGGCGATGTTCGGCGCGCCTATCTACGTCCGGCACGAAGTCGTGCACAACGTACACGTCGTCGAACGCCTGCGCGGGCTCGGCGCGGTGTTCGTCGATGAGCTCGACCAGGTTCCGGACGGCACGACGGTGATCTTCTCAGCGCATGGCGTGCCGGCGGCGGTCGAGAACGAAGCCGCGCGCCGCGGACTTACCGTGTTCGACGCCACGTGCCCGCTCGTGACCAAGGTGCACATGGAAGTCGCGCGGTATGCGCGCGAAGGGCGTGACGTCGTGCTGATCGGCCACGCGGGCCACCCGGAAGTGGAAGGCACGATGGGCCGCTTCGACACCTCGTTCGGCGGGCGCATGCATCTCATCGAAAACGTCGAGCAGGCGCGGGCGCTCGAGGTGCGCGATCCGGAGAAACTCGCGTTCGTCACGCAGACGACGCTGTCGGTCGACGACACGGCGGCGATCGTCAATGCGCTGCGGGTGCGTTTCCCGACTCTCGCCAGTCCGCGGCGCGAGGACATCTGTTATGCCACGCAGAATCGCCAGGACGCGGTCAAAGAGCTGATTGCCAATTGCGACGTGTTGCTCGTGGTCGGCTCGATCACCAGCAGCAATTCCAATCGCCTGCGCGAGCTGGCCGAGCGGGCGGGGCGCCCGGGTTACCTCATCGACGATGCGTCATTCCTGAAGCGCGAATGGTTCGAGGGGAAGCAGGCGGTCGGTGTCACGGCCGGCGCGTCGGCGCCGGAAGAACTCGTGCAGCAGGTCATCACGCGCCTGCGCGAATGGGGTGGCACCGCGGCCGAGGAGCAACACGGCCGCGAGGAACACGTGGTGTTCTCGTTGCCCCGGCAATTGCGCCGCGGCGCCTAGCGCCAGCAATCTCCCGAGCGGTCGATGCCGGCGGCGTCGGCCGCGGTTCTCATGCCCACGTGATCGATGGTGAACGTCACGCAATGCGTATCGGCGGTTTGCGCGGCGGTCGCGCGGGCCGTCGCGATGAAGGCGAGGCCATCGGCCGCGGTCGCGAGCGAGAGTTGATAGTCCGGGTTGGCGGCGAGCGCGGGAAGTCCCAATCCCGCGGGCTCGGGCCGGGAGATCTCGGCGGTGGTTGCGTAGCGCGCGTTGCGTCCAAAGAATTTCTCCTGCGCGATCTGCACCTGCAAGAGCATTTCCTTGGCGCTCGAGCGCCGCGTGCGCTGGACGTGTTGCTGCCACGACGGGATGGCTATGGCAACCAGCACCCCGAGTACGACGATCACGGTGAGCGTCTCGATCAACGTGAACCCGCGCTGCCGTGCGCGGTTCATGGGCTCGCCGCGTTTTCCGGCACGCGCCGCCAGAATGTCGTGAACGATTGACCGGCCTGCAGGCAACGACGGCCGGCCGCCTCTCCGCACGGGGCAGCGCCGCCGCCCGGCATCGCGGCCACGGACTCGATGAATTCGGCGGGCGCCGGCACGACGATCATGAGTCCGCCGCGCTGCACCTCGCGCGCGCCGCGCGCGGATTGGCCAGTGCTCGTGATCTCGAAATGCGCGCCGGCCAGCAGCACCGCGGAATCCTGCGGCAGGTTCGCTTCGTAACCCGCGAACCGCGCCCGAACGTCGCAGTCGATGCCAGCGGCGATCGTCAGGTGCCTCTGCAATGGCACAGCCAGGTCGGAATGCGGCATCGTGAGCAGTTCCAGCGTTGCGAGTTCGATGCCGGCACGCGCGGCGTTCGCGGCATTCTCACGGAACAGTTCGTTCGAAGCCAGTGTGTGTTCGATGCGCGCCGAACTCGCCGCGGCAAGGGCGAACAACGTGAGCAGGGCGAGCAGCAGCAAGGACACGATGAGTGCCGCGCCACGCGCTCGAGTCCTCATGATCGCGGCCCCCGCGGTCCGCCCTGCAGGACGACGGTTCGCGAAACCAGCGTGCGACGAAAAACCTGTTCCGCCGCGGCCGGCATGAATTCGGCATCGGCGTATTGCCAGGTGCGTTCATCGCGGTGGCCGCGCTCGGAGGAATCCGCCCGAATGCGCATCCAGACGCGCACCGCGAGCGGCGGGAAATCGCGCAGTTCGACCGCACCCGGGTCGACGAACCTCGTCACGGCAACGTCCGACGCCGTGTCGGAGATGCCGAACTGAACCTGCAGGTCTTCCACTCCGGGCAGGATCTCCTCGTCGCGGAAGCGGGGCTCACCAGCGACCGCCGTGAGTGTCTTCGCCCGCAGCGCCGGCCAGCCTTCACGTTCCACCGAGTTGCGCGCGATGTAATAGGTACGCACGACCACGTCGAACACACGCCGGTCGGCGTCGAGCGCGCCGGGCGCGCGACCGTCCGCGAACAACACCTGTCCGGACTGCGTCGCGAAGCGGCGCGAATAGAGCTGCAGCTTGCCGGGCGTGGGCGACGCAGGTTCGCCCGACGCGTGGCGCACCGTGAGGGTGTCCGCGCCGGGCACTGCGCCACCCGCCGACGCGGTGGGCGCGCATCGTGATGCGTCGACACCGGCGGCGAAATGATTGTTGGACGCCTCGACCGCAAGCGCCAGGTCGAGCGCGAAATTCCCGCCGCAATCATGCAACGACGACGGCAACGCCACGCGCGGCGCATCCTGGCGCAACGCGTCGCCGCCGGCGATCACACGCGCGAGATCGCCATCGCGCACGACGCTCAGGGTCGCCGGATCGAGCCCGAAGCCAAAGGAGCCGGCGTGTTCGAGGTCCTGCGCGACCACCGACACTGCGTGCCGGGCCTGGTCCTGCAGCTGCGTCATGCTTTCGTTTGCGTTCAGCAATTCGCGGCCATGCGCGAGCAGGGTGAACGCGCCTGCAAGCGTGATGCCGGCGATGGCGAGTGCGATCATCAGCTCGGGCATCGACCATCCTCTGGTGAGGCGCCGCAGGGAATCAGCCCGCACGTTGCAGAATCCGCACGACGATCGACGCGACACCATCCGCGTTGCGCGGTTCGGTCCAGCGGACGGTGATGTCGATCCGTTCCAGCTCTCCGGGACTCGAGGGCGGAAAGACTTCCAGCGCCGTTTCCAGGTTCGCCAGCATGCGCGCTTCGATTGCGCCCTGGGCCTGCCAGACCGCGAGTTCGGCGGCGTCGGGCACGGCGCTTTTCGCGCGCACGCGTCCGGCCAATTCGCTTGCGACGCCGAGCGCGAGTTCATGGCGCAGCGCGGCGCCGTTCTGGAACAAGCTCCACGCGAGCAGCGAAGCGCATCCCAACATGCCGACGGCCAGCACGAACAACGCGATCAACGCTTCCAGCAAGGTGAAGCCACCCGCGAAGCTCCAGGCCCGCCGGGGCGCGCTCATGGACAACCCGCCGCGCCGGGTTCGGAGCGCGAACGCACACGCCCCGTCTGACTGACGACAAGCTGGCGCCACGGCGCGCGCCCGGCTCCATCACAGATAGTTAGAGTGGCCGTCGCGCCGGCGAGCGCCACCGGCCAGAAGTGCACGCTGACGCGGTTGCTCGTCAGCAGCACGCCGGGCGGCAGGGTTCCGCGGGCGATCACGCGAGGACCCAAGGGTTCGTCGATGAAGACCATCCAGCGGTCCGTGGGCGCGGCGACCAACTGGCAGGCGTCGCCGCCGTCGGCCGGACAGAACGTGCCCCGGCGATTGCTGGTGATTGACGTCGCGCGCGCCTGCGCCAATGCGCCGGCCACCTGCAGCGTTGCCGCACGGATGGAACCCCGGCGCAGCGTGTCCTGGAGCATGGGCGCGCACATGCCAGCGACGATGGCCAGGACGGCAAGGGCGCACATCAGCTCGGTCAATGTGAAGCCGGCAGCTCGGCGGGCAGGGGGCGGAGTCGGGGTTGCCATGGCGCCATGCTCGCGCGGCCGACGCCCCGCGCCGAGCCGCAAAAATGGCGGCTTCACGGCCATTTGCTTGGTGGCGGGAGTCCGGGCGTATACTTCGCCCGCATGCCGCATATGGAAGCAGAGCCCATCTCGCACGAGGCGCTGACCCAGCGACTCATGGGTCATGGCGTAAGACCCACCGCCCAACGCCTGCGAATCGCGGCGCTGCTGCTGGGACGCCCACAACACCTTTCCGCCGACCAGGTCCTCGCCGGACTGCGTAGCCAGGGTTTGCGCGTGTCGAAGGCAACGGTCTACAACACGCTGAACTTGTTCGCAGCCTCCGGCCTGATCCGTCAGCTCTCGGTTGGCAATGACCGTTGCTGGTTCGACTCGAATACCGACTCGCACTACCACTTCCACGATCTCGACACCGGCGCGCTGATGGACGTCAGCCTGCGGGACGTGGAATTTCAGCGTTTACCTGAGCCGCCGCCGGGCATGCAGGTCGACGGCATCGAGCTGGTCATTCGATTGCGTCGCAGAACGGCTGCCTGAAGCCCCGTTTTGCGCAAGCGGGGCTCCATGGCCGCCGTTTCAGCGCTTCCATCGCCCTTCCCACGCCATTAGAATGCGCGCCCTCAAAGCCGGGATGCCGGATTGATTCGCCCTCTTAGCTCAGCTGGTAGAGCACCTCATTCGTAATGAGGGGGTCATCTGTTCGAATCAGATAGAGGGCACCAGCTTTCGCAAGTGAATAAGGCCACCGGCAGACGGTGGCCTTACTTTTTCGACTTTGGATCGTTGTACCTTCCCGGCGGGTGAACCAGAGCGTGCCGAACAGCCCAAATCCTGCTGGCAATGCGGCCGGTCCTCCTGAGAAGCCCTCGCTCTGGGTCCGCGCGCTGTCGCGGATTCCGCTCTTCCTCTGGTACCCGTTCGCGCGGCTGATGGCCTTTTGCGCCTGGCGCGTATTCCCGTATCGCCGTCACGTCATCGAGAAGAATCTGCGGGCCTCGTTCCCCGAATGGGACGAGGGCACCCGTGAAAAAGTGATCCGCGACTACTACCGCGGTTTCGCCGACATGCTGGTCGAACTCGTGCATTCACCGCGCATGACCGTGGCGGAGTTCGGGCGGCGCGTGAAGCTCGAGAATCCGCAGCTCGTGCGCGACGAGATTGCGAAGGGCAAACCGGTGCTGCTGCTCGCCGGTCACCAGTGCAACTGGGAGTGGCTGCTGCTCGGCCTGTCGGCGCAGCTCGGCGTGCCGGTCGACGCCGCCTACAAACCACTGGTCGACAGCTGGGCGGAACGCGAGATGTTGCGGCTGCGCAGCCGGCTCGGCGCGCGCCTCATCCCCGGGGACGAGTTGTTAGGCGACATCATCAAGCAGCGCGGCCGGCCGCGCGCCATCGCGATGCTGGCCGACCAGGAGCCGGTCACGAGCGAGCGCAAGCAGTGGCTCAGGTTCCTCAATCGCGATACCGCGTTTTTCCTCGGCCCGGAGGAGATCGCCCGCACGGCGCGTTACGCGGCGCTGTTCGTGAAATTGCGGCGCGTCGCGCGTGGCCGCTACGCGGTCGAGTTCGTACCGCTCGCGGCGGCGGGCGAACAAATGCCCGCCGGCGAATTCACCGCGCGTTATGCCCGGATGGTCGAGGAGCAGATTCGCACCGCACCGGCCGACTGGCCGTGGTCGCACAAGCGCTGGAAGCTCAAGAAGCCCCTGTATTCGAACTGACACGGCACCTGACTTGACCTAATGAGGTAGTTGGGTCCGGCCGTCGCCCGGACCCTACGTCGCGCTATCGCGACGGCGGTGTGGCCGCCGTGGTCCCCTAATCTGGTGCCACGTATGACACACACGACGACACCTCATGAAAACGCTTCGTTGCTCGCGCCGCTGGCGCGCGGCCTCATGCGCCGCAATCCCGGCATTCTCTCCCTGTCGATCCACGACGCGCGCGGCCACGCGCTCTGGTCGAGCGGGGATTTTCTGCTCGCGGAGGATCACGCGCTGATCGCGGAAGTCGTCGAAGATCCGCACGACGTGCGCGGGCTCACCTGCGGCCTGTGGTGGGAGAGCGCGGATACGGCTCGCGCACGTTGTGCCCTCGCGGTGTACGAGGGCATGCAATTCCGCGGAGTTGCGCTCGTGGTGTTCTCGGGTCTCACCACCGGAGAAAGCGAGCGTGGCGAACGCGTCACGGAGCTCGCGCCCGTGCTGCCGGTGCTCGCCAAGGCCATTCACCAGATGAAGCCTGAAATCAACGATCCGGAAGCGCCGCAGGCCACGTCGGACACGACCATCATCGCCGCGCTGCGTTTCGAGAATTATGCCGCCCACGATGAATTCGTGGCTGATCTCGCGGCCGTCGAGCGCGAAGAAAAACTGCTGACGCTGATCGACACGGCGCTGCGCGAGGACGAATTCGCGCTGCACCTGCAGCCCATCGTGAGCCTGCGCGAGGATGCGTCCTGCGTGGAAAATCCGTTGATCGTCGAAGTGCTCATTCGTCTGCCGACGCCGGAAGGTGTGTTGTCTTCGCACGAATTCCTCGAGACGGCCGAACGCAACGGACGCATGCCGGCGATCGACCGCTGGGTCATCCGCGCGCTGCTGGTGTGGATGCAACGCAATCGCGATCGTTGGGAAGATTCGCGCGCCGTGTTCTCGGTGAACCTGTCCGGCAAGTCGGTGGTTCGCCCCGACTTCCGCAACTACATCGAGAATTGCCTGGATAAATCCGGCCTGCCGCTCACGGCGCTGCGTTTCGAAGTGTCTGAGCTCGACATGGGACTGGCCCCGCAGGAATTCGCCGCGCTGGCGAAATCGCTCGCGGAGCGCGGTTGCGAGGTCTCGGTGGACAACGCCGGCACGGGCACCGGCCGCTTCGATTTCCTGCGCGAAGTGAACGCCGACATCCTGAAGATCGATGGCTCGCTGGTGGAGGGCGCCGCGGACGACATCGTGTCGCGCGCGCTCATCAACGGGATGGTGCACATGGCCGATACGCTCGGCATGCGCACGGTGGCGAGCCAGGTGGATTCCACCGGCAAGCTGCGCGCGGTCACGCAACTCGGCGTCGACTATGCGCAGGGTTACAGCCTGCATCACCCCGAGCCGATCGATAATTTCCAGTTCGTCGACTGCGGAGTGCAGCGCCCGGTCGCGAACGACGCGCGTATCTGAATCAGCGCGCGGGCGTGTTACGCGCGAGGCCCGCCTGGTACTTGCGCATGAGATCCGCCGCGAACTCGGCGAACACGCGCACCTTCGCGAGGTGCTGTGTCGCGCGCGGATACACCACCGACATCGAAGGTCCTTCGCACGAGTAGTCGTGCAGTAGTTCGACCAGGCGGCCTTCGGCGAGGTAACCGCCGACCAGCAGGTCCAGGTGCTGGACGATTCCCTGGCCTTCCAGCGCCGACATCAGCAGCGCCTCGGTCGTGTTGAACGACAGCGCCATCGGCAGCCGCAATGCGCGTGTGGACGTGCCTTGCCGGAATTGCCAGTCGCTGGGGCGCGAGGACTGAGGCCGCAGATGCCCGATGAGCCGGTGCTTGCGCAAGTCCTCGGGCGTGCGCGGCACGCCGGCGCGCGCCACGTATTTCGGTGAAGCGCAGGTGAGCACGCGGGAAGCCGACACCCGTTTCGCTATGAGATCGGGCGCGGTCACCTTGCCGACCCGCACCGCGACGTCGACGCCTTCCGCGACGATGTCCACGACGTGATCGTTGAAGCGCACCTCGAGCGAGATCTCGGGATAACGCTGCGTGAACTGCGGGATCGCGGGCATCAGCAGGTATCGGCCGAAAGGGACGGGCACGTCGACCCGCAGGCGGCCCTGCGGGCGGTCCCGCGCCATGCGCAGTTCATCGTCGGCGGCGTCGAGCTCCGCGAGGATGCGCTTGCAGTGATCCAGATATATCGCGCCCTGCGGCGACACCGACACTTTGCGCGTGGTGCGATGGAGCAGGCGCGTGCCGAGGTGTTTTTCGAGCTGCGCCACGTAGCTCGATGCCATGGCGCGGGAAAGATCCAGCGTCAGCGCGGCCCGGGCGAAGGAGCCGAGTTCGGCGACCCGTGTGAATACCCGCATTCCCTGGAGTTGATCCATGGCGCCGGATTGTAAAGCACCAGCGGACAATGAATTTGGTTTTGTGTGGTTTTTCCAGGCCAATGACGAGAGTAGGGTTCAGCCTCAGTCCACCTACGGGTTTGCGATAGGAAAACTAATCCGCAGGTCAGTTACCCGGAACGCTCCGCAGCCCAGCCGCTGTCAGGATGCAATCCAACGAAACGAGGTTTGCCATGTTCGCCTTCGACAGATCCGCATTTGCAGTACTCGCGCCATTGGCGCTGCTGGCGCTCGCGGCGGCCGCTTCGAACTACACGTCCGAGCCGCGGCCGGAACAGGCCAGTGAGCGGCCGGAGCGGCTTCGTGATGCGCAGCAGCAGGAATCGATGGTCGCGCGCAACCACGCCGCGCCCACCCGCCACTGACGCGCGGGTAGTTGGTTCCTCAGACGATTGCGGCCAGCTTGCCTTCGAGGTGGCGTGACAGTTCGGCGATGGTCGGGAAATCGAACAGCTCGGTGAGATCCACGAGCCCCGGATAAACCTGGTCGATCTTTTCGTGGATTTCGATGAGTTTGAGCGAGCTCGCGCCGATCTCGAACAGGTTGTCGTTCACATCGATGTTGCGTTCCAGCGCGGCGTCGCAGATGTCCTTGATCTGGCGTTCGATGTCGGTGCTCGTCGCCTTCGCGCCGCCCGCCGCCTTGAGTTGCGCGCGCAGGCTCGCCAGCTCGCCGAGTTCCGCGGCGTACGCGCCGTTGACGTAGTCCTCTTCGAGCAGGTGGCGCTGGATCTTGCCGCTGGTGGTTTTCGGAATGCGTTTCACCGGCACGACGTGCGCGACCTCGAGACCGGTGTGTTCGTTGACCAGGCGCGTGACCTGCGCGGCGATGGGCAGGAACTCTTTCATGTCCATGCGATGCAGCACGAAGATGATCAGCTCGTCGGTGCTGCCGTGTTTCGCACGCACACCCGCGGCCACGACCTTGCCGAGCTCGAGACCGTCGGCGCGCTGCGCGATGCTCTCGATGTCGTGTGGGTAGTAGTTCTGGCCGTTGACGAAGATGATTTCCTTCGCCCGCCCGGTGATGTAGAGCTTGCCGTCCTTCAGCATTCCGAGGTCGCCGGTGCGCAACCAGCCGTCGCTCGTGAAGCCCGCGGCATTCGCGGCGGGATTTTCGTAGTAGCCCTTCGTGACATTGTCGCCAGCGATCAGGATGTGGCCGATGTGGTTTTCGGGCAGTTCCTTGTCCGCGTCGTCCGCGATGCGCACCTTGCTGTACGGGATGGGCTGGCCGCAGGCCATCAGCAGCAGGGCGTCGGCGTGGTCCGGTGAGAGCGCCTTCGGTTGCGTGCCGACATTGAGCTCGTGACGGTCGACCGAAACGTGTTCATACATCTGTCCCGGCGGTTGGGGAAAGCTCACCACGAGCGTTGCCTCGGCGAGGCCGTACACCGGATACATCGCGGTGCGCTGCAGTTTCGCGGGCGCGAGCCGCGTCATGAACTCGTCCGCCAGTTCCACCGAGATCGGCTCGGCGCCGTTGTAGATGAGCCGCAGCGTCGAGAGATCCAGATCGCCGAGGTCGCGATCGCCGAGCACCTTGAGGTAATGCCGGAACCCGAAATTCGGCGAGCTCGTGACCGTCACGCCCTTGCGCGCGGCGAACGTCATCCACAACAGCGGGCGGCGAATGAACAGCTCCGTCGGCATCACGTTGAGCTGCATGCGATGCGCGAACATCATGATGTGCATGCCGATGAGGCCCATGTCGTGGGTCAGCGGCATCCAGGTCAGGTTGGTGTCCCCTTCATTCCACAACGAAGCCTCACCCGCGCCGCGCGCATTGGTCAGGATATTGTGGTGCGTGAGGACGATGCCCTTGGGTTCACTCGTCGAACCGGATGAAAACTGGATGAACGCGGTGTCCCCGGGCTTCACGTCGTGCACCCGGCCGGCTTTTGAAATGTCGTCCACCTGTTCGGCGAAGAACGAACGCGCGGCGAGGGCATCGAACGTCGCCTGTTCGCCGGCGGGACCTGCGAACGTGCCGATGCGGTCCAGCGTCTTCTTGTCCGTGTAGATGAACGGCGCGCCGAGTTTCTTCGCGATGCGCAGCAACTTGTGTTTGTGCTCGTCGCTGATGCCGAGCGCCACCGGCACCGGCACGATGCCGCCGAGCATGCCCGCCCAGAACGCGTCGAGGAACTGCTCGTTGTTGGCGAGGTAGATGATGAGTTTGTCGCCCGGCTTCGCGCCAAGCTTCTGCAGGTGGAACAGGATGCCGAGCGCACGTTCGTACAGCTCCGCGTAGCTCACGACCCGCTCGCTGCTCTCGGATTCCAGATAACTGACGGTGCGCTTCACACCGCGGTTCATCGTGATCAGTTCGGCCAGGGTCTGGGCATTGGACATCGTCATGCGCGGCGTTCCAGTTTCATCATGAGCGGGTGTTTCGTGCGCAGGTTGATGTGCGCTTCGAGTTCGAGCGGGCGGTCGGGCACGTAGCGCAACCGGTACCGCCGGGCCACCTTATATAAATGCATGTACATTTCATATAAGGCGAGGGTCTCGCCGATGCAGTGCCGCGGCCCCGCGGCAAACGGCATGTAGGCAAAACGCGGACGTTCGCTTTCGTGCTCGGGATCGAAGCGCTCGGGGCGGAAGGATTCGGGCTCGGTCCAGTAACGCGGATGCCGGTGCAGTAGATAGAGGCAGAGCAACACGTCGGTGCCGGGCGGCACTTCGTAACCCGCCAGGGTGTCGGCGGAAATGGTCCGGCGCGACAGCAACCAGCCCGGCGGATACATGCGCAGGGCCTCATCCACCACGTTTTTCGTGTACTCGAGCTGCTCCATCTCCGAGAGGCTCGGCTCGGGCTTCTCCGGCGTGGCATCGATCTCGGCGTGCAGCTTCGCCTCGGCCTGCGGATTCTGCGACAGCAGGTACCAGGTCCAGTTGAGTCCGCTGGCGGTGGTTTCATGACCAGCGACAATCAACGTCATGGCCTCATCGATCAGTTCCCGCTCGGACATCGGCGCGCCGGTTTCCTTGTCGCGCGCCTCGATGAGCATCTGCAGGAAATCGAAGTGTTCGGACTTGTCCGCCACGCGGCGTTTCGCCAGCGCGCCGACGAGTTTCGAGAGCTGACGGAATTTGTACGCGAACTTCAGATCGCGCGCCGGCTCCTTCGTCACGATGTCGAACGGGTTGCCGCCCATTTCCTCGCCGAGCCGCTCGAGGTCGGTGCCGAAGATCGACAGCAGCACGATCTCGAGGGTGAGCTCGCTCATGTCGTCGGTGACGTTGACGAGTTCGCCGCGCGCGGCCTGCGCTTCCCATTTCGCTATGAATCGTTCGTTGCAGGCGTCGATGAGTTTCGAGAACTGCGTGATCATCCGGCGATGGAACATCGGCTGCATCATGTAACGCTGCCGCTTCCACAAGTCTCCCTCGCTGGTCATGATCCCGTTGCCGAGCAGGATCTTGACCCGGTCCAGTCCCGATCCCTTGGTGTAGTTCTTGTGGTTCGCCACCAGGACGCGCTTGACGTCGTCGGGATGGTTGATGACCCACATCTCGGCGCGGCGCGCCGGCGAGTAGAACCGGTAGATATCGCCGTGGCGCGCGAACAGCTCGGTCATGCGATGGATCGCATCGTCGTCGCCGCCGATGTCAAATTGCATGTCCGAAAGAGGGGGAAGTTGCGAGGCCGTGACCTCATCCTTGGGGTGCGCAGACATGGGCGAATTCTACATGCCTTACGGCTTCACCTAACGGGTCCCCCTTTCATTGCAGGGCGCGGCGGATTCACCGACAATCCGCGCCTCTTTTGCCGGCGCGCGCTGGATGCCAACCGATCCCCCCGACGCAGGCGGCCTGCGTAATACCTTGTACAAGAAGGAGACCCGATCGAAGCGTCGGATGACTCCCTTGCGCCGGTTTGCCTGGCAAATCGTCGCGGCAGTGGGTGTCGGCCTCATAAAGATGTTCTGGAGCACGTGCCGGGTGGTGCGTGTCATCGGTGACGAACACACCGCACGGGCCCTGGAAACGGCTCCGTCGCTGATCCCCGTCTACTGGCACCAGCACCAGCTTTTCTGCGCCAAGTACCTGCTCGAGCAGGTGCCGCGCGGCCTGAAGCTGGGGTTCCTCATCAGTCCGTCCGTGGACGGCGACATCGGCGTGATGGTGGTGTCGCGGTTCAAGGGGCACGTGATCCGCGGTTCCTCCTCGCATACCGGCGCGCGCGCGTTGCGCGACTACTACGAAGCGTTGACGAAGAGCGGGATCTCGCCCGCGATCACGCCCGACGGGCCCAAAGGTCCGCGCTTCGTGTTCAAGCCCGGCGCGATCCTGCTTTCGCAGATGTCGCAGCGGCCGATCCTGCCCATGGCGTATGCGGCCAGCCGCGCGACGCTGTTTCAATGGGACAAATTCGTGTTGCCGTGGCCGTTCTCGCGCATCGTCATCGCGGTTGGTGAGCCGCGCCAGGTGCCGCGCACGCTCAAGCCCGAGGCGCTCGCCGCACTCCAGACGGAACTCGCCGCCGACATGAAGAAACTGTTCGCCGTTGCGCGGGATGGATTGAAAACCAGGGAGGCGGCATGAGCGTCGTGCTTTCGGTCGTCGTTCCGGTCTGCAACGAAGCGGAGAATGTCGAGCCGCTGGTGCGCGAGATCGATGCGGCGTTGCGCGGCATCGAATACGAAATGTTGTTCGTCGACGACGGCAGCACGGATGAGACCGCGGCGATCCTCAAGCGCCTGAAGACCGAACTACCCGCGTTGCGCGTACTGCGGCATTCGTTCCGCAGCGGGCAAAGCGCGGCCGTGGCGAGCGGCGTGCGCGCGGCGCGTGCGCCCTGGATCGCCACGCTCGATGGCGATGGTCAGAACGACCCGGCGGACATCCCGAAGCTCATCGCGGCGCGCGAGGATTCCGCGAATCGCGGCGTGCAGCTCTTCATGGGCAATCGCAAGGCCAGCCGCAAGGACACGGCGTTCCGCAAACTCCAGTCGAGCATCGCCAATGGCGTGCGTTCCTCCCTGCTCGGGGACGGCACGCCGGACACGGGCTGCGGCATAAAGCTGTTTTCGCGGGAAGTGTTCATGGACGTGCCGCGTTTCGATCACATGCATCGCTTTCTGCCCGCGCTGTTCCAGCGGCAGGGCGCGCGAGTGATTTCGGTGCCGGTGAGTCACCGCGAACGCACGCGGGGAACGTCCAAGTACGGAATGCTCAACCGGCTGTGGGTGGGCATCGTCGACATCGGCGGCGTGATGTGGCTGCGCCGCCGCTACAAGCCCGGCCTGCTGGTGCGCGAAGACTGAATCAAGAAGAGGGGCGTCGCATGATGAGTGGCGTGATTGGAAACTACTTCGGCATCGTCGTGACCCCATGGAAACTCGTGGGCTTCCTCGGCGCACTGATGTTCGCGGGCCGCTGGGTGCTGCAGGCCTGGGCGACCAAACGCGCCGGCCGGCCATCGATCCCGCGCAGTTTCTGGATCATCAGCCTGCTCGGCAGCGCGATGGTCACGTCCTATTTCATCTGGGGAAAAAACGATTCGGTCGGCATCCTGACCAACCTGCTGCCCGCGAGCGTCGCGTTCTACAACCTCGTGATGGACATCAAGTCGAAGCGCCCCGGATCGAACGCGAGTCCCAATGCCTGATATCGGTCTCCTGCAGAGTCGCGGCACGCCGCGCAAGCCCGCCATCGTGCTCGCGAAAGAATCGCCGGCGCGGCCGGACGAGGTAGTTAGTGACCCGCCGGCGCGCGAGGCCGGCTTCGCGTCGCGGGTGGTCGCGTCGGATATCGTCGTGGCGCAGCTCTCCGCGCCCATTCCTGAATTCGTGGCGGCTGCACCGCCGGTAGTTGCGTCCGCGACTGCTGCTCCGGTCGAAACTGCTGCGCCAGTCGAGACAGCTGCGCCGGTCGTAACTGCCGCGGTGGTCGAGGCCGCTGCAGTCGCTGTAGTCGAGCCTGTTCCCGCCGCGCTGGTCGAAGTCGCTGCCACTGCGCCGGCCGCGGCTCCCATCGCTGCCGCGGCGCCAAAAGCTCCCGGTTCCGCCCGCAAGCTCCCGGCAACGCCAGCGCCGGTGCTGCGCGCCGCGCCGCCGCCGATCCGCTGGAGCGACCTGTTGTGGCTCGCGTTCGCCCTCGTGGTGATCGTCGGCACCGGCATCGGAATTCGCGACCCGTGGCCGGCCGACGAGCCACGTTTCGCCTCGCTCGCGCGCGACATGGCGCTTTCGGGCGAGTGGCTGTTCCCGCGCGTCGGGGGTGACCTCTACCAGGACAAGCCGCCGCTGTTCTTCTGGCTGCTGGCGTTCTTTTATTCCCTCACGGGCTCGGTCCGCTGGTCGTTCCTGATTCCGTCTTTCCTCGCCGCGGGCGGCGTGTTGTTCCTGATCTACGACTACGGACGCCGGGCCGTGAGCCGCGAGGCGGGTCTCGCCGCGGGCATCCTCGTGGTGTGCACGCTGCAGTTCGTGCTCGCGACACGCGGCGCCCAGATCGACGCGACCCTGTGTTTCCTGACGACGCTGTCGTTGTATTCGCTGCTGCGGCATTTGTTGTTAGGGCCATCCTGGCGCTGGTATTTCATCGGTGGTTTCGCCGCCGGGCTCGGCATCTTCACGAAGGGAGTGGGCTTCCTGCCCATACTCGTGGTGCTGCCATTCTTCCTGCTGCGCGGCTTCGGCTGGCGGGGCCTCGCGCCGATCGATGCGGGACGGGCAGGGTGGCGCTGGTGGCTCGCGCCCATCGCGATGTTGCTCGCGGTGAGCCTGTGGTTCGTGCCGATGCTGATCGCCGTGGCCACGAGTGGTTCGGCCGACTACGCGGCCTATCGCGACGAGATCCTGTTCGAGCAGACGGTGAACCGTTACGCCGGCGCCTGGCACCACGTGAAGAGCTGGTACTACTTCCTCGTCGAAGTGATACCGCCATTGTGGTTGCCGTGGAGTCTGCTGTTGTTCTGGCTGGTGCCGCGATTCAAGGCGGCATTCCAGGAACGCAACGCGAATGTCTGGTTGCCGCTCGGCTGGGTGCTGATCGTGCTGGTGTTCTTCTCGGCGAGCCCCGGCAAACGCGGCATCTACATCCTGCCCGCACTGCCCGCGCTGGCGTTCGCCGCGATGCCGTTGCTCGATGAAGTCCTGGCACGCAAGGGCGTGCGGCGCGCGGGATTCATCCTGGCGGGATTGTTCTGGATGGCCGCCGCCGTGCTCGCCATCGGCCATGCCGTCGGCGCGCCGTTCGCGGTGAAGCCGCTCGAGGACATCAACCTCGCGCATGCCACCGCTCTTTACGTGTACCTGGCGCTGGCGGGCGCCGGACTGTGGTTCGCGTACCGGCGCGCACCGCTCGCCGCCTGGCCGGCAGCCCTCGGCGCGTTGACGATCACTTTCTCGTACTGGATCGCGCCGGCAATGAACGGCGAACGTTCGGCCCGGGACTTCGTCCACAACGCGCTCGCGCAGGTCGAGTCCACCGAGCAGCTCGCGCTCGTCGCGTACAAGGAACAGTTCCTGCTGTACCTCGATCGTCCGACCGCGAACTTCGGTCATCGGCGATGGCGTGAAGGAGAGCAGGAGGCGTTCGATGCGGCCGCTTGGTTGAACGCCGGAAGCGAGCGTGTGTTGCTCATGCCGGCCGATCAGCTCAAAGGCTGCTTCGAGGGTCCCGTGAAGAGCGTCGGCTTCACCTCGCGCGAGGAGTGGCTGCTCGTGCGCGGCCGCGCGACGGACGCCTGCGCGGCTCGGGGCAATGCATCGCGCGCGATTCTTTATCCCGCGAAGCCGTTATAGTTGCGCCAGATTATGTCTTCACGCTCGCGTGGGTTGGACGCAATCCCCTGATGCAACCTGCACTTAGCTTGTGTTCCTCAAATGTTGTGACAGAATGCTTTGCAACTTTGGGAGGGTACTGGCGCTGGAATCTGTGTGCCGCATCGGCGTGGCACCGGTTTCTCTCGCGTAGCGTGCTGGACCACACCCCAAGGTAGGGAGAAGAGTGGCTCAAGCACCTGATCATCCTGCTGATTTGACCGCATCCGACGTCTTCTCGACGGGCGTGTGGTCGGCGCGCGGCGGCAAGCCGACTCTCGGCGTCGACATCGCCTGCACGAAGATCGCGGTCGACCTGCAGAACATGCGGCGCGGCAAGACTGAAGAAGTCATCCGCGAGAGCCTGACCTCACTGCGCGATTCCTCCGGCGTCGACACGGCCTTCGTGTGGCTGCTCGCCGCCGACGGCAACACCATCGAAGAAGTGCATGCGGCGCATGGCGCGCTCGCCCAGTGCCGCGTCGAAGTCTGGCGCGGTGTGCAGCTCGACGCCTACCCGTGGCTGCGTGGCCGCCTCGAGCACCTGCGCCTCTCCGAGATCCGCGACAGCGCCGCGCCGCGCCGCGAACAACTTGCCGAGAGCCGCCGCTTTGCCGAGCTGTCGATCGGTTCGGCGCTGATGATTTCCATCCGTGTGAGTGGCCAGCCGGCCGGCATCCTCGGACTCGCCAACGCGCTGCCGCGCGGCGCCTGGGACGTGAACCTGCAGCTGTTGTTGAAGCTGCTCGGCAATTCGCTGGGTGCGGGACTCACGCGCCTGCGCATCGAACAAAGACTGAACAAGCTCGAGGAAAGACTCGAGCTCGCCCAGGGCGCCGCGAACGACGGCCTCTGGGACTTCGACATCGAGAGCAACGAGGTCCATTTCTCCCCGCGCTGGAAACAGATGCTGGGTTATCCGGTGGACGCCGAGCTCGATTCGCCCGACTGGCGCAGCCTCGTGCATCCCGAGGACATGTCGCGCGTGCAGAGCGCGATCCGCGATCACGTCGCGGGCAAGTCGCCGATTTTCGAATCCGTGCACCGCATGAAACACCGCAACGGCGACTGGCGCTGGGTGGTGAGCCGCGCGAAGGCGCGCGTCGACGAACATGGGCGCCTGCTGCGCCTGGTCGGTGTCGAGCTCGACATCACCGAACGCAAACTCTACGAAGAGGCGCTGTTCCGCGAGAAGGAGAGCGCGCAGATCACGCTGCAGTCGATCGGTGACGGCGTCATCACGACCGACGCGAATTCCACCGTGGATTACATCAATCCCGTCGCCGAGCAGCTCACGGGCTGGCGGCTCGAGGATGCGATGGGCCGGCCGATCGAGGAGATCTACCGCGCGTTCCATGAAGAAACCTGCGAGCCGTTAGAGAACCCCTTGAGCGTGTCGATCCGACGCACGCGGCCGATCAAGAGCGTGCGTCCGATGCTGCTGATCCGCCGCGATGGCAACGAGTTGTACGTCGAAAGCACCGCGGCGCCGATTCGTGACGGCGCGGGCGCGGTGTCCGGCGGCGTGCTCGTGTTCCATGACGTGACCGAGTCGCGTGAATTGAACCGCCGCCTCTCGTATCACGCCTCGCACGACTTGCTGACCGGCCTCGTGAACCGGCGCGAATTCGAGAGCCGTGTCGAACGCGCGCTCAAGAGCGCCAAGGCGCGCGAATCGTCGTACGCGTTGTGTTACCTCGACATCGACCAGTTCAAGATCATCAACGACACCTGCGGCCATTCAGCCGGCGACGTGTTGTTAGGCCAGGTCGGCGCGCTGCTCAAGAGCAAGGTGCGCTGGCGGGATACGCTGGCACGCCTCGGCGGCGACGAATTCGGCATCCTGCTCGAAGCCTGCTCGCTGGATGAGGCGCTGCGTACGGCGGAAGTCATGCGCGAGGCCGTGCGCAATTTCAGATTCACCTGGGAAGACCGCGTGTTCCGCCTCGGCGCGTCGGTGGGCGTGGTGCCCATCGCGGCGGACAACGAAGACGTCGCTTCGATTCTTTCCGCCGCCGACTCGGCGTGCGCCGCGGCCAAGGAATCCGGCCGCAACCGCGTGCACAGCTTCGCCGAGAACGACATCGAACTGATGCGCCGCCGGCGCGAGATGCAATGGGCCGCGCGTATCAACGCGGCGCTGGAAGAGGGCCGCTTCGAGCTGTATCGCATGACGATCCAGCCGCTGCAGCGCCCCGAGCCCGGTCAGCATTACGAACTGCTGCTGCGCATGCGTGACGAATCCGGACGCATGGTGTCGCCGGACAACTTCATCGCCGCGGCCGAGCGTTACGGCCTGACGCCGGCGATCGACCGCTGGGTCATCGAGAATGCGTTGCGCTGGCTGGTCAGCGAGGCCGACGAGCGCGAGAAGCTGGCGATGTGTTCGATCAACCTCTCGGGCCAGAGCCTGGGCGACGACAAGTTCCTGCCGTTCGTGATCGAACAGTTCCAGAAGAGCGGCATCGACGCATCGAAGATCTGCTTCGAGATCACCGAAACCGCGGCGGTCGCGAGCTTCAGCCAGGCGAACCGTTTCATCCAGGCTCTCAAAGAACTGGGTTGCCGCTTCGCGCTCGACGACTTCGGCACCGGCCTGTCGTCGTTCGGTTACCTCAAGCATTTCCCGGTCGATTTCCTCAAGATCGACGGCAGCTTCGTGCGTGAAATCCTGCACGACCCGATCGACCGCGAGATGGTGCGTTCGATCAATGAAATCGGTCATCTCACCGGCAAGAAGACCATCGCCGAGTTCGCCGAGAACGCCGAGATCATCCAGATGCTGACCTCGCTCGGCGTCGATTACGCGCAGGGTTACGGCATCGCCCAGCCGCAGCGCGTTCTGAAGGCCGTCAACGCCTAGTTAGAACCGCGGCTTGGGTTGAGAACCCTTCTGGCGCATCTGGATGCGCGAGTTCACCGAAACCGAAATCCCGCCCGATATCGGCTGAGTGCAGCGCGTTGGAATGCATGCACGGCGGTGTCCCGATCGAGCAACACCTGTTTCACGCAGGGAGCTTTGCGCGCGGTCGGCCTATATGATCCCGCGAGAGGGAGAAACTCATGCGTCCACCCGGTCTGCTGGTCACGGTCATCGTTGCCGCTTGCAGCTTCGCCCCGATCACCCGGGCCGCGAACACGCTGCTCTGGTACGACAAACCCGCCACCGACTGGGAAAAAGAAGCGCTGCCCATAGGCAACGGCCGCATCGGCGCCATGGTGTTCGGCGGCGTCGAATCCGAACGCATCCAGATCGCCGAGAAGTCTTTGTGGACCGGTGGCCCGGGCGCCGAGGGCGGCTACGACTTCGGCCTGCCGAAGGATTCGCAGGCCGCCCTCGTGAACTCGATCGGCAAACAACTGCTCGGCGGGCAGCTCGAGCCGGAGGCGGTCGCCGGGCAGTTGGGCCGCAAGATGCACAACTACGGCGACTACCAGAGTTTCGGCGATCTCGTCATCGAGACCGAACCGGGCGCGGACCCCGTCACCGACTACCGGCGCGAGCTCGATCTCGACACGGCGGTCGCGCACGTCAAATACAAGCAGGGCACGGCCGGTTATCGCCGCGACTATTTCGTTTCATACCCGGACCAGGTGCTGGTCGCGCGCTGGTACAGCACGAGCGCGCAAAAGCTGCGCGTGCGTTACACGGTGCCCGACAACCGCAGCGCGTTGGTTACCATGGCCGCCGGCAGCATCAGGGTTGCGGGCGCGCTGAATTCGAACGGCCTCAAGTATGCCGTCCAGATTCGCGTCGTCCCCGAATGCGGCGCCGTCACGCAGGACGGCGAGTCGCTGCTCATCGAGACGGAGTGCCCGCTGAGCATCTATGTCGCCGCGCGGACGAACTACCGCATGGCGTATCCCGACTATCGCGATGCAGGCGCCGATCCGGCCGCGCTCGCCGCGAAGGATCTCAATGCACTCATCAAGGAACCCTTCCAGCGGGTGACCACGCGTCAACGGCGCGATCACCAGGAACTGTTCCGGCGCGTGAAGCTGTCGCTCGATACGAAGGCCGCGCGCATGCCGACCGACAGACTGCGTGCGCAGCACGGCAGCGGCAATGCGGCCGCGGATCGCGCGCTCGAAGAGCTGTATTTCAACTACGGGCGCTATCTACTGATCAGTGCTTCGCGCGCCGGCTCACTGCCCGCGAACCTGCAGGGCGTGTGGAACGACAAGGCGACGCCGCCGTGGAACGCGGATTACCACGTCAACATCAACCTGCAGATGAACTACTGGCCGGCCGAGTCCGCGAACCTGGCCGAGACCGCGTTGCCGCTGTTCGATTTCGTCGACCATCTCGTGCCGCCGGGGCGGCTTGCGGCTGATAGATACTTCGGCGCGCGCGGTTGGACGATGTTCCTCAACACGAACGTCTGGGGCTATGTCGGTCCGATCGACTGGCCGACGGCGTTCTGGCAGCCGGAAGCCTCGGCCTGGCTCGCGCGGCATTTCTACGAGCACTATCGTTTCAGTGGCGATGTGGTTTTCCTGCGCAAGCGCGCGTGGCCGGTCATGAAGGGCGCCGCGGAATTCTGGCTCGATGCGCTGGTCACGGATCCGCGCGACGGCACGCTGGTCGTTTCGCCCAGCTACTCGCCCGAACACGGCCCGTTCACCGCGGGCGCGGCCATGTCGCAGCAGATCGTCGCGGATCTGTTCACGAACACGGTCGCCGCCGCGGCGCTGGTCGGCGACAAGGAATTCGGCAAGCGCGTGGCGGATGCGCTGGCGAAACTGGATCGCGGCATACGCGTCGGAAAATGGGGCCAGCTCCAGGAATGGAAGCTCGATCTCGACGATCCGAAAGATGATCACCGGCACGTCTCGCATCTGTTCGCGCTGCATCCAGGGCATGCGATTGATCCGCTGAAGAATCCCGAGCTCGCCAACGCGGCGCGCGCGACTCTCGATGCGCGCGGCGATGCCAGCACCGGCTGGAGCCGCGCGTGGAAAATCAACTTCTGGGCGCGTCTGCGTGACGGTGACCGCGCGTACAAACTACTCGAGGGGCTGCTGCGCGACAGCACGCTGCCGAATCTCTGGGATACACATCCGCCGTTTCAGATAGACGGCAACTTCGGCGCCACGGCCGGCATGGTGGAGATGCTGCTGCAGAGTCAGGGAGACGAGATCGACATCCTGCCCGCGCTGCCCAAGGCGTGGCCAAAGGGCAGTGTGCGGGGATTGCGCGCCCGTGGCGACGTAACGATAGACCTGGCGTGGGACGAATGCGGGGCAAGCGAGATCACCCTGTTGACCGGGCAAGCGGGAATTCTTGCCGTGCGATCCGATTTGTTCTCGCGGCCATTCGAGGGCGCCTCGGTAACTGGGTCAGGCGAGCGCCGGACTCTGAACGCGAGACGGGGTGGCGAATACACATTCACGCGTGCCGAGTCGGTGGAATGCGCTGACTGAAATCGCGCTGACACTGGTGCTCCGCCGTGTGTCTGACGCATAGTTCGACGCCATGAATCCCTACGTCATCCCCTGGATGGACGACGACCTCGAAGTGTTCCGCGACACGGTCGTGCGTTTCATCGAAACCGAGATGGTTCCCAAGGACGCCCGCTGGCGCGAGCAACACCACGTGGACCGAGAGACCTGGCGCAAGGCCGGTGAAACGGGCTTGCTGCTGCTCGACGTGCCGGCCGAGTACGGCGGTGGCGGCGGTGATTTCCGCCACGAAGCGGTGATGTACACCGAGCTCGCCCGCCGCGGACTTGGCGCGTTCGGACAGGGCGTGCACAGCATGTGCGCGCACTACGTGCTCAATCACGGCACCGAGGCACAGAAGCAGCGCTGGCTGCCGCGCCTGGCCGCGGGCGAACTGGTCGGCGCGATCTGCATGACGGAGCCGGGCACGGGCTCGGACTTGAAGGGTATTCGCACGCGCGCGGTGAAACAGGGCGATCACTACGTGATAGACGGTGGCAAGACGTTCATCACGAACGGCTTTCTGGCCGGACTGCTGATGCTGGTGGTGCGCACCGATGCCGATCGCAACAAGGGTCTATCTATTCTGATGGTCGAGACGAAGGACCTCGCGGGTTATCGCGTGGGCCGCGTGCTCGACAAGATGGGGCTGCACGGACAGGACACCTCCGAGTTGTTCTTCGAAGGCGTGCAGGTCCCCGCGGATTGCCTGCTCGGCGGCGTCGAAGGCGAGGGCATGCATCAGCTCATGAACGACCTGCCGTACGAACGCACCGTCATTGCCGTTGGCGCGGTCGGGGCGATGGAAGGCGGCATCGATGAAACGCTGAAGTACGTGCGCGACCGCAAAACCTTCGGCAAGCCGGTCTGGGAATACCAGAACACGCGTTTCAAGCTGGCCGAGCTCGCGAGCATCGCGCGAATAGCGCGCGTGTTCTCGGATCGCTGTGTGGTCGATCTCGTCGCGGGCACTCTGGATACTGAAACCGCTTCGATGGCCAAGTGGTGGACCACGGACATGCAGCAGCAGGTGCTCGACGAGTGCGTGCAGCTGCACGGCGGCTACGGCTACATGAACGAATATCTGGTGTGCCGCCTTTTCGCGGACTCGCGCGTGCAGCGCATCTACGGTGGCACGAACGAGATCATGAAAGAGGTCATTGCGCGGGGACTCTAGGCATGAAGAAGAGCAGGGAGGTCGACGCCTATATCGCCACCTTTCCGAAGGAGGTCGGCACGCGGCTTTCCAGGGTGCGGCGCGCGATTCGCGCTGCGGCGCCCAAGGCGGCCGAAGGCATCAGCTACCGCATCCCGGCGTATCGCCAGAACGGGATGCTCGTCTACTTCGCGGGCTTCCGGCATCACATCGGCCTCTATCCACCGGTGCGTGGCGACGCATCCATCGCGGCCGCGGTGAAGAAATACGCGGGCCCGAAGGGTAACCTCAAATTTCCCCACGCCGATCCCTTGCCGCTGGGTCTCATCGCCCGCATCGTCCGGGCTCGCGTCAAACTGGATGCAGCCAAAAAGCGCAAGAAGTGAACAACTCGACCACCTGCTGCGCCAATTGCGAAACACCGCTTGCCGGGCAGCAGCGGTTCTGTGGTCAGTGCGGCCAGCGTGCGGACGTCGGCCGGCTCACGATGCGCCACATCGGGCATGACATCCTGCACGCGCTCACCCACGCCGACCACAGCATCTTCGCGCTGGCCAAACAGCTCGCGTATCGCCCCGGCCACGTCGCGCGCGAGTATGTCGCGGGCCGACGCAAGAAATATTTCGGGCCGTTCCCATTCGTGGTGATCTCGGTCGGTCTCGCGAGTTTCATGATCATCGCGACGGGCGTGCATTTCTTCTCGCCGATCACGGACACGGGCGCGGCGGGTTTCCTGCAGCGGCACGTGAACATCGTCATCGTGCTGCAGATGCCGTTTCTCGCTCTGTGGAGCGCCCTGCTGTTCTGGCCCGCGCGTCTGAACTACGCGGAGCACCTGGTGCTCGCGGCGTACACGTCCGGCTTTCGAATGTTGTTCCTCGGCCTGATCACGACGCCCATCATGTATTTCGCGAATCTGAAGCCGGGCAACCTCACGGTCGCGCCGCTGTACTACGGATTGTGGATGATCTACTTCTGCGTGGCGGCAGCGCAGTTCTACCGCGGTAATGCCGTCTGGACGGTCGTTCGCGCGGCGCTCGCCGCGGCGCTGGCCCAGCTCTCGACGATCTTCCTGATCTATCTGTTCATCATTCTGTATACCGTGGCCGGCGGCCGCTAGAAAGGGAAATCCATGTCCAGCTACCAGCTCGCGCAGCTCAACGTCGCGAAACTCAAGGCGCCGCTCGACAGCCCCGAGCTCGAGGATTTCGTCGCCAACCTCGATCGCATCAATGGGCTCGCGGAAGGTTCGCCGGGCTTCGTCTGGCGCCTGAAGGGCGAGGGGAACGACGCGACGTCGCTGCGCCCATTTGATGACGACGTCATCGTGAACATGTCGGTGTGGCGCGATGTTGCGGCGTTGCGGGCCTTTGTCTACGACTCCGCGCACGTGGCCATCATGAAACGTCGTCGCGAGTGGTTCATGCGCATGGCGGATGTCTACATGGTGTTGTGGTGGGTGCCGGTTGGACATGAGCCGACGATCGAGGAGGCGGCCACGCGTCTGGCGCACATGCGCGAGCACGGGGCGTCTCCCGAGGCATTTACGTTCGGCGATGCAATTCCGCCACCCGACGCGGCCGCTGGCGCCAACCCGGTTTCCTTCAAGGACGGTTGTCCGGCGTGAAACCGAAATTCTTCGCAACGCCGGAGGATTTCCGCGCCTGGCTCGCGAAGAATCACGAGACCGCGCCCGAATTGCTCGTGGGCTTCCACAAGAAGGACACCGGGAAGTCCAGCATCACCTGGCCGCAGTCGGTCGACGAGGCTTTGTGTTACGGGTGGATAGACGGCGTGCGCCGCAGCCTCGGATCCGTGAGTTACACGATCCGCTTCACTCCGCGCCGGCCGCGCAGCGTGTGGAGCTCGATCAACATCGCGCGCGTGAAGGTGCTGACGAAGGAAGGCCGGATGACTCCCGCGGGCGTCGCGGCATTCGAGCGCCGCTCGCGCGACCGCTCGAAGATCTACGCGTACGAACAGCGCGATCAGGCCAGCCTCTCTCCCGCCGAGATCAAACTATTCAAGAAGGATCCGGCGGCGTTCTCGTTCTTCGAGAAGCTCGCGCCGTCGTATCGCCACAAGGCGCTCTACTGGGTGACGTCAGCCGCGAAAGCCGAAACCCGCAAGTCGCGGCTCGAACGGCTGATCGCGATGTGCGCGGCCGGCAAGAAGCTCTGATAAGGTCTAACAACCGGGTTTGCGGTATGCGTTGCTGCTGGAGATTGGTCGCAATCTCGCAGGAAACCTGTCAAGGTTTCTTCTTCGGCGCCGGCGGCGCCGTTTCGATCTCGAGATTCGGCACGCCGAACTTTCCTTCGAGACTATGCAATTGCTCCAGGTCGATCGAGCCGACGATGTTCACGATCGTGAACTGGCGCGGCTCGCTGGCAATGATCGCAAGCCCCTGCGCCCGTTCGCCGTCGATCAGCACGAAAACGTCGACGTCGGTTTGATCCTTGCGGCTGCGGGCTTCGACGATACGCGACCAGCCCGGAGCCGAAAGCTGCTTGCGTACGCCTTCCACATCCGCCTTGGGGTATGCGAAATCCTTGTCGAACGTATAGCTGCGCACGAAGATGCCGGTGAGGCCATTACACAGCTTCTTCGCATCGGCTTGCTCGGGATCGGATGCATCGAGGAACCGGCATCCCATGCCGAGCAGCCGCGAGTCGAGCGTGACGTTCACGGATTCACTCGCCAGGTCGACGAGCCCCGCGAATTCGGGAATGCGCAGTTGTCCCTTGCCGGCCGCGGCCTGGGGCGACTGGGCGAAGGCCACTCCCGAAAGCCCGAGAATGGCGGCGAACAAAAAAGCTTTCATGAACGATTCTCCTCTTCGGTCACGCCCTCGTCGGGCGTCGTCTGCACCGCCCGGTAGGCGAGATCCAGTTTTTCACTCGTCACGCGCAATGCCTGCAGCAGTTCGCTGCGCGCGGCAAGTCCTTCGGCGCGCGCGATGCGTTCCTCGCGCAGCTGCGCGGCGTGTTGACCGGCCAGCACGGCGGCGAGTAGTGAGGCGGCGAGCGCGGCCGGAATCCAGTAGCGACGCGACGCGCGCACCGGGACATCGATGACGGGCACCGGCATCACCGGCGCGGCGGCCCGCGCGGGCAGCGAACGCATCAGCCTTTCGGTGAATCCTGCCGGCGCGTCGACCGGGCGCAGCGCGCGGCGCAATTCGTTTTCGAATGTGTCGTTCATGGTTCCTCGCAATCCACGATCTGCGCGCCGACCAGGCGGCGGCGCAGTGTCGTCAATGACCTCTTGATGTGGCTCTTCACGGTGTTGGCGGGCATGTCGAGCGCCGCCGCGATTTCCGCGATATCGCAATCTTCCTGATAACGCAGCAGCATCACCGCCCGCGCGTGCGGCGACAGTTCGCCGAGCAGGCTCAGCAGCGCGCGGTCCCGCAGCGGGTCGGCGGCGACTTCTTCCGCGGCGACGTCGTCACCCTCGGCGAGCGGCTGCGTGTGTGAATGCGCCACGCTGCGCAGCCGGTCTATGGCCAGATTCGCGGCGACCCGTCGCAGCCAGAAGCCGAGATGCTCAGGCGATTCGATGTTCGCGAGCTTGCGGTACAACTGCAGGAACACGTCCTGCGCGAGGTCCTCGGCCGCGTCGCGGCGGTTGAACATCCGCAGGCCGATGCTGAACACGGTGGACTGATGCTGCCGCACGATGGTCGCGAAGGCCTCGGCGTCTCCGGCACGCGCGCGCGGCAGCAGCGTGTCAGTCATCGATTGCGCGGCGAGAAGAGTCACGGTCCGTCCGCATGTGTCAGTCGTTCCGGCTCACCTTCGGGATGCCGAATTGTCCTTCGAGCTTCGCGATCTTGTCGATGTCGATGTTGCCGATCACGCTCACGATGGTGAATTCGCGCGGCTCGCTCGCGACCACGGCGAGCCCCTCGATCCGGTCACCCACCATGCGGATGAAGACGTCCACGTCCTCGCGCGGTTCGCGCTTGCGTGACTGCACGAGGGCGCTCCAGCCCGGTGTCGAGAGCTGGCTGCGAACGGCGTCTATGTCGGCCTTGTCGTAGGCGCCATCGACGTCGAAGCGGAAGGTGCGGACCTGCACGGACTTGATGTCTCCGAGCATGCTGAGCGCGGCGGCGTCGGTGTCGTCCGCGGACTCGGCGAGTTTCGATAGGGTACGCAGCAGGAAGCCATCGAGCGTGATGTCGACCGAATCCACGGCCTTGGCGCGCAGGTGGCTGAAATCGGGGATCCGCAATTCAGGGCCGGCGGCAGCGGCCTGGGACGGTGTCATGGCCGAAGCGGCGAGGGCGGCGGTGGCGGCGAGTGCAACGGCGACGGAGGCGATTTTCACGGGCAGGCTCCTGATTGTGTGTGCCTGCCAACCATACGGGCGGCCCGGGTCGGCCGGGTGCACCCGGAGTCGAAAAAAGCCTGGGGCGGTCAACGGACGGTGAAGCTTTGGAGCGCCGAGCCCATTTCGCCCGGCGCCAGCGGGTCGGCGAAGAATTCGTCGAAAACCATCACGCCGCGCGCGCGGTAGGAGCCCGCTGGCAATTGAGAGCCGTCTTCGAGCTGCCCATTCCAGGTGTATGAAAAGGTCTTGCTGGAATGGGGCACAAAGGTTTGTTCGCTGAGCATCTGGGCGAATGCCTGGTTGGCGGACCACTGCCAGTGGACCCGGCTCGAACCGGCATCCACGACCACGAAGTCATAGATCTGCGCGTCGTCGAACTGCACCTGCACCGTGCGCCCGGTGAGATTGCGGACCTCGAGGTCGAACCGGATGGGCTCGCCAAACACGAAACTGGCCGTCGTTCCAGCGCTGGTGGAATGCAGTGTCAGAGTGCACAGGAAGGTGGTGTCGGAATCATCAGGGCTGTCTATGGGATCCATCGTGTTGGACACGCAAGCCCATTTGGTGGCGGCCATCAGGAAAGTGGCGCCGACGAGCAACGCCAGTCGTGCCATCATTCCTGCGCGTGACGCCATGAGCTCTCCCGAAAAACCATTTGCCGATGCCGCCCTGACCGATGCAGAAGTCGATGCGCTTTACGGGCTCGACCCCGTGATCGGTGCGGATTCTGCTGAAGTGGACAGCGGCGCCGGAACGGAGTTCGTGACGGTGAGTTGTCCGTATTGCGGTGAAGCATTCGAGACAAGCGCCGATGCGAGCGCGGGCTCTTGCAGCTACGTGGAGGACTGCCAGGTGTGCTGCCAACCCATCGAAATGACGCTGCGCGTCAATGACGAGGGCGCGATCGAGGAGATCTCCGCGCAACGCGGCGACAGCTAGCGAATAGTTAGAAGAGAGGGGAGACGATGTCCGGACAGAAGGTGGCGCTCATCACCGGCGCCGGGAGCGGTATCGGCAAGTCGACGGCCCTTACGTTCCTGCGCGACGGGTTTTGCGTGGTGCTGGCCGGGCGGGAGCGCGACAAGCTCGCGGCGGTGGCGTCCGCGGCCGGGGCCGGTACGGATTCGCTGGTCGTCGAGGCCGACGTCACGCAGCCTGACGACGTGCGCGCGATGTTCGATGCCTGCGTCGCGAAATTCGGCCGCCTGGACGTGTTGTTCAACAACGCCGGTGTCGGCACCCCATTGAGCGTGAATCTCGAGGACCTGGCCTTCGAGCAGTGGCGGCGCGTGATCGACACCAACCTCACGGGCGCGTTCCTGTGCACGCAGCAGGCATTCCGGATCATGAAAGCGCAAGCGCCGCGCGGCGGCCGCATCATCAACAACGGCTCGATTTCGGCGCACGTGCCGCGCGCGAACTCGGCGCCCTATACCGCCTCGAAGCACGGCATCACGGGGCTCACCAAGTCGAGCTCGCTCGACGGCCGCAAGTACGACATCGCGGTCGGGCAGATCGACATCGGCAATGCGCTCACGGAGCTTGCCACGGCTCTGCCGCAGCAGGAGGCGATGATGGACGTGCAACACGTCGCCGACGCGGTGTTGCACATGGCCAAACTACCGCTGGGCGCGAACATCCAGTTCATGACCATCCTGCCGCCGAAGATGCCCTACATCGGCCGCGGATAGGCTCTCACGCGGTCGCCGATTGCGCCGCGCCGCGCCGGACCATCACGAAGACGACGCCGGCGAAGACCAGTTCGATCACTCCGCCCGCCAGGGCGGCGAGCGTGCTGTTCGCATTGAGCGCCGCGAGGGCGAACGCCGCGGACGCCAGCGCCAGACCACAGACCCAGTAGACGCGCATGCCGTACAGCGTCGCGAACGTGAAATAGCGACCGCCGATCGTCACGAGCATCGCGACGAAGAACCACTCCGCGCGCTGGAACGCGAGCAGGAACGCGAGTGGAATCGCGAGCAGCATCCAGACAGTGGTTTCGATCGCGAGGCGGCCGAGCGGGTTGGCCTTGCCGTGTGCTCCCGGCCTGCCGGCCAGCTTCGACAGCAATATCGCCACCGGGTGAATCAGCATGCCGCCGATGAAAAGTGTCGCAATGCCACCCCGCGGGCTCACGAGGTGCGCCACCAGCGCCGCCGCCAGCCAGGCCAGCGCCGAGGCGAATATCCCGGTGGCGCCGCCAAAATACGCGTGGCGCATGTCCGCCTGTGCTTCGTCGATCGTCATGTAACTCCCCGTGAAAGATGGCGCCAATCCCGGGAATCCCTTCCCGGCACCACCGCTAGAGCCAGCCCCTCTGGCGCGCGAGTCGATAGGCGTCGATGCGATTGTTGGCGCCGAGCTTGCCGATGGCTTCGGACAGATAATTGCGTACGGTGCCCGCGGACAGGCCCAGTTGCTCGGCGATCTGTGGCGCGGACAAACCTTCGCCCGACAGGCGCAGGGTCTGCCGCTCCCGATCGTTGAGCGGATCGGATTCGTTCCAGGCTTCCACCGCCAGCGCCGGGTCGATCGCCCGGCCGCCGCGGCTCACGCTGCGCAGCGCCTCGGCGAGTTTCTCGGCCGGGGAATCCTTGAGTAGATAGCCTTTGACGCCGGCGTCGAGCGCGCGCCGCAGGTAGCCCTGGCGCGCGAAGGTGGTGACGATCACGACCTTGCAGGGCAGAGCTTCTTCCTGGATTTTCTGCGCGAGCTCTATGCCGGTGAGCCCGGGCATCTCGATGTCGGTGACTACGATGTCGGGCCGCAGTCGGCGGCATTCGATCAGCGCCTGTGCGCCGTCGGCCGCGGTGCCGAGCAGCTCGATGTCGCGCTCCATCTTCAGCAACGCACCGAGGGCGCCGCGCACCATGGCCTGATCCTCGGCGAGCAGTATGCGGATCATGGCGACTTCACGCAGCGGCCGGAACCGAGGCGCGCAGCAACGTCCCGCCTTCCTCGTTGGGCATCAGCGCGAGTGTGCCGCCGACGCTGTCGAGGCGTTCGCGCATGCCGTTGAGTCCGTTGCCGGGCACGATGCGGCCACCGCGGCCGTCATCGGCGACTTCCACGATCACGCTTCTGGGTTCGTTGCGCACGCGGATCGTCACGCCGGTGGCGCTGGCATGGCGGCGGATGTTCGTCGCCGCTTCGCGCAGGCTGAGCGCCAACGCGGTTTCACGGTCGTGAGGCAACTTCACGTTTTCCGTTTCGCACTTGACCTTGACGCCCTGCGCCTCGAGCAGCGCGGTCGCCGCGACGAGTTCGGCCGACAGCGCCGTGTTGCGGATTCCGGAAACGGCGTTGCGGACCTGCGCGAGTGAGTCGCGCGCCACGCGTTCGACCTCGTGTATTTCACGGCGCGCGGCATCGAGATCGCGATCGATGAGTTTGCGCGCGAGCTCGGACTTGAGCGCGACGACCGAAAGGGTGTGACCTAACAAGTCGTGCAGGTCGCGCCCGATACGCTCCCGCTCGGCCAGCGTCGCGAGCCGCAGGATTTCCGCGTCGCTGCGCCGCAGCTGGATCTTCTGCCAGGTGGTGTAGGAGGTGTAGATCGCCGAGATGCCGAGCAGGAGGGCTGGCACCAGCACACTCAGCATCGTGGACTGTTGGTGATCGAGCAGGAACATCTCCACCCAGAACAATGCGATGGCCGCGGCAATCACCTTCCAGCCGGTGCGCACCGGTACCGAGAACGCGATGCTGAAGAAGCCGAAGATCAGGTAGCCGAGGGAGGCGATATTGAACGGCGCGAGAACGAAGGCCAGCAGGAAAACACCGGCGATGTACCGCACCCGCACCGACACCGGGCCCCCATAGAAATAGGTGCACAGATGCAGATAGAGGAAGAATGGCAGGGTGAGCAGCGTCGGCAGGATCACCTCGACGAATGACGCGTGCGCGATCAGCGGCCAGCAGAATATCCAGGCCAGGTTGACCAGGATCACGAACGGCATGTGCCGCAGCACGCCACCTTCCGAACGCGTCATGTAGCCGACCATCGAGGTCGCCGGCGGATCCTTGATGCTGTTGATGAGTTGGGTGGGAGTCATGACGGCGGGAATCCTAACGCATGTTGACGCTGTCGACCTGCAGCCTGAATTCACCCGGCGGGCCATTGGACACGATGCCGATGCCGCGCACGCGCTTGAGGTCGGTGACATAGTCCGCGAGCGGCACATTCACCGTGCGCCATTCGGGCCCCGCGTCGAACGGATAGGTGGATGGGATCTGCTCATTGCCGGCGAAAAACATGACGACATAGCGTTTGCCGTCGCCGCGGGCCTGGAAGCTCAGCGTGGTGTGGTGTGAGTAGTCCATCGCGCCGGTCATCGGGGGCCCGTTCGGGAAGAAGATAGCCCCCGCCCAGGGATACGGCGCGCCGGGTCCGATGGCGCCCGATATCTCGAGCGCGGAAGTCGAAGCATCGGCGCCGCCGGTCACGACCTTGATCGCGGCACGTGACGTGCCGCCCTGGATGTTGTCCGCGGTGTCGGCGAAGCCGATGCCGTACTGCGCCGTGGCGGTTCCCTTGTCGAAGTCGGCAATCAGTCCGGCCTGCGGCGCGGGTACGCCGAGCGGCAAAGCGTTCGAAGCCGCGCCCGCTGCGGCCGACGTTCCATTCGAGCCTGCCGCGGAGTCCGGTGCGGCCGCGGCTTCCTCGATCTTTGCGTTGCCGTTCATGACGCCGGCGACCACCAGCCCGACGGAGCCCCACAATACGATCGCGGTCGCGATACGGCGCAGCGGGATCGAGCCCCGCTTGCGCGGCTCACCCAGCAGCCGGAAGCCGCCGCTGTTCAGCCGTCGCATCGCGAGCCAGAAGAAGATGACTGTCGTCCCGGTGAGCGCCGCAACGTGACTGGCAGTCGTGCCGGTGGAGGGGCCACCGACTGTGCCGAGCGCAATCTGCGAGAGATGAAACGCCGGCCATACCGGCGCGATATCGGTGATGAACTTCGGCAGCATCTGCATGGGGAACAGGAGCCCCGACAGGAACGCCATCGGCAGGAAGACCAGATTGACGATCGCGGGCGCGGCCTGGCCGGACACCCACGAACCCACCGCGAGGCCGATGGCGCAGAACGGCAGCGTGCCGAGCACGTTGACGAAGAAGATCTTCACGGCCTGCGCGAAGGTCAGCGGCACCTTGGCAACGAAGACCGCGAGGATCAGCAGCAACACCGAGATGATCGCGACGAACATCATCGCCATCACCGCGCGCGCGAATAGATAGGAACCCGCTGGCTGCGGCAGCGCCTGCCTGAACATGAGCAGCCCCTGCTCGCGTTCGATCGCAAGTGATACGCCGAAGCCGAACAGGCCGGGACCCATCGCGCCGAACACGCCGTAGGTGGCGAACGTGTACTGGGCCATCGCGCCATTGCCCCGCAGACTGCCGAGCAGGATGCCGAACAACCCGTAGAACATGATGGGGAAGAACAAAGTCGGCACCGCGAAGGCCGGCGTGCGCAGCGACTTCAGGAACTCGATGCGGATGTCGCCCAGATAGGCGCTCCAGGTGCGCGCCGCGGGCATGGCCGGTGTGATGTGTGCGTTCAAGACAGGGACTCCGGCTTGCTTTCGGTGGTGAGCTCGGTGAATGCCTCGGCGAGGCCGGCGCGGCGCACCTCGATGTCCTTGAGATCCGGGTCCTCGCGGAAGAGGCGCGCGAGCAAGGCCTCGGCATTTCGCGTGGAGACCCGGAAGCGATCCTGCTCGACGTCGAGTTGCAGCACTTCCGGCCAGGCGCGCAGCAGTTCCGGCGCCAGGCGGCTCTGAAAACTGACCTGCTTGCGGGATACGTGGCCGCGGATGTCTTCGACGGTGCCGCTGGTGACCTTCCGGCCGCGCGCCATCACGACGACGCGATCGGCCAGCGCCTCGGCCTCCTCGAGGTAGTGAGTCGTGAGCACGATCGAGCAGCCCTCGTGTTTGAGTTCGCGGACGACCTTCCAGAGCGCCTCGCGCGCCTGGATGTCGAGACCGACGGTGGGTTCATCGAGGAACAGCAATTCGGGGCGTCCGACGATGGCCAGCGCGAACTGCACCTGGCGCTTCTGTCCGCCGGAAAGTTTGCCGTAGGGACGCTGCGCGATTTTTTCCAGCGACAGCCGTGCCAGCACCTGTTCCGGTTCGTACGGTGTCGGGTAGTAACTCGCCACCTGCGCGAGCATTTCGCGTGGGCGCAGGACACTGGACAGCGCCACCTCCTGCATCATGATGCCGATCCGGCGGCGCCCCTCGATTTCCTGCGGGTCATGCCCGAAGAGTTGCGCGTTTCCGGAATCGGTGCGTTGCAGGCCTAACAAGATGGAGATCGCGGTGGACTTGCCGGCGCCGTTGGGGCCGAGCAATGCGGTCAGTTCACCGCGGTTCGCGACAAAGTCGAAGCCGTCGAGCGCATTGAGTTTTCCGTAGGTCTTGCGTGCGCCATCGAGGCTGGCGAGTGCGGGTTGAGACATGATTCCCTCCATGGAAGGAATCATCCCGCGCCGGGCCTCAAGTGTTCAGTCGAACTCGTCAGCCGCGGGTGCTGACAACTGTCATGTCAGGCGTGGTGGACGGGTGTTTCCAGCCGCATCGAGGCCGCGAGTTCCTCGCGACCCAGGCTGTCGGCGAATTCGGCCAGGGTGCGCAGATCCCCGGCGGAATCCATCGTGAATTGTGGCGTCGCCGAGCGCAGTCGCTCGAACACCGCGAGCGCGGCGTCGGGCCGGCCGAAACGCAGCAGGTGCCGGATCAGCGTGCTGCCGATGGTGTTCACTGCCGCGGGATTTTCCCAGCGGAGCATCTGCTCGGCGATGTAGTACGCGTCGCGGCAGGCATGTTCCGCGTCGAGATCTCGCAGCCAGTGCGCGAGCGGCGCGGTTGCGTCCACCTGGCGTCCAACGCGCGCGAGCTGGAACACTTCGTCGACCATACGTGCGCGCTGTTTTACGCGTTCGTTTTCTTCCTTCTGCGCTGAGCGTTCGGGACTGTGGATGGGCTCGTAGCCGAGCTGCCGGCGGCGCAGGTACATGCACCCGCCGATGAGACTGAAGAACGAAAGCTGGCAGAGCAGATGCACGGCATGCACGCCGATCCGCCACATGCCGCTGCTCACCACGAGCGCGATGATCGCGGCATACACGAGCATCGCCGCGAGCAACGCCAGGTACAGCGAGCCGAGCCCGCGGATCACGCGGAACAGCGTTCGGGGATTCACCGCCTGGAAGTACTGCTCGCCGAAACCGAGAATCGCGATCGAGGCCGGCAGCAACGCGAGCAGAAACACGCCCAGGATCGCGCCCAGGGCACCGCCAATCGCGAGACAAAGCGTGGCGCCCGCGATGACGATGATGAGTTGCACCCAGGGCCGGGCTTCGAACGGGCTCAGCATGTCCGATGACATGACCGGGGGATCCATCGAGCCTTCCGCCACGTGTTCGATCAGCACGTAGCAGTACTTCAACATCCAGATCTGCAGGAACAGCCCCGCAATGGCGCCGTAGAAACCCGCAAGGTCGAACGCCGCGAGCAGCAGCGAAAAGATGGCGACCAGGATGAGCGACGTCACCTGGAACGGAACCAGCAATACGCGCAAGTAGTCCATAATGCCGCGCCGAACATGCCGAACAGTTACGAGGGTGTTAGTAGAGCATGGAAACGAATTCGTTTGACGCGATCGTCGTGGGCACGGGAATCAGCGGAGGCTGGGCCGCCAAGGAACTGACCGAAAAGGGACTCAAGACGCTGGTGCTCGATCGCGGCCGAATGGTGCGGCACGGCGAATATCCCACCGCGACAAAAACTCCCTGGGAGCTGCCGAACGGGAACCGCATCACCCAGGAAATCCGCCGCCGCAAACCGGTCCAGTCCCGTACCAGTTACCCGACGCCCGCGAACGAACACTGGTTCGTCGACGACATCGAACATCCTTATGTCGAAAGCCAACCCTTCGACTGGCTGCGCGGATATCACGTCGGCGGCCGTTCGTTGTTATGGGCGCGCCAGAGCTACCGGCTGAGTCCGCTCGATTTCGAGGCCAACGCGAAAGAGGGCATCGCAATTCCCTGGCCCGTGAGTTACGACGAGATTGCGCCCTGGTACGACAAGGTCGAGACCTTCGCCGGTATCAGCGGCAGCACTGACGGCCTCGCGCAATTGCCGGACGGCCAGTTCCTGCCGCCGATGGAGCTCAACTGCGTCGAGATGGATTTCCAGAAACGGCTCGGCGATAAACTGCAGCGCCGGCTCATCATCGGGCGCACCGCGAATCTCACGGCGCCGCTCAAACACAACGAGAGTCCGCAGCGAGCCACCTGCCAGTACCGCAACCTGTGCATCCGCGGCTGTCCGTATGGCGGATATTTCAGCTCGGTGTCCGCGACGCTGCCTTCGGCGGAGCGCACCGGCAACATGACCCTGCTGGCTGACCAGATCGTTTACGAAGTCATCTACGACAACGACAAGGGTAAGGCGACCGGCGTGCGCGTGCTCGACGCGAATACCGGCAAGCAGAGCGAGTACTTCGCGAAGGTCATCTTCATGTGCGCGTCCGCATTGGGCTCCGCGTTCATCCTGCTGAACTCGACCTCGACTCGTTTCCCGAACGGCTTCGGCAATGATTCGGGCGAGCTCGGCCACAACATCATGGATCACAACAAACCGGGCGGTTCGAGCGCCTCGGTCGAAGGGTTCCTCGACACCGCGTATACCGGCCGCCGTCCGAATGGTTTCTACATCCCGCGGTATCGCAACGTCGGCAAGGACAAGCGCGACTATCTACGCGGTTTCGGTTACCAGGGCCGTGCGCAGCGCGCGGGATACTCGCGCTTCAACGACAGCGCGCTGATCGGCGCGGAACTCAAGCAGGCGGTGCGCGAGCCGGGTCCCTGGGGCATCAGCATGACCGCGTTCGGCGAGATCCTGCCGTACCACGAGAATCACGCGACGCTCGATCGCACGAAGAAGGACAAACACGGGTTGCCGATGCTCGCGATCAGCGCGGTCGTGCGCGACAACGAGCTCAAGATGCAGGAAGACATGCGCAACGACGCCGGCGAGATGCTCGAGGCGGCCGGCTACAAGAACGTCTCCGTGCGCAGCGACAACTACAACGTCGGCAACAGCATCCACGAGATGGGCACGGCACGCATGGGCGCGGATCCCCGTAAGTCGGTGCTGAACAAATTCAACCAGGTGCACGCCTGCAAGAACGTGTTCGTGACCGATGGTTCGTTCATGGTGTCGTCGGCCTGCCAGAACCCGTCGCTCACTTACATGGCATTCACCGCGCGTGCGGTCGATCACGCGGTGGCGGAACTCAAGAAGGGCAATCTATGAACGACTCGCAGGAACTGGTGAAACGGCGCGAGATCCTGAAGCGCGCGGCCTGGCTGCTCGGCGGCGCCGTGTCGGCGCCCGCGGCGCTCGCCATCATGCAGGGATGTTCGGCGAAGGAGGCGGTGCCGGGCGCTGCCGGGTATCTGCCGAAGACACTGAGCGCGGATCAATTCGCGCTGATCGCGGACATCGCGGAGATCATGATTCCGCGCACCGATACGAGCGGCGCGAAAGATGCCGGAGTGCCCGCCTTCATCGACCAGGCGCTGGGCGCGGTGTACGACACGGAAACGCAGCGGCGCTTCACATCTGGGTGCGGGGAGTTTCAGGCCGCGGCTCAGGCGGCGGGTGACAAGCCGTTCCTCGAACAGGATCTCGCGGCGCGCACGGCGTTCGTGCAGAAGACTCTCGAGAATGCGCTGGCCGAGGGCGCCGGCCCCAAGCCGTTCATCCTCATGGCGCGCGAACTCACGTTGCTGGGGTTTTTCACCTCGGAAGTGGGCATCAACGAGAACATGGATTACGTCGCAGTGCCGGGCGCATTCCACGGTTGCGTGCCGGTGTCGCAGATGAAGAAGCCTGTCTACTGGGAATGATCTGAAGCCGCGAGGTCGTTCCACCATGGCCAAGTCGAGATCCATTCCGCAGGCGGTGCGCGAGCTGTGCCTCGCGTTTCCGGAAGTCGAGGAATTCGAGTCGCACGGATCACCTAACTATCGCGCTCGCCTGGGTGCGCGCAAGGGCAAGGTATTCGCGGTGTTCGCGCTCAACCATCACGGCGATGGGCGCGTGGCGCTGTGGCTCAACACTCCCGCCATCGAACAGTCGCGCCTCATCACCTCCGCGCCGAAACACATCTTCAAGCCGCAGTACGTCGGGCCCTCCGGGTGGATAGGCGTCGAACTCAACCGCGGGTTCTCGTGGAAACGCGTCGTCGAGCTCGTTCACATGGCGTACGTCAACAGTTCGCCGGCGCAATTCGTGGCGCGCGCGGCAAAGGCGCCGGCCAGCGCGGCGCCGACCCGCCGCATGAAGCCCGCGGAGATCGATCGCATGAAAACCCCGCGCGCGTTGCGGGCGCTCGAGGCCATGCGGCGTATCTGTCTCGCGCTGCCCGAGACCAGCGAGGGATTGCAGTTCGGCACGCCGGTCTGGCGCGTCGGGAAGCGCGGCTTTGCGACCCTGTACGACTACGGCAAGGGGCTGACGGCGTCCGTCTGGGTGGGCATCGAACGTCAGGGACCGCTCGAAATGGATCCGCGCATTTCGATCCCGGCGTACATGGGACACAACGGCTGGATCGCGCTCGACCTGGGCCAGGGATTCACCGATCGGGAGCTTGCGTCGTTCGTGATTGAAAGTTATCGGCATTTCGCTTCGCGGCGCGCGGTCGCGCAGCTCGACGACAAATCCCGGGTCGCGTAATCCCCACCACTGTTGCGCGCGGTCCACGTCCCCTAATGGCGTCACGTTGAAAACAGCCTCCTACGGGAGGATGTTCGCGAATTGCGAGGGGTGGCGTGCGCGCGCGGCGTCCGCCGGGTAGTCGATCAAGGAAGGGGAAAAATTCATGCTCGTAGACAATGGAATGTCCATGCGGCGTCGTCTTGCCGCCGTGTTGTTAGCGGTCGCATGCGGGGGACTGACGATGTTCGTCATCACACATGTTTCTTCGTTGTTCTCGCTGTAGACGCAGGGAAAGCGTCGGCGACCTGGGCCGCGGGTCGAAGGAGCGACCCGCGGTCCTTCTACAAGTAAGTGCCGTGTTCGAACTGGATGAAGCAGAAACCATGACCGAAAGGATCGCGGAAGCTCACGCAACGCGAGCCACGCCAGTCGATGTGCCCGGTCTCGCGCACGGCGCCGGCCGCCATCGCACGGCTTGCCGCGGCATCGACGTCGTCCACCACCAGGTCGAAGTGCACGGGTGTCCAATGGCGCATGTAGTCGCGGGAGATCGGCGGCGTACTCACGGCTCGCGTGCCGGCTTCCTTGTGAAGTAGATAGATTGTCGCCGCTGCACCCGTGAGCTCGGCGACGTCGTCGTCGAGTGTCCGGTTGTGTTGGAGACCGAGAGCGGCGGTGTAGAAGTCGATGGCAGCGGCCAGATCCGGCACGTCGATGTTGAGGAGGATCTTCATTCGGATTCAGGGGATGGCGCGGGGTGTGGCGTTGCGCGCCACTGCGACGTCGCGCGCGACTTCGTCGCGGATACGCGCCCAGTGAAAAAGATTGTCCGGATTCGCATCGAAGGCATTGCCGTTGTAATGGGTGAGGCGCATGTCCTTGTAGAGCGGGCGCGTGAGCCGGGTCACTTCATCCCAGTTCGCGAGCGCCTGTTCGAGATGTCCGATGGACTGCTCACGATGCAACTCCTTCCCGGTTGCGCGGAAGGTTTCGAGTGAGATCGCGCCCCGCAGCTTTTCGGCCAGGTGCAGGCCGAGGTAGGCCCAGGCTTTGATATCGGCGACTTCGTACTGCAGGGCGGTGTCGCCACGTGTGTCTATCTTCTCGACCCGCGCCAGCGCCTGGCGGCAGTCGCGTTCGAGCATGTCGGCCAATCGCGCCGGCGTGATCCGATGCTCCGCGAACTTGCCGCCCGCCAGTGTCGTGCGCACGTATTCGGCGACGCCGACGTAATCCGGGTCCATCGTCGGCTGCTTGATCAGCGCGTCGACGCCGATGTAGTTGGTGTGCTCACCTTGCAGTGCGAGGAAACCTTCGCTGTACAGCGTGAAATCCCAGCGCGAATCGAACAAGGACGCGAGCCGCAGCTGCGTGTTCGACGCGAGCGCGAAGGCTTCGAGCAGTTGGGCGCCGCCGTCCTTGCCGATGGCATGGCCATAACGGCGCGTGAATTCCCGCGCGAATACGGTGTCGGGAGTCGCGGGGTCGTACAGCAGCCGGCCCCAGAGTTTGTAGAACAGCCATTGCCGCTCGAATGCCCAGCGCCATTGCGGATGTTCGAGAGCCGTGAAGTAGTCGAGCGCCGGGATGTAGGTCTCGGAGCCGATGAAGTAGCCGCCGACGTATGGTTTCTCCCCATCGCCAGGGCCGTTGAGAGCGATGTGCTGCCGGATGAAATCGGGCACTCCCCAGCGCAACGCGAAGAAATCCTCGTTGCGGATCTGCCAGACGATCTTGTAGTTGGTCGGCAGGGGTTTGAAATACGTGTCGCCGAGCGCGCCGCCGTGCACCTTCACGAGTTTCGGCGTCGAATGGCCATGCGACCAGTTGAACTTCATCTCCACCCAGATGGGCCCCGCGAACTTGTCGCCGAGTTTTTCCATCGCGGCGCGGGTGACAGTTTCGACGTCCTTGCTGACGCCGGGACCGGAGGAAAGTCCAGACGAGAAAGGCACGCGATGGATGAGTTTCACCGGTTGATCGCGTTTTGCCTCCAGCGCCCCCGCGACGTACACCTCGTCGACGAACTGCTGCCGCTCGAGCGGCGTCATGCCGCCCATGCCTTCGCCATGCGAGACACCGATGCCGTCGAGGTCGGGATACTCCTCGATCATCTGCCGCACGCTTTCGCGCAAGTAGCGCTTGGTGACCGCCGACGTGTCGCCATCGACGTAGTAGTGCGGGTAGAAGTTCTTGCTCGCGACGTCGTGCGCCTTTGCGAATTCCTCGCTGACGAAGATGCTCCAGAACACGATGTAGGTATCGAGACCGCGCTCCTTCGCGAGGTGGAAGATGCCGCGGTAAAGGTTCTGCCACTCGGCGAATTCCGCGTCGGACCACTTGCTGGCCTCGGGGAAATTCTTCGGCCGGATCATGTACGTGAACGGGTGCATGGTCCAAAGGCTGACCGCGTTGAAACGGTTCTCGACCATCATGTCGAGGAAACCTTCCCAGAATTTCAGATCGCGCGCGGTATCGTAGTGCTGATCGAGCGCCGAGCTTGGCCGGTACGTATCCCAGGGCGTATTGAACTTGATGCCGCGAAATTCCAGCGCGGGCTTGCGCGGCGCCGCGGCGAGTCTGCCGCTGGGAATGCCGCCGAGGAGCTGTTCGCGCGCGTCGAGCGCACCGTAGATGAGCCCGCGCGCATCACCGCCGCTGATCGTGACGCGGGAGCCCTGCGCGACGATCGAAAAGCTTTCGGCGCCGAGCGCCGGATCGATCGTGAGTGTGATGACGCAACGCCTGGCCGGTTTCATCCCGGGTGCGTCGAATGTGGCCTGCAGACGGCGCGCGGCATATGCGGCTTGCGGGGAGTCGATCTTCGAGACGATCTCGCAGGCGATCGCGGGGAAAGAGGAGGTCGCGAACAGGCCGCCGGCGAGCAGCCACAGGGTGATTCGTTTTGTCATCGCACCAAGGTAATTGCCCGGCGCTCACAAGACAACGCGAGTCAGCCTACGGGTTGGCCCAGGCGTTGATTTCGGCTTCCGTGAAAAAGGTGACGGTCTTGCCGAAGTGGTACTCGCCGCTGTCGCCCTGCGAAACCGGCAGGTAGAGCACCAGCGTCAATCCGAGCTTGTGTTCGATCAGCACCTTGATCGCGCGCGTTTGCTCGCGATCGGGAATCGACGCGACGATTTCCGCGACGGCGATCGCCTTGAGATCGCGCTCGTACGCCATCGAACGCAGCCCACTGCGCAGCATCGGCAGGATGTGGTCCGAATTCGCGAACCCGCCGGGTGTGCTGCACATGGCATCGAGCAGCGCGACACGGCCTTCGGTGGTCAACACGGCCGCGTGGGGCAGGAAGTAGCCGCGTTCGCGGAGTTTCTTTTCAGATAGTTCGAACAGCGGACCGGCAAGCGCGCCGAGGTCGGGCTTCACCGCGGCGTACAGTTCCTGGGGTGTGTTCATTTTCGCAATCACAGCGGCAGGCGCCCGTCCGGCGGAATCTTGATTGTTGTTATCCAAACTACAAGCTACGGCGCGACTACAACACAGGAACGCGCGGCGGTCAAAACCTGAGACACTGCCGCCATGAATGCCAACATGAACACCCCATCTACCGTTCTGATCACCGGTGCGTCGTCGGGAATTGGAGCCGGTCTCGCGCGCGAATTCGCGCGCCGCGGCCTGCGGGTCGTGCTCGTGGCCCGCCGTGTCGAGCAACTCGAGGCGCTGGCGAACGAGATTCGCACCACCGGAGGGCATGCGAGCGCGCATCGTGGGGACGTCACGGTCGATGGCGACATCGGCGGCGTCGTGGCGGAACTTGCCGCGCAGGGCATCGTTCCCGACATCGTGGTGGCCAACGCGGGATTCGGCGTGGCGGGCAATGTGCAGCGGCTCACGCTGGCGGATTATCAACGCCAGTTCGAGACCAATCTATTCGGCGTGTTGCGCACCTTTTACGAAACGCTCGAGGGTCTGCGCAGGACGCGCGGGCGCTTCGTCATCATGGGGAGCGTCGCGGGCCACATCTCGCTCGGCGGGAGTTCGGCCTACGCCATGAGCAAGTTCGCGGTGCGTGCGTTCGCGGAAGCGCTGCACGGAGATCTCAAGCATGCGGGCATCGGTGTCACGCTGATTTCGCCAGGATACGTGGATTCGGACATCCGCCGCGTCGACAATCGCGGCGGCCTGCATCCACATGTCGAGGACCCGATCCCTGCCTGGTTGCGCATGAAGACCGAAACCGCCGCGCGCATCATGGCGCGCGGCATCCTGCGTGGCCGCAAGGAGGTCGTGGTGACCTTTCACGCCAAGGTATTCATCGCGTTCGCGCGGCACTTCCCGCGACTCACGCGATTCCTGCTGACGCGCGGCTCGGTCCCCGCCCGCCCCGAGCCCCGCCCGCGAGCGTAGTGGTCGGTGCCGGGTGAGAATTCGCGGAGTTAGCGCAACGGGCGCGCTGAATTCGCAAGTTCCGCGCTAACTCCGCGAATTCTCACCCGGCACCCAACCGGTCGACTAGTCGTTGAGCCAGATCCACTCGAGGATTTCGGGCAGCAGCGCGCCGCCGTGCTGATCGGAATGCGCGCCATCGCCCCAGTTGTGTTTCAGCTCGTAACGCGCGCCCAGCGTGCCGTCCTTGTCGGCCTTGGCATTCGCATACTCGAACGCCGACAACATCTGCTGGTTCGCGAGGAACCAGTTGCCGTGTTCGTTCGAGAGATCCTTGTCGCCGTCCTGCAGATAGATGCGGATCGGCTTGATGGGATTCTTGCGGATCAACGTCGGGTACAGGTCGCCGCCCGGCACCATCGGCTTGCCGTCGGCCGCGGGTAGATAGCCGATCGACGTGTAGCTGCCGATCATGCTGATCACGCGGCGGAAGTAGTCGGGCCGCTGCCACGCCACGGTGAACGCCGCGATCGCCCCGCTCGACGTGCCGCCGATGGCGCGTTTCTCCGGGTCGTCCGTCAGACGGTACTTCTTGCCGATTTCGGGCAGCAGTTCGTCGATGAGGAGGCGCGCGTAGCGATCGTCCAGCACGTCGTATTCGTAGCGCCGGTTGTTCGGATTGCTCATGCCGAGATTCGTCGGGTAGGTGCCGCTCAGATTTCCCGGCGTGACGAACACGCCGATGGTCGTCGGCATCTTGCCCTTCGCCATCATGTTTTCCATGGCCTGCGGAACGCGCAGGCTGCCTTCCGGATTCGTCGCGCGTTGTCCGTCCTGGAACACCAGCACGTTGGCCGGTATGGGTTTCTTGTCGTTGTACTGCGCGGGCACGTAGATCCAGTACTGCCGCACCGTGTTCGGAATCACCTGGCTCAGGAACTCGAACGGCCCTTCGAGCCGGCCTTTCGGCACGCCTGGTTGCGGCAGCGAATCCGGCATGAGCGGATATTCGCCGGGGCGGCGCATCGCCGGTTTCACGCCGTCCGCGAACTTGCAGTCCTCCGGCACGTGTTTGACGTAGTAGCTCTTGTAGTTGGTCGCCTTGCGGTCGGCGCAGCCGGCGAGGTTCAGCAGCTCGACCTTGCGGAAGTCGATCGGGTGCGATTCGCTTTGCAGCGAGATGTAACCGCCTTCGATGAGTTTGCCGTCGGGCTTGGTCGTCGTGTCGTAATTGTCGACCTGGGCGCCGCCGAACTGTGGCAGCGAATATTCGAGCACCTTCTCGCCATTGGCGTAGTGCGTGACGGTGCCCGCGCCGTGCACGACCATTTCCGCGCGCACCCACTGATCGCCATCGTAAGTCTTCGAGGCAGAGTTCAGGCAATGTTCCGGGTAGATAGTCCCCTTGAACACGACTTCCGTGCCTGGGCTGCACATGTTCACGGTCGGGCGGGGCTTGCCGTCGCTCGCGCCGCCGAGGAACTGCGCTTCGATGGAGATCGGGAAGGTCTGATCGCGTGGCATGTTGCGCGGATCCGGAGAATGCAGCATCGCGCCGCTGTTACGGAGGGCCCAGGCTCCCGGATTGCCGGGCGCCTGCTCGCCGACGAAACGATACTCGACCACGAGCTTGTAATAGGAATACGGCGTCTTCCAGAAAAGATGGCCGAACTGTCCGTCGAAGCTCTTGTACTTGTCGTAGCGCACCTTGAGCAGGCCGTCTTCGACACGGAAGGTGTTGCCGAAATTTTCGCCGAATTCGTGTTTTGTGATCTTCGGCGTCCAGCCAGTGAGGTCCTTGCCGTTGAACAGCGTGACCCATTCCTCCGTGCTCGCGGCGGGCGCTTGTGCAAAGCCTTGGGCGGACGCGAGCAGCAGTGCGCCGCCGACGATGTTGAGAAATGCTTTGTTCATCTTCATTCCTGTCTTGCGTAAGGACCGAGCACGGCGCCGACGAAACCGCCGGCGACCTCCGTGCTAAGCAGAGAACCATCATCGTTTTCGCGCAGCGGCTGCCAACCCTGCCCGGTGTCGTAGTGGAAGGAGTACCGGTCGCGCACGCCGCTGACGCGCAGGTTGATCCAGGGCACCGCGGGCAGCGTTTCGGATACGAACACCTTGAGGTCGCTGCCGGCGCGGCGCTCGAGCGACACGCGCAGTCCGCCGTCGATGCGCCGGACATTCAGGAAATACCAGTGGTTTTCATTCTGGTACGCCGCGAGTCCGGCCGACACGTTGTTGGACGCCGGCGGCGCCAGCCGTGTCGATGCGTCGAATGTCAGGTGCTGCTGCCGGCGCGCGAGGAACGACGGGTTTCGCTTCTCGTCGAGCCGGATCAGTTGCGGGTGGATCTCGAGCGCGCCGTCGCGCAGTTTCATCCACGATAGTTTTGGAACGTGCACCTGCATCCATTCGGGACCGAGCTTCGCGCCGTCGAAATCGTCGCGGCGGGTGAAATTGCCGGACAGCGCATCGCCCGGGGTTGCACCCATGTCCTTCGGACCCGCCAGCGTGTACGGGATCGCCTTGCCGTGTTCGAGGATGACGGGCCAGCCGTCCTTCCAGGTGACGGGCAACAGGAACGTCTCGCGTCCGGTGTTGTAGCGATCGCCGACGTAGGGACGCGACGCGAGGAACACCGCCCACCAGCTGCCGTCCTTCGTTTCCACGAGATCGGCGTGGCCTGCGTTCGTGATCGCGTTCGGGCGATCCGCCGGCAGGTCGCGCTGCGTGAGGATGGGATTGCCCGCGTACGGTTCGAACGGACCCCACGGTGAGCGGCTGCGTAACACCACCTGGGAATGTTGCGGTCCCGTGCCGCCTTCCGCGCAGCTCAGGTAATACCAGTCCTTGATGCGATAGAGGTGCGGCCCTTCTATCCAGATCGGCTTCTTCGCGAGGTCCACGCCACCGTTCACGATCACCTTGCGGGGGCCGACGAGTTTGTTGGCCGCGAGGTCGAATTGCTGGATCCAGATGGCGCGATGGCCGTCATACAACGGCTTGCCTTCGGGCCCGCCGTTGTTGAGCACGTAGGCCTTGCCGTCATCGTCGAAGAAAAAGGACGGGTCGATGCCGTCGAGACCTTTCAGCCACACCGGATCGGACCAGGGTCCCGCGGGATTCTTCGCCGTCACGAAGAAATTGCCGCCGGCATCCACCAGCGTGTTGATGATGTAGAACGTGCCGTCGTGAAAGTGGATGGACGGCGCGAACACGCCGCGCGAAATGTTCAGGCCGTCAAAGCTGATTTTCGCCGGATCCGACAGTGCATGGCCGATGAGCCGCCAGTGCACGAGGTCGTCGCTCTCGTGGATCGGGATGCCCGGGAAATGGGCGAACGTCGAGTTGACCAGGTAGTACTTGTCGCCGGCGCGGGTAACGCTGGGATCGGGGTAGTACCCCGCGAGTATCGGGTTGTGAAAGCTGCCGGCAGGCAGCGGCGCGGAGTAGATCGCGTCATTGCCGGTGTATTCGAACCAGTCGAACACGGTCGGCGATTGCGCGCTGGCGGCTGCTGCGATTCCCAGCAAGGCTGCTGTGACGATTGACTTCATGATCCCCCCGGATTCTGCGGACCGGTAGTTTTCCACAACGCACCGTTTATTGCGGAACTCAAGCACACGGTGAGCGCCGCGCCCTGCGACAATCCCCGGGATGGAGCCCCCGAACTCATCGCCGACGCTCGGTTCGCACGTGGTCGAACTGCTCGCCGCGGTCCGCCGGGGTGAGCCCGGCGCGGCGGACGAGATATTCGGATTGCTGTATCCCGACCTGCGCCAGCTCGCGCATTCTCGGCTGCGGCGCAGTGGCCGGTTGACCTTGCTCGATACCACGTCGCTGGTGCACGAGGCTTACCTGCGGCTGTTCAAGGCGGGCACGCTCGAAGCGGATGACCGGGGACAGTTCCTGGCGTACGCGGCCCGGGTCATGCGTTCGGTGGTGGTCGACTTCGTGCGGCGCCGGGCGGCCGAGCGGCGCGGGGGCAATGTGCCGCACGTCGGTCTCGACGAAGAGGCCAACGCGCTTTCCGATACCCGCGAACGTGAGGTGATGCGCATCGACGAGGCGCTCGAGGAACTCGCGGCCATCGACGCACGGTTGGTGCAAGTGGTCGAGATGCGTTATTTCGCCGGCATGACCGAGGACCAGGTGGCAGACGCGCTGGGCTTGAGCCGCCGGTCGGTGGCGCGTGACTGGGAGAAGGCGCGGCTGTTTCTCGCCGCCGCTCTCGACTAACTACCAGGCCGCTCGCCACACCGAAGGCTGGCGCGCAGTTCGCAGCCGTCTGGTGGGCCGAACTTCCGCCAGTAACCTGTCATTCCCATGCGCTCCGTCAGCGCCGCAAAGCGCGGATGCGCACGAAAGGGCGCCATTTCCGGCAGCCAGAAGCCGCCATTGTGCGGAATGCCCGAAAGCCCGGTGCGCGCCGAGAGCTCGAGCCATGACACGCCGCGCGCGTGCGCGCCTTCGAGATCTCCGAGCAGAGTGTGCCACTGCATCGAGAACATCAGCGCGGCGAACGAGCGGGCATCGGCAAGGTCGATGCGTACATCGAACGCGTCGAGCTCGCGCAGGGCGGCCGGGCGCGACGCGGGCGCGCGTAACGCCGCGAGCAGGTTGCGCACGAAGGGCAGGTCCGCTCCGGCCGCGATCGCGGCGGGCGGAAGCGCCAGCGCCTGGTATTCGGCGGCCTCCGCATCGCGTCCCGCGCGCCGCGCGGCGTGGGCATACAAAGTTCGCACGTCCGTTTCGTCGTCGGGCCAGCCCAGGCTCATGGCGATGTCCACGTACTTCAATGCTTCGCTGTCCTGGCCCGGCAACATGCTCAAGGCCGTGGCAATCTGCATCGCGCCGCGCGCGTGCGTGGGCGTCAACCGGAACTCCGCCGCGAATTCCCGCAGCGCCGCGGTCCGCCGTCCGGTGGAGGCGAGCAACATTTGCGCGTGACGTGCGCGAATGCGTCCGTTTTGATCATTCAATTCCAGCGCAAGGCGGAAGTGCTCCGCCGCGCCCAGCCAGTCGCCGCGGTGCGCCGCGATGCTGCCCAACGTCGCGAACGCGGCTGGCAGGCGTGGCTCGAGTATGAGCGCGCGCCGCGCCGCGGGCTCGGCGCGGGCGAGCGCGCCGGGATTTTCGTAACCGATATCGAGAAACAGCACGTTCGCGCCGGCCAACAACGCATACGCGTGCGCGAATTCCGGGTTACGCGTCGTGGCGCTTTCGGCCAGGCGCAGGATCTCGTGCAGATTCGCTTCCGTCGGCCGCGGCATCAGTGAGCGGGCCTGCAGATATTCCCGATAACCCACGACGTCGCGAATGGATGCGTCGCGCGGCACGCCACGCCGCGCCATCGCGTCGGCTGACAATTCCACCGCGTGCGCGGCCGAAAGGTCTGCCTGGCGGGCCTGGTGTATGGCGAGTCCCGTGAATACCGCGCCCGTCACGAGAACCGCGGCCGTCACCGCCTGCAATGTCCGGCGATTGCGCTGCGCGAACTTGCGCACGCGGTACCAGGTCGAGTCACGCTGAGCGAGCACAGGTTCGCCACGCTGGTAGCGTTCCAGGTCCTCCGCCAGCGCGTCCATCGTGGCGTAGCGCTCGGATACGGCGCCCTTCAAAGCCTTCGACACGATCGTGTCGAGATCGCCGCGCAGAGTGCGGGTGCGTTGCGTGTCCCCCGGTTTCGCGCTCGGCGGTGGCGGATCGACATACGTGGCGGGCGCGTCCGCCAAACCGCGCCGCGTGCGCGCTGCATGGGGCAACGAGCCGCACAACAATTGGTAGAAGACCACACCCAGCGAAAAGATATCGCTGGCGGCGCCGGCCGGTTCGCCGCGCAATTGCTCCGGAGAGGCGTAGTCGGGGGTGAACGCGAGCGCGCCGAACTGCGTTTCCTGCGAGCCGGGGGTGGCGTCCCGCTCCAGTAGTTTGCTGATGCCGAAATCGAGCAGATGCACGTGGCCTGTCGCGTCCACCAGGATGTTGGAGGGCTTGAGGTCCCGGTGCACGATGGAGCGCGAATGCGCGAAGGCAACGGCGCGCGCCGTCTGCAGCGTCAGCGCCACGCGCGTGGCGATGTTCGCGTTCCGCTTCTCGCAGTACTCGTCCACCGGCAGGCCGTCGACGAGTTCGAGGGCCAGGTAGGGCCGGCCGTCATCCGCCACGCCGGCGTCGTAGAGCCGCGCGATGTTGGGATGTTCGAGCGAGGCGAGGATGTCGCGTTCGCGCGCCATGCGCCGGGTGAGCTCGGGCAACGCCCAGGTCACGTGCGGTAGTTTGAGGGCGACGCGGCGCCGCGGAATGCCGTCGATGCGCTCGGCCATCCACACCGAACTCATCCCGCCGCGCCCGAGGCGGTGAATGAGGCGATAGGGACCGACCGCGCCGCCGGCGGCCGCGGATTCGGCCAGCGCCGCGCCGGCATGCGTCTCGGGCGAACCGGTGAATTGCGGCAACTGCTGCAGGAATCCCTCGGCCGTATCGCGCGCCAGCAATTCGCGCAACGCATCGACGATGTGGGGAGAGTCCGCGAGCGAGGCCAGCCATGCAGGGCGTGCGGCAACCGGTAGTTCGAGCGCGGTGTCGAGCAGCCCGAAAACCGCGCGCCAGTCTTCCGCCGAGATCTTGTGCATGTGAGGCCGCCTTCGCGAAGCGTTCTCACGATACCCGACGGCGCGCGCGGGGGTGAGAAAGAAAGTTTCGGGATGCATGGCACAACCCGCGCCGCCATTGCGTCTTGAGAGATGTCACCACGTCATCGGTCGGGGAGAGAAGTCATGAAGTCCGCGAGATTTTTCAGCATCTGGGCTTGCGTTTCCGCCGTCGGACTCGCCGCCTGCCTGTCCGCATTGGCCGGTGAACCCCTCGCCGATGCGGTCGCGAAAGTGCGGCCGAGCGAATCCACCGAGCGCTGCGGCGGGGAGAATTGCGCGGCGGTGGCGCGCGGCCTCATGGGTTTTCTGGACCGGCGCCTGAGCGGCCTCAAGGGGAACGGCCGCGCCTGCGCCGACTGCCACATGCCGAGCGACAACCTGCAGCTTTCACCGGCCGGCGCGCAGGCGCGCTTCGAGCTGCTGCAGTGGCGGCGCAAGTGGAATCCACGCGCGCAGGATCCGCTGTTCCTGCCCATCGACGCGGACGATTTTCACGTCAACGGTGACAAGGCCAGCGACTTCAGCAACCTGCTCGAGAACGGCCTGGTGCGCGTGACTTTGCCGCTGCCCGCGAACATGCGCCTGGTCGATCCGGCCACGAATGCCGTTTCGAACGAGACCACGGCGGAGGTCTGGCGCATGGTGCCAAGCGTGAACAACGTGAAGCTCACCGGCGCCGATGGCGCGAACCCGTTATGGCCACGCGGACCGAACGTGAGCGGCGGCTATCAACTCGATGGCCGCCAGGCGGATCTGCAGGCGCAGGCGCTCGGCGCTCTCATCAACCATGCACAGATATCGAAGACTCCCGAGCCGAGATTCCTCGACGATCTGGCCGCATTTCAGAATGTGCTGTTTTCGACCCCGCGAGTGCGGGCGCTGGCCGATGCGGTGCGTGCGGGCAAGACGCCGCTGCCGGATACCGATTTGCCGCTGAGCGTGCTCGCGACCCAGGGCAAGCAGGTCTTCATCCGTTCCTGCGCGCAGTGCCACGGCGGTCCCGGCCAGTCGACGACACAGTTGCCTCTGACGCTGCGCTTCCACGACATCAGCTCGCAGTGCCCGCGTCCCGTGGATACCGTGGTGCCGGCGCGCTGGTCGTTCGAGCCGTGCCCGGCGCGCCTGGCGCGTAATGCGCGGACCTACGAGATCACGCAGGCCAACGGCACGGTAGTTAGACGCACGAGTTCCGATCCCGGTCGGGCGCTGCTCACCGGCTTCGTGGGTGGGCCGGCGCCGGCGGATGACTGGAACAAGTTCGACGTGAACGGTCTGCACGGCATCTCGAAAACCGCGCCGTACTTTCACAACAACAGCGCGGATACGCTCGAGCAGGTGGTGGATCACTACATCGCGTTCTACAAGCGCGCGCAGGCGATCGCGCCGCCGGGTGTGGTGCCGCCGTTCGCCACGACGGATGGCGTGCATTTCGATCGTCAGCCGTTGCCGGAGGAGCGCGCCGCGTTGCTCGCCTATCTGAAAACCCTGTAATGGCCGAGCCGGTCGGCGCGCTGTCTCAGCCGTCGACCGGCGTCGTGGGTGTCGCGAGGATCTTCTGGTAGAAGGCGAGGTCGAGCCAGCGGCCGAATTTGAAACCCGCTTGCTGCACGGTGCCGCAGTGCGTGAAACCCAGGCTCTCGTGCAGGCGGATGCTCACCGCGTTCGCGGCGTCTATGCCGCCCACCATCACGTGATAGTCCTGCTTCTCCGCCGCCGCGGTGATGGCCTGCAGCAGCGCGCGCCCGACGCCCTGGCCGCGAAAACGGGTGTCGACGTACAACGAATGCTCGACGGTGTATTTGTAGGCCGGCCGTTCGCGGAACTGTCCGTAACTCGCGAATCCCATGAGCTCGCCGGCGTCGCTCTCGAATCCGATGACCGGATAGTTCTTCCTGGACTTGCCCGCGAACCACGTTGCCATGTCGTCCGGCGTGCGCAACTGGTAGTCGTAGAGCGCGGTCGAGTTCGCGATCGCTTCATTGAAGATCGCGAGGATGGGGGTCGAGTGACGCCGCGGTTCGCAGTCGACGAGTTTCATGCTTTTGTGAAGGCTGATCCGGGCCGGCGTTTTGGCGCGCTGCGCACCGCCGCCGCGATGGCATCGCGCAGCGGCTTGGCCGCGTAGGTTTTGTCGTACGGCGTGGGGCGCTTGGGCAAACCGTCGGCGCGCGGCGTGCGGCCCTGCAGCCAGGTGTGATTGTCGGCCAGCCCCCAGCACAGGATCGCATTGACCTCCTTGAACGATAACGTGACGTCGAGGAACGCGCGTCCCAGCGCCGCGACCTGCGCGTCGCGCGTGGCGAAATCCGCCGGCAAGGGCGCGTCGTGCACGTCGAACTCGGTGATGAGCAGTTTGTAGCCCATGCCGGTCACATTCTTCAGGAAGGCGCGCCAGGCTTTTTCGTCGCGCGCGTCGAATTCGCGATTCGCGTTGCTGTCCTGGTTGCCCGCGCCGATGTGCGCCTGGATGCCGAGTGCGTCGACCGGCACTTTGTTTTTCCGAAAGCGTTCGAGCAGCCGCAACACGCCGTCCCGATGCGGCGCGTTGTCGCGCTCCCAGCCCATGTAGTCGTTGTAGACGAGTTCGGTGGTCGGCAAGCTGGCGCGCGCCGCGTGGAACGCGATCTCGAGCACCGCGTCCGGCGAGCCGATGGCCTTCGACAGCACCGTCTCGCGCATCTCGCCGGTGATGTTGTGTATGGCCTCGTTGACCACGTCCCAGGAGCAGATGTTCGTCCCGAACTGCGTGGTCGTGCGCTGTATGTGATTCTCGAGGAAAGCCTGCGCGGCCTTGGCCGGCTC
>JAKFFF010000051.1:0-4246 GCA_036677145.1 Alcaligenaceae bacterium
CACACACAAACACGTGCACCGCGAAGCGCCGGGCGTGTTCATCATCAACGCGAGCGCCACGGTACGCGCGATCAATCGCTCGCTCGGCTGGCAATTGCCCACCGACGGCCCGAAGACGCTGAATGGTCTGCTGGTCGAGCAGCTCGAAACGCTGCCCGAAGCCGGCGCGAAGGTTTCGATCGGCGAGTACGGCTTCGAAGTGCTGCAGATCGGCGAGAACACCATTCGCACGGTACGCGCGCGCAAGACCGCGACCGCGCCGGCCACCTGAACCTCACTGAATTCTCCCGCCGGGATTGTCGCGAACGCGGACTCAGCGCAAAGCGATTTTCAACGCCTCGTCGATGCGCGCGAGCTCGTGAATTCGCATGCCCTCGATCGGATTGCGCGGGGCGTTGTCCTTCGCAATCAGCGCCATCGTGAACCCCTGCTTCGCGGCCTCGCGCAGCCGTTCCTCGCCATAGGCCACCGGCCGCAGTTCTCCAGCGAGTCCGATCTCGCCGAACGCGACGATGGATTGCGCGATCGGCTTGTCCGCCAGGCTCGAAGCGAGCGTCAATGCCACGGGCAGATCGCAGGCGGTCTCGGAGATCTCCAGGCCGCCCACGACGTTCACGAATACATCGTGCTCCTGCAGGTTCACGCCCGCGTGCCGGTTCATGACAGCTAACAACATTGCGACGCGCTGCGAATCGAGACCCTGCGCGACGCGGCGCGGCGAGCCGAAGCGCGATGCGTCGACCAGCGCCTGCAACTCCACCAGCAGCGGACGGCGGCCATCACGCGTCACGGTCACGATGCTGCCGGGCGCCGGCTCCGAGGACCGCGCGAGAAATATCGCCGAGGGATTGCGCACTTCGCGCAGCCCCTGCTCGGTCATGTGAAAGAACGCGAGTTCACCCACCGCGCCGAAACGGTTCTTGGTCGCGCGCACGTTGCGGAAGCGGCTCGAAGCATCACTCTCGAAATACAGCACGGTGTCTACCAGGTGTTCGAGCGCGCGCGGTCCCGCGATCGCGCCGTCCTTGGTCACGTGCCCGACGATGATCACACTCGTTCCGGTGCTCTTCGCGAACCGCACGAGTTGCGCCGTGCATTCCTTGAGCTGCGTGACTGCGCCGGCCGGCGTGCCGACGGAGGAAAGCTGCACTGTCTGGATCGAATCGACCACCACCAACTTGACGTTCTCGTCGCGCGCGCGCGCCAGCATTGCTTCGAGATCCGTGTCGGCAACCACGCGCAGACTCGACGCTTGCGCGCCCAGCCGTCGCGCGCGCACGCCGATCTGCGCGGCGGACTCTTCGGCGGACAGGTACAGCGTCGGAACCTGGCTCGCCAGTTGATGCGCAACCTGCAGCAGCAGCGTCGATTTGCCGATGCCGGGTTCTCCGCCTAGCAAGGTCACCGAACCAGGTATCAGTCCGCCGCCCAGCACGCGGTCGAGTTCGGACATGCCCGTGGGCTGGCGCCCGACCTCATCGGAAGCCAGTTCGGTCATGGGTGATGCCGCGGCCGGCGCCGCAGGAGCATTGCCCGCGCGGCGCAAGATCGAGCGCTGTTCGAGGGTATTCCACTGCGAACACTGCGGACATTGACCCTGCCATTTGAGGGTCTCGGCGCCGCAATCCGCACAAACGAAGACGATGGCCGGTTTGGGCATTTCGGGTCTAAAGCGTGACGAAGTTCATGTCGCGAAAGGCTTCCTCAGGACCGGTGTTTCCCTTATGAGCAGTAGTCCGGTGCTTCCCGGACCCGATCCCATTAGCATTGGCGCCCTAGGTCGTTGATTCTGGCTCTCATTGGATTGGGTGCGCTCCCGGGAAGTGTGACTTATTGCCCCGGTCCGACGCAGCACTACTGGTAGGTTATGGCATTGCGCGGGGAAGCGTACGGGCGCATTGCGGCCGAAAAGGTCTCTTTTTGAGCATTGAGCAAAGGTGTGATCGAAGCATTCGCTGAAAAACGCGGCCTCGGCGGGGTGTGCCGATGAGCCTCAAGGGCAAGCTCACGTTCGTCGGGCAGACCGATACCGGTCGCGTTCGCGAACACAATGAGGACACCATCGCTTCCGACGTCGACGTCGGGTTGCTGGTGCTGGCCGATGGCATGGGCGGATACAACGCGGGCGAAGTCGCCAGTGGTATCGCCGTCAAGACCATTACCAACCTGGTTCGCGAAGGTCTCGCGCGCGAAGATCTCGCGTCGATCGACCGCGCGACCGGCCTCACGCGTCCCTCCATCGTGTTGCGCGACGCCATCACCCGGGCCAACAAGATCATCTATCAGACCGCGCGCTCGCAGGCCGAGTGCGAAGGCATGGGCACGACCGTCGTTGCCGCACTCTTCTTCGACAACCGCATTTCCATCGCACATGTCGGGGATTCGCGGTTGTACCGCCAGCGGGGCGGCACGATCGCGCAGGTCACCATGGACCACTCCCTGCTGCAGGAGCTGGTCGATCGCGGCTTCTATTCCCCGGAAGAAGCCCAGCGGGCGGCCAACAAGAACTACGTGACCCGCGCCCTGGGCGTCGAACCCCAGGTCGAGGTCGAAGTGCAGGAACACCCGGTCGACAAGGGCGACATCTTCATCCTCTGTTCGGACGGTCTTTCCGACATGGTCGAAGATGAAGACATCCGTTTAACTATAAGTACCTTTGGTGCTAATCTAGATACGGTTGCTAAGCAGTTGATTCAGTTAGCCAACGAGAACGGCGGTCGTGACAACGTCTCGGTGGTGCTCGCGCAGGCGGTCGAACCGTTTCCCGCGAGTCGTGGAGTGATGGACAAACTTCTTGGCTGGTTCAGTTAAGGGAAGGCGAAAAGAATGGCACGTCTCGTATTGAGCCTGGATAACCAGGTGCTCGCCGAATACAACATGAACAAGGAGCGGTACACCATTGGCCGCCTCCCCGATAACGACATCCGCATCGACAACTCGGCGGTGTCGGGCCATCACTCGCTGATCATCAACATCCTCAACGACTCGTTCCTCGAGGATCTCAACAGCACCAACGGCACGTACGTAAACGGCAAGCTCATCAAGAAGCATGCGCTGCAGCACGGCGACGTGGTCACCGTGGGTCATCATCAGCTGCGTTTCGTCGAAGACGACGAGGCCCAGGACGAATTCGAAAAGACGATGGTGATCCAGCCGTCGTCGCGCCCCGCCGCCGAGAAGATGCGCGCCGCGACGGGCGAAGCCGAGAAGAAGTCCGCCGACCTTTCGGCGAGCGGCGCCCGCAAGGGCCTCGACGGCAAGATCCCGGTCAAGAAGGCGAAGCTGCAGGTGCTCTCCGGCTCCTTCGCGGGCCGCGAACTCGAATTGAACAAGGCACTCACGACGCTCGGCCGCCCGGGCATCCAGGTCGCCGCCATCACGCGCCGCGCGGACGGTTTCTTCATCGTCCACGTGGACGCGGACAAGCCCGACAACACTCCGCTCGTGAACGGCACGGCCATCGGCAGTCAGGCGCGCAAGCTCACCGACAACGATGTGATCCAGCTCGCCGGCGTGAAGATGGGCTTCTTCGAGGCTTAGGCACACCGCCGAGCGAAGCAGTCTAAGCAACTCACGGACGCCGGCGCTTTGGCCGGCGTTTTCCGTTGTGGGGCGCAGCCCCTATTTAAGTTCGAGCGGGACGCGCTGGCTCACGCCGCACAGCAGCTCATATGGGATCGTCTCGGCATGCGCCGCGATCTCTTCAACGGGCAGATCCGCACCCCAGATCACGGCTTTGCTGCCGGTGGCGACCTTGGGGGCGCCGGTGACGTCCACGGCGATCATGTCCATCGAGACGCGGCCGACGAGCGGATAACGAACGCCGCCGACGAGCACGGGCGTGCCATTGGCGAGATGCCGCGGCAATCCGTCGCCATATCCCGCGGCGAGAATGGCGATCGAGCTGTCACGTTCCGCGCGCCATGCGCCCGCATAACCGACCGTCTCGCCGCGCTTCACGTCGCGCACGGTGAGCACCGTGGTCTCGAGCGTCATCACCGGCTTGAGTCCGTATTTGCCCGCGAGCTCTCCATCAAACGGAGAAACACCGTACAACGCGAGTCCCGGTCGCACCCAGTCGCCATGCGCGTTGGGCCAGCCGAGCGTGCCGGCGGAATTGCCGATGCTGGTCGGTAACCGTCGTGGCCCGGTCAGATCTGACGCCAGCAGGGTTCGTTCGAACACTCCAACCTGCTCGCGCGTCATGTCGACGGCCCGTTCGTCCGCGCGCGCCAGGTGCGTCATC
>JAKFFF010000052.1:0-1609 GCA_036677145.1 Alcaligenaceae bacterium
CGCGATCGACAAACAGGACGACAACCTCCGCACCGTGCGCGTGATCCGCCGGCTGTATCCCGACGCCGTCGTGTACGCGCGAGCGCGCGATCGCCGCCACGCGTGGGAACTGCTGGACCTGGGTGCGAAAGTGATGCGCGAGACCTATCACTCCAGCCTCAAGCTGGGCGAACTGGTGCTGGTCGAACTCGGCGTGCCGTCGGACATCGCCCGCGACCACGCGCGGCGCTTCCACGAACACGATGAGCGCCTGTTGCGCGCGCAACACCTGGTCCGCGACGACGAGGACGCACTGATGCAAACCGTGTACGACGCACGTCGTGAACTGGAGGAACTGTTCAGCGCAGACGTGGGCGAAGGCGTGCTGGGAGAGATCGTTGCGTCGGATGACGAAGACCCGCAGCAGCGCAATTGATGACAGAGCTTGCCGCTTTTTCTTCGAAAAAAAGACGATGCGACCAAGCGCATAACCCGAAGGGCGGCGCACAGGATGTGCGCCGTTTTTCGACCGAGGCATGGATGTCGAGTCGAAAAATCTCCGTGACCTCCATGCCACGCGCTGTGCTCTTACCGAGGAGGCCATTTCTTTTGGTTACTTTTCTTTGGGCCAGCAAAGAAAAGTGACCCGCTGCGAAGCAGTGGAATGCCCTTGCCTTCAAGGCAAGAGCAAAGTCACTGGATCCCTGCTTGACCAGCCATTCGGCTGTTGAAAGCCGCAGGGATGACGAGCAAAGACAGGAGCAAAGTCGCTGGATCCCCGCCTTCGCGGGGATGACGAGCAAGGGCAGGATCAGCGCGGCTCGCGAAGGAAACGCGCCATCGACACACCGCCCGGCGTGGCCGGGACGAATTCGGCAGCGACGTCGACAAAACCGCGCATCACGGCAATTTCCTTGGCGCTGCGATTGAGCGTGTCCCGCAGGTCGGGATCGGCGCCGGCGCGGAGCAGGCGTTGCACCACCTTCAGCAGGCCGTGCAACGCGGCCAGGTGTAGCGGACCGAAGCCGCGCGGATCCTTGGCGTCGAGGGCAACGTCCTCGTCGAGCAGGCGCTCGAGACCTGCAAGGACGACTTCCTCGTCGCAGGCAGTGCCGGGTTCAGCGCGCGCGCCGAGCAGCAGCAGCAAGGGCGTAACGCCACCGGCGGCGGGCTGGTCGGGCTCGGCGCCGGCCAATAACAAAGTGTCGAGCAGCGCAACCAAGCGTGGACGTTCGCGTGCAGTGAACCCAAACAGCGCCGCGCAATGCAGCGGCGCCAGGCCTTGCGCATCGCCAGCGTGCACGTCGGCGCCGGCGGTGAGCAGGCGCGCGACCAGATCCGGCAGACCGAGTGCGGCGGCGAGCATCAACACCGTGACTTCGCCGGGCAGGCGCTGTTCCAACGGCGCGCCGGCAGCGAGCAACTGCTCGACGATCTCGCCTTGCCGCATGCTGACCGCGGCCGACAGCGGCGTCGCACCGGAGCGCGCCGCGATTTTCGGATCGGCGCCGCGCGCCAGCAGCAGGTCGACGACGGCGCGATGGCCGCCGCCGGCCGCGCGCAGCAGCGCGGTGCACCCTTGCGTGTCGAGCGCATCGACCGGCAAACCGAGATCGAGCAGCCGCCGCAC
>JAKFFF010000053.1:0-86782 GCA_036677145.1 Alcaligenaceae bacterium
GCCTATTTCGTCGCCGACGATGGTGTGAATGGTCGTGAGTTGTGGCGGTCGGATGGCAGCGCGGCCGGCACGCGGCTGGTTGCCAACATCGGCGACGGCGCCAGCGCCGGACCTTCCAACGACTCCGACTCGATCGTGTCGGCGGGAGGACTGGTGTACTTCGCGGCGCAGAACGCCGCGACGGGTCTGGAGTTGTGGCGTTCGGATGGCACGGCCGCGGGCACGCTCCGGCTCACCGACAGCATGTCCGGGCCGGCGAATGGCAATCCAATGGACCTCGTCGCCGTGGGCTCGCGCCTGTTCTTCACTGCTGATGATTCGGCCGGCCGGGAGCTGTGGGTGTCGGATGGGTCGGCTGCGGGTACGCGGCGAGTTGCCGACATTCGCCCAGGCGTCGCGAGCCCGGGTATCGACCGGATGGTGGCCGCGGGCGGTGCATTGTTCTTCAGCGCGGACAATGGCCAGCACGGCATAGAACTCTGGCGCGCCAGCGGTGACGGCGCCGCGGCTGCCATGATTTCAGACCTCAACACGACCGCGTCGGGCTCGGGCACCGAGAGCGCCTGGCCAACCGGCATCGTCGCGATGGGCGATGGAGTGGTCTTTGTCGCCACGGTGGGCAGCGGCGCCGGCGTGCGGCAAGAACTGCTGCGGGCCACGGCCAGCGGCAATGCCGTCTCCACGCTGACGACGGCACCGGGGCTGTCGTTGCGCAATTTCACGGCGGCGGGCTCTGGCGCGCTGTTCTCATTCACATCCACGGCGGATCCCGATGGCACCGAGGTGTGGATCACCGACGGCACGGCCGCCAACACGCGAGTGCTGGGACTGGGCAACCTGAACTTCAATTCAGGGCCGCATGCGGTGGCCCGGGACGGCAACCAGGCATTCTTCTTCGCGCGCAGCGATGGCAACCCCAACTACGATCTGTGGCGCACCGATGGTTCGGCCGCGGGCACGAGCCGTTATGCCGCGCTGAACGCCGCGGCGCCGATGACCACGCTCGAGCTCGCGGGCGGGCGACTGTACTTCGCGCTGGGAACGACGGGCCAGGGTTCCGGCAGCGAGTTGTGGAGCAGCGATGGAACTCCCGCGGGAACCGGCATGGTGCGCGACATCGCGCCGGGCGCGGCCAGCGGCGATCCGCAATACCTGCAGCGGGTGGGGAATGCAGTGCTCTTCAATGCCTATGACGACGGCGGCCGCTACGCCTGGCTATCTACCGGCACTTCGGCGGGCACCGCGCGCCTCGACAACATCACCGGCGAAATCGTCACGTTGGGTTCACAGCCCGCGTTCCTCGGCGCCATGGGCAATCAGCAATACCTCGCGGCTGATGATGGCATCCACGGATGGGAGCTCTGGTCGACCGATGGAACCGCCGCGGGCACGCGCCTGGTCCGCGATCTGATTCCCGGGGCGGAGAGTTCAAATCCGCGCGGCTTCCACTCACTCGGAAACGGAGTGGCGGTGTTCCTCAGCTCCGACGCCGGCACATTCACGACCACCTCGCTGTGGCGCACGGACGGAACGCTGAACGGCACCTACGTCATCGCGAGCTTCTACTCACCGTCCTCGTCCCTCGGCAGCGAACGGGTGGCGGTACTGAACGGCGTTGTCTACTTCACCGCCTTCGGAAATAACGGCGACGAGTTGTGGCGCTCGGACGGCACGGCCGTGGGCACGTATCACCTGGTTCCACCCGGCGGTGCGCCGTCCAATTCGTTGCAGGTCTTCAAGGCCACGGCCGGAGGCCGGGTGCTGTTCAGTGCGCACATGACCACGCATCTGGACCTGTGGTTCACCGATGGCACCTCCGCCGGCACGGTCAAGGCGCACGACACTCTCAGCGTCACCCCAGGTTTCTGGAGCGTCGAGTTCCAGGGCCGCGCCTGCTTCGAGGGCAATCTGAACGCCTCCAACAGCGAGATCTGGTGCAGTGATGGAACCGCCAATGGTTTTGCCGCCATCACGGACATGGCCGGACTCAACGCCAGCGCCATGGGCCGACCCGTCGTGGTCAATGGACGATTGTTGTTCAACGGCGCCATCCACTCGAGTGTGGATGGCGGCGTGTATGCCACGGATGGCACGCCGGCGAGCACACGACGCCTCACTACCCGGCGCATGGACGTCGCCGATCCGCCGCCGCTGCTCAGCAACGGCACGCGCCTCGTCTACTATGCCAATGGCGTACTCATGTACACGGATGGCACCGAAGCCGGGACGAGGGCTTTCTTTCAAGGGCCGACAGTTCCCGTCGACGAAATCGGCGCGCTCACGGGTTTCGGCGACCGCCTGGTCTACTGGCGATCGACCTGGCCCAACGGTGGCGCGTTCTGGGTGAGCGACGGGACGACGGCCGGCACCAAACTACTGGCGGATCCGAACATCCGGCCCGAAGCCTTTCCCGATGGCGGCGAGCTGCGGGTCATGGGATCGAGTCTCTATTTCACGGCCGAGGGTCGCCGTGTCGGAATGGAGCTCTGGTCGCTGGATGCCAGCCATCCCAATGCGAATGACGACCTCGTTTCCACGACGATCGAAACGGTCGCGACCGTCAACGTGCTCGGCAACGATATCGATCTCGACGGTCTCCTGAGCCCTTCGTCGGTGCAGGTCGTCACTGCGCCCGCGTCCGGCTCCGCCACCGTCGAGCCTGCGAATGGCACGGTCATCTATACGCCGAATGCCGGCTTCACTGGAGTAGATAGATTCACCTACCGCGTGTCGGACACACAGGCGAATGTCTCCAATGTCGCGGAGGTCGAGGTGATCGTCGCCCCCGCGTTGGCCGCGACGGCCACGGGCATTGAACCGACACCGACACCAACGCCGACCCCAACGCCAACTCCGACGCCGACCCCAACGCCGACTCCAACACCGCCGGCCAATCCGCCCGCAGGCGGTGGCGGTGGCGGTGGTGGTGGCGGTGGCGCGCTGGGAGTGGAACTCCTCGCCCTGCTGCTGGTGATGATGAGCTGCCGACGCAGGCTCCTACGGGATCGCTGATAGGGGTAAGGCAAGCGCAGGTCGCTCCAAACGTGAATTGACCCGCGCCCCGCGAGCCGGGTGCTCAACTTCGCGCGGCGCGAGTCGATACCGAGTGAGTCGAACCGGCGCTCCTCGCGCCGAACCCTGAAGCCCCGGAAACCCGATGCAGATTGGATTGGACGAAATCTGGCTCGAGAAGCTTCAGCAGCGCACGGGCCTCGATCGTGACCACAGCCGGCGCCTGTATCGCGTGATCCTCGTGTGCGTGATCGGGGCCAGCTACCTGGCCGACACGATCATGTACGGGATGTTCGCGCTGGCGGGCACGATCGACGCCTGGATCGTGGGTGTTTACGGCGCGTGCGGTCTCGGCCACGTCGTGTTGTTTTCACTCATCCACTGGTTTGGTGACGTCGAGCGCAGGGAAGATCCGCAGCTCGTGGCCTGGCAGATAGCCTATGCAATCCTGGCGCAGATCGCGGGTGTGGCAATGGCTCCGCAGCTCGCGCCGGTGTTCATCGGAACCCTGTCCGTCGTGTTCGCGTTCGCCACTCTGCGAATCGAACTGAAAACGGCGCTGCTCTCCTGGTTCATCGCATTCGCCGGGATCGGCGTCGTGCTGGCTTTCCCGATGCATCCGGCATTGGGCGTGGCGAACCCGAGCCGGCTCGAGATGGTGTTGTTCTGCGCGAGCTTTGCGCTGATCGCGCTGCGCACGACGATACTGGGTTACTACGGATCGGCGATGCGCATGAGGCTCTACAAGGTCAACTGGGCCTTGGGCAGGGCCAAACGCGACGCCGAAGTACTGGCCGCCAGTGATTCACTGACCGGCGCGATGAATCGCCGGGCCATCCTGCCCATCATCGAAAGATCCGTGAAACGCGCGGCCCGCAGTGGCATTCCTTCCTGCGTCGCCATGATCGACCTCGACTGGTTCAAGACCGTCAACGACCGCTTCGGACACATGGTGGGCGATCAAGTGCTGAGGCGAGTCGTCGATCTCATTCGCGAATGTCTGCGGGCATCCGATGTCATCGGCCGTTATGGCGGCGAAGAGTTCGTGCTCCTGCTGCAGGGGGCCGATCAGAATGCCGGTGCGCGCCTCGTCGAGAGGATTCGCGCGGCCGTCTCCGCCGCGGATTGGTCCGACCTCGCACCGGGTTTGAATGTCAGCGTGTCGTGCGGCATCGCCAGCGTGCAATCGGCGGACACGCTCGACGCCGTGCTGGCACGCGCCGACAGGGCGCTTTACGAAGCGAAACGCGGCGGTCGCGACCAGATGCGCGTGGCCTGAGCGCGGCCAACTGACAAAGCGGTCACCACGGGGCCGGCTTGTAATCCTTCAGGAACTGACCCCACACATGCTCGCCGGTGAGCAGGCCCGCGAAGATGGGGTCAACGATCCGCGCGGCGCCGTCGATGATGTCGAGCGGCGGCGAGAAGCCTGCCTCGGCCTTGCGCGCTGCGTGGACCGCCGGGTCCTCGTCGGTGATCCAGCCGGTATCCACCGCGTTCATGTGGATGCCGTCCTTCACGAAGTCGGGCGCGCTGGTGCGCGTCATCATGTTCAGCGCCGCTTTCGCCATGTTGGTGTGCGCGTGTTTGTCGGTCTTCGTGGCGCGATAGAACTGTCCCTCGATCGCGCTGACGTTGACGATGTGTTTATGAGCGCCGGGCGTACGCAGCATGAGTGGTTTCAGGCGCGCGTTGAGGATGTACGGCGCAACGGCGTTCACCAGCTGCACTTCGAGTAGTTCGGGCGTCTCGACTTCGTGCATGCGCAGGCGCCAGCTGTTCATCTCCCGCAGGTCGACCTGCTGACGGTCCTCGTCGTACCGATGCGCGGGAAAGAGCTCCTCGCCGCCGCGATAGTCCTCATCCAGGTAACGGCGCTGCGAGAGGGCGGCGCTGTGCACGAGGCCTTCGCCCTGGCTGTACTGCGATTCCGCCGTCAATACACCCGTGGCTTGTGCATGTGATCCCGCCAGCATCGCGCGCAATTCGTCATGCCCCGCGAGCACGCTGCGCAGATCCGCCGGAAGGGCGGTGATCGATTCGGCCTCGCGCGCCAGCAGGTGTTCGAAGAATCCCGCCGGCCGGCGCACCGTCTGGCAGGCGTTGTTGAGAATGTAGTCGAGGCGCGGCAGCCGCTCGGCGAGAAATCTCGTGAACAGTTCCACGCTCGGCGTGTGGCGCAGGTCCAGGCCGTGGATCTGCAGCCGTGGCCGGAACCCGGCGAAATCCGGCTCCTTCGAATACCGGTCGGCGGCATCGATCGGAAAGCGGGTCGTGACGATCACATGAGCGCCGGCGCGCAGTAGTTTGAGCGACGCCTGGTAGCCGATCTTCACCCGCGCGCCCGTGACGACCGCGTAGTGGCCACTCAGGTCGGCGCTCTGCTCACGCTTGGCGTAGTTGAAGTCGCCACACGGCTCGCACATCGAATCGTAATAGCGATGCACTTTCGAGAAGGGCTGCTTGCAGACGTAGCAATCGCGCTCCTTGTTGAGCCGCGGCCGGTCATCGATATCTTCCGGCTTCGGCGGCTCGAGCCACAGCGGCGCGAAAACCGCCGAGCGGCGCTGCACGCGCAATCCGGCCTGCTCGATGGCCTTGCGATCGTGTTCCTTCGCGGCTTCCCTTTCGGCGCGCCGAAACGCCTTCGCCATCTTGACCAGATCGTGGCGCTCGGGCTTGGCGACCAGGCCCGCGAGGGTGAGCAGCTCGCGCCGTTGTTCCTGGGTCAGCCGCGTGAGGTGGGAACGGTCCGCTTCGATCGCCCGCAGTACTCGTACGCAGGTGCGCACGTCGTCTTCTGAAATGTCCATGAGCGCATTGTAGGGGGCCGTGGCCGGTGGCATGCGCCTATGGCTTGCGCGGGTGAATGCGCGCAGATTCAGCGGCACGAGCCCGAAAACCTTGCCAAGCACCCCATTCACTGTTCGCCTGCGAATTGCCGCGACCCTCGTTGCATGGGTGGCGTGTGTGCCGGGCGCGCCGGCCGATGCGCCGAGCGCTTCCTCCGCGGCACTGCGAGCGCGCCACGCCGCCTTGAGCGAGCAGCTTGAGAACAGCGCGATCCAGCGTGGGCTGTACCTGGAGTCCACCGACAACGCGCGCGCGCCGCGCGGCGATGTCTATGCGGTCATCAACCATCCATTCGCGACCGTCGCCACGGCTTTCGCCACTCCGGCGAACTGGTGCGAGTCACTGATCCTGCATCTCAACGTGCAGTATTGCCGCGCCAGCAATCGCGCAGGCCATGCGCAGCTTTCCGCGGCGTTGGGGAAGAAAACCAACCAGCCGCTCGACGACACCCATCGCATCGACTTTGATTACAAAGCCGCGGAGTCGGGCGTGGACTTCGCGCGCATGGAACTCAGTTCCAGGGAGGGGCCGCTCGGCACGGGCAACTATCTGATCGTGCTGGAGCTGACCGCGCTCGATGCGCAGCGCTCATTCATGCACCTGCGATATTCGTATACGCAGGGCGTGTTGACGCGCTGGGCGGCCAGTGTCTATTTCTCGACCCGCGGTCGCGACAAGGTGGGCTTCACCTGGATCCACGATGAAGGCGAACCGCCGCGGCTGGTGCGGGGTATCCGCGGCGCGCTGGAGCGCAACACCATGCGCTACTACCTGGCCATGGACGCCTATCTGAATGCCCTCGACAGCCCGGCCCCGCAGCGTTTCGAACAAAGTCTCGAGCACTGGTTCGCCGATACGGAGCGCTTTGCGCGCCAGCTGCGCGAAGTCGAACGCGACGATTACATCACCATGAAGCGCGGGCAGTACCTGCGTCAGCAGTCCGTGCTCTGACTCACTCGGGCACGCTGACTCCCGATCCGCCCAACTCCTTCGGAAAATCCTTCAGCTTCGGCTTGCCGTCGTGAATGTGCAGCACCGTCTCGGCGTAGTTCACGTGAACGCCGGGCTCGAAACGCAGCGTCGGCAGCAGCGCCGCGTACACGTCGACGAGACCGAAGCCCGGATGATCCGTGAACAGATGTCCGCCGCACTTCTTGCACCACTGGCGCGAACTACCGGACGTCTTGTTGAACGTGCCGATGCTCGCGGCGCCCTGCGTCACCTCGAGAGCCTCCGGCTTCCATAGTGTGAAGGCGTTGACCGGACCCGCCGACCAGTGGCGGCAAGACTCGCAGTGGCAATACCCCATCGCCGCCGGCTCGCCGGTCACCTCGAATTTCACTTCGCCGCAAAAGCAGCTACTCGAATGCGTCATCAGCGTCGCTCCTTGGGAAAGTCAGTGCGTGAAACTGTAATCACGCATCGCGCGCTCCTGAATGACCTGTCGTCCGAAGTTCTTGCGCGATCGTCCGGGAGTCGGACTTCGCCGCCGGGCGCGACGGTTCAGTGCGCCGAGGCATCTGGCTTGGAACACGCGCCGCTTCATTCGCTGGCGGGTGTACGCATCTCCCATGCTTGCGAGGTACACATGACTGCCGCTTGCCGCGCCGCCGCACGATTACTCCTGTGCTTTTCCCTCACGTTGGCGTTCACGGCGAATACCGAGGTATTCGCAGCTGCGCCCCCGCAATCCGCCGCGATCGCAACGATCAAGGCCGAACTCGAGCGGCGAACGGAAGCGGAGCAATTTTCCGGCGCCGTGCTGATCGCCCGCGGCGGCACCACGCTGTTCGAATCCGCGTACGGATTCGCCGACCGGGAACGACAGATCCGGAACACGACCCGGACGCGCTTCCGCTTCGGCTCGATGGGCAAAATGTTCACGGCGGTGGCGATCATGCAGCTGGTGCAAGCCGGCAAGGTGCGCCTGGACGATCCCATCGGAAAATTCCTGCCTGACTACCCCAACGCGGAAGTCGCGCGGATCAGCGTCGAGCAACTGCTCACCCACACCGGTGGAACCGGAGACATCTTCGGGCCCGAATTCGCCGGGCATCGCGCCGAGTTGAAGGAACTCAGCGATTACGTGGCGTTGTATGGCCGGCGCGGCACCCGGTTCACTCCGGGTTCGCGCCACGAATACAGCAACTATGGTTTCGTGTTGTTAGGGCGGGTGATCGAGGCCGTGAGCGGCCAGCCCTATCACGACTACCTGACCGGACATGTCTTCGGTCCCGCGCGGATGAACTCGAGCGGTAATCTGCCGGAGCAGCCGCCGATCCCGAACCTGGCGGTGGGTTACACGCGCGGAGAGGGTCCGATGCGTGGACCAAGTTCGCCACGCGACCCAGGACCGCTGCGTTCGGCGGAGGAATTTCTGCCGTATCGCGGCACGTCAGCCGGTGGAGGTTATTCCACCGTCGGAGATCTGCTGCGTTTCGCGGACGCGCTGACGGCTCACAAGCTGCTGAACGCGACATCGACCGAAGCTATGACGACCGGCCACGTGGACACACCTCGTCCCGGACTCAAATATGCCTTCGGTTTCGAAGAGGCGACGCTGCCCGGTGGCGCCCGGCGCATCGGCCACGGAGGTGGCGCGCCCGGCATGAACGGCATCCTGTGGATATACCCCGAATCGCAGCTCGTCGTGGCCGTTCTCGCGAATCTCGATCCACCGGCTGCGCAGGAGATCGCGCGATTCATCGCCGAGCAACTGGATCGCGATCGCTGATCGTCTCGGGGGAATGGCCGAGGGATCATGCGGCGCTGAACTCCGCCTCCAGCAAGTGATCACCAATCGTCGTTCGATTGCCGGCGGAGTCCTTGAAGTGATTCATCGGCGTGGTGCCGAGGAAATGTTTGAATTCGCGACTGAAGTGCGACTCGTCGTAGTAGGGGTCGAGATGTGTCTTCCGGCCGTCCGGCTGCCGGGTAGTTAGTCCGCGGTAACTGTGTTTGAACCGCACGATGCGTGCGTATTGCTTGGGTGTCATGCCCATCCGCGCGACGAAGCGGCGCTCGAGTGTCCGGGAGTCGATTCCGTGTTCGTTCGCCCATTGCATGATCGACTGCGATCCCCGGGTTGCGCGGATCCGTTGCACCAGGGAATGAATCGAGGGTTCGTCCAGGACTTCGTCGGTCAGCCGTCGCAGAAAAAATCCGTCGAACACGCTGGCGAGCATCGCGGGTGACCTGGCGTTCGCCACGGCATCCTCGAGATCCGTCAGCGCCTTGCAGCCCAGGTCCGCGCACGCAACGGTGTTGTCCCGGAATTCGGCCAGCGGCATGTGGATCAGCGCGCGCGCCGCGCGCGGATCCAGCTTGACGCCGGCGAGACGCAATCCCCCGGTGCTGTGCGCGAGCACCGAGTGCGCGCGTCCGCCGATCAGGTAGCTGGCGCACATCTGTGTGCGCTTGTCGGGTTCGTCGATGCGCCAGCGCGTGAAGGTACCCGCGAGCCGGAACACCAGCTCGGAGTGGCCGTCCGGGATCAGCACCTGGTGAGCGTCGGCGGACGACGTCCGTGATGCATTGCGGACCGCGGTCGGCTCGACCATCCAGTAACAAAGAATCCAGGGCCGTAATGGCGCGGCCGGCTCGAGCCGCCAGTAGTTCATGTCTTCCCGAGCCATCGTTGGAGTCATCTTCTCCACTCCGCGTGCCGATTTTTTACAAGACAGTATTTGGCTGCTCGACGAATCTTGCCGCATGAAAGCCGATCTCAGTATCAACGGAGAAACGCGCGTCGTCGAGGCGGGCGAAGACACCCCTCTGCTGTGGGTATTGCGCGACCACCTCGGGATGACGGGCACGAAATTCGGCTGTGGAATCGGCCAGTGCGGCGCCTGCACGGTTCACATCGACGGTGTTGCGACGCGGTCCTGCCTGCTGCCGCTCAAATCGGCGGCGGGCATGAAGGTCGTGACGATAGAAGGCTTGTCGCGAAACGCGGCGCATCCTCTGCAGCGTGCATGGCTCGAAATCAACGTCGCGCAATGCGGCTATTGCCAGGCTGGAATGCTCATGGCGGCCGCGGCGCTGCTTGCGTCGCAGCCGAAGCCAAGCGATGAACAGATAGACGCCGCGGTGACGAACATCTGCCGCTGCGGCACATACCATCGTGTGCGCGCCGCGATCCATCGCGCCGCGTCGGCCAAGGTCCCATGAATCGCGCACCCGCGCTGACACGACGCGAGTTCATCGTCGCCACGGGCGTGGTCGGCGGTGGGATGGCGCTCGCCATCGTCCCGCGAATCGCGGGAGCCGCGCCCGATGCGGGCGCACCCTCGGAGCTCACGCCGTGGATCGTGATCGGCGCGGACAACACCGTCACGGTCCGCGTGCCGGGCCCGGAATCGGGCACCGGGAATTCGACGCAGGCCGCGATGTACGTGGCCGAAGAACTGCACTGTTCCTGGAACGACGTACGGACCGAGTCCATCTCTTTCGTGCGCAACGCGCGCGAGGGAAATCTCTACCTGGGCGCGACGGGACTCTGGTCCACGTTCGCGGGCGCCGGCGCGTCAGGCGACCTGATGAAGACGTTGACGCAGGCGGGCGCAAGCGCGCGCGAACGCCTGCGCGCCGCGGCCGCGGCGCAGTGGCGGGTCCCGGTCAAGGAAATCGAAGCCCGGGGCGGCGAGCTCTCGCATGTGCGTTCCGGGCGCATGGCCAGGTACGGCGAGCTCGCGGCGCGCGCGGCCGCCATCAAACTACCCGCGGAGCCGGCGCCGAAACCACCCGAACAGTGGACGCTGCTGAAGAAGCAGACCTTGCCGCAGGTGTACGCGCGCTCGGTCGTCGACGGTAGTTCGGTGTACGGAATCGACGTCCAGCCACCGGGAGCGCTGTATGCCGCGTTGCTGCAGTGTCCCGTGCACGGCGGAAAACTCCGGAGTTACGACTTCGAGGCGATCAGGAACATGCCCGGCGTACGCGCGGTGGTGGTCGTGGATCCGGGCGAGCCGCGGCGCGTGCTCGAGCGTCCTGCGCATTGGGCGCAGACCGACGCACAAAGCGGAGTCGCCGTGATTGCCGAGCATTACTGGCAGGCGCGCAAGGCGCTCGAGGCGTTGCCGATCACCTGGGACGAGGGTCCTGGTACGCAATGGAAATCGACGCGTCAGTTGTACGACGCCATCCATGCGCGGCTCGACCAGCCGCCCGACGACCTGGTCAGTGATGTGGGCGATGCGCCGCGACTGATCGACGAAGCGGGCGGCGAGGCCGTCGAAGCGACCTACCTGACTCCGTTCTGCGATCACGCGACCATGGAACCGCTCAACGGCACGGCCCTGGTCACGGAGAACCGGGTCGAGTTGTGGCATCCGGCTGGCATGGCCGTGCAGGCGATCACGATCGCCACCGAAGAGACCGGCGTGCCGCCGGAGAACGTGCACCTGCACCTGCCGCTGGTCGGCGGAAGTTTCGGGCGCCGCGTCGGGTGCGATGACGTGCGCATGGTGGTCGCGGTCGCCAGGAAATTCCCGGGCACCCCGATTCACGTGATCTGGTCCCGCGAGGAAACTTTTCGCCAGGGCAGGTATCGCGACCTGCAGGCGGCGCGGCTGCGCGCGGCGCTCGGATCAGATGGATTGCCCGCGGCGCTGACCTCGCACGTCGCGGCGTGCAAGTTCGTGTCGTTCGGAATGACCGACGCGGTGTACGTCAAAGGCTGCATTCCGCACGTCCGCATCGAGACTTCGAACGTCGAGACGCACGTACTCACGGGGCAATACCGCGGCCCGGGATACAACTCACATTGCTTCATCGTGGAATCTTTCATCGATGAATGCGCCGCGCGGGCCCGCATCGATCCGCTCGAGTATCGCCTGCGCATGTTGAAGAAGTGGCCGGACGCGGCATGGAGAAAATGTCTCGAGGTCGCGGCATCCCGCGCGGGGTGGGGAAGTCCGCTGCCGGCCGGCCAGGGACGCGGGATCGCCATCGGAAATTTCGGCGGCGCCGGCGAACCGAAGAGCGGCACCACCGTGGCGGCCGTTGCGACCGTGGAAGTCAGTGGCGCGGGCGAACTCGCGGTTCGTTCGCTCGACATCGCGTTCGACTGTGGGCAGACCTTGAACATGGACGCGGTGCGCGCGCAACTCGAGGGATCCGCGGTATTCGCCATGAACATGTGCCTGAACGAGGAGATCACCCTCGAGAACGGGCGCGTCGTGGAAGGAAATTTCGACGTCTACCCGATGCTGCGCATCGCGGACGTTCCGCGTGTCATCAACATCCACACCGACGCGCTGAGCGGACACGAGCGGTACGCCAACATGGGTGAGGCAGGCGTCGGCGTCATCGCACCGGCGATTTCCAATGCAATATTCGCGGCCACCGGCACGCGGTTGAGAACGATGCCGTTCCGGAACCAGGAGCTGCGGCCCGGGAGCGGCGGCAACACGCGCTAGGCGCAAGTCCCGTTCGTATGCTGGAATCCGCATTCCTCGCAGCGGAGCGGATTACATGCGTTCGGCGATCGCCATGTTCCTGGTTTGCCTTTCCACCCCTTCGCTCGGACAGACGGCGCTGCCGCCGGGTTACTGGACCGAATCGCAATCCGCGGAGATTCTCGCCAAGACCGAGGTCATCCGGCTCGCGCCGTCGCTCGATGCGCTGGACGAGGCGGAGCGCGGCGCCTTGCAGGATCTGCTCTCGGCCGGCGAGGTGATGCAGCGCTTGTACGAGCGCTCGAAACATCCCGAGGCCGCGGCGTCGCTGGAAAAGCTGAAATCGCTGCATGAGAAGCTCGGCCAGCCGGCCGTCACCCGGAATCTGCTCGATCTCTACCGGCTCAACCAGGGTCCCATCGCCATCACGCTCGACAACCGGCGCGAGGCGTTCCTGCCGGTCGCGCCGCAGACACCGGGGAAAAACGTCTATCCGGCCGATGCAACGCGAGAGCAGGTAGATAGGTTCCTGACGGATCACCCGGCGCAGCGCGGCGAAATCCTCGCGGAGCGCTCGGTCGTGCGGCGGGCGACGCGCGCGAACATCGAAGCCGACATCGCAACACTCGAACGATTTCCCCTGATCCGCGGACTACATCCGGGACGCATCGAAAATCTGCGTTTCCTGGCAAAACGCGCGTCGCCCGAGGCGTTCTACGCCGTGCCGTACGCCATCGCCTATCCACAGGAAATGACGCGCCTGTTCGCGTCGCTGATGCGCGCGGCGGACAAGGTCGAGCCCGCGGACGCGGAGTTCGCGCGCTACCTGCGCAACCGGGCCCGCGACCTCGTTTCGAACGATTACGAATCCGGCGACGCATCCTGGGTGACCGGGCGATTCGCACGTCTGAATGCGCAGATCGGCGCCTACGAAACCTACGACGACGCGCTCTTCGGTGTGAAGGCATTCCACAGCATGAGTATCCTGCTGCGAGACGAGGCCGCGACCAGCGAGTTGCGCAAGGCGCTCGGCGGGATCCAGTCCATCGAGGACGCGCTGCCGTACGAGCCGCGCAGGCGCGTGCGCGATGACATGCCCGTCGGCGTCTATGACGTCATCGCCGATTTCGCCCAGGCACGCGGCACCAATACCGCGACCATCCTGCCGAACGACGCCCTGTTCACACGGCGCTACGGCCGCACGATCCTGCTGCGCGCCAACATCATGAAGAATCCGGCGTTGTTCGCCGCCGACGAACGCATCTGGCGCGCCGCGACCGCCGACGCGCATGCGAATGACCTCACGTCCGAGGGCAATGTGCTGCGCACCTTGTGGCACGAGATCGGCCACTACCTGGGTCCGGATCGCGACCGGCAGGGGCGCACGCTCGACGTGGCGCTCGCGAATCATGCGGACGCGATGGAAGAGATGAAGTCGGATCTCGTGTCGTTGTTCGCGCTGCATCGCATGAAACACCCATCGCTGCGCGCCATACAGGCGAGCGGCATCAAGCGCACGCTGCAGAACGTCAAGCCGCGCAGCGATCAGCCGTACCAGACAATGCAACTGGTGCAGTTCAACTGGTTCCTGGACAAGGGACTGTTGCGCGCGGACCCGGTCACGGCGCGGCTAACTATCGACTACGGCCGTTATCCCGACACGATCGACTCGTTGCTGAAGGAAGTGCTGCGGCTGCAGTACGCGGGCGACGAAGCCGCTGTCGGCGCGTTCTTCGCGAAATGGACGAGGTGGACGCCCGAACTGCACGAAAAGCTGGCCGAACGAATTCGCTCTGCGCAGGGCGCGCGATTCCGGATCGTCAAGTACGCTGCGCTGGGGGAGTGATGCGCCTGACCCTGAAAGCCGTGCAGGCAAAGTACCTGATCGCCTTGCCGCTCGTGTTGGCGGGGCCCGCTCTGGCGGATGCCATTCATGCATCGCCGCGATACGAACTGTCGCCCGAGGATCGGGCGGCCGTGGAAATCGCCGCCTGCATGAAACCGCACGGGCTGAAGCTCGATCGCGCCCTCGCTTACGACTTCAAGGAAGACACCAACGCCACCGCGCGGTGCAAGTCGCACGGCTCCGTCGATCGGCAGCCCATGCACTACCGCGTGTCCTGCGTGCGCGAGGACGGCGGGTGGAGATGCTGGAACACCGTCGAATACCTGGGCGCGAGGATCGGCGCGAAGGAGCTCTATCTCGTTGCGCCGCGCGAGCGCATGAGCGAGGCGTTCGGCGCGACGAAGTATCTGATACAGACGGGCAAGTTCGATCTTCAGTCGGCCGGTATTGCCGATGAGCTCTCATTGAAGCACCGGACTATCTACCACGTGCACGCGGAGCCCGCCGGTGAGCGCGCCGTGAGGATTCAGAAGGGCCTGCAATGGCTGTATGTCGAAAGGACCCCGGACGGCTACCGTGACGTTCCGGAGTCCGAGGCGGCCGTGCTTGGAGCGCGGATCGAGGAGGAAGCCGCGTCCAGGCGGCCTGTCTACACCTATTTCTCGGGCCACCAAACGGGCGATGCCCGGTACTTCCGGCAGGCGTTTCTCCCGACGGCCCGCATCGAAGGAAATCGCGACGGCAAGTTCGTTTCCTGGACGCTGGACGAGTACTGCGCGCTCTTCAATGGCACGATGGCCAATGATGAAAGGCTGCGTGTGCGCACGATCGACATTTCCGACATGACCGGCGATTCGGCGATCGCGAAGGCGACCCTCGATCACGGCGGCGTCGTCTTCACCGACTACTTCGTGCTGCTGAAGGTGGACGGCGCGTGGAAGATCGCCAACAAGGTGTACAACGCGCGAAAAAAATGACACGCCGCTCCGCTAACTAGCAGCGGTGACTTCAGTCCACCGGCCGTTCTCAGAACTGCCAGCGCACTTGTCCGAGCACGCTGCGCTCGATCAATGCGCGCGAAGTGGCATCGCCGTATTCGGGATGGCTCCCGTGCAGAAGGTTGCGGCCCACCAGCGAAAGTTCGAGCTGGGGCGATGCCGGCCAGGCCAGACGCACGTCGAGTTCGGTGTACGCCGGCACCACCGGCGCCGGCAGCCGGGCCGTGTGCCTCAGGTTCAAGTCCAGCTGCACTGCCCATGGCAGATCGAAGCGGGACCGCAGCATCGCGACGTAGTCCGGATCGTTGCGCAGCGTGTTGTTGTTCACGCCCACTGGATCCGTGCTGCCGGCCTTCAGTCGCAGCTCGTCTTCCATCCAGTTGAAGCCGGCGGAGATGAGCCACGATTCCATCGGGCGGTATTCGCCCCAGGCTTCGATGCCGTAGATTTCGCCCTCGATCTTGTTTTCGATCTGCACGGGGATGGACGTGCCGCTGCGCACCCGGTCCCACAGATGAGCGAACGCCGTGATCGAGAAGTTCAGCTTGCTCGCGGGCTGGGCGCGATAACCGAGCTCGATCACGTTCGCGACTTCGGATTCGAAGTCGGGACCGCCGACGACGAAATACGGCGGAAAGCCGGGGAAGCGCACGTCGCGGTCGTATCGCGCCGGCGCGCGCACCGCGCGCGACAACGAACTCCACACAAATTGTTTGTCGGACAGTTTCCATGCGAGGCGCGCGTTGGGCAGCACTTCGACGCCGGTGTAGTCGTTGTATTCGAACTTGACGCCCAGCATCGCGGTCAGCGATCCGGTGAGATCGATGTCGTCCTGGACGAACAGGTTTGCCCAGGACATCGAGCGGCTCAAAGGCACGAATACCGTTGCGAAGCCGGGCTCGATGTCATCCTGGCCGTGACGGTAACCGCCGCCCCAGATCACACGATGGGCGCCGCGCGCGAAGGAGTGCTGGAAGTCGAGATCGAAGATGTCCGCGGTCGGGCCGTAGAACAGCGCGTCGTCGCGCTCGGTGTGATCGACGTACGCCTGCACCTGGAGTTGGGAGTTCTCGGCGAAGTCGCGCTGCCAACGGCCCAGCAGATTGGCGCCTGACACCGAGATGGGCGTGAGCTCGAACGGTCCGATGAATCCGCGATGGCTCGTTTCGCCCTGGTAGGCGTCGCCCTGGACCGTGAAGGACTCCTGCTCGCGACGCCAGTCCGCGCGAAAGCCGACCTGCGCGCGCTGCCAGTCGTCGTCGAGCGGGATGCCACCGGAGCGTTCACTCCGGTCCAGCTCCGAATACTTGCCGTAAACGCGGAATGCGCCCGAGCCGAATTCCTTGCCGAAACGCATCGCCGCGCCAAGCTCGGAATTGCCGCCGGCCCCCGCGAGCAATGTGCCGCCCGTATCCTGCGCCGGCCGTGTGATCACGTTGATGACGCCATTGACCGCGTTGGCGCCCCACAGCGTCGCGCCCGGTCCGCTGATCACCTCGATACGTTCCACGTCCTCCAGCAGCAGGTCCTGCTGATCCCAGAACACCCCGGAGAACAAAGGTGTATAGACGGTGCGCCCGTCGACTAACACCAGCAGTTTGTTGCCGATCGCGTTGTTGAAGCCGCGGGCGCTGATCGCGTACTGGCCGGCGTCGATGCGCGCGACCTGGAGATTGGGTGCCAGCCGCAGCGCCTCGGGCAGCGTCGTCGCGCCGGAACGGCGCATCGCTTCGGCGGTGATGACGTAGATGGATGCGGCGGCGCCGGCCAGCGGCTCGCGCCGTTTCGACACGGAGGTCACTTCGAGGTCGAGCAGCTGGTCGACCGACAGCGCCTTGAGCGCACGCAGGGTGTCGTCGTCCGGGCGCGCCGGCGCGGCTAACATCACAAGCATGAAAAAACCGAGGGTGTTTTTCATTCCTCGAGCTTTACTCCCTGTCGACGCAAGAAACGTTGACCTGGTTGGGATATATCACGGCTGCGAGGCTAAGTATCAGGCAGTGGTCCGGGTGGATAGGGGAACCCCGGAGTAACCAGGCTCCGAAGCTGGTGAGGCCGCGGTGAAATTCCGGGGTGAAGCGCGTGCTGGATGGATGGCGGACCGCGTCGGTGTGCGTACCGTGCCCATCTCTATCATTGTGGATGCCGGATCGCGGCAAATCCTTGCCGCCCACTCGTCTCTAACTATCCATGCCTCGAAAGGGATAGCGGCTCACCCTCGAATGCGTCACAAGAAAGTCATGGAGTGCGTGGTACCTTGCGCCCCCGTCGCCACTCGGCGATTTTCATCTACAGGTACACAAAAATGTCTTCGTCGAATCTTGCTGTGCGCATGGAGCACACGGCAACGGATCTGCTTTCCCATCCGCCGCGTCCTTCGCTTCGCATCGTCGCGAGCAACGAGCGTCCGGAACAGGCCGGTCCGCGCCTTTCATTCACGAACAGGAAGTTCGTCATTCGCGATCAAGGATTCCGGTACTTCCGCATTCGTTGATCCGTTCACCCGCCAAGCTCCGCCATCGATCGCATCCGCGACGATGCGCGGCAGCGACAAGCCCGCGACCGTTGCCGGACTACGGGCTCCTCACTATTACACCGCAGGCGATACGCGCACCGGAATTGCCGGACGGCTGCGTCGAGTAGTCATCGGCTTTTTCATGCAGGACGACGGCCCTGCCGAGAATGTCGGTAGGTTGACCGCTGCCCAAAGTGACTCCGGCCACCTTGCCCTCGATGCGGGCATTGCCCTCGGCATCCGACGTCGCGTTGTACATGTCGCCCGCGTGATGAGGGTCGCCTGCCGGATTGCCGTGCTGCGAACTCGCGGGATTGAAGTGCTCACCCGCGCCGCTGGCGTCGGGCGCGCTGCAATCGCCCTTTTCATGGATGTGGAATCCGAATTCACCATTCGGGGCCAACCCGCTGAGGGTCCCGCTCAACTGCACCGCACTGTCCGACGTCGTGAGGGTGAGTGATCCGCTGGCAGTGTTTCCCTGCGTCGGAACCAGCTGCACTGACGCCATCGTGGATGGAGTGGTGGTGGAGCCGGCGGAAGAATCCTGCGGAGCCGCGGCTCTGTCTCTTTGCCCGCATCCACTCAACAAGGATGCTGCGATGCACAGGGGAACAACGTATTTCATGTGAAGACCCTCCGGGTACCTCGGCCGAAACGTCAGCCCAGCTTACGTGGCGTTTTTCGAGTTGGCAGTCAGCAAGCGCGTGCACGACGTCAGCGAGCAGCTTTACTTAGTGCCTCAATTTTTCTGGCTGTCTTCAGTTCGGTTCGGTTGCGCCGATAGCCGTAAACCATGATTGCAGCCATCCGCTCCGGGGTCGGCTCTCTTGTGCATCAGTGGTTTGCGCGTTCCAGGACACGAAAGGAACCGGCGCCAGCCAATGAATGGCAGGGAAGCCGGGCTCAGACTCGCCCGACAGGCGCCGCCGAAAGCGGACCGGGCCGGCATGCGGACGTTGCCATGCGGCGGTTCATGGCCCTGGCTCTCGATGCGAGCCTGGATGATCTGCGGAACGAGGCGACCCCCGAGGAGCTGGCCGCGCTCGAGCCGGCCACACGAGTGCTCGGCGATCTGGACTTGCAGGCGAAGTACCTGCCGCGCCGGCCTTCTCTGTTACCGCGCCTCATGAGCGCCATCAACAGCGACACGAACTCGATGCGCGAGATGGCGAAAATCATCGGCGACGACGGCGCTCTGCTCGGCGGACTCCTGCGGCTCGCCAACAGCTCTTACTACCGCGTGAGCGGCAGCAAGCCGATCGAAAGCCTGGAAAAGGCCGTGACGCTGGTGGGAACAGACGGGTTGCGCTCGCTGGTGGCCACGGCGCTGCTGCATCCGGTCATGACCGGCGCGCGCGGACCCTTCTCCTCCTTTGCGGAGGCTACCTGGGAGCACAGCCAGTACGCTGCTGCGTGCGCGGAACTGCACGCGGCCCGCATCGAGCGGATCGACGCGTTCAGCGCGCGCCTGTTGGTCATGCTCCTGGGCCTGGCCAGCAATGCCGTGTTCCGCATCGCGCGCGAGCATTGCCTGGCGGAAACCGGTGGCGTGCGGCCGGCGGCCATGGCCAAACTACTCGAGGAGTGGGTGCCGCCCACGGCGCTGCGGATAGCCGAGAACTGGCAACTGCCCGCCGACTTGTCCCGCGCACTCGCGGCTCCGGCCGGTTCAGACATGATCGAAGGGGGCCTGGCTCGCTCGCTGCGGTTCGGACGACTGACAGGCGCACTCCTGTTGCTCGTGAATCGCGGGCACATGCGCGAGCTCTCGGCGCGCGCCATCGTGCTCGCCGGCGAGCGGCGGATCACCGAAGTGGACCGGTTGTGGTCGCGCCTGGCGATCATGCACCTCGCCGCCGCGCGCTGATCACCCGATTGGGTGGTAACCCTTCGAGCCGATGATTCGCGCCAGTTCGCTGCGGTGATCCTTTCCCGCCGCGATATCGCGCAGCGCCTGTCCGAAGTCGTAGCGTGGTTGCCAGCCGAGGCGTTCGCGCGCGCGGGCATTCACGTACACACGATCCAGGGCCGGCAACATGCGCCAGCCGCGCGCGGAGTAGATAGCCGGGTAGTGCGGGTATCGGCGCTCGAGAACGGCGGGCGCGTCGCGGCCGAGTTCTGCGAGATCGCCGCGGTCGAACGGCGTCGTCGCCGTGATGATGAACTTGTCGAAACCCAGCGACGGCGCCTTCTCCATGGCCAGCAGGTGTGAGCTCACCACGTCCGCGATGTCGACGCGGCGGTACAGCAGCTCGTTCACCTTGAGGTTGGCGTCGTCGAAGGAGTCGCGCCGCTCGGGCACATCATCACCCTCGGGAAAGAACCGCGACGTGCGCAGGATGAGGCAGGGCAGCGCATGGTTGCGATGAAACAGCCGGCACAGATCTTCGGCCGCGGTTTTCGTCACGCCGTAGATGTTCTTGGGAATGGGCGTGACGTCTTCGGTGATCCACGCCGCGGGCGAGCCGGCCGGTGGTGTGAGCGCATCGCCGAAAGTACTGGTGGTGCTGGTGAACACGAAGGCGCGTACGCCAGCCTGCATCGCCGCTTCGAGCAGGTTCAGCGTGCCGGTGACGTTCGTGTCGACGAAATCCTGGCGTGTATGCGTGGCCACGTGGGGTTTGTGCAGCGTGCCGGCATGCAGCACATGGGTGACTCCGCGCATGCATTCGTCCACGGCCGCGCGTCCGGCGATCGAGCCCACCACGTCGGTGAAAGGCGAGCGCAGGACGTCCACGCCAATGACCGGCGTGTGCTGCGCGCGCAGCGTGCGAACCAATGCCTCACCGAGATGGCCGGCGCTGCCGGTGACCAATACTTTCATGAGATCAGCGCTGAGGCTTTTCCGCGGCCAGATCGATTTCGATCAGCTTCACCGATTGGCGCGGCAGGACCAGCTCGAGCTGCGTCTTGCCCGCGGAAGTCCGCAGTTCGCGCGGCTGGGCGCGCATCTTCGCGGCTGCGTTCAGCGTCACGATCTGCGCCGCCGACGGCGGCTGTGGCGATCCCATGGCGAGCCATGCGGTGTACGCATTGCCGGAATGTTCGTCGATCGAGTATTCGATCGCCTGCACACGGCGCGCGGTGTCCGGAAGGCCCGCGAGCGTCAACTGCACGGCCCGGCGATCCTCGTAGCCGCCGGCCACATCATGGTAGTTCCACAGCAGGATGGTCAGGCGCGTCTTCGCCGCGTCCACGGAGGCGACGACGCCGACATCCGGCTCCCCGCGCACGCTGTCGGTGATGATGGCATCGACGGGAATCATGGCGGGCGCGTCGACCGCGACGCGCCGGGGCGCGAGCTTCGAGAACAACTCGAAGGTGTTCAGCACCGGCAGCGCGACTTCGTTGGTCGTGAGCGCGCGCAGTCCGTTGAACCAGGGCTGTTCGGCGAACGTGAACGCCCATGACACGGCGCCCTGCAGATCTCCACCGGTGCGCGCCAGCAGATCCTGCTTGCGCATGAACGAGGCCGCGGTATACGCCGCGAATTGCGACGTCCGGCGATAGTCCCGCTCGGGGTCGAGCGTCGCGGGGCAGCCGGCGCAGCCTTCGGGATCCGATTCCCCAATGTAGATAGGTAGCCGCGCGAACTCCGGAAAACTCGCGATGATCTTGCCGTACGTGTCGATGGTCTTCAGATGGTTGCGCAGGTTCATTTCCACGCGCCCCTTTTCATCGAGGCGCGTCGTGCCCTTGGCATGGAACGCGACGAAGTCGAGCGGCGCGCCGATGCCCCCGGTCGCGCTGTTCTTTCCGGAGCGGCAGTGTTCGAGGAACGCCCGCATGAAAACGTCGCCTTGCTTCCAGCCCGGATCGGTGACGTGCGGGCCCCCGACACGCGCCTTCGGCAAGGCGCGTTTCACGGCGGCGGCGAAATGGTCGTAGAGGCGGAAATATTCTTCCCGGGTGCCGCGCCAATACGGTGACTCCGGTTCGTTCCACAGCTCCCACAACCAGGACGATGCGCGTTCGACGCCGTAACGTTCGCCGCTGTGCCGCGCCCAGGCTTCGATGAGCGCTTCCCATTTCAGATAATCCTTGGGTGGATAGAACGCGCCGCCGGACACCATGTCGCGCGGCAGGCCCGTTTTCACCAGCGTCGGGGTATAGGGTTCGGGCCGCGAAGAGAGCGCCTGCGGCATGAAGCTCGCCTGGACGAAAGGCTCGATTCCCGGCTTGGTGAGCTCATCCATGATGGCGTCGAGCCGCGTCCAGTCGTATTGCGCATTTCCCGCGGCATCTTCGCTGTAGACATTCGTGCTCGACCACTTGAGCGCCAGCGTGCCGTCTCCGCTCGTGAGCAGGTGATGCACGCGAATGCGGACCGGCTCGTCGCTGAGCGCGTTCAGTTTTCCCAGGAGGTCACGGCCTTCGCGCGTCAGCGTCGTGCCGGCTTCGTCGTAGCCGAAATAATTCCAGATGGGGCGGATGTCTCCCACCACCTGGTCGGCGTGTACGGTGACGGGGATTTGCGGCGCGGCGAGCGCTGCGCCGCAGACAAGAGGCAGGACGATGAGCGAGCGGAATGCTTTCATGACGGGATCGTATCCCGCCGCGCGCGGGCACGCGATCAGGAGCGTGGTGAGCCGAAGTTCTGCACCCAGTAGATCGCGCCGCGCTTCTTGCCGGTGGCCACGCCAACTCCGATGTGCTGAAAACGCGGATCCATGATATTCGCGCAATGCCCCGGGCTCGCCAGCCAGCCGGCAACCACTTCTTCCGCCGAGACGGGGCCATACGCAATGTTTTCGCCCGTGAGGCGTGGCTTGTAACCGGCGCGGAGCACGCGGTCCTTCGGTTGGCTGCCGTTTCGGCCGCTGTGATCGAAGAAACGTTTTCGCGCCATGTCCCGGGCGTGTCGGGTGGCCGCATCGTCGAGCTGGAGCGAAGCGCCGAGCGGCGCCGTGGCGGCGAATCGCTCGGCGCCGCATCTTCTGCCGCGGCTCCTGGCCGCGTTGACGAGTTCCACGACGCGGGCGCGAACGGTGGCGGCGGATTCTTTCGCGACCAATACGTCGGCGTGCGCTGCGGAATTCAGGGCCGCCGTGACAGAAAAAGCCGTCAGCGTGGCGAATCCACACCGACGCAGCTGCGTCCACCCGCAATGAAGGAGGCCGGTCATGACACGCAGTATGTGCGCGCCGTGCTGAATGCCTGGTGAATTTCCGCCGTATCCGGTAACCCAGGCCTGACAGCCTTCATCGAACAGTCACCCGCGCGACATTCGAGCGACACGCAGAAGTCCCAAGGTGAGCGGGCGATCGGCCTCGCGGTCATCGCTTATTCCACTCACCGTTTTCAATTGGGGACAGCAATGAGCAATCCTTCGGATAAACACGCCGGCAGTGCGCCGGAACAGTCGGCGGGGATGAACCGGCGCTCCTTCTTCAAAGGTGGCGTGGCGGGCGCCGCCACGATTTCCTTCGGCGCGCTGCTGGCGCGCCGCGCCGAGGCCGTCGAACTTCCTTACTCGGACGATTACGGTCCCGTCGCGCCGGTCAACGACGACGCCACGGGCTTGCCGCTGATCGCGCTGCCGGCCGGCTTCCGGTATCGCACGTTCGGATGGCGCGGCCAGTTGATGGAAGACGGCGTGCTGACGCCCGGCGCGCATGACGGCATGGACGTGGTTTCAAACAAGGGCGGCGAGATCGTCCTGGTCCGCAATCACGAGCTCGGCAGCGGCAGCGGCGCCAATCCGTTCATCGCGCGCGCCGGCTACAACAACGCCAACGGGCGCGGCGGCACGACCACCCTCGGCTTCGACACGGTGAACGGACGTTTCTCCGGTCACTTCGGTTCGTTGAGCGGCACGGTCACCAATTGCGCCGGCGGCCGCACACCCTGGGGCTCGTGGATCACCTGCGAGGAAACCGGATACACCTCGCCCGCGGGGATTCGTCATGGCTGGTGTTTCGACGTTCCCGGTCATGGCACGGCGACAGCCGAGCCGCTGACCGCGATGGGCCGCTTCTCGCACGAAGCGATCGCGGTCGACGAAGGCACCGGCAACATCTACGAGACCGAGGACGCGACGCCCGGTGGTTTCTACAAGTTCGTGCCGAAGCAGTACGGCAATCCCGCGGCCGGCGGCAGCCTGTACGCGCTCAAGGTCAAGGACGAGGCTAACTACAATTTCAGCGGCCTCGGCAACGTCTACGTGGACTATCCGAACGGCGCGACCTGGGAAGTGGAATGGGTGCCGGTCACCGATCCGGAAGCGCTCACGGGCCGCGCGTACAACTCGGCGCCGGGACGCGCATCGTTCGCGCGGCCCGAGGGCGCCTACTTCGACAGCGGCAAAATCTACTTCGTCTGCACCAGCGGCGGCGTCGCGCGCCAGGGGCAGGTGTTCGAATACGATCCGCGCCGCGAGATCCTGACGATCGTCTTCAACTCGGCGGGCGGGGGCACGAGCAACCTCGAATGCAACAACCCCGACAACATCGCGGTCAGCAATCGCGGCGGCATCATCCTGTGCGAAGACGGCGGCAACAACATCCAGCGGATGCGGGGACTGTCGCAGAACGGCAAGACCTTCATCTTCGCCGAGAACCGCATGAACCTGACGGCGGCGAACATCGCGCAGGTGGATGAGTCGGTCAACAAGAGCCGCGGCGGCATCGTCGCCAACGTCGCGCCGGGCAATTACTCCGGCATCGAGTGGGCGGGCGCGTGTTTCCACGGAAAGTGGATGTTCGTCAACATCCAGACGCCGGGCATCACGTTCGCGATCACCGGGCCGTGGGACAACGGCTCGTTGTAACTCCGGACAGGTAGATAGACGCGGCCCCGCCGGGAAACCGGCGGGGCTTTTTACCGCCTGCATGGCGGCGCCGGCAAGGAACCGGCGTGGTTTCCGCGCGGCTCGCCGCGGCCCCTGCACTCCCGCGGCCGATCCGGGGTATAAAAGCGCCTGGTATCGGACAGGGGGTCGTCATGTTCCTGGCAAACACAACACGGCTGGCGCGCGTCGCGGCGGCGCTCGGTGTATTCACGCTGCTCGGCGCCTGCGGCGTCAACCCCGTTACCGGCAAGAAAGAGATCCAGTTCGTCTCCGAGGCGCAGGAGCTCAAGATCGGCGAGACCAACTACGCGCCGACGCGGCAGGGCGAGGGCGGCGACCTGACGGTGCTCCCGGAGCTGACCACCTACGTGAACAGCGTCGGGCAGAAACTCGCGGCGGTCGCGGATCGCAAGCTGCCGTACGAATTCGTGGTGCTGAACAATTCGGTGCCCAATGCCTGGGCGCTGCCTGGCGGCAAGATCGCGATCAACCGCGGATTGCTCACCGAATTGCAGAATGAAGCCGAGCTCGCCGCGGTGCTCGGCCACGAGATCGTGCACGCCGCCGCGCGGCACGGCGCCAAGGCGCAGGAGCGCGGCACGTTGATGCAGGTCGGAATGATGGCCGCGCAGGTCGGCGCGGCCATGGGCGACGTCGATCCGAACATCGCGAACCTCGCATTGGGTGGCGCCGGCGCCGGACTGCAGATGATCCAGATGAAATACGGCCGCGACCACGAACTCGAGAGCGACGAATACGGCATGAAATACATGAAGCTCGCGGGGTACGACCCGTGGGGCGCGGTGACACTGCAGGAAACCTTCGTGCGGCTGTCGCAGGCCGGCGGGCAGAAGGAACAGAACTGGCTCGAAGGGCTGTTTGCGTCTCATCCGCCCTCGCAGGAACGCGTCGACAGGAACCGCGTGATGGCGGACAAGCTCGGGCGCGGTGGCCAGATGGGTGTCGAATCCTTCGCGGCCGCGACGAAGCAGTTGCGCCAGATGAAGCCTGCCTACGACAAGTACGACAAGGCGATGGCGGCGGCGCAGAAGAAGGATTTCGCGACGGCGAAAACTCTGGCCGGCGAGGCCGCGAAGGCGATCCCCAACGAAGGCAGCTTCCAGGTGTTCCTCGGACAGGTCGCGCTCGCGGAGAAGCAGCCGCAGGCCGCGGCGGGTTACTACGACAAGGCGATGCGGCTGAGCCCCAACTACTTTGCCTCGTACCTCGGCGCCGGCGTCGCGCAGGCCCAATTAGGCGACAAGCAGAAGGCGGAGCAGTACCTCACCCGCAGCGCGGAGCTGCTACCGACCGCGCCCGCCGCGTACTACCTCGGCAACATCGCGCGCGATCGCGGCGATGCCGAATCGGCGCGGAAGTATTACCAGGCGGCCGCGAGTTCCAACAGTGCGATCGGACAGGCCGCCGCGGCGGAATTCACCAAGATGGACCTGCCGCAAAACCCCGGCAATTACGTCGCGGCCGGCGGCCAGTTCGATGCGCAGGGGCGGCTGATGGTCGTCGTGCAGAATCGTTCGCGCGTGCCGCTAAACGCGATCCAGGTCACGCCGGTGATCGTCGACGCCACGGGCCGCGTCGTGCAGCAGGGCAGCCCCGTGTTGATCAGCGCCGTCGTGAAGCCGGGCGAGCAGGCGGCCGCGCCGAGCGGAATCGCGAATGTTACGCAGGAGCAACTGCAGACATTGCGTTTCCGGGTCGACGCGGCGAAGGTCGCGGAGTGAGCTGCGAAATCAGTCGCGCGACGAGATGAGCAGGCGCAACACGTACCAGAACATCAGCACGATCGACGAGAACAGCGCGAGCGCGGCGCCAACGTAACGATCTTCCGGATAGTGATGCAGGATGTTCGAGGTGTCGTACAGCACCGCGGCGCCGGCGAAGCCGATCATCGCGACCGAGAACCACGTGCCGAGCTGGAAGCCGAACAGCACCGAGCCTGCGATGGCGACGAGGGCCAGGATGCCGGCCCAGACGAGGATGCCGCGCATGAACGAGAAGTCCTTGCGCGTGATGAACGCGACCGCGGTCAGGCCGATGACTCCAAACAGCGTGATGAACACCGCGCTCTCGATGATGCCGGCCTGCAGCGTCGCCGCGATCAGCAGCAGCGGCGCGAAGATGACGGCCTGCGCGATCACGAAGGCCGCCAGCGCCAGGTACTGCAGGGGTTTCGATTCCAGGTTGTGCGCGACGTGTGTCGCGAGCCAGCCGACCAGCATCAGCGCGCCGATGATCACCAGCCAGTTGAAGCTGAGAATCCACTGCGACAGTGCAACGACTCGACCCGTGCTGAACAGCCACATCTCGATGGCCGTGAACAGGAGGATGGCCGCGGCGACGTGACTGTAAGTTCTGGTGATGAATTTGGCGCGCGCGTCGGTCGTGAGCTCCGAAACGGGGGTCAGGCCGGGAAGGGTCTGCTCTTGCATGGTCGCTCCGAAGGGTGATGTACGAGACCGGCGCCGATTCTAACAACAGCCGCGTCGACCCCTGTATGCATCGGATTTATCTGGCTTTTCTGATCTAGTCGTTGAATTGGATAACTCCTCTCAGGTTCTGGACGGGTGTCGGGCCGCGAATGAGATCCAGGATCCCGAGGCACAAAACGACGGCAATGAGGTACGCGAAGAACAAACCGGCTTCTCTCGCAGGCCGCCGAGCCGGCGCTTGGCTTGCGCTTGCCGTGCGCGCGGATCGATGCACGAAGACCACCAAACTCACGATGAATGCGGTCGCCCGCGATATGGGCAACCATGCTCGCGGCGAAATTGAGATTGCCAAGGCTGCCTCGATGACTTTGTAGATCACGCAGGCGTACGTCAGGTATCGAGCGCTCTTGAATCCACGAATCAGCGCGTAGGTAGTCACGAGCAGCAGAAACGGCCCGATCGACAGAACCGCGCGTATCTCGCCTGGCAAATCAAATGGGCCTGAATACGTCAATTGCCAAAGAGCGAGTGTGCCCAAGACGAACAACACGGCGATCGCGACATAGCGTCCGATTCGCAAGTAGTTCATGCCCGGGTTCGCACGAGGACGCCGCCGACTTTGTAGCGACACCAGCGGTACGCGGAATGCCCGAACAGCACCATGCCGAAAATGATGGGGCCCCACGCCAGGAGCCTGTAATTCGCATCGCCATGTCGCGCGGCATGGCCGGTGACCCAGGTCGCGAATATGCCGCCGGCGAGCCACAAGACTCGGAACAACATGCCCCGACGAGACTTTGCCATCAGCTGTTCACGACCCTCGGTAGTTTGTCGTCGGCCACCCAGTGCATTTGGTGTTGCAGTCGGCCGTTTTCGCTTCCGACGATTGTTTGCGCGTCGTCGGTCGGAAGCTCGACCTGATCGACCAGGAAACGGACGAGTCGCTCGGGATCGGCGCCCTCGACCAGATCGAAGAACACGGCTGAGGCGAGCGAACCTGGATCGATATCCCCGGGGTTCGCGAACTTTTCTACGTGCATGTCATGGATTCCAAGATAGATATGCGAGGGCGGGGCGCATCACTTGAGCCAGCGCCCGAACCACTCGAGGTTGCTGCGCATGCGATGCACGAGGTAGCTAGGCACGTCGATCTCGTGATTCTGACCCGGATAGACGATCAGTTTCGTCGGCACGCCGCGTGTCTTGAGCACCTGGTACATCTGCTCCGTGCCGACGCAGGGTACGTTGTCATCGTCGGCCGCGCACTGGAACAGGGTCGGCGCGGTGATGCGCTCCGGATGCAGGAACGGATAGGCGATCTTTCGCCACGTGTCGAAGTTTTCCCAGGGTGCGCCCAGTTCGTACAGGTATTCGCGCGAATACATGTCGACACCGAATGTCGCCAGCGCGTTCGCCACGCCGGCGCCGGAGACCGCCGCCTTGATCCGCGGATCGCTCGCGATCATGTAATCGGTGAGGATGCCGCCGTAGCTCCAGCCGAACACGCCGATGCGCGCGGGATCCGCGATGCCGCTGTCGATGACGTGTGTGATGCCGGCGCTGATGTCCTGCGCATCGAGGTTGCCCCAGTCGGCATAGATGGCGCGCGAGAATTCGAAACCGCGGCCGGAGGAACCGCGCGGATTGGGCGACAGCACCGCGTAGCCGGCCGCCGCGTACAGGCGGGTCGAAAGATCGAACTCGTGACTGTGCTGGTAGACCGGGCCGCCGTGCAGGTACACCAAGAGTGGATAACGCCGCGCGGGATCGTGATCCGGCGGCAACGTGAGATGGCCGTGGATCTCGACATCGCCACTCTTGAACGACACGTCGCGGACTTCACCCTGGGCGCGGCTTTCCGTCCAGGCGTTGTGATGCGTGAGCCGGCGCCGCCCATCTACCGCGAAGAGCTCGGCGGGTGAACCAACATCACTCTCGAGCACGACGATGCGGCCATTCGGCGCGACGGCGAAGCCGGCGCCGAAGCGCTTGCCGGAGGTCAGGTACTCGATGTTCCCGCCCGCGGGATCGATGCGCGCGAGCCAGGTATCCATGTCGTGTTCGATCAGCGAGACGATCGAGCCATCCGGCGCGAACTTCGGGTAGTAGAACCAACGGTCGATGCGCGCGGGGCGAGTCACTTCGCCGGTAGTGAGGTCGGCCACCGCGAGCTGCGCGGTCGCATAGTAGATCCACTTGCTGTCGCCGCCTTCGAGCCACAGCAGGCGACGGGAATCCGGCGACCAGGACGGACGGGCGTACCAATCCGGATCGTCATCGGGCCCGCTCGACGTGCTGATCCTCCGGGCCTCGGTCGAGTCGATCCGCTGCACGAAAATTTCGTAGTTGGAATCGTGGTCGGTCGCGCCGCGTTCCTTCGCGGTGTAGGCGAGCGAGAGACCGTCGGGCGACCAGGCTGGGTGCCAGTGATCGCGTTGACCTCGTGTCAGCTGCCGGGCCGCGCCGCTGGCGAGGTCGACGATGAAGACCTGCTGCGTACGATCATCGAGATAACCTTTCCCGTCGCTCTTGAAGTGGAAGCGCTCGGTCTCGATGGGCGGCGGGATCTCGGACTTGCTGCCGACATGGAGTCCGACCTCGGCGACCACGACCGCTTGTTTGCCATCCGGTGACAGGTCGAAATCGCTGATGCCGCCGGAAATCTTCGTGACCTGCCGCGCACGGCCGCCGTTCGCGGGAATGCGCCACAACTGGGTCGATTCATCCTTGGCGGCGTCGCTGAGAAAAAACACCGACTTTCCGTCGTGCGAATAACCCGGCTGCCACTCGCTGACCTTCGGAGTATCGGTGAGCTGCCGGGGCGCGCCCGCACTCCACGGCACGGACCACAGGTCGCTCGTGTTCTGGTCGTGTTTCGCATCATTACGCGCGACGCTGTAGACGATGCGCTCGCCGGACGGCGAAAAGGAGGGCTCGGCCACCGTCGCCAGTAGATAGTAGTCGTCGAGCACGAACGGCGTCGCGCCGGGCGCGCCGAAGGACGGGCAGGCGGCCAGCGCCAGCCCGGCGAGCATCCAGTGCATTTTTCTCATCGAGTGGCGGCGCCGAAGTTGATCCTCGCGCCCGCGTAGAAGAAGCGGCCCATCGCCGATATCGGGTACGAGGCGTAGCTGAATTCGGGTTTCTCGTCGGTGAAGTTGTTGACGCCGGCGTAGATCTCGACGTTGTCATTGATGTCGTAGGCCACGTTGATGTCGTGCTCCCACTTCTGCTTGACCTTGAAGTAACGGGGGTCGGTGTAGTCGGGATCACCGGCCAGCGTCTCGCGGGTGAACCGGTCGGTCTTGCTGAACCAGTTTACGCCGTAGGCGATCGTCAATGCGCCGCGGGACCAGGCCGCGTCCATCGTCGCCGAAAACTTCGGGAAGTCTTCTTCCTCGAGATCGTTGTCGATATCCGCGCCCGGTGACGACACGAATTCGAGCCGGTCGAGATAACCGCCGACGAGCTGCACTCTGAAATCGCCGTAAGCGGTGGTCGGGATCTGGTAATCGAAAGCGATGTCGAGTCCCGCGGTGCGGAACTTCGCGACGTTGTCGGGCCGCACGGTGAAGCCCACGATGAAGCCCGTGGCCGGATCGCGTGAGATGCCAGGACAGAAGGCGTTGTCGAGAGTCGGCTGATCGACGCACAGCTGCGCGAGTTCTTCGGCCTCCGGCGTATTGATGGCGTCCTTGATTTCGATGTCGTACCAGTCGAGCGACAGACTCATGCCCGGCGCGAATTCCGGCCGCAGAACGACGCCGGCGGTCCAGGTCGTCGCGGTCTCCTCGCTCAGATCGGCGTTTCCGCCATAGAGGCCTTCCGTGAACAGCGTGGCCTGCGGAGTATCGGACGGCAGGAAGGTCGTCGGATCGACGCCGAGGCCCGTCAGCAACGCCGCGCAATTTTCCTGGCGCGTGCCAGTGCCGTTGTTGAGCTCGTTGAGGTCGCAAGGGTCGACGATGAAATTGAACGAAGTGGTTTCCGGTGAGAAGAGTTCAGCGATGTTCGGTGCACGGACCGCCTGCGCGTAGGTGCCGCGAAACGTCACGGAGCTGACAGGCGCGTACACGGCGTCGACCTTCCAGGAGTTGGTCGAACCGACGGTGCTGTAATCCGAGGCGCGAATCGCGGCGCCGAACGACAAACGGTTGGCAAAAGGCGCGTCGACGAGGACGGGCAGATTGATCTCGGCGAAGACTTCCGTGACGTCGAAATCGCCGCGGGTCGGTGTGATGGGACCCACCCAGGTCAGGCCATCGACGATTTCCTGCGCCGGATCGGAATCACTCTCTTCGCGCCGGTACTCCGCGCCGATCGCGAAACCGATCGAACCTCCCGGCAGTTCCATCAGCGAACCGAAATCGCCGGATAGATAGCCCGACGCGACCTGCTGGGTCACCTTGGTGCGCGAAACGCTGTCGGTCGCGACGAAGCCGGGCGCGGCGGGATCGCGAACACCTTCACCGAAGATGTTGTAGGGCACGCAGCCGGCCAGATCTTCTGGCGCGTCCGGATCGAGCGACGACCGGCATACCGGCGTGCCCGTGACCGGGTCTTCGACCACGTCGATGGCCGCGAGCCATCGGTCCTCCAAACGATTGTTTCCCGAAATGATCCGGCTGCGGGTTTCGCCGTATACATAGGAGACCTCGTACCGCAGGTTTTCGGTGATATCGCCGTTCGCGGCGACCACACCGCGCAGGGTTTCGCGCAGCGCGTCATCCTTGTTGACGCCCATGTCGAAGTTGTCGCGCGTCACAAGCACACCATCCGGCGTGTCGGGATCTTCGAAATACGCCGCCGCCGCGCCCGGCACGATCGCATCCCGGATCGACTGCGGCATGAAAGGATTGTCGGGTGTCATGAATAGATAGAAGTCGTACGTCGGCTGCACCACCGAGCGCGCCTCGGAGCGCACGTATTTGGCCTCGGCCGACAACGTCAGCGAGTCGCTCACGTCGAAGTGGCCGAGCACGTTGAAGAGGTGACGCTTCAGCTCGGGGAACAGGTCTCCCTGGTACCCGTCGACCGGCGTACTGGATCCACCTTGCGTGTAGCCGCCCGAGTTCTCGAGCACGAAGCCGCGGTCATAAACTCCGCCGCTGCCTTCGAAGTCCGAAAGGAAATCGAAATCTACGTCGACCGCGCCCACACGGGAGCTGTCGGCGTAACGCCCATCGTTGTAAGGCACGTTGTCAGGCAGGTCCGGCGAATCGTCGAGATCGTCCTGGTTCTGGTAGAGCGCTTCCGCGCGCGGCGGGCGCAGAAAGCTGCGATCAAGTTCATTCACGCGTTCGTCCGAATTGAATTCATACGCGAACGCCACGTTGCCGCGGCCCTCGCTGAAATTCTTGCCGGCGGTCAGCGTGAGGAACAGGTTGTTCCCATCACCTTCCTGCGACACGCCGGTCTGCGCGCGTACCGCCACGCCTTCGAAATCCTTCTTGAGCCGGAAGTTGACGACACCCGAAACGCCGTCGGCGCCGTAGATGGCGGACGCGCCGCCCGTCAGCACATCGACCGCTTCGAGCAGATCCGTCGGGATGGCGTCGATGTCGACCGCGGCGGAACCTGCGAGACCGGAAACGTGGCGGCGTCCGTCGACCAGCACCAGCGTGCGGTCCACGCCCAGGTGACGCAGGTCGAGCAGGTTCAGTCCGACTTCGCCGAAGTCGGGTATGGAGCCCGCGGTCTTGTTCCCCGTGACCGACCCGATCAGTGCCGGCGCCTGCGCGAGGAAATCCGCGAGATCCGTCTTGCCCGATTGCAGGATGGCGTCGGACGAAAAGGTCGTCACCGGATTCGCGAAGCCTTTCTCGTCCTGCCGGATACGCGATCCGGTGACGACGACTTCCTCGATGGGCGGTTCTTCGGGTGGGGTGGCGGCAGGCGGAGCGGTTTCCTGCGCGAGCGCCGATGAGGCTCCGCCAGTGCCGGTCAGGGCCAGCAACAGGGACAACCGCAGTAGCTTGGTATTTTCCTTGCGCATGATCTGCTCCCCGGCCGCGGCTTCGCGGCGACGTTCAGCTCAGGATGTTGGCAAATTCCGGATGAGTCAATTCAACGCAGGTACTCTGATGCGGCATTGCGACGAACGGTGGCGCCGGACGTCGAGGAATGCGCGGGCGCACCGGAAATCGACAGCCGGGAAATTGATGCCCCAATGTGGGCCGGCGCCTCACCGGAATTCGAGTTGCTTCCCGGGCCCGTGGCAGCACGGTCAGAAGCTCCGGCTGGTGTGTGTCAGCCAGGTGTTGTCCGCAAAGTAGCTAGAGAACCGGGCGGAACGCGTGGCTTCGGCGAGACACCTCGTGCGGGGGCCCGCATGAGCGTCAAGTCTTGCATTGGTCCCATGGAACCCGTGCCTGGGACGCCGTAGCTTCCGGGCCGCGCGACTTGGGCATTGCGACACTCGCGGGGGGAATCCGGGGCATCCAATGAATCCCTCGAAACTCTGGTCGATTCTTCTGGCGCTGGCGCTCGCATCGACGGGGATCGTCGGTTTCGGCCAGGCTTCGCCGCGCGGCTTGCTGCTGGAGAATCCGGCGCAGCTCGGCGTCTATTCGCCGGCGGAACTCATTGCGAAGATAACCGATGGCGAGCTGTCGCAGTGGTTGATCAGGCGCACGTTCACGCCCCAGTGCAATGTGATCGTGTACCAGCTCCGGTATGCAACCGTCGGCGCGCGCGGTGAGCCGACGACGGCGTCGGGAGCCGTGATGATTCCGAGCGGTGCGAACGCCGCATGCCAGGGCCCGCGCCCCATCGCGCTGTACGCGCACGGCAAACGCAATCTCAGGACCTTCAACATCGCGGACCTCAGTGGCGAGACCAACTACGAGGGCGTGACCCTCGCGCTGGCGCTGGCGGGCGATGGGTACATCGTCGTCGCGCCTAACTACGCGGGATACGACACCTCGTCGCTCGACTACCATGCCTTCCTGCACGGAGAGCAGCAGGCCGCGGACATGATGGATGCGCTGGCCGCGGCGCGCGCGGCGCTCGCGGCCTTGGGTGTCACCGACAATCAGAAGTTGTTCGTGACCGGCTATTCGCAGGGCGGATATGTCGCGCTGGCTACCCAACGCGCGCTCGAAGCCGCCGGCATTCCCGTCACCGCTTCGGCGCCGATGTCCGGCCCCTACGCGCTCTCGGCTTTCGCCGACGCCATGTTCATGGGGCAGGTGGGCCGCGGGGCCGTCGAGGAATTCATCATGCTCGCCGGCAGCTACCAGCGCGCGTATGGGGATCCCAACTCCATTCCGACGGATGTCTTCGAAGCGAAATACGCAGCGGCAGGTTCACTGCTGCCCGGCACCACCGGGACTGCCACGCTCATCGCCGAAGGAAGGATGCCGGCGGAGGCGCTCTTCAGCAGCACTCCGCCCGCGCCCGAGTTCACCCCGTTCACACCCGCGAACACGACGGATCGTTACGCCGAAGTATTCGCGCAGGGATTCGGCGCCGACTTCCTGATCAGCAACGCGTACCGACTCGGCTATCTGCAGGACGCACTCGCGAATCCAGACGGGGCCTATCCGAACACGACGGACGGTCTGCCGCCCGCGAACCCCGTTCACCCGCTGCGAGCCGCGTTGAAAATCAATGACCTCAGAAACTGGTCGCCGGTCGCGCCGGTGCTGCTATGCGGCGGTGACGAGGATCCGGTGGTCTTCTTCCTGAATACCGAGCTGATGGAGGGTTACTGGGCCGCGAATGCTCCCAACAGCCTGGTGACCGTGCTGAACATCGATGCCCCGCCGGGCCATCGCGGCCCATATCGTGGCCTGCGAAAGCGGTTCGCGGAAACAAAAAGCCTCTTCAAGCTGATCGAAGGCGCAGCCGCGATGCGCAAGGAATATCACGACGTGCTGGTGCCGGCCTTCTGCCTGCAGGCGACGCGCGAGTTCTTCGCGAATTTCTGACGCCGTCCGCGCTCGTGGTAGATAGCTGAGCATCAGGCCGCCGGGCAACTTTTGTGCGCCGCGCACATGCCTGATGAGCCGTTGGTCCTCTGGCGCGCAAGAATTCCAGGTACTACGGTCTCACGGTGGGAGCCGCCGTGAATGCATCTCCATTGACCGTGACTTCCGCGGGCGACAACCTGCAGTCCCGATGGGACGCGTTCGTTGCTTCCCGCGCGGAAGGGCCGTTCTACCATCTGTTCGACTGGAAACGCCTCAACATGGAGGCGTTCGGTCATCGTGGCGAATACCTGGTCGCGCAGCGGGACGGCGCCATCGAAGGTGTTCTGCCGCTCGTATTCGTCACGAGTCCGGTGTTCGGCCGCATCCTCTGTTCGGTGCCTTTCATGAATTATGGCGGGCCTGTCGCGGCCACACCCGAGGCCGCGGCGTCGCTGACGGCGCACGCCATCGAGCTTTCCGACGGGCTATACGCGGATTACCTGGAGCTGCGATGCGCGCGGCCGTTGAGCACCGACATGCAGGTGTCGTTGCGCAAAGTGAGCATGACGATCGAGCTCGACAGGGATCCGAAGAAGCTCTGGCAGGGTTTCAGCACCCATCACCGCAAGAACCTGCGCCGCGCACTCAAGAACGGGCTCGACGTATCTGTCGGAGGGATCGAGTTTCTCGACCCGTTTTACCGCGTGCTCGAACTGTCCTGGCGCACTCTCGGCACGCCGCTGTACGCGAAGCACTATTTCAGGCGCGTGCTCGAGGTCTTCCCGCAAAACACGCACGTGTACATCTGCCGGCACAGGGGCGCTCCGGCCGCTGTCGCGCTGGTCGGCCACTTCAACGGTAACGTCGAAGGCCTGTGGGCCGGGTGCGATCCGGCACTGCGCCGCCTGCAGCCTAACTACGTGCTGTACTGGGAAATGATCCAGCACGCCTGTAACGCGGGGTACGGCAGATTCCACCTTGGCCGCTCGACCACCAAATCCGGCGCCGAAGAATTCAAGGCGAAGTGGAATGCGCAGGCACACCAGCTTTACTGGTACTTCCATCGTCCGAAGATCGGCGAGGGAGGGCGCCTGCCGCGACTGAACGTGGACAACCCGAAGTACCGGATCGCGATCGCGGCCTGGCAACACCTGCCGCTCTGGGCGACGCGCGTGCTCGGCCCGTCTCTCGCCCGTGGCATTCCGTGAGCTAGCGGCCCGTCGACGCTTCGATGGGATGTCGGCGGCGCAACCGGCGCGCGGCAGTTAGGCGCCGTGTGAAGCGGTTCAGTAACGCAGGATCGCCGCCAGTCCGCTCTCACTGGGCATGCGCTCGGCGGGTACCACGATCACGGCGCCACCTGCGCGCAAGACTGACTCGGCCAGGTCATCGAGCAGGTCATCCACTTCGGGGTCGCACAGCTCCGTGGGCGTGATGGCGCCGGTGGCGGAGTCGAGCTTGCCCGGTATCTCGCGGTCGGCTTCGACCAGCAAGGTCTCGATGCGCCCGGCCGCGGCGGCGGCCGCCACGTCGTCGATGATGTCGGCGCCCATTCCCTTCGCGCGCGCGGCGTTGAACCGATCGATCAGTCCGGCCAGACGCTCGAGGTAGACGGGTTCGAACTTCTGCCAGGCCTGCAGGCGCAGCTCCTCGAGGTCGATCGATTCCGGACTCAGCGCCATGCCTTCGCCCACCACGAAAGGATTGCGCGAGGCCGTGCGGAACGCGTGCAGCATCTCGGGCAATGCCACCACGAGCAAGGGGAGCCCCGAAGGCTTGGAGTGTTCTTCGAGAACGGCGGCGTCGATCGTGCGCAAGTAGTTCAAGAGATCCGCTTCGCTCTTGTCCTTGTGCGACTGCCTGGGCTCGCGCGCGAGCGGCGCGCTGATGACATCCGAAACCTCCACGGGGTCGAGGCCGTCGCGGTTGCCTTCGAACAGGCGCCCACCCTGCATGCCCACGGACAGGATCTGGTAGTGGTCGGCCGATTGCAGTTGACGCATCAATGGCTTGATGTGGAAGCTGTCCGCGACGACGACGAGCTCCTTGACCGGGCGCTGCAGGTCGAACACCTCGAATTTTTCGGCGGTGCTCAGGATGCCGAGCCCGAGGGAGCGGTGATTCCAGAAGTCGTAGTCATACGCGAGCTTCTCGAACGGTTCCAGCCTCTCCTGGGTGGCGCGCTTGGGGTACTTCTGCTCGAGCGAGGCTTTGAGTTCCTTGAGCTGGTTTCGGTAGCGAATCGGGTCGCCCTCCCGCTCGGGATGAGTGCGATGCGTGGGTAGATAGAGTGAGATACACGGCGGCTCGTGTGCGCCGAGCAGTGAAGTCAGATCGTCGGTCGTGAATGGGAGCATGGGGCTTCTCCTTGACGGTATCGCGTGGTTCGCTTGCTCGGACTTGGCGCGCGTTGCCGTCCATAGGAGGGCAGGCGCTGTTCATCAGGACGGTGGCTCTCGGGGCTTTCCAGGTACTGGTCACTTCGGCGCCAGCGCTGCAGGCAGCCGCCGCGACTCTCGCTCGCGCAGCGCCGCGTTGACCTGCTGTCGTTCGAGGATCTGCTTGAGTGTCGCCTCGCCCTGGGGGATCGGATGGCCCTCGAAGAATTCCCGGGCCGTCGCGACGTCCGCGGCGCGGTTGAGCATCTTCACCGAATCCACCATGCGCACGATCGTGTTCGCGGGAAACCTCTTCTCGGCCTGTTCCCAGCGTTCACGGACGAACTGCCAGGCAAGGGCGCCGTGCCGGCGGTTGGCGATGCAGGAGTTCAGGACGAACGGGGCATCCTGCGTCTTCACTTCCTCGCTCATCGCGAGCTCGCAGGTGCGGGTCAGGAGTCCGGCGTCATCGAACTGTGGCAGCGCATACAGATAACGCAGCCGCTCCTGCGGCGTCTTGCCGTTTCGATATCCGTTCAGCAGAGCATCGTAGTCCGCCGCATTGCCGGTCGCCGCCACCGCGCCAGTCGCGGCCTGCAGTAGTTCGGGGTTGGCGCGCGCCGGATCTTCCGCGCCTTGCTGGAATATTTCGCGGCAGCGTTGTTTCGCGGGACCATTCCCGCCCAGGACGGCGAGCGTGCTGAGCAGCAGGCCGCGCAATTTGGCGACCAGTGCATCCTCGCCCTCGACCGGATCGCCGAGCCGCGCGACGGCGGGCTCCATCAGTGCCGCGACACGTTGTTGAAACTGCCCGTACGGGGCGTCGTCGAGCAAGCGCCCGGTTCCCCGCAGACCCGTGATGATGGCCTGCCAGACGACCTGTTCGCGCTCGCCGGCAAAACCCGCGACGAAATCCAGGAAGCCGGACGCGGTCATTTCGCCCGCAATCACCGCATTCCACGCATCATCGACCAGGCTGTAGCGTTCGAGCGTATCGAGTTCGGCGAGCGCGGCGCCCGACAGGCGTGCGCGCAGCGTATCGTCATAGGCGACGCGGAAATATCCGTGTCCCCCGGCATTGATCACCACCGGCGAGGAAGGCGCCTCGAGCGCGACTTCGAGTTCTTTTCCTTCGAGCAGCACTCGCTCGGTGCGCCCGCCGTTGCGAATGCCGATGGGTGTGATCCAGCGCGCCGACGCGTCGGCGTCGCCGCTGAAGGAAAAACGCCGCTGCCGCAGCAGTAGTTTGTCGCCGCGCAGCACGGCCGAAACGAGCGGATACCCCGGCTGCCAGATCCACGAGTCCATCATCCGCCGCACCGGCGCGCCGCTCGTCGACTCGATCGCATCCCACAAATCGCTGGTCTCGGTGTTCCCGAAAGCGTGTTTGCGCAGGTAGTGACTCACGCCCGCGCGGAACGCTTCGGGGCCGAGATGTTGCTCGAGCATCCGCAGCAGCGCGCCGCCCTTGGAATACGTGAGCACGTTGAACATGCCCTGGCAGTCGTCCGCGGAATGAACTTCGAGCTCGACCGCGTGGGTGCTCGACAGCGAATCGGTTTCGAATGCATGACTGCGCTCGACACCGAACGAGGTCCAGCGCTGCCAGGCGGGCCGGTACGCATCGCAGGCGACGATGGACATGAACGTCGCGAAAGCTTCGTTGAGCCAGATGCCGTTCCACCAGCGCATCGTCACCAGGTTGCCAAACCACATGTGCGCAAACTCGTGCGTCATCACATCCGCGACGAGTTGCTGCTCGGTCTGCGTCGCGCGCGCGGGATCGACGAGCATGAGATTTTCGCGGAACGTGATGCAGCCCGGATTCTCCATCGCGCCGGCGGAAAAATCGGGAACGGCCAGCAGATCGGTTTTCTCGCCGGCCGGAAATGGCGAACCGTAGTAGTCCTGGAACCAGCGCAACGAAAACGCGGCGACGTCGAGCGCGAACTGCGTGAGATGGGCCTTGCCCGGAACATGCACGGCGCGCAGCACGCTGCCCGGCAGCGCGAGCGGGGCGGTGGTCTCGAGCGGCCCGACGACGAACGCCACCAGGTAGGTGCTCATCACCATCGTGTCGGCGAAGCTCACTACTTCCTTCGGCTTGCCGCCGTCCGTGATCTTCACGCGGCGGATCTCGGGGGCATTGGATATCGCGACCAGGCCGGGATCGATCACGAGCGTGATGCCGAACGCCGCTTTGAAATCCGGCTCGTCCCAGCAGGGGAACGCGCGCCGGCAGTCGGCCGGCTGCATCGACGTGGTTGCGATGACGCGCTCGGCGCCCGCCGCATCCTGATACGTGCTGCGGTAGAAGCCGCACAGCTTGTCGTTGATCACGCCATCGAATCGCACCATCAGCGTGTGTTTGCCCGGAGTCAGTGGCGCGCTCGGACGCACGAACAGCCGCTCGGTATCCTGCTCCAGGCGGAAAGTGCCCTCAGCGTCGTCGACCCGGCACTCATGTACCTCGAGCTCGATGGCATTCAGAACGAGTTCCGTGAGCGGCGCGGCGCCGGTGACTTCGAATGAGACACGCACCGTGCCGCCGAACACGGCGCGCTCGAGGTCGGGGGAAAGCGTGATCTCGTAGCGCCGCGGCAGCGCGGCGCGCGGCAGCCGATGGGGGTTCAGCGCGGCCTGATCAGCCGACGTTTCGATCGGATGCGCGACTTTGCGTTGTCTGTGGCCCATGACTTTCAGCTCCAGCGATCGAAGAATTGTTTCTGGGTGGCCGCACCGATGTCGTCGATCATCACCTGCAGGCCGAAAATGTATTCGTGCAGTCCCGAGCGCAGCACTTCTCCGGGACGGTCGAAGTTGAGCTTGGCGCGCAGCAATCCGAGTTTGCGTTCGGCTTCGCCCGAACACGCGTCGAGAGGACTGCCCGTGATGTGGTGCAGGCTTTCCTCGGCGCGGTTGATGCAGAAATGAATCGCGCGCGGAAAGGTCCGGTCGAACAGCAGGAAACTCGCGATGTCCTCCGGCGTGATCACGTTGTGCAGTTGCCGGTACATCTGCAGCGCGCTGGTCGAGTCGAGCAGCGCGGTCCAGCCGATGAGATCCACCGTGGTGCCGACCTCGGTCACGGTCGGCAGGAGGATGTAGTACTTCACGTCGAGGATCCGCGACGTCTTGTCGGCGCGCTCGAGGAACTGGCCGAAACGCGACCAGTGGCAGGCCTCGCCGCGGCTCAGAGTCGACAGGCTCACGCCCTGGTACTCGGCCGCGTGTGTCATGACCGCCGCGTAGAAATCGGACATGTGGTCGACCGAGAACTCGCGCAGGCTCGCGTCGCGGACGAATAGATAGAACTCGTTGAGCGCCTGCCACATCTCGCGCGAGATGATCTCGCGCACCGTCTGCGCGTTTTCGCGCGCCCGCGACAGCGAGGACAGGATGCTGTTCTGATACGCGGTATCGAAAGTCAGGAACCTGGCCACTTGCTGCGGCGTCGCCGCGTCGTGCAGTTTCCAGAAGCTGTCCTGGTCGCCGGTGGTGAGGACCAGCGCCGCCCAGTCGTCGCGTTTCTGCACCGGCGTGTCCAGCATCAGGTTGAGATTCACGTCGATGAAACGCGCGACGTTCTCCGCGCGCTCGACGTAGCGACTGCACCAGTAGATGGCATCGGCGACGCGGCTCAACACTCAGCGAGTACCCAGGTGTCCTTGGCTCCGCCACCCTGCGAGGAGTTCACCACCAGCGAGCCGCGCCGCAGCGCCACGCGCGTGAGCCCGCCAGGCTGGACGTAGATGTCCCGGCCGAACAATGCGTACGGCCGCAGGTCGACGTGCCGCGGTTCGAATGTGTTGCCGATGATCGAGGGCACACGCGACAGCGACAACGTCGGCTGCGCGATGTAGCCGCGCGGGTTCTTGCGGATGCGATCCGCGAACTCCTCGCGTTCGGCGCGCGTGGAGTGAGGTCCCACCAGCATTCCGTAACCTCCCGACCCGTCGGTCGACTTCACCACCAGGTCCTGCAGGTGCGCGAGCACGTGCGAGCGGTGCGCGTCGTTGGAGCAGATGAAGGTGGGCACGTTGCGCAGCAGGGGATCTTCGTCGAGATAGAAGCGGATGATCTTCTCGACATAGGCGTAGATAGCCTTGTCGTCCGCGACACCGGTGCCCGGCGCGTTCGCGAGCGCGACCTTGCCTTCCAGGTACGCCGTCATCAGGCCGGGCACCCCGAGCAGCGAGTCGGGCCGGAAGACCCACGGGTCCAGGTAGTCGTCGTCGATGCGCCGGTAGATCACGTCGACGCGCTGGAACCCGCGCGTCGTGCGCATGTTCACGAACCCGTTACGCATCACGAGATCGGCGGACTCGACCAGTTCGACGCCCATCTGCTGCGCGAGAAAGGCGTGCTCGTAATAGGCGCTGTTGAAGCGGCCCGGCGTCAGCACGACGACGTGTGGATCGTCGGAGATCGCCTCGCCCAGGTAGCGCAACATCGCGTACAGCTGCACTGGGTAGTCGTCCACGGGGCGTATCGACATCGCCTGGAACAGTTTCGGAAAGATGCGTTTGATGACGTGACGGTTCTCGAGCACGTAGCTGACGCCGGAAGGGCATCGCAGGTTGTCCTCGAGCACGTAGTAGTTGCCGTCGCTGTTGCGCACCAGGTCCGTGCCGCTCACGTGACACCAGATGCCGCGCGGCGGAATCAGTCCTTCGCACTGCGCGCGGTATTGCAGGCAGGTTTTCACCAGGTGCTCGGGCACGATCCGTTCGCGGAGCACGCGCCGCTCACCGTAGACGTCGGAGAGGAACATGTTGAGCGCGGTGAGGCGCTGCTTTATTCCTCGCTCGAGTCTGGCCCATTCGTCCGCTGCGACGAGGCGCGGGATCACGTCGAACGGCAGGATCCGTTCGCGCGCGTCTTCACCGTCTCCGCCCAGCGTGAACGTGATGCCCATCTTGAAGAGCGCGGCTTCGGCGGCCTGCTGGCGCGCCTGGAGCACGCCGGCGTCGAGTTGCTCGATGCCTTCGACGAGTAGTTCGAATCCGCGACGAGGACGGCCTTTCGCCTCGAACAACTCGTCGTAGTAAGGGCCGTTCTCCGGGTCGTAGCCACTGAAGTCCATCGACCCCGGGTCGCGAAACACCGGCGGGATGGAGCGTGGCCCGAGATCGGTGATCGCGACGTTGCTCATAACGCGACCACCTGCACCGATGCGTTCATCCGGTTGAACGAGCCGGACATACCTTCCCAGGATCCCGACAAGGGCGCCGCATTTTCCTGCGCACGCGCGACGGCTACGGAGATGTGTTCGGCGCCCGCCATCTTGTTGTTGGTCGGGTCGTACCCGCGCCATCCCGCGCCCGGCAGGAAGATTTCGGTCCACGCATGGGTCGAGCCGTGCTGGCCGTACTCCATCTGCACGTAACCGGTCACGAAACGTGCGCCGAAACCCCAGAACCTCGCGGCTTCCATCATCAACACGGCGTAGTCGCGGCACGAGCCGCTGCCGAGCCGCAACGTTTCATGCGGCAGTTGCACGCCGGGGTCGTAACGTTCCTGGTAACGGAGCGTGTCGTGTATGTGCGAGTTGAGCTTGTTCAGCAGCTCGGAGGTGTCGATCACCTGGCCCGGCCGATAGAGATTGCCGAGCCACTCGCGGATCGCCGGGCCGTCGTAAGGGTAGCTAGGCAGGCGATACGGGACGAGCTCCACCTGCTCGTCGGGTGAATACTGGAAGGGGAACAGCGCCGCGCCTGGATCGATCAGCCATTCGATCGGGTCGTCATAGGAGAGGTCGACATCGACCTCGGCGAACACGCGCAGCGTGTCTGATGGACCATCGAACGCCAGCACGGCGACCGAATTTCCTTCGATGTCTCGCAGCCAGCGAATCACGGCATGGGGTTCGACTTCCACGCGGGCTCCGACGATCTGCAGATCGTGTCCCTCGCGCGGCCGCATCATTGCCCGGTGCGGACCGAACCGCACGGGCTGGTTATAGAAGTATTGCGTCTCGTGAGTGATGCGCACGCGCTTCGGCATCGGAGAGACCCTCGGGCGGTGGAGGAAAGCGCCCGATATTCGCGCCGCCCCGCCGCGCATTCGATGGGACATACGTCCATGCTTGCGCGGCGCGCGGCGGAATAGCATTCGAAGCGGCGATCATTCGTCGACAAATGAGAAGAACGCGCCATGCCTATTCCTCTTGACAGCGATGAAACGGCAGGCGCAACCACCGTCTCGACCGGACGATTGCCACAACGCGAGCAGGTCGCGGGCCTCGTGGAGGAGGCGCACCAGCGTTATCGCGGCGTCGATGAAGGTGAAGTCGCCAGCTACATACCGGCGCTCGGACGCGCGCCACGCAATCTGTTCGGCATCTGCGTGGCCGACATCGATGGCTCCTGGCACGCGGTCGGTGATGCCGGGCACGAGTTCTCCATTCAAAGCATTTCGAAAGCCTTCGTGTTCGCGCTCGTGTGCCAGGCGCTCGGCGCCCAGGAGGCGCGCCGCAAGATCGGCGTGAACGCGACCGGGTTGCCGTTCGACTCGGTGATGGCGATCGACTTGAATCCGCAGCGCACGATGAACCCGATGGTGAACGCCGGCGCGATCGCGACCACTAGTTTGGTGCCTGGCGCGACCGCCGCGGAGAAATGGCACAACGTCCGCGAGGGCCTGTCGCGTTTCGCCGGCCGCGAGCTGGCGCTGGACGAGGAGGTCTACGAATCGGAAGCCGCGTCCAACCAACGCAATCGCGGCATCGCGCGGTTGCTCGAAGGCTACGGGCGGATGTACAGCGACGCCCTCGAAGCCACCGACGTGTACACGAAGCAGTGTTCGCTCAAGGTCACGGCGAAGGACCTTGCGATCATGGGCGCGACGCTCGCCGACGGCGGCGTGAATCCGCTCACGCGCGAGCGCGTGATCGACGCGTCGCATTGCAAACACGTGCTCGCCGCGCTCGCGACCGCGGGACTTTACGAGCGCTCGGGAGACTGGCTTTACGAGGTCGGCTTGCCGGGCAAGAGCGGCGTCAGCGGCGGCATCTTCACCGCGGCGCCCGGCAAGGGCGGGCTCGGCGTGTTCGCGCCGCCGCTCGACGAGGCGGGCAACAGCGTCAAGGGACAGCTCGCCACGCGGTTCCTGTCGGTGCGGTTGGGCCTGAACCTGTTCGCGTCGCAGCCATTCGAGTGAGCGTGCCCGCGTCGCGCGTCATCTAGTCCGGGCGCCGCAGGGTCTTGGCGGGCTCCACCGGTGGCACCGGGTGATCAACCAGGCTGTCGAAGAAACTGCGCGTTGCCTGGATGCAGTAAGCAGGCACGAGCACATCGTGATAGTCGTCCAGCACGGCCGCCCGGCCGCCATCCTGGGCACCTTCGAGAACCGCAGCCGCACTGACCAGATCCTTCGTCCGCGCGAATCGTTCCTGCAAATCCTGGTAAGGGCTGCCCTCCGTGGGCGGCGAGTCCACGTTCAGAAAAGTCACCTGGCTGGCTGGCGCGTTCGCGGCCCAGTACCCCTGCATCAACTCACTGTTGAAGAAGAACACGACCGGGTCTTCTGCTCCCGCGCACAGCAGCACGGGCGCAACCGGCGCCCAGTTCCTGAGATCGTTCTTCTTGAGCGCCTGCCGCAGCGTGTGCACGGGATTCGCGGGTGGCAATCCCGTCGTCGTGTTCGGGTATCCCTCGTCGGGCGCGGCGACCTGGTCTTGTAGATAGCCCTGGCGATAGGAATTCGTGATCAGGTGATCCGTGCCGAATCCCTTGGCGAACACATCCGCGAACTCCGCCGGCGCCGTCGCCGGAGTCAGCGGCGCGAGCTCGGGCGTGGGCGGCGTACTGCTGAAGATCGCATCGTCCGGGAGAAGTCCCTGCGCGACCAGCGTGTCGCCGCTGGCCGTGCTCGGAAACAGCGCCGGCGCGCCGACGTACGCGGGCTCGAACATCTCCGCCGGGTCGGCGTAAAGATTCCCGTACGCGTTCTGAAAACTCGACGCCAGCATCGCGAATTCCTCGACGGCGCCGCCACCGACCTGGCCCATGAACACGGCATCCGCGAACGCGGACAGCGCGTACGGCCCCGACATCGGCGCGGATGCCGTGACGGGAACACCCGCAGCCTCGAGCGCGCGGTGAGTGGCCATCGCGACATGGCCGCCCTGCGAGTAGCCGGTGACGAACAACTGCCGGTTGATCGGCGTATCCATCCCGACGAGCGCGGTGTGCGCCGCGCGTAATGCGTCCATCATGTCGGCGGATTGCTGATCGGCGACCAGAAAGGTCTGGTAAGGCAGCGTCGACGTGTCGTATCCGACGTAGTTAGGCGCGACGACGATGTAGCCTTCGCCCGCCAGCGTCAGCGCGATCATCAGCCCCTCGTAGTTGTCCCCGCTCAGGTCCGCGATGTTCGTGGACTTGAGATTCCGTTTGCCGTGCGCGTACATGACGACCGGCCGCGGCCCGCGGCATTTGCCGGTGGCGCCGGTCGGAATCATCAGCGCGCCCGACGCCGTGGTTGGCTCGCCCTTGGCGCCAATAGTTCCGTAGCGCAGCTGGTAGACAGTCACCGAGCACTGTGGCGTGACCACCTCGGTGACGAGCCATGCGGGCACCTCCCCACCGGTGACTTTTCCGAGAAGGTCGCCGACAGTGTAGGAGCCCATCATCACTGGAGGGTTCTCGAGAAGCTCGCCGCGCTGGGGCACCGGGGCCGGGTCCTGTGCGAGGGCGCCGGCGGTGACAGCCACGCAGGCGAGCGACAGCGAGAGCAGATGCAGAGAGCGAGGTGCTGGGGTCATGGGAGCCCCCTCTGGTGGTCCGCGCAAATTCGCGGGCGGACCGTAGCAGCGGAGGTGGACATCGTCTGTACGACCATGGCCCACTCGCGCGCATTTCAGTGCGCCGGCGCCTGTGGTCCTGCCGCCACATCTATCTACTGGATTCTCCGGAGGCCCGCGCCTCGCCACGGGCGTAACCGGGTAGTGAGCCTGCTGGAAAGTAGGCCAGCAACGCGAGGCCCGCGAATGCGAAGAAGGAAAGTTTGAGCGCGAGCAAACGCGCGTCCGAATTGATGCGCGCCGCCTCTTCGATTTGTTCGGCCGTCACGTTCGTGCGCGCGAGAAAGTCGCGCAATTGATCGTTGCTGACGAACGCCGGGCTGCTCAAGCTGACTTCCGAACGCAGTTCGTTCGGAATGCGCGGGTTGTGCACGAGATCCTTGTGGATGGTCACCGCGAGCAGTCCGATGACCGAGGCTCCGGCGAGCGCCGTGCCGACGGCCGACGCGAGATTGTTGACCGCGCCGCGCGCCGAGCCGACGTCGCCGGCGAGTCTCTTGGGCGAGGCCGAGACGATCACGTTGAAGAGCAGGGTGACGAGCGCGCCTTCGCCGAGGCCGGCGATCGCCATGCTGATCATGACCATCGCGTTGCTCCAGTCGTTGCGGATGACCGTGCCCAGCAGGGCCAGCCCGATGGCCACGAGCAGGAACGAGTAGCGCGCGATGCGGCTCGGACTCACGCGTCCATACAACCTCACGACGAGCACCGCGGCGATGAAACTCGCCGCCGAAAACGGGATGACGGCCACCGCGGTCGCGAAGCTCGTACCGCCTTGCACGACCTGTATGTAGAGCGGGATCAGGAAGGTGATCGCGGAAGCGAGCGCGCTGATGATGAAGATCGAGAAGAGGGCGGAACGCTCCGTTGGCGTATCGACGACTTCCAGCGAGAGCAGCGACATCTTTCCGGCGGCGGTGCGCCGCCGCGACCATGAGATGAATGCCTGGCCGAGAAAGATGCCGCACAGGATCATCAACGGCGCCGGCGACATGTCCACGATGCTGAACGGCGCATCGGGACCGGCCAGCAGCACGCCCCAACTGATCAGGTTGTTGCTGCCGATGCTGATCAGGATGATGGCCAGCGCCGCGAGCACGACGCCGACACGATCGATGATCACGCCGGCACGCAAGGTTTCTTCGGCGCTCAGTTTTCCGCCTAACTTCCAGATTCCGATGGCGAGAGCCACGAGCAGTCCGAACATCACTCGCCAGCCGACGAAGGTCGCGAGCGTGCCCGCGATCAGGAACGCGAGAATCGTCCCCATGGCCGGCGCCGCGCCGAGCAGGCCCAGCGCCTGCTCCTGTTGCCGTGCCTTGTAGTTGTCCGACACCAGCACGACCAGCGTCGGGACCAGTGCGGCGGCGGCGAGGCCCGCGACTATCTGGCCCAGGATCATGATCAACACGTTGAAGCTGACCGCCATGATCGCCATGCCCGCGCCGAAGCCGAGCACCGCCAGGCGGAATACGTACCGCGATCCGAATTTCTGCACGATTCTCGCGCCGAGCAGGATGAATCCCGCGACCACGAGCGCATAAGTGACGATCGCGGTGCCTACGCTCGTGGCCGACGTATTGAGCGTTGACGCAATGCCCTCGATCGAGACCTGCAGCGTGGAAATGTTGAAGATCATCAGGATCTGGCCGGCCATGATGATCACGATCGGCAACCACGACGCTCTGGCTTCGGTTTCCATGGCGTTGCGCCTCCTGGGCCGCCGAGCATGCCCCCTCGGACCTATCCACGTTGTCGGGCCAAGGCCCAATAGACGCGGTAGTGACGGACCGCACAGGTCCCAACCTCCGAGCGGGTTAAATTGCGGCAGGGAGGACCGCCATGATCGTCAAAATCGCCGCCTGCCTGTACATCCTTCAGGCCGCGCTGTGCCTCGCGTCGCTCACGCTGCTTCCGTTCGGATTCAGTGCGTCGATGGAGAATCTGGTCACGCTGCTGCTGAGCGGTCTGCTGGTTGCGATCGGCGTCGGTCTCCTGAAACGTACGCACTGGGCGCGCTGGCTCGCGCTGGGCAACAGTCTGATCGGCTGGACGCTGGGCACGCTGTTGCTCGTCGTCATGATTGGCGGCGCGATTTTCCTCAGCGAGATGCTCGGCGCGATGGCGGGCGGAGGACTCGGCACGGTCTTCGGTGTCCTCATTCTGGTTGTCGCGGCGGTCTTCATCGCCAGTATCGTCATCAGTTTCAAACTGTACTTCTATCTACGCAGCGAAGCGGGGGCCCAGGAGTTCGGCGTCGAGCCCGAGTCCTTCGGATCGGTCATGGGCTCGGTCGGAGTCTGGTTCGCGATCGCTGTCGTGCAGGGAATGTTCACGGGTGGCAGCGCCGGCTCCTATTTTCCCACCGCGGGCAGCGACGAGGATTTCGCAGAGACCACGGCGGAATTTCAGGAATTCGATCAAGACGCTGATGTGGCGCGACAACTCGAGGCTCAGGAAAGCGATGGAGCCGAGGCCGGGGCCGAAGGCGAAATCACGGAGCAGGAGGGCGTCGAAGTAGCGGCGGATACGCAGTCGGAGGAATCCACGGCGACCGCTCCGCAAGAAACCCACGCCGAGGAAGAAGCGGAACTACCGGTCCAGCAAGCCGCGGCTCCGGTCAGTGGCAGCGAGTCCCTTTCAGCGGAAACTTCGAGAAACCAGATCCTGAAATGCCGCGATGCGTCGGGCGCCATGCAGTACACGCAGGGTTACTGCCCGCCCGGAACGACGCGCGTCGAGATGCCGTCGAACTGACACGCCGGGTCAACGCGTCTCGAACACCAGCACTTCGTGATCCGCGATCCGCGGAATCTCCACTTCATGCCAGCCGGCGCTCCAGCGTTGCGTGAGCGGCTGCTCGTTCACGAGAGCACGCGCGCGCGGGGCTTTCTTCAAATGGGACAGGTTCACGCGCAGGTGTACCGGCCCCGTGGGCACCAGTTCCTGCACGGGCGTGCGCCAGGTATTCGGATTGTTGAGGTTCACGAGGTGCAGGACGATGGCACCACCGCGGGCGCGGAACAGCCGGCAGTCGATCAGGCCCGGAGCCGTCACTTCGAGTGGCAGATCCCCGCGCAGGCACCAGCGCGCGAGCGACGCCAGCAGATCGCCATGATCGGGAAGCTGGTCGTGGGCGAAACGCCGGTCGATGTCCGCCGGTAGATAGGCAACGCGCGCGCCGGCCGGCTGCTCGGAGCAGATCAGGCCCGGGATGTGCGTCTCGGGGGTCCGCATCCAGACGTCTTCGGGTGGCGAAAGCGGCAGCGCGGGAACGAAGGTGAGGGCGGGCGCGCCCGGCAGGGTCAAGGTCAATTCTTCCAGCGTGCCGCCGAATGCCAGCAGGTCCGTGTCGGCGAAACCGCGCAGCGTTTCGTGGCGCTGATCCACCGCGCGCGGCAATCTCAGGTAAGTCTGCGACCACGCATGGGCCTGCGCGGTGCGCCGCGCGGGATCGCGCCACGCATGTCCCGCGGGCACGCTCGCGCCGAGCAGGTCGCCGAGCGCGAGATCCTTGCGCACGCGTCCGGCTTCATCACACAGCGAACTCATGCCCGTGACCAGCAAACTGCCGCCGGCGGCGACGAAGCGGCGGATGCCCGCGACCTGCGCATCGGACAACGCGGCCAGGTTCGGCAGGATCAGTAGTTTGATCCCGAGCTCCTTCGTCACCCGTTCGATGTCGTCGGCGTGTACGGGAACGGCGGGTATGCGCGCGCGCACCAGCGCCTGCGCGCAGCCGTTCCACGGATCGTCGACCAGCGCGCCGCCATCGTCGCGGCCGAAAAAATCCATGTTCCGCTGCGACCACACGAGCCCCACATTGGCGACCGGCCGGCGATCGACCAGATAATGTTCGTGCTTCTCGTGCCAGCGCCACAACGGCTCGGCGGTCGCGAACATGCGGCGGTCTTCCTGCACGGCGCCGAGGTGATGCCACCAGGGCTGCACGCCGCCCGCGAATCCGGACACCACCCACAGGCGCGCCTCCGCCACGGGCTTGGTGGCGAGCCGGAAGTTGTGCTCGCCCAGGTGGTACATCGCCATGCTTTCGGGGATGAGCTTGTCCCAGCCGCCGACACTGTGCAGCCGCAATCCCGTCTCGGCATTGTGCGCGAAGCCTTCGTCGTCGAAGCGGCGCTGGTGGTCGAGCATGATGAGTTCGGTGCGCCGGAAGACTTCGCGATCGTCGCGGAACACGCGCGCCTGGTAATTCAAACTACCCGACATCATGCCGATCCACAGGCAGTTGGCGCCGCCGGCGGCGCGGGTGATGCGGTTGAACTCGTCCCAGATCTCGAGGCGCCGCGCGTAGTTCCACAGGATCCATTCGCGGTAGAGAGGATCGTCCCAGTTCACGGCACGCGGCAGCGCGGCGCCCGTCCGTGCGCGGAATGATTTCTCGCAATTGGCGCAGAAGCAGGGCTGATGCCGCTGCGGGCCGTTCCAGTTGTTGTCGGTGACGCCGTCGGGACGGTAGCCGCTCACGATCTCGCGCAGGATGGCCGGCAGGTACTCGCGGTAGTAAGGCCCGTTGACGCAGGCGACGTACAGGTTCGTGACCACGTAAGGCTTGCCGTTCGCGTCGTGCGCGAACCAGTCCGGATGCGCGCGATGGAACTCTTCATGCGCGCGGTTCGAGTCCATGCGCGCGAATACGGCGAGCCCATCCTCGCGCGCGGCGCGCGTGAGCTCACCGAGCAGATCGCGCTCGCCGAGCTCGCGTGCGCGGCGATGAAACGGCACCTTCGTCGGGTAGTAAGCCACGATGCCGCCAGCATTGAGCACGACGCCCTGCACGCGCGTGCGCTTCCAGTGCGCGCGCCAGAAATCGACGTCGATGCGCGCCGGGTCGATCTCGGTGAGATTGGTCTGGCCCCAGCGCAGCGTGCGCTCGTGCCACGGGCGCGCCTCCGGCGCGGCCGCCCCAGTGGCCGGCAGCGCCGCCGCGACCAGGCCCGCGCCGCCCGCCTTGAGGAGGTCGCGGCGCGAAACGCTCAGACCGAGAACCCTTCCTTCGTCAGCGGCAACGTGCGCACGCGGTGTCCGATCGCCGCGTAGATCGCGTTGCAGATCGCGGGTGCGACCGGCGGCAACGCCGGCTCGCCCACGCCGGTCGGCGGGTTGTCGCTCTGGATGAAGTGCACCTCGACCTTCGGCTGGTTCGCGATGCGCAGGATCGGGTACTGGTGGAAGTTCGACTGCTCCACGCGGCCGTTTTCCATCGTGATCTCCAGGCCCATCATCGTGCTGAAGCCGTCGGTGACGCCGCCCTCGCACTGGTTGTTCGAGCCGCTCATGTTCACGATCGGACCGATGTCGCCCACGACCACCATGCGATGCACGCGCAGCTTCTTGTTTGCGTCGACGCTCACCTCGGCGACTTCGGCGAAGTGGCCGGCGTGGCTGAAATGAAACGCGAGTCCCAGGCCGTGACCTTCGGGCAGTTTGCGTCCCCAACCAGCCTTCTCGCAGGCGAGCTTGATGACGTCGGCCGCGCGGCCGGTGTTGAGTCCGCCTTCGAGCAGCCGCGGCTCGCCCATCACTTCGAGCAGGAAGTCGCGATGGTCGCGGCCCGCGGCCGCTGAAAGTTCATGCAGGAAGCTCTGGATGACCCAGGCGACCGAACAGGAACGCGGCGCGCGCCACGGCCCGCAGGGCGTCTTCAGCGGCAGCATCGTCTGCGTGAGCTGGTAGTTAGTCAGGTTCTGCGCCGGGAACTCCTGCTCGGGCAGGTTGCCGCCGCTCACCGGGTTGGTGCCGTCGGTGGTGAACGTGATGAAGTGATTGCGCCAGGCGACCAGCTTGCCGGCCGCATCGAGCCCACCCGCGAGCGCATGGAAACCGCCCGGGCGGAAGAAGTCCTGGGTCATGTCCTGCTCGCGCGTCCAGACCAGCTTCACGGGGCCAGCAAAACGCTGCGCGATCGCGCCAGCTTCGCAGACGTAATCGTTCATGAGCCGCCGGCCGAATCCGCCGCCGACGCGTGTCTGGTTGATCTTGACCTTCTCCACGGGCACGCCGAGCGCGCCTGCGACCGTCGTCAAGGCGCGGTCGGCCGTTTGCGTGGGCGCCCAGAACTCGATGATGCCGTCGTGGCTCCACGCGGTGCAGTTCTGCGGCTCGAGCGGCGCATGCGAGACGAATTGATAGGTGTAGTACGACTCGACGGTTTTCGCCGCGGCCTTCAGCGCCTCGGGGGTCGCGCCTTTCGCGACGGTGGTCGTTGCGCCAACCGGTTGTTTGCCGAGTTCGCCGGCGCGTTTCACGAGCTCGCTCCAGCTGTCCTTCGAAGCGGCGGATTCGTCCCAGTCGACGCGCAGTTTCTTGCGCGCCTCGAACGCGGCCCAGGTGGTGTCCGCGACGATCGCGACACCCGGCATTACTTCGGTGGTCTTGCCATTACCCTCGATGACGAACGCATCGCGCACGCCGGGAAGCTTCTTGATCTCATCGAGATTCGCCGCGCGCACCTTTCCGCCCACGGCGGGACACTTCTCGTACACCGCGAACTTCATGCCCGGCAGCGTCTGGTCGATGCCGAACAGCGGCTTGCCGGTGACGACCTTGCGATTCTCGACGCCGGTGTACCACTTGCCTAACAAGCGATACTCGCCGCGTTCCTTCAGTTTCACCGTCGCAGCGTCTGGAACCGGCAGCGTCGCGGCCTTCGCGGCCAGCGCCCCGTAGCCGAGCTTGCGATTGCCGTGCAGCACCGCGCTGTCGCGCGTGGTGCATTCCGCGGCGGGTACGTTCCAGGTGGCCGCGGCCGCGGACACGAGCATCGAACGCGCCACGGCGCCGGCCTTGCGCAGCTGATCCCAGCTCGACGGGATCGAACGCGAGCCGCCCGCGCTCTGGTTGCCGAACACCGCCGGATTCACCGCGGCCTGTTCGACGACGACGTCCGACCATTTCGCATCGAGCTCTTCGGCGATGATCAACGGGAACGCGGTCTTTATGCCCTGGCCGATCTCGGGGCCCTTGTTGTAGATGAGGATCGTGCCGTCACGGCCGATCTTGATGAACGCATTCGGCACGAAATCTTTTGCGCTGGCAGCCGCGGCGCCTTCGGCCGGTGTGCCCGTGCAGAACGCGAGCACCAACCCGCCACCGGCGAGGCCGGTGAGCTTGAGAAAGCCGCGGCGGTCGACCGTCATGCGCGCCGCGGGCGCGGTGCTTTCACCTTCCATCTCGCGAATGATCTCGCGCAGATATTCGTCGGCGGAGACCGGATCCCGGGTGCGCGCGTTCATGCCGATTTCCCTTTCGCGAGTTTGTCAGCCGCGGTGTGCACCGCCGCGCGAATGCGTTGGTAGGTCCCGCAGCGGCAGATGTTGCCCGCCATGGCCGCGTCGATGTCGGCATCGCTCGGCTGCGGTGTCTTCGCGAGCAGCGCCGCCGCCGACATGAGCTGGCCCGCCTGGCAATAGCCGCACTGCGGCACGTCGTGTTCGATCCAGGCTTCCTGCAGCGGGTGAAGCTTCGACTCGGAAGGCGCGAGTCCTTCGATGGTGGTGATGGCCTGGCCGACGACGGTGCTCACCGGTGTGGAGCAGGCGCGGATCGGGTTGCCATCGGCGTGCACTGTGCATGCGCCACACAGCGCCATGCCGCAGCCGAATTTCGTGCCCGTCAATCCGAGCGAATCGCGCAGGACCCAGAGCAACGGCGTGTTCGGGTCGACGTCGGTGGAAACTTCCTTGCCGTTGATGCGCAGTTTCAAAGCGGCCATGCGACGTCCTCAAGATAAAGGGTGCGCCCGATCCTATCGGCGCATCGTGACCACGGCAATCTCAAACAGACTGTTGCGCGGGCTTATCGCGACGAAGCGAGGTATTGCCGCCATCCGCCGAGCGCGCTGATGTCCGCGGCGCCTTCGGTGCCGATCGGCTCGCACAGAAAACCGCAAACCGCGCTGCCGTCCTCGAGCTTCACCTTGCCGATACCGAGCGGTGCGGGTATCCCTGAGACGAACGAGCCGAAGGATTCCGTGGGCACGCGCCACACCTCGACATCGATCGCGAAGCCATTCTCTTTCACCTGCACGAGGCCGGGCCGGAACGGCGGGCCGCCCGGGAGCGCATAAAAACGATACACCGGCGCCGTGCGTGTCACCGCGATACGCCACGCGCCGCGTTCGAGCAGTTGTTTGTTGAGCGGCAACCCGGACATGTGCGCGCCGCAGACCATGACATCGATGGTGTCCGTGTTGTCAGCGACCGGTTCGGCCGCCGGCAATGGAAGTTTCGTCGCGCCCAGGGTCGTGACGCCGGCGCGTTGCAGGCGCGCGCCGAGCGCGAGCAGTTCGACGTCGTTCCACGCCGGCGCGATCAATGTGACGCCAAACGGCAGACCCGCCGGGGTGAATCCCGCGGGCACGGCGACCGCGGCCAGGTCCATGAGATTCACGAAATTCGTGTAGCGCCCGAGTGTGCTGTTGAGCCGGATCGGATCCGCGGTTTCCTCGTCGATGCGGTAGTGAGTCCCGGCGGTGGGCAGCAGCAGCACATCGGCCTTCTCCCAGATCGGCTGCGCGCGGCGGATCAGTTCTTTCAGGCGATACGACGCGCGGAAGGCGTCGCGTGCGGTCGGGCTCGCGCCGCCCTCGATGATGCGCCGCGTGACCTCGAGCATCGCTTCGGGTTTCGATTCGAGCAGCGACTGGGTCGCGAGATAACGTTCCGCCACCCATGGGCCTTCGTACAACAGGCGCGCGGCATCGAGCAGCGGTTCGATGTCGACCTCGATCGCCTCGCCGCCGAGTGCGCGCAGGCGCTCGATGCTCGCGCCGAACAATTGCTCGTAGGCTGTGTTGCCGAAGAACTCGAGCGCGGATGCGGGCACCGCGAAGCGGAACGTCGCGCCGCGTGCCCAGCCAGGCCGCGTCGCGGACTGAGCACCGCGAGAGAACGCGTCGCCGCCGTCGAATTTCGCCGCGACGGAACGCACGAGCGCGGCGTCTTCCGCGGTGAGCGTGAAGAGGGACATCACATCGAGGGAGCGGCACGCGGGCACCACGCCGCGCATGCTCAGCAGTCCCAACGTCGGTTTGTAGCCGACGAGATTGTTGAATGCCGCGGGCACGCGCCCGGATCCGGCGGTATCCGTGCCGAGCGAGAAGCTCGCGAGTCCCAGCGCAACGGCCACCGCCGAGCCGCTCGAAGATCCGCCGCTCAGGTAGTTGGGGTCGAACGCGTTGCGGCAGGCGCCGTACGGGGACCGGGTCCCGACCAGCCCGGTGGCGAACTGGTCGAGGTTGGTCTTGCCGAGCGGAATCGCGCCCGCATCGATCAGCGCCTGCACCACCGGAGACGACGCTTCAGGTAGATAGGAGAAAGCGGGGCACGCGGCAGTGGTCGGTACGCCGGCGAGATCGATGTTGTCCTTGATGGCGAAAGGAATGCCGTACAGCGGCAACGAACCCGGCGCGACCTGCGCGAGCGCGCGGGCGCGCGCCCGCAGCGCATCGTCGTCGATCGGGTGAATCCAGATGTTGTGCGATGTGAATTCGCGGCGCCGTTCGATCAACGACTCGACCAGCGCGAGCGGGGTGAGCGTCCCGGCGCGATAGGCGCGCGACAATGTGCCGATGCTGAGGTCGAGAGGAGTGTTCATGTATTCACCGGGCGTACCGTGAGCAGCGTGTCGCCGGCGCTGGCGCCGGTTCCCGCCTTCTGATGAATCGAAACGATCGTGCCGGCGCCTTCGGCCAGGACCGCGATTTCCATTTTCATCGCCTCCATGACGACGAGCGTGTCGCCTTTCTGCACCTGCTGGCCGGCGGCAACCTTGATCTGCCACACGCTGCCGGAAACCGGCGAGGTGACCGCTATGCAGTCGTCGGGCAGCGCCGGTGGCGCCGACCTTATGGAGGACTCGATGACCGGAGTTTCGGCGACGCCCGCGATGCGCCAACGTTCGCGCTCGGCCTCGAATGCATCACGTTGCCCGCGGCGGAAGGCGTCGATCGACGCGCGCTCCTTGTCCAGGAAGCCGAGGTATTCGCCCAGGTCGAGGTGCGACTCCTCGATGCGCAGCGGATGACGTCCATATGGAAATCCATTGCGCAGCTCGAGCAATTCTTCGGCGCTCACCGGATAGAAGCGGATCTGGTCGAAGAAGCGCAGCAGCCACTGCCGGCCGCCGCGGAAGTCTTCGGTCTGCCGGTAGCGGTTCCACATCTGCACGGTGCGGCCGACGAACTGGTAACCGCCGGGACCTTCCATGCCGTACACACATAGATAGGCGCCGCCGATGCCGACGGCGTTCTCCGGGGTCCAGGTGCGCGCCGGGTTGTACTTCGTCGTGACGAGCCGGTGGCGCGGATCGAGCGGAGTCGCGACCGGCGCGCCGAGATACACATCGCCCAGGCCCATGACCAGGTAGCTCGCGCCAAACACGATGTCGCGCACCGCCTCGCGCGAGGCGAGGCCATTGATGCGCCGGATGAACTCGATGTTGTCCGGGCACCAGGGCGCATCGGCGCGCACGGATTGATAACGCTCCGTCGCGAGCTGGGTGGCCGGGTCGTCCCAGGACAAGGGCAGGTGCACGATGCGGCTCGGCAGACGCATGTCATCGACACTCGGAAGTTTTTCGATCGCGGCCATCAGCCGCTCGAGCACGGCGCCTTCGGAGATCCGCGCCGAATCGAAATGAATCTGCAGCGAGCGGATGCCGGGCGTGAGATCGATGAACGTCGATTCGCGGCGCGCATTGAGCTGCTCGAGCAGCGCCTGTACCTGGAAGCGCAACACGAGATCGAGCACCGGCGGGCCGAACTCCACCAGCAGATTGCTCTCGCCCGCGCGGCGCACGCAGATCTCCGCGTGGTTGGCGGAGGCGGGCACGGTGTGCACGATCGAAGGATTGCTGCGCGAGTGCTGGGGCGCGGCGGGCCTGAAGCGCGTGAATCTCAGTTTGTCGCCGGGACGCAGCTGGCCGATCTTCCACAGGTCGTCGTCGATGATGGTCACGGGACAGACGAAGCCGCCGAGGCTCGGCCCGTCGGGTCCGAGAATCACCGGCATGTCACCGGTGAAGTCGACGCTGCCGATCGCGTAGGCGTTGTCGTGGATGTTCGACGGATGCAGGCCCGCTTCGCCGCCGTCGCTGCGGGCCCAGGTGGGTTTTGGGCCGATGAGCCGCACGCCGGTGCGGCTGGAGTTGTAGTGCACTTCCCACTCGGTCGCGAAGAATGTCTTCATGTCTTCGGCGGTGAAGAAGTCGGGCGCGCCATGCGGGCCATCCGTGACCGCCATGTACCAGGTGTGTCCGTACACGGGCCGTTCGCCGGCCGGAATCGGCGCGCAGCCATCGAGCCCATCGTCGAACGAGGCATCGCGACGCAGGCGTAACACGTCGCCGGTGCGCAGCGCGCGGCCGCCGTGTCCGCCGAATTGACCGAGCGTGAAAGTCGAGCGGCTGCCAAGGTACTCGGGCAGATCGAATCCGCCGCGCACCGCCAGATACGCGCGCTGGCCGGCGCCGCGGATCTTGCCGAGCGCGAGCACGCTGCCGCGTTTTACCGCCAGCGGTCGCCAGAACTCGACCGCGACTCCATCGAGCGTCGCGTCCATGGCCGCGCCCGCGAGCGCGATCGCCGCGTCGGCGTCGAAGCGCAGCGTCGCGCCCGTGACCGTCATCTCGAGCGCGGCGGCGCCGGGCTCATTGCCGACCATGCGGTTCGCGAAGCGCAGCGCCAGCGAATCCATCGGTCCCGACGGAGGTACGCCCACGTCCCACAGGCCCTGGCGACCCGGCCAGTCCTGGATGGTAGTTAGAGTGCCGGGCGCCAGGACCTCGATGCTGGGCAGGCGCAGCGTGTGTTGCGCCAGCATGCCGGTGGTCTGCTCGCCGGCGGCGAACGTGGGGTGCTTCAGGATCGAAACCAGGTAGGGCAGGTTGGTCTCGATGCCGTCGATGCGTGAGCCCGTCAACGCGCGCACCAGGTTCGCGGCCGCCTGCTCGCGTGTCGCGCCATGCGCGATCACCTTCGCGAGCATCGGGTCGTAATACCCGCTCACCTCCGTGCCGGCCTCTATCCAGCCATCGACGCGGATGCCGTCCCGGCCGGATGCCGGTAGTTTGACCTGCGTGAGCAGGCCGCTCGCCGGCCGGAAGTTGCGCGCCGGATCCTCGGCGTAGATGCGCGCCTGTATCGCGTGGCCACGTGGCGCATGTTCGTACGCGCGCAGATCGGGCGGCGCGCCGGCGGCCGTGCGGATCATCCATTCGACCAGATCGATGCCGCCGACTTCTTCGGTTACACCGTGTTCGACCTGCAATCTCGTGTTCACTTCGAGGAAGTAGAACCGCGCGTTGTCGACGTCGTAGACGAATTCGACGGTGCCCGCGGAGCGATATCCCACGGCCGCTCCGAGTTTCGCCGCGGCGGCGTGCAGCTCGCGGCGCGCCATCCCGGTGAGATTCGGCGCCGGAGATTCCTCGATGACTTTCTGGTTGCGCCGCTGCACCGAGCAGTCGCGTTCGCCGAGTGCGATGACGGTGCCGCGGCCATCACCGAAGATCTGCACTTCGATGTGCCGCGCGCGCGCCACGAATTTTTCGAGAAACACGCCGGCGTTCTTGAAATTGCCGGCGGCGAGCCGTTGCACGGCCGCGAACGACTCTTCGAGGTCACGCGCCGAGTCGCAACGGCGCATGCCGATGCCGCCGCCACCCGCGGTGCTCTTGAGCATGACGGGGTAGCCGATCTTTTCGGCCGCGGTGAGTGCCGCGGGAAGATCCTGCAGGAGATCGGTGCCCGGCAGCAGCGGCAACCCGCTGCGCAACGCGAGCTCGCGCGCGGTGTGTTTGAGCCCGAAGTCGCGCATCTGTGCGGGTGTCGGGCCGATGAACGCGATCCCGGCTGCCTCGCAGGCGGCCGCGAACTGTGCGTTCTCCGACAGGAATCCGTAACCGGGATGGATCGCCTGCGCACCCGACAGGCGCGCGATCTCGAGGATGCGGTCCTGCCGCAGGTAACTTTCCGCCGCGGGCGCCGGACCCAGTAGATAGGCCTCGTCGGCCGTGCGCACGTGCGGCGCGTTGGCGTCTATCTCGGAGTAGACCGCGACGGAGCGCAGCCCCATCGACTTCACGGTTCGAAGGATGCGGCACGCGATGGCGCCGCGGTTGGCGATCAGTATTTTCTGGAGCATTGCGCAGTACCACCCGCTTGGGCGCTGCGCCAGGTCGTCCCGGCGTTGACGAATGTTCCAGGCGGGTCGTCCCGCCGGCGGGAGCGCGCGGTCATGCGCTCTCCCGGGTAATGACTCTGACAGGCGTCGGATTGAAGGCGTTGCAGGGATTGTTGAGCTGCGGGCAATTCGAGATGAGCACCAGCACGTCCATGAGCGCGCGCAGCTCGACGTAGCGGCCCGCCGCGGAAATGCCGTCGGCGAATCGCAAGCCGCCCGCCGGTGTCACCGGCACGTTCATGAAGAAATTGATGTTCGAAGGAAGGTCGCGTTTCGTCAGCCGCGGGCCCGTCTCGTCGTCGTGGCGCGTCAGCGCCAGCAGAAAGCTGTCACGGCAGTTGTGCATGTGGCGCTTCTCCAGCGCATATCGCACCGTGTTGCTCTCCGCCGAGCAGGCGCCGCCGAGCGTGTCGTGGCGCCCGCAGGTGTCTTCGCCGATTTCGAGCAGCGGCCGGCCGCGGTTCGTCATCAGCACCGTGCCAGTGGTCAGGTAGATGCCGCGCTGCGCCTGGATCGTGTTCTGCGCGCTGTAATGTTCGGCCGTATCGAGCGCGTTATAGAAGAGGGTGTCTACCGCCTGGTTGCCTTCGAGATCCACGATGCGCAGGATCTGGCCGCGGCGGATCGTACCGATCCACGGCTCGCCGGCCGGAATGACGGTATCGATGAGGCTCACCCGTACGACCTCTCGGTATTGATGAAGCCGCGGGCATTCTCCGGACAACGGGTGCGGCAGACATCGTCGGCCGCCGGTGGCTCGCCGCGCCGGGCACGCAGGGCAATGGCCGATGGCCGGTAGTTTGGCCCGTCCGCCAATGGATGCGGGCCGGCGTGCAGCAGTACGATCGTATCCATTTCGAAGCGCAGCTCGACGTATTGGCCAGCCCTGGCATTGCCGGGCCGCAGGTGCATCGCTCCCGCGTCATCCACGACGACCTTGCTGAAGAAATTCAGATTCGCGACCAGGTCGCGCTCGCCGAGCCCGTATTTGCCGAGCTCGACCAGCATCGCTTCGCGGCCGCTGACGTATCGGGCGTTGCGCTGCTCCTGGAAACGCGTGGCGCCGTAACGCGCGGTGATGGCCGTGTCATCGGTGAGGCCGCAAAGCGGGTCGTGCCAGCCGCAGGTGTCGGCGACGATCGAGCAGAGGATGCGTCCCATGTCCGAGTAACACACGCAGCCGGTGGTCAGGTGCGCGATGTGTTGCGCCTTGAGCGTGTCGGCCATGTTGTAGCGCTCGAGCGGCTGCTCGCGGCTGTAGAACAAAGCGGCAACGTTCGCATCGTCGGCCTGCGCGGTCAGGCGCAGCACGGTGCCGCGGCGCAAGACCCCGGACCAATGTGAGCCACCGACGATTTCTTCTTCCCACAACATGCGTGTTCTTGTCCCCTCGGGCGCCCGGCGCCGCGCCAGCGAATTTGCAAGGCGTGTACCAGCCATGCCGCGCGGCCGTTGAGTGGAAAGCCGGATCCAGCGCCTCGCTTTGCACAGCGTTCGTGCGTGTCGGCGCCGGTTTGCCTGCGCTTGGTGCAAGAACGAGTGCCAGCGCCGAGCGCGCGCGCCGAGTTGCACGACCTGCGTGCGGCACACGTCTTGCAAATTTGCTCAGCACTAATGTGCGCCTAGGGTTCCGGTTGAGCGATCAACGCTGGTCCGAGAGACGCAATCCGATGGTTCGCAGGGATGCGCCAGGGATACACGGCGGGACAAAAGCCCGGGAGACGCCTCATGACCTAAACAACACGGGAGAGACTCTCATGGCTCGTTACTTTTCGCGTGCACTCATCACGTTCGTGCTCGCATCATTCGCGCTGGTCGCGCAATCCGCGAGCGCGCAGGCATCCAAAGAGAAGACCAGTTTCAAAGTCGCCTGGAGCATCTACGTCGGCTGGATGCCCTGGGACTACGCCGGTCAGAGCGGCATCCTCAAGAAGTGGGCCGACAAGTACGGCATCAAGATCGAGCTCACGCAGATCAACGACTACGTCGAGTCGATCAATCAATACACCGCGGGCCAGTACGACGCCTGCGTGATGACCAACATGGACGCGTTGACGATTCCCGCCGCGGGTGGCGTGGATTCCACGGCGCTCATCGTCGGCGACTTCTCCAACGGCAATGACGGCATCGTGCTCAAGGGCACGGGCAAGAAGCTCGCCGACATCAAGGGGCAGTCGGTCAACCTGGTCGAGCTCTCCGTATCTCACTACCTGCTCGCGCGCGCGCTCGACACCGTCGGCCTCGCGGAGAAGGACATCAAGGTCGTGAACACTTCCGATGCGGACATGGTCGGCGCATTCGCGGCGTCGAGTGTCACCTCGGTGGTGACGTGGAAGCCGCTGCTGTCCGAGATCACCGCGGTGCCGAAGACGACGCTGGTGTTCGACTCCAGCAAGACGCCGGGCGAGATTCTCGATCTGATGATCGTGAACAGCGAAGTATTGAAGGCCAATCCGAAACTCGGCAAGGCGCTGGTGGGTGCCTGGTACGAGACGATGGCGCTGATGCAGGGCAAGGATGCGAAAACGACGGCCGCGCTCGAATCGATGGCGAAGGCCTCGGGCACCGACCTCGCGGGATTCAAGGGCCAGCTCGCGACCACTCATATGTACTGGACGCCGGCGAGCGCGGTGACCGCGACCACGAGTCCCGAGCTCGTCAAGAAGATGGACCTGGTGCGCAAGTTCTCTTTCGATCACGGCTTGCTGGGTGAAGGCGCGAAAAGCGTCGACGTGGTTGGCATTGCGTTCCCGGGCGGCGTGACGCTCGGTGACAAGGCCAACATCAAGCTGCGCTTCGACACGGCGTTCATGAAACAGGCGGCCGACGGCAAGCTCTAGACAGACCATACGCGTCGTCGAGGGGGCGCCGCTTGCGCAGACTCATTAATCAGCACCCGGGGCGGGGCGCGCGCCTCGCCCTGGGCGCCTTGCCGTTCATCGCACTGCTCGTGGCGTATGTGATCGCCTCGCACCTGCGCCTCGCGGAAAATCCGAACGACAAACTACTGCCCGCGCTCGGCACCATCGCCGACACGTTTCACGGCTACGCTTTCGAGGAAGACAGGCGCAGTGGCCAGATGTTGTTCTGGGTGGATACCTGGGCGAGCCTGCGGCGCATCGGCATCGCGTTGTTCATCAGCGCGGCTGGTGCGTTGACGCTGGCGATCGCCATTGGCGTGGTGCCGCGGCTGCGAGCCCTGTTTTCACCACTGCTCAACACCGTCGCGATGATTCCGCCGCTCGCGATCCTGCCGATCCTGTTCATCGTGCTGGGGCTCGAGGAGACCGCGAAGGTCGCGTTGATCATCATCGGTGTCGCGCCCTGCGTCGCGCGCGATCTCGCGTTGCGCGTGGCCGAGTTGCCGAGGGAGCAACTGGTGAAGGTGCAGACACTTGGCGCTTCGACCTGGCAGATCGTGTGGCGAGTAATGCTGCCGCAGATGTGGCCGCGGCTCATCGACTCGCTGCGGCTGTCGATGGGTTCAGCGTGGTTGTTCCTGATCGCGGCCGAGGCCATCGCTTCGACGGAAGGCCTGGGTTATCGAATCTTTCTCGTGCGGCGCTATCTGGCGATGGACGTGATCCTGCCGTACGTCATCTGGATCACGCTGCTCGCGGTCGCGACCGACGCGCTGCTGCGTTTGTTGCGGGCGCGCGCCTTTCGCTGGGCGGAGCCGGAGCGCTGATGGCCACCGTTTCGATTCGCAATGTCTGGAAGGAATACGGCTCGACGGTCGTGCTGGAAAACGTCCGGCTCGAAATCGCCGATCACGAGTTCGTCACTATCGTGGGTGCATCCGGCTGCGGCAAGACGACGTTCCTGAAAATGTTGCTCGGCATGGAGCAGCCGACGCGTGGCCAGATCCTCATCGATGGCGTGCCGATCCGTCCCGAACCGGATCCGGCGCGCGGTGTCGTGTTCCAGCGTTACTCATCGTTCCCGCACCTGACCGTGCTCGAAAACGTGATGCTGGGACTGGAGCTGCAGCAGTCGAGGCTGATCGGCAAGTTGTTCGGCGCGGCGCGCCGCGCCGCGCGCGACGCCGCGCTCGCGATGCTCGAATCCGTCGGGCTCGCGCACGCGCGAGATCGATACCCCGCGCAACTCTCGGGTGGCATGCAGCAGCGTATGTCGATCGCGCAGGCGGTGATCTGCAAGCCGAAGATCCTGCTGCTCGACGAACCGTTCGGCGCATTGGATCCCGGAGTCACGCAGGACATGCACTCACTCATCCTCCGACTGTGGGCCGAGAACCGCATGACGATCTTCATGGTGTCGCATGACATCAAGGAGAGTTTCATGCTCGGCACGCGCCTGCTGACGTTCGACAAGCTGCGCCATGACCCACAGGCGCCCGAGGCTTATGGCGCGAGTGTCACGTACGACATGCCGCTGAACCGGCGCGCGTTGAAGCGCGACGATACGGCCGCGGCATAGGCGGATTCCGCAGTCCGAGGGCTGCGGGCGTGACGTGCCACCCACAAACGCGTCCGCAAGCTCACTCCATCGATTCCCACGCTGGCGGCAGGCCCCCGCGAACGGTTAGCCTCGCCGGATGAATCTGGGTCTCGTAGTGCTGATCGGCGGAGTTCTGGCGGCGGTGGCCGGCGTCGTCGTGTGGGTGCGCGCCACGCGCGCCAAGCCGGAGCCGGTCGATCCGATCGCTTCGACCACGGGCTCGAACCGCACGCTCACGGGTGGACGGCCGGGCGACAGCAGCGCGAGTTTCAACTGGAGCGAATCTCTGCGCCGCTTCGTCGCGTATGCGCTCGACGACGTGCCGCGAGAAACGCTGAGTCGCGCGCCGGATCCGGAGCACGCGCCGGTGTTCCAGAGCGTCGCGCAGATTCTCGAAAAGATCGAAGCGCGGCCCGAATACATTCCGCGCCGCCCGTCGCTGCTGCCGAAGCTGCTCGCCACGGTGAACGACGGCGAAGCGCCGATGCTCGAGATCGCGCGCATCATCGCGCAGGATCCGGCGCTCACCGGCAATCTGCTGCGCATCGCGAACAGTCCGGCCTACCGGGTCAACAATCTGCCGGTCGAGAGCATCGAACGCGCGGTCACGCTGGTGGGCGTGCAGGGAATCCGTTCGATCATCACGACAGCGCTGTTGCAGCCGGTGATGACCTCCGGCTCGGGGCCTTTCTCGAAGTTTCCCGAACTCGTCTGGGAACACACGCTCTACGCATCGCAGGCCGCCGAAGGGCACGCCAAGCAGATCGAGAATGCCGAGCCCTTCATCTCGCAGCTCATCGGACTGCTGTACGGCCTTTCCGCCATCGTCGTATTCCGCATCGTGCGCGATCAATTCGCAGCCCATCCGCACCTGACCCCCGATCCGGCCAGCATCGCGCGGCTGCTCGAAACCTGGGTCGCGCCCACGGCCGGTCGCATTGCGGTGAGCTGGGAGCTGCCGCAACGCGTGCAGTACGCGCTCGAAAGCCAGACTTTGGCCGCGGAGCTGCAATTGGAAAATTCGCTAGGCCGATCCCTGAAATTCGGCCGCGTGGCCGGGGCGCTCATCGTGTTGTGCCGGCTCGGCCGGCTGACCGAACACGAGGCCCGGGCCATCTGCATCACCGGGGAAGGCCCCCGCGCACAGTTGCAGCGACTCTGGGAGCGGCTGGCCGCGGCCTACCTGCGGCCCGGCGCCTGATGGCCTGAACCAGATCCACGAAACTTTTCAGTCCCGGGGTGAGAGAAAACGCTCACTCGTGACACAGAGTATTCGTGGACCCTGGAACCCTACCGGGGTCCGCAGACCGAAAGCTGCGGAACAAGACCCCCGTTTCCGCGCGACCAGAGCCCCGCCCAGGCGGGGCTCTTTTTTTGGGGTCCGATTTCGGCCGATGGCCCATGTAAGCTTGCCGGCAGCAGGGGAGAGAGACGGTGAATCAGGATATTCAGGGCGGCTGCATGTGCGGTGCGGTGCGTTATTCCGCGACCACGAATCCGGCGAACAGCATGGTGTGCCATTGCCAGTCCTGCCGGCGTTCCGCGGCCTCTCCGGTGGTCGCCTGGGTCACGTTTTCAAAGGCGGAGTTCCGCTTCACCCGCGGCACACCGGTCACTTTCGGATCTTCGGCCAAGGTGCGCCGCCATTTTTGCGGCGTCTGCGGGTCGCAGCTGGTTTATGAACACGTCGACACGCCCGACTTCCTCGACGTAACGACCTGCAGCCTGGATGCGCCGTGGGCTTTTCCGCCGACGCATCATTCCTGGCTCAGCGACGACATCGGCTGGGTGAAGTTCGGCGATGGCCTTCCTACCTTCCAGCGGTCGCGATTTGGCGATCCTTCCTGAGCTCGAAACCGCGCGGCTGACGCTGCGCCGTCTCGAGTTCGACGACGCGCCGTTCCTGATCCGGCTGCTCAACGAACCCTCGTTCATCGAAAACATCGGCGACCGCGCGGTACGTTCGACGGAAGACGCGCACCGCTATCTGCGTGAAGGCCCGCTCGCGATGTACGAAAGCCACGGATTCGGCCTGTGGCTCGTCGCACGCCGCGCCGACGATGCGCCGATCGGAATGTGCGGGCTCCTGCGGCGCGACAACCTGCCGGATGCCGATCTCGGTTACGCCTATCTACCGGAGCATTGGGGAAAGGGATACGCATTCGAGGCCGCCGATGCGGTGCTGCGGCACGCGGCGCGCAAGTTCGGCCTCGCGCGCGTGCTCGGCGTGGTTTCGCCGGGAAACCCGGGCTCGATCCGCGTGCTGGAGAAAATCGGCATGCGGTTCGAGCGGATGCAATCGATGAATCCCGGCGAACCCGAGCTGCGGCTGTACGGCCGCGATCTCTCCTAGCGCCGCGTGACCTTGTCGCCGATCACGGTGCCGATCTTGCCGCCGTTGTCGACGCGCAATTCCACGGGCTGATCGAAGCGCAGCTCGCCGTCGACCACGCAGGTTCCGCAGACGTGCACTTTGACCGGCTCACTCTTGCCCCAGTCCCAGCCGGAATCGTTGCGTTTCTGAACGTGAATCCCGCCACGGACGCGCGCGCCGTCGGAGAGCTCGATGTCGCCATTGCGGGTGACGAGCTTGCCGGCCACTTCCGCGCCCTCGAGCTCGATTTCGCCGGAGACCGTCGTGACGTCACCGCCGACACGCGCTCGAGCGCCCAGCGACACCTCGCCATTGACGGTCGAGGCCGACTGACTGATCTCGGCGCCCGAACCGACTTCCACTGATCCATTGACGGTCTGGGCCGAACCGACGCGGGCTTCGTCGTCGATCCTGATTTCGCCGTTGACCGTTTTCGCCTTGTCCGCAATCGCGCCGCGGCCCACGCGCACGTTGCCGTTGACGGTGGTGAGCGACCCGTAGGTCTGGCCCGGCCTGGCCTCGACAGAACCGTTCACCGAGTTGATGTCGTGACCGTCGCCGCTCCAGGCATTCGAGCAGGCGGGCAAAACGGCTACAGCGATGCAGGCGGTGAAGACGGTGCGGAATGCGTTGAGTTTCATGAAGACCTCCGTTGCGCGGTTGGACGCGACGTGCGCGCAACGGGTTGCAAACCGCACTACGGAAAAAAAGAAGCCCCGCACGTGGCGGGGCTCATGGTCGCTTGCTTGCTTGTTTTGTGGAGGAGTGTTGTCGCTCTTCTTGTTCTTGTCCGATGCGGTCTTTGTCGAGCCGCTTGCCTAGGAAGGAGCAATCCTTGTGCCAGAGGATTCCCACGCCGCCGTGGGCGCGTAACCACGCTGCCGAGGCCTCGATCGAGCAAATTGCGAGTTTGGGCAATATGTCACGTCGGAAAATACTGGCAAAGTGTCAAGATCCTCGACACAGGCTGAGCCGGTCACGCGACATAAGACATGCCGCGTTTGCATGAATTGGCTTTTCATTCAACTGCTTACACGTGAGCCAACGGTTGTAAATGACACCGACAGTCCATTCAGCGCTGCCGCGCGCCCGATCGCTGATCCTGACGCTCCTGCTGCTGGCATTCGCAGGTGCGGCGGCCGCGAACAACATGACGATCCCGCGCCCGGAAGGGATCCAGCAGGACGTCAATTTCTGGATTCGCGTCTATACGGAGGTCACGACCAACGAAGGCTTCCTGCATGACGAGCGGAATCTTTCGGTGGTGTACGACACGATCAAATTCAGCGCGGGCAGCTCGTCGCGCGACCGTCAGCGGCTGGTCGACGAGCGGCGCGACAAACACATCGCGACGCTGCGGCGCATTTCCGCGGCGTTGTCGTCGAACGAGGAACGCAATGCGTTGTCGGCCGACGACAAGCGCCTGCTCGAGATGTGGGGTCCGAACCCGAGCGCGATCCTGCTCAACGAAGCGACCAAGCGCATTCGCTTTCAGCTCGGTCAGGCGGACCGGTTCAAGGAAGGTTTGATCCGCTCCTCTACCTGGGCGACACACATCGCCGAAACATTCGCGAACCAGGGATTGCCGCCGGAGCTTGCCGTGTTGCCGCACGTCGAGTCGTCGTTCAATGCCGCGGCGTATTCGAAAGTGGGCGCCGCGGGAATGTGGCAGTTCATGCGTTCGACGGGCCGGCGCTACATGCGCATCGACGACGCGGTGGACGAACGGCTGGATCCGTATCGTTCCACCGAAGCGGCCGCGCAGCTGCTCGCCTACAACTACCGCGTGCTCGGCAGCTGGCCGCTCGCGCTGACCGCATACAACCACGGCGCCGCGGGCATGCGTCGCGCGAAGGAAAGCGTCGGCACCGACGATTTCGTGAAGATCAACCGCACCTACAGCAGCCGCTCGTTCGGTTTCGCGTCGCGCAACTTCTTCCCGTCGTTCCTGGCGGCGCTCACCATCGATGAAAACCCGGAGAAATATTTCGGGCCGCTGCAGCGTCATCCCGAACAGAAGTTCCGCGAGATCAAGATGCCGGCTTACGTGCGTCTCGCGACGCTGGAACGCGCGCTGGGCGTGGATCGCGATGCGCTGCGCGAGCTGAATCCCGGCTGGCGCCAGCCTATCTACAGCGGCACGCGGCTGGTGCCGCGCGGCTACATGCTGCGCGTGCCGGTGGAGACCGCCGAGCACTGGACGGCGGAATCACTGAGCGCACGCCTGCCCGCGAACGAGCTGTATGCGGCGCAGATCGCACCCCGCACGCATCGCGTGCGCAAGGGCGAAAGCCTTGCGGAGATCGCGAAACGTTACGGAATGACCGCGGCCAGCCTCGCGCAGCTCAACGGGCTGAAATCCAGCGCGACGCTGCGCGCGGGACGCAGTCTGCATCTGCCCGAACAGATGCCGCGCCTGCTGAGCGCTTCGGCGGCGACGCAGGCGCAGCCGGCCGTGTCCTCTCCGTCGCCGGAGAACGCGACCGCCGCGACCGCGCCCGCCGCGGACTTCTACGTGGTACGCCGTGGCGATTCGCTGCAGGCGATCGCGGCGCGCGTGAGCGTGCCCGAAGCTCAATTGCTCAAGATGAACCGCCTCAAGGATCCGGATCGTCTGTACGAAGGCCAGCGCCTGCGCATCGCGGGTGAAGCGGCGCCGGTGGTGGTTGCGGCCACCGAGCCCGAACGCGAGACGCGTGTTGCCGCGATCGATGCGGCGCGTGGCGAGGCGCAACGCGAAGGCGCGGCGGTGGAGGCCGTGCGCGAGGAAGTGACACGTCCGCTCGGCAGCGGCGAACCGCGCCGCGGTGGCCCGCGTTCCGCGGCCGCGGCGGCCATGGTTGCGGCGACGACCCCCGAGGTGGCGACAGCCGTCGTGCAGGCCGCGGAAGATGCGCGCGAGCCCGTCTCGGCCGCGCAGGCCGCCGAGCTGAGCCCGGCGCTCGGCCCGGTGGCGGTGTCGCAGGGACTCGCCGACTCGATCGATTACCAGGTGCGCGAGGACGGCTCGATCCGCGTCGAGGCGACCGAGACGCTGGGACAATACGCCGATTGGTTGCGGATCCCGACGCAGAAATTGCGCACGCTGAACAAGCTGAAGTTCAAGCAGGCGGTGCTGCTCGGACAGAAATTGCAGCTCGACTACTCGCAGGTTTCTCGCGAACAGTTCGAGCAGATACGCCGCGACTATCACGCGAAGTTGCAGGGTGAATTCTTCCTGCAGCATCGCATCGCGGGCACCGAGGTCTATATCGTGCGGCGCGGCGACTCGCTCTGGACGATGACGCAGAAGTTCAGCAACCTGCCGGTCTGGCTGCTGCGCCAGTACAACCCCGACACCGACCTGTCCGATTTGCGTCCCGGTACGCAGGTCGTGATGCCGCGCGTCGAAGTCGCGCCAGGGTAGTTAGTGGCGGCGCCAGGCACCACCCCTTCACCGGTGGGCGAATTCGCGCAGGCGGGGTTCGTCCTTGAGTTCGACGATGAATTCGGTGGCAGTGAGAGTGCCGTCGCGCGCGGCTTCGGGCACGCGCACGCTGATGCGCGAGGACTCGCCGAGCCGGGCAATGGTGTCCGCGTCGACCTTGAAATACCAGGTGGTGCTCCAGGGTGTCGGCAGGCGATAGGGCGTCGCGCGCAGGCCGGCGAACTCCGCGTCGCGTCCCGGAACCCCGAGCGCGAGCGGCGCGTCGTTGACGGTGACGACCGGCGTCGCGGCGCCGGAGACGAATTCGACCGGCACGGCAATCCACAGGAACAGATCGCGGGTGCCCATGCGATTCGTTTCGAACGGCCCGAGGAAGGCGAAGCGCACCGCCGCGTCCTGCAGCGGCGTCTCGCGATACAGTTCGATCGGCCGTCCGAGCCGCGCGATCGTCATGCCGGTTTCGGAGTCGAGCTGCTCGAGGACGGGGGCATCGTTGGGAGTGGCGGCGCAGCCGGCTGCTGCGACGCACGCGAGCATCACGAGCGCGCCGCACCAGTGGCGAAGTCGCGCGGCGATTGTCATATTCGCGTTACGTTCACGTTCTTGCTGCATCGAACACCGCAACCTGTGACGCGCTCCAGATACGGCGCGCTGACCCGGTCCTATAATCTGAAATAGTGTAAGTGCTTGTTTTGTAACCAAATGCCAGCTGCAAAAAGACTCCTCGCACTGACTGCTCCGCTCCTCGCGTGCCTGTTCGCCGGCACCGCGTCGGGAGACGCGCTTCCCTATCATGCCCGCGCCATGGCGGCGGTGGGCGTCGAGTTGCCGCTCGCGAACCGCATCCTGGTGCGCAAATCCGAACGCCGCATGTATCTCATGCGCGGCAACGACGTCCTGCGCGCCTATCGCATCGCGCTCGGCCTCAACCCCGGCGGTCACAAAGAACGCGCCGGCGATTTCCGCACTCCCGAAGGAAAGTACCTGCTCACGCGCCGCAACGCGCGCAGCGATTACTTCCTCTCCATCCAGGTCTCGTATCCGAACGACCAGGACACGAAACGCGCCCGCCGCAACGGCTGGCAGCCGGGCGGCGCAATCATGATCCATGGTCTTCCGAACGATCCGCGCCACGGTCCCGACTATTACGCGACCCAGGACTGGACAGACGGTTGCATTGCCGTGACCAATGCGGACATGGTCGAAATCTGGATGATGACGTCAGACAACGTCCCGATCGACATCCAGCCCTGACGGGGCAAACCCGCAAAAACACGATCTCCCGGCCCCGAGTACACTCGCTCACCCAAACAAGGTGAGCGGACTCGAGGGATCTCTTGGAAACCAGCATCGTCATTCCCGATTTCGTTGATGCGCGCATCGGACCGCGCGGCAGCCTCGAAAATCTCTCCCAGTCCGAAATCGACAAACTGCTCGATTCGCGCGCCGGCGGCCTCTACCAGCTGTTCCGCAAGTGCGCGCTGGCCGTACTGAACTCCGGCAGCGAAACCGATAACGCCAAAGAGATCTTCGACCGCTACAAGGATTTCGAGGTCGAGCTGGTGCGTCAGGCCTGGGGCGTAAAGCTCGAGATCAAGAACGCGCCGGGGCAGGCCTTCGTCGATGGCGAGATGATTCGCGGCATGAAGGAACACGTGTTCGCGGTGCTGCGCGACGTGATCTTCATCTCCAACGAGATCGTGGAAAGCGGCCGGTTCGACCTGCGCGACCCCGCGTCCATCACCAACGCCGTATTCCACATCCTGCGCAATGCGCGGATCCTCGACTACAAGTCCAAGCCCAACCTCGTCGTGTGCTGGGGCGGCCATTCGATCAGCGACCTGGAATACCAGTACACGAAGAAGGTCGGCTACGAACTCGGCCTGCGCGGCCTGGACGTGTGCACGGGCTGCGGCCCGGGCGCCATGAAGGGCCCCATGAAGGGCGCGACGATCGGCCACGCCAAGCAGCGCATCGTGGGTGGACGATACATCGGGTTGACGGAACCGGGCATCATCGCCGCCGAGCCGCCGAACCCGATCGTGAACCAGCTCGTGATCATGCCGGACATCGAAAAGCGCCTCGAAGCGTTCCTGCGCCTGTCACACGGCATCGTCGTGTTCCCCGGCGGCGTCGGGACGGCCGAAGAGATCCTCTACCTGCTGGGCGTGATGCTGGAACCCGCGAATGCGGGCATGCCGCTCAAAGTGGTGCTCACGGGCCCGAAGAGCGCGGCCGATTATTTCGCGCAGATCCGGCGCTTCATCGAGGGCACGCTGGGCGCCAAGGCCGCTGAAATGCTGCACGTGATCGTCGACGACCCGGCCGAAACGGCGCGTTACATGGTCGGCGTCATGGAGCAGGTGCGCGACTACCGGCGCAGGAACAACGACTCCTACAACTACAACTGGCTGCTCAAGGTCCCGCCGGCCTTCCAGCACCCGTTCGAGGTGTCGCACGAATCGATGCGCGCGCTGCGCCTGCACCGCGATCTGCCGGCGCACGAACTGGCGGCGGACCTGCGCCGCGCGTTCTCCGGCATCGTCACCGGCAACGTGAAGGAAGGCGGCGTGCGCGCGATCGAGAAGTTAGGTCCATACGAACTCACCGGCGACGCGGCCGTGATGAAACTGCTCGACGAGCTGCTCGCGGCGTTTGTTGCGCAAAAGCGCATGAAGCTGCCGGGAAGCGCTTACCGGCCGTGTTACCGCCTGGTCGCGTAACAATAAGCGACTGCAACGTTAAATGGCGGCGCGCGTTTCGGCCGTTGCCACTACATAACGAAAAAATCTCTGCGACCTGAGCCGCATCGCGCGCAGGCCGTCGCGGGCTCGTGAATCAGTTCCTGTCGTTTTGGTGCGACGAGCACGTAGGCTTACGTTCAACCGAAAGGGAGAAGCGCATGAGTTCCTCAGACAAGAGCCGGGGAAATTTGGCCAACGGCGCACCGCCACCGGTGGGCAGCGATGCTTACGCGGCGTGGCTCGAGCGCATGCAGCGCACACGCGGTCGGCACGCAGCGATCACGAAGAACCTGTACACCTGGTCTAGCTACAAGCATTGGGCCGACAAGGTGAAGGGTTCCTGGGAAGACGAGCCGGCGCCAGGCAAGAAGTAATCGCAGGGAATAACACCGCGTAAAAAACGCGGGTTGGCGGGAATTCATCGACCGCCGGATGAAGGGTTTCGAACGAGCAGGGAAGGCGGGACGCGCAGGCGCTCCCGGGAGTCTGGCTGTCAGCCGGAGATGATGAACCGCGCATCGTGCGCGGCAGTGTCGTCCGAGCTTTCGATGACGGCCTCGGGCGCCGGGATCACCTCGGGCGCGGGCTGCTCATGCATCGGGGCGGGCTGCTCCAGCAGCACCCGTTCCGGCTCGAGCCAGGCGAGCAGGCTCTCCCATTGCGCGCGGTCTTCCTTCACCACGTACGGCTTCATCTCGTGGATGCCGACGCCGAGTTCGGCGGCCCGCACGTAGTTCTGCGAGTCGCGCACCGTCGCGACGATCGGGATGTCGAGCTTTTCCAGGAAGCGCATCAGCGCCTGGAACATCAGGGTGTTCTTGCGCACGCGGTTGGCGATCACGCCTATGCGGTTCTCGGCGCGCTTGATCTTCGCCACCAGCAACAGATCCGCGATGCAGCGCGACGCGGCGTGGATGTCGATGTCGGAGGGCAGCACCGGCACGAGGATCTTGTTCGCGTCGCGCGTGAGTTCCGGCAGCGCGCGTGCTTCTACCGCGGCCGGACTGTCGACGACGACCTTGTCCGTGCCGTCGGGAATGCGCATCTGCCAGGAGCGGGTGGTGCGCGAGTCGTGTTCGAAGGTGGCGATGCCGGTGATGACCGCCTGCGGCGCCTTGCGCTTGCGCAGCCAGCGCGTCGCGGATCCTTGCGGATCGCGATCCATGAGCAGAGTTGCATCGCCACGCTGAGCGAAATACGCCGCGAGATTGATCGCGAGCGTCGTCTTTCCGGAGCCCCCTTTAGGGTTTAGGACGACGATGCGTTGCATGGCCCGGCTGCGCCTCTTTGGGACGACTTGTCAGAATGTGGTTGTGATGTGAAGCACTCGAAAGACTAGCGATGCGGTCCGGGTGGCGCAACCGAACTCCGGAGTGAGTGTGACTCCGGACACAGCGATGCCGAGCCGGCGTTCCTAGGATGGCTCCCATGGAACGCTTTCTTCTTCTCTGGGACGAGCTCGACGACCTCATGGGTACGAGCCGATACATGGTGAAGAACACGGCGATGGCCATCTGGACCAGCGTACGCAAACGCTGAGTTCCTGACGCCCCTCGCGGCGTTCATCTCGCTATCCGGGGCTTGAATTCATAAGCCGGCACCCGCAACCTCCGGGCGCCATGACAACCCCCCAATCCGAAACCAATACCAAGGAAACCCTCGGTTTCCAGGCTGAAGTCCGTGAGCTGCTGAGGCTCATGATCCATTCGTTGTACAGCCACCGGGAAATCTTCCTGCGTGAGCTGATTTCCAACGCCTCCGACGCCAACGACAAGCTGCGGTTTGAAGCGCTGAGCAAGCCGGAACTGATGGCGGGCGATTCGGAGCTGGCCATCTGGATCGAAGCGGATGCCGCGAAGGGCACGCTCACGATCCGTGACAACGGCATCGGCATGAGCCGCGAGGAAGCGATCTCGCACCTCGGCACCATCGCGCGTTCGGGCACCGCGGAGTTCTTCAAGAAACTCTCGGGCGACCAGCAGAAGGATTCACAGCTCATCGGCCAGTTCGGCGTGGGCTTCTACTCCGCGTTCATCGTCGCGGACCGGGTCACCGTGCTGTCGCGCCGCGCCGGCCTGCCAGCCGCCGAAGGCGTGAGTTGGGAATCGGCCGCCGATGGCGAGTTCACCGTGGAGACCGTCGAGCGCGCCGAGCGCGGCACGACCATCGTGCTGCACCTCAAGGAGGACGCGAAGGAATTCCTCGACGCCTGGCAGTTGCGCTCGCTGGTGCGGCGTTATTCGGATCACATCGCGTTCCCGGTGCGCATGCCGAAAGAAGGCGAGGCGACGCTCGAATACGAGGCGGTCAACCGCGGCACCGCGTTGTGGGCGCGGCCGAAGTCCGACATCAAGGACGACGAATACATCGAGTTCTACCACTCGCTGTCACACGGCTCGGGCGATCCGCTCGCCTGGTCGCACAATCGCGTCGAGGGCAAGCGCGACTACACCAGCCTGATCTACATACCGGCCGCCGCGCCTTTCGATTTGTGGCAGCGCGACGGCGCGCGGGGTCTCAAGCTCTACGTGCGGCGCGTGTTCATCATGGACGACGCCGAGCAGTTCCTGCCGCTGTACCTGCGCTTCGTGAAAGGCGTGCTCGACTCGGCGGATCTGCCGCTGAACGTGTCGCGCGAGCTGCTGCAGGCCGACAGCGAAGTGGACGCGATGCGCGGCGCGTTGACGCGCCGCGTGCTCGAAATGCTCGCGAAACTCGCGAAGGACGAGCCCGAGAAGTACCGGACGTTCTGGCGCGAGTTCGGCGCGGTGCTCAAGGAAGGCCTGGCCGAGGACTACGGCAACCGCGACAAGCTGATGCCGCTGATGCGATTCGCGTCGACACACCAGGAAGGCGAGGCGGAGGAAGTCTCGCTCGCCGACTATGTGGCGCGCATGCAGACCGGCCAGGACAAGATCTACTACGTGGTCGGTGAAAGTCTCGCGGCCGCGCGCAGTCATCCGGCCATCGAAGCGCTGCGGGCGCGCAACGTCGAAGTGTTGTTGTTAGGCCGGCGCATCGATGCGTGGGTCATGGACCATCTGCGCGACTTCGAAGGCAAGCAGCTCAAGGACGCGACCCGCGGCGACCTCGAACTCGGCAGCCTGGCGAGCGCCGCCGAAAAGGAAAAGGTCGAGGCGCAATTGAAGGAGTCCGCATCGCTGCTCAAGCGCGTGAAGGATTCTCTCGGCGAACGGATCGCGGAAGTCCGGGTCAGCACGCGCCTGAAGGATTCGGCGGCGGTGCTGGTCGCGGGCGAACACGATGTATCGGCGCCGCTGCGGCGCGCGCTCGAGGCGGCCGGTCAGAAGGCCCCGGAGAGCAAGCCGGTGCTCGAGCTCAACGTGGAGCACCACGTCGTGAAGTACCTCGAGCAGCGCACCGAGGCGCAGGATTTCGACGAGCTTGCGTTGGTGCTGTACGAACAGGCCCTGCTCGCCGAAGGCGCGCAGCTTCCTGATCCCGGCGCTTTCGTGAAGCGGCTCAATCACCTGTGGACGCGGCTTGAGTAACCAGGCTTGTTTGGGATAATGCCCGCCCCGCCAATCGCGCGAGGTGTGTGATGCACGGCAAGTTGTTCACGGTCGCTTTGCTGACGCTGCTCGCTGCGGCGTGTTCGAAGAAGGAAGCGCCCGCGCCGGGCGCCGCGACGACCTCCGGCGCCGCTCCCTCCGCAACAACGGCTCCGGCCGCAGGAACTGAAACCATGGCATTGCAGAAAATCGAAATCGCACCCGGCACGGGCGCCGAGATCAAGTCCGGCCAGAACGCACTGGTCCACTACACCGGCTGGCTGTACGACGCGGCGGCGCCCGACAACAAGGGCAAGAAGTTCGACAGCTCGCTCGATCGCAACGAGCCCTTCGAATTTCCCGTCGGTGACGGACTCGTCATCCGCGGCTGGGACGAAGGCGTGGTCGGCATGAAGGTGGGCGGCAAGCGTCGGCTCGTCATCCCGCCCGAGATGGGCTACGGCGCGGGCGGTGCGGGCGGCGGCCTGATCCCCGGTGGCGCCACGCTGGTTTTCGACGTCGAGCTCGTGGAGATCCAGTAGTGCAGCGCGGCGCTGTCGCCGCACTGACGCTGTCCTCGTTGATTGCGGGCGCCGCGCAGGCCGCGACGCTGGTGCACGCCGGGCGCGTCATCGACGGCGTGTCGGACACGGTTCGTACCAACCAGACGGTGGTCATCGCGGATGGCAGGATCACCGCCATCGAGTCCGGATTCCGTCAGCCCGCCGCGGGCGATCGCGTAATCGATCTTTCGCAGGGCACGCTCATGCCCGGCTGGTTCGACATGCACGTGCACATCACGGGCGAATACAGCCGCACGTCGGAGATCGACAGCTACAAGAAAAACGAAGGTGATGCGGTCGTCGACGGCGTCGTCTACGCGCAGCGCACGTTGCAGGCCGGCTTCACCACCGTGCGCGATCTCGGCGATTCGTATCGCGCGGCCATCACACTGCGTAATGCGATCAACGCGGGCAAGGTGCCCGGACCGCGCATCATCGCCGCGGGCAAGGCAATCGCGAGCACCGGCGGACATGCGGATCCCACCAATGGCTGGGCGCGCAAGTTCCCCGCGAACCCCGGACCGGAAGACGGCGTCATCAACAGCGTCGAGGACGCGCGCAAGGCGGTGCGGCAGCGTTACAAAGACGGCTCCGACACCATCAAGATCACGGCCACCGGCGGCGTGTTGTCGATCGCGAAGAGCGGTCTCAATCCGCAGATGACGGAGGAGGAAATCCGCGCCGTCGTCACCACCGCGCGCGACTACGGCTTCAAAGTCGCGGCGCATGCGCACGGTACGGATGGCATCAAGCGCGCCGTGCGCGGCGGTGTCGATACGATCGAACACGGCACGTTCATGGATGCCGAGGGCATGAAGCTCATGAAGGAACACGGCACGTATTACGTGCCCACGCTCACCGCCGGACGCTGGGTCGCCGACCAGGCTCAGGATCCAAACTTCTTTCCGCCCATCGTGCGCCCGAAGGCGCTGCAGGTGGGCCCGCAGATCCAGGGCACCTTCGCGAAGGCGTATCAGTCCGGCGTGAAGATCCTGTTCGGCACGGACACCGGCGTCGGCAAACATGGCGAGAACGCGCGCGAGTTCCGGATGATGGTCGAAGGCGGCATGCCCGCGATGGAGGCAATCCGCGTCGCGACCTCGGCGCCGGCGAAGTTCCTGGATCTGTTCGATCAGACGGGCAGCATTGCCGTCGGCAAGCTCGGTGAGCTCGTCGGTGTCCCTGGTGACCCGCTCGCGGATATCTCGGTCATGGAGCGAGTGGTGTTCGTCATGAAGGACAACACCGTCTACAAGGCGCCGTGATCCGCGCAGAAGCCATCACACTCGCCGGTCCCGCGGGTGCGCTCGAAACCAGACTCGAATACGACCCCGACCAGGCCGCGCCCGCGACATTCGGGGTCGTCTGCCATCCGCATCCGCTGTTCGGCGGCACGATGGACAACAAGGTCACTCATGTCGTCGCGCGGGCAATGCTCGAATGCGGTGCACCGACGTTCCGCTTCAACTTCCGTGGCGTGGGCGCGAGCGGTGGTGAATTCGACAACGGCCGCGGCGAGGTCGACGACCTGGCGGCGGTGGTCGCTGAAGGACGTCGCCGGTTCCCGGCGGCCGCGTTGTGGTTAGGCGGGTTCTCGTTCGGCGCATTCGTCGCGCTGCGCGCGGCGGAGCGCGTGGCTCCCGTGAAACTCGTCGCCGTGGCCCCGCCCGTCGCCCGCTTCGAACTCGGCAGCGTGACGCATCCGGACTGTGACTGGATGCTCGTGCAGGGTGACGCAGACGACGTGGTGCCGAGCGAGGCCGTGCTGGCATGGGCGGCGGAGATGCCCCCCTCTTCGCATGGAAAGAGACCGCGCCTGCACGTGCTGGCCGGCGCCGGTCATTACTTCCACGGCCGGCTGCACGACCTCAAACCACTCGTCATCGATTTCCTCGGGTCGCCTTAGGTCTCGGGCAAACGCGCCGCCAGCCGGCCACGAGCGATTTTCAACCCGCAGAAACACAAAGAGCCCGTGCGCTTTCGCGCCGGGCTCTTCGTGTTGCTTGCGCGCGCCATGGCACGCGCGCAGCAAGCGGCTCAGTTCACCAGGGCTTTGAGGCTCTTCAGGGGCAGAACGCGAACCTTCTTGGAGGCCGGCTTCGCCTTGAAGACCATCTTTTCTTTCGTGAAGGGGTTGATGCCTTCGCGCGCCTTGGTGGCGGGCTTCTTCACGACCTTCATCTTGAGCAAGCCGGGCAGCGTGAACAGACCAGGACCACGCAGGCTCTTCTTGATGATGCCGTTCAGTGACTCGAACACAGCAGCAACCTGCTTGCGGGACAGATCAGTGTCCTTGGTGATCGTTGCCACGATTTCCGACTTCGTCGGTGCGCCACCTTTCTTTGCCATTACTCGACTCCTCGTTGAAAAATTCGCAGCGAAAAAAATGCTTCACTGCTCTTCGATTCGGCGCGAAACATATCACACGAATACGCGGGCGCAAATGTTTTTCGCAGTTCGCTCATGCTGAAAATGCCTTGTTTTCTAGGCTCGCGCGACACACGCGACTCGGTACCCGGCGGCGATGCGCAGGGATTCGTACACATTCGCTGTACGAATCTTCGCCACCCACATGTGTGCGCGAAGCGACTATCCGCTGTCGAAGAGTGGTTTAAGTCTTTGTAGCAGCGGGGCGCGCGGCCCCTTGCACACGCGGTGCGCCGCGCGGATTACGCGAAGTGAAACAGGCGCAACAGGACGCCGAGCAGCAACAGCGCCCACAGAACGGACAGGTCGATTCCGCCGATCGGAGGAATCAAGCGTCGAAATGGCGCAAGCACCGGTTCACAGATCGAGCCGAGCAGGGCCATCGGCGGTGAATATCCAGGTTGGACGACCCAGGACAGCAGCGCGTACACGATCAGCGCGAACGTGTAGAACTGGATGAACGCACGCAACAGGGTCAGGAACGTCACCTGGATCCAGGTGAGCGGGTCTAACATCGAGCCGCCCGCGAGCACCTGGACTACGGCAATGGTTAGGGCGGCGAACACGATGATGGCCACGAGGGAGGCCGTATCCACCTTGCCGACCGGCGGCAGGATGCGACGCAGCGGCATGATCACCGGGTTGGTCACGACGAGCACCGCGTGCGCGATCTGGTTGCGGAAGTCGGCGCGCACCAGCTGCATCACGAAACGCAGGATGAGCACATACAGGTAGATGGTCAGCAGCGTGTCGACCAGGTAGACGAGTGCATTCATGTGCGGGATTTCTCTTCTGAAGACTGGCCGGCGGACTGACCGAAGGTTCGCGCCATTTCCCGGCCGCGATCCGTGGCAGCGCCGAGCGCCGCGTTGACGATACCACGCAGGTTGGCCGCCTCGAACGAGCGCAGCGCGGCCTCGGTCGTGCCGCCCTTGGAAGTGACCTCGGCACGCAGGCGCGCGAGATCCCCGTCGCTCTGCCGAGCCATGAGACCCGAGCCGTAAAGCGTCTGCAAAGCGAGATCCTGCGCGGCCGTGTGTTCGAGTCCGAGTTTCACCGCGGCATCGGTCATCAGTTCCGCGAGCAGGAAGAAATACGCGGGCCCACTGCCGGACAACGCCGTGACGACATCGAGCGACTCTTCATCGGGCACCCACACCGTCGTGCCGACAGCGCCCAGCACCTGCGCCGCGAGTTCACGGTGCGCGGCGCTGACCGAAGGCGGCGCGAACATTGCCGTCGCGCCAGCGCCGTTGAGCGCGGGCCGGTTGGGCATCGCGCGCACCACGGAAATGCCCGGGCCGCACCAGCGAGTGATGTCGGCGGCGCGAATTCCCGCGGCGATCGACAGGACGAGCGGCAGGCGTTTCTCGAACGCGGCCGCCAGTGATTGCACCGTTCCGGACATGTCCTGCGGCTTGACGGCGAGCACCACGACCTCGGCGTCCGCGGCCGCCTCGCGATTGTCGGCCGTCACCAGCACGCCGAGTTCCGTGGCGAGCTGCACTCGCCGTTGCTGATTCGCCTCGCCGACGCTGATGTTCTGCGCGGGAAGCCCGCGTGCGATGAGGCCGCGTATCAGGGCGCCGCCCATGTTCCCGCCGCCTATGAATGCTGCCGTGATGTTCATCGAAATCCCTTGGAGAGGTTCCTTAAGGTTAGCGCGCCGCGCGAGCTCGCGGTCATGCGCGTGGCCCGAAGATAGCGGTGCCGATGCGCACCAGCGTCGAGCCTTCCGCGATCGCCGCCTCGAAATCCGCGCTGGTGCCCATCGAAAGCGTGTCGAGGCCGAACCCCTGCTCGTTGAGGTAATTGAAAACCTGGCGTGCTTCGCGGAACCAGTGCCGCTGCCGCTCGACGGAGGTTTCCGCGGGCGGCATACACATGAGGCCGCGCAGTTTCAGTTTGGGCAGCGCCGCGACCGCCGTGGCGAGCGCGCGAATATCCGCGGCCTCGACCCCACCCTTGCTGGTTTCTCCGCCCACGTGCAATTGCAGGCAGACGTTGAGCGCCGGCGCATGAAAAGGGCGCTGCGCGGACAGGCGCTCGGCGATCTTGAGCCGGTCGAGGCCATGCACCCAGGCGAAGTTCTCGGCCACGGGCCGCGTCTTGTTAGCCTGCAGGCGCCCGATGAAATGCCAGGTGAGTTCGCGACCCGCGAGCGCGGCGATCTTCGGCAGGCATTCCTGTAGAAAATTCTCGCCGAAGTTTTCGACGCCCGCCCGGGCCGCCGAGTCAATTGCTGCGGTGCTCTGACCCTTCGAAACGGCCAGAAGCGTGACGGAATCGACATTTCGTGCGGCCTCGCGTGCGGCGCCGGCGATGCGTGCCTGCACGTCGCTCACTGCCTGCGAGCAATTCTGCGGAAGGGATAACATATTGATCACTGATACCCGGGTCTATACTCAACGGCGCTTCTCAAGGGACACCGCATGGCCGTCGACGTCGCCCAGCTCCTCGCTTTCGCCGTAAAGAATAACGCCTCGGACTTGCACCTGTCCGCTGGCGTGCCCCCCATGATTCGTGTCGATGGCGACATGAAACGTATCAACATGCCCGCGCTTTCCCACAAGGAAGTGCACGGCATGGTGTACGACATCATGAACGACAAGCAGCGCAAGAATTTCGAAGAGTTCTTCGAGACCGACTTTTCGTTCGAGATCCCGAAGCTGGCGCGCTTCCGCGTCAATGCCTTCAACCAGAACCGCGGCGCGGGCGCCGTGTTCCGGAATATTCCCTCGACCATCCTGTCGCTGGACGAGCTGGCGGCGCCGAAGATTTTCCGCGACCTGTGCATGCTGCCGCGCGGCCTGGTGCTGGTGACCGGCCCGACGGGTTCGGGCAAGTCGACCACGCTGGCCGGCATGGTCAATCACTGTAATGACAACCGTCCCGATCACATCATCACGATCGAGGACCCCATCGAATTCGTCCATGAGAGCAAACGCTGCCTCATGAACCAGCGCGAAGTGCATCGCGACACGCTGGGCTTCTCCGAGGCATTGAGATCCGCGTTGCGCGAAGACCCGGACGTGGTGCTGGTCGGTGAAATGCGCGACCTCGAAACCATCCGTCTCGCGTTGACCGCCGCCGAAACCGGACACCTGGTGTTCGGCACGCTGCATACGAGCTCCGCCGCGAAGACCATCGACCGTGTCGTCGACGTGTTCCCGGCGCAGGAAAAGGAAATGGTGCGCGCGATGTTGTCCGAATCGCTGCGCGCGGTGATTTCGCAGACGCTGCTCAAGCGCAACGGCGGCGGCCGCATCGCGGCGCACGAGATCATGATCGGTACGCCGGCCATTCGAAACCTGATCCGCGAAGGCAAGATCGCGCAGATGTACTCGGCGATCCAGACCGGTGCGCAGCAGGGCATGCAGACTCTCGATCAATGTCTCGCCGACCTGGTGACCAAGGGCGTGGTGAGCAAGGAAGAAGCCCGTTACAAGGCTTCTAACAAGGATAGTTTGTAATGGATCGCGAGCAAGGCATAAAACTGATGCAGGATCTCCTGCGTCGCGTGGTCGAGAAGAAGGCTTCCGACCTGTTCATCACGGCGGGCTTCCCGCCGGCGATCAAGATCGACGGCGAAGTCCGCCCGCAATCCGAACGCGCGCTCACCGCCGAGCAATCCGCGGTGCTGGTGCGCTCGATCATGAACGATCGTCAGACCAAGGAATTCGACGCCACGAAGGAGTGCAACTTCGCGATCGCACCGCCGGGCATCGGCCGGTTCCGCGTGAATACCTTCGTGCAGCAGGGTCAGACCGGCTGCGTCATTCGTCTCATCAATTCGAAGATTCCGACGCTCGAAGAGCTGGACCTTCCGCCGGTCCTCAAGGAAGTCGTGCTCACCAAGCGCGGCCTCGTGATCATGGTCGGCGGTACCGGTTCGGGTAAATCGACCTCGCTCGCCGCGATGGTGGGATACCGCAACGAAAAAACCCGCGGTCACATCGTCACGATCGAAGATCCGGTCGAATACGTGCACCAGCACAAGGGCTGCGTGATCACGCATCGCGAAGTCGGCGTGGACACGGACAACTGGCATGCGGCATTGAAGAACACGCTGCGCCAGGCGCCCGACGTCATCCTGATCGGTGAAATCCGCGATCGCGAAACGATGGAGTACGGCATCCAGTTCGCCGAGACCGGTCACCTCGTGCTCGCGACCCTGCATGCGAACAGCTCCAACCAGGCGCTCGACCGCATCATCAACTTCTTCCCCGACGAGCGGCGCGAGCAGCTGCTGATGGATCTCTCGCTCAACATCCGCGCGCTGGTATCGCAGCGCCTGGTGCCGCGCGAAGCCGGTGCGGGACGCATCGCGGCGATGGAGATCATGCTCAACTCGCCGCTGATCCAGGACCTGATCTTCAAAGGCAAGGTCCAGGAGATCAAGGAAGTCATGTCGCGCTCGACGCGTCTCGGCATGAAGACCTTCGACCAGGCGCTCTACGACCTGTACGAGACAGGGTTCATTTCATACGAAGACGCGTTGCGCAACGCGGACTCCAAGAACGAACTGCGGCTCCGGATCAAGCTGGAGAGCAAGCGCGAGGTGAAGAACCTCGACGACGGCGGCACACTGTCGATGGTCGATGAAGAACAGCAGGGCCGTTCGTTCTAACTACTGCCTCTAATCCAATTCAGGGCCGGACATGTCAGCGGTGAACGAAAAACTCGTCGAAACGGTCGAGGTAAAGAGCGCGGGTGAAAACGGCCCGATGGTGCTCAACACGCGGCCGCTGTTCAAACTCATGGTCGAACGCAAGGCGTCCGACCTGTTCTTCACGTCGAATTCGCCGATCAAGGTCAAGATCGAAGGCGCGATCCTGCCGATCAACAAGCAGGTCCTGACCCCCGAGACCGTGCGCCAGGCGGCCTACGGCCTCATGACGCCCGACCAGCTCGAAAGCTTCAAGCGCGACCTCGAGATCGATTTCGCGATCTCCGAGCCCGGCCTCGGCCGCTTCCGCGTGAACGTCTTCTACCAGCGCGGCTATCCCGCGATGGTGCTGCGCTACATCAGCGCCGACATGCCGCGGCTCGAACAGCTCGGCCTGCCCGACATGTTCAAGGACCTCATCATGATGAAGCGCGGGCTCATCCTGATGGTCGGCGCCACCGGCTCCGGCAAGTCCACGTCCATCGCCGCGATGATCAACCATCGCAACGAGGTGTCCTCGGATCACATCGTGACCATCGAGGACCCGATCGAATACCTCCACACCAACAAGCGCTCGATCGTGAATCAGCGTGAAGTGGGGCTCGACACCAAGTCTTTCGCGCGTGCGCTGCGTGGCGTCATGCGCGCCGCTCCCGACGTCATCCTGATCGGCGAAATCCGCGACCGGGAGACGATGGAGGCCGCGATCAACCTTTCCGGCACAGGTCATCTCGTCCTATCCACCTTGCACGCGAACAACAGCGCTGAGACGCTGGATCGCATCATCAACATGTTCCCGCAGGATCAGCACAAGCAGATATTCCTCGATCTGTCGCAGTACCTGAAGGCGATCCTTTCGCAGCGCCTGGTCGTCGGCAAGGACGGCAAACGCATGGCGGCGATCGAGGTGATGATCAATACGCCGTACATCACCGAACTCGTGAAGAAGGGTGACGTGAGCGCGATCAAGGAAGCCATTGTCGCGAGCTCCGAACGCGGCGTGCAGAGCTTCGACGTCGCGCTGCTGAACCTCTACAAGCAGAACCGGATCGAGCTCGAAGAGGCGCTCTCCAACGCCGACTCCCGCTCGAACCTCGAGGCCAAGATCAACTTCGGCTGATCTGCCGCGGCGCGGCTCACGCCGCCGGCGCTACCTGCGCCCCGTCGAGCTGAGATCAGGACTCACCCGCGACAGATAGTCGGCAACGCCGCGCAGTTGGGCGGCGGTGAGCTTGCGCAGCATGGCAACGTGCGCATCATCCATCCCCGGTCGCCGCTCGTGGGCCGTGTCGTCGAGCTGCCGGAATAGATAGGCGTAATGCTGGCCGGCGAGCCGCGGGCGGAGCGCAACCAGGTTGCCCTGGCCGAGCGGTCCGTGGCAGCGCTCGCATTCGCGGAAATACACCTTTGCGCCCTCGCCGAGGGAGGAGCCGTCGCCGATTCCGCTCGCGGTCGCCGGAAATCTCGGCAGGCTTGCGACGTAGGCGGCCACGTCGGTGAGATCCTGCGCGCCTGCCAGGTGGTGTTTGTTCGTGAAGTGCTGCATGCGCTCGTTCCAGCGCTGCTCGTGGCGGAAGTCGGTGAGCTGCTTGAGCAGCACGCTGCCGTGCTGGCCCGCGATCGCGGGTATTTCGCCGTCAGGAGTGCCGCGGCCATCTTCGCCGTGGCAACCCGCACATGTCAGGAACAACTCGGCGCCGCGCTGCAGATCCGGCTCGAGTCGCGCCGCCTCATTGAACTCCCGGTTGCGCTCGGTAAGCGCTTGCGATGATTGCGCGCCGGCCGTCGTTGTTGCCGCCAGCAGCAGTGCGAAAAGCCAGGGTGCCGAAGTCATGTGCGCACCTTAAGTCTCGCGGAGTGTCCAGTTCGATCGAGGGGACTACGTACGCTCCTGCGGGAGTTACGCATTTGCGCTTGACTTCAGGCGTTTCGCGCCTAGAATGCGCGCCCCTATGCATCCTAACTACCAACGAACGTTTGCCAGCGCAGCGCTTGCCGCGTCGCCGCAGAGGCCGATTCTGTCGAATCGGACTTGCGTCCTCGCGTGCGCGTTGCGCGACGAACGCAATACGGACGACTTGAACTAGCTCTTCGATGCAACGGAGAGCGGCATTCAGGCAGCTCTCCGCAAGGCTCTCACACGAGGCCCCGGTCAGCTGCCGCTGATTCGGGGCCTTCAGCTTTTCTGGCCCCTTTGAAATGGCGCGCCATGGGCGCGACGAATTCGGTGCGTTGCGTTTGCAACGCGTCGTCAGGAGGTCTTTGTCTCGAAATTTCGCAGCGGTCCGGTTTCGAAATGCCGGCTGGCGCGCGCTCACCTGGCAACAGTCGTGGGTGCGTGTACCGCGAAACGGCGAGGCAGTTACCACCACAAGCTAGCTCAGCCGGGTAGAGCGACGGTTTAGATCCGTTGGACGTGGGTTCGAATCCCACGCTTGTAACCAGCTGTTAACTGGTTCTGTTGGAAGTAGATGACGCGGGACTTCGGTCCCGCATCGAGGTGACCTGGCGGTCCGCGCACTCGTGGCGGATCGCAGCGCGCCCGGCGCCTTGAGCCGCCGGAGTGCGCGACGCACGGGATCGTGGAGCGTCGGACGGGTAAGCGCATGTGGTCGTCATGCGCGCCCGTCGGACTAACTACGGCGACGTCGCCGCGTGACCGGTGGACCGTTCCGGGGGTGTGGGTATACCTCGACCTATTTGATGCCGCCGCGGCAATGGGGCCGCGGCGGTGGGGTGGAAGGAAGGAGAACGACGATGTTGGGAATGAAGCGATTGACGGTGGCGCAGTACGAGCGCGTCCTGGTGTTCCGCGAACGCAGCCTCGAGCGTGTGCTCACGCCGGGCGTGTATTGGCTGTGGGACCCGCTGGCGCGCTTGACGGTGCAGACCTATGACGTATCCGTGCCGGAGCTCAATCCGCCGCGTGCGGACGTGCTGGTCGGCGAGTCGCGTGGTTTGCTCGAGCCGCAGGTGGACATCGTCGAGCTCGGCGACCGCGAGGTGGGCCTCGTCTACAAGAACGAGCGTCTTGCCGGCGTGCTCGCTCCCGGTGCGCGTCAGCTCTACTGGCGCGGTCCGGTGAAGGTGCGCGTCGAAGTGCGCGACATCAGCACGGAATACACGCTCGATTCGCGTACGGCCCGTGTACTTGCGGGCGCGAAGGGCGCGAGCGGCGTGGATGCCGCGATCAGCGTGGTCGAAGTGCCGGACACGGCAATCGGTCTGCTGATCGTCGACGGCGAGCTGCGTGCGGTGCTAAAGCCGGGTCTGTCGGCCTACTGGAAGTTCCAGCGCGTGCTGCGCGTGGAACAGGTGGATCTGCGTCTGCAGGCCATGGAAGTGGCGGGTCAGGAAATCCTGACGCGCGACAAGGTGAGCCTGCGCGTGAACCTGACCGCCCTGTGGCAGGTCACCGACGCTGTGAAGGCGCGTGCGACG
>JAKFFF010000054.1:0-1841 GCA_036677145.1 Alcaligenaceae bacterium
CATCCTCAGCGTGGGATCGACCGTCATGCGCGCGATGCGCACCTTCGCGGTAGTTGGATCACCTTCGAAACGTAAATCCGTGACGACGAGCTCGCCGGCGATCGTTCCGTCGATCGACGCATATTCGACGCGGACCGGCGGCGCAAAACGCGAGGTTGCCAGCCCCGCGACCCAGCGTGCGCCCGAAGTCGTGAACAACAACCACGACACGGCGCCGATGAGCGCCAGCAACAGGAACGCCAGCACACCACCGCCGACCGCAAACCATTTCGCCGTGCGCCTCATATGTCAGGCCCCAGCAGAATGTGCACGCGCCAGCTCTCGGCGATCGGCGAATCCGTCTTGATCGGAAAGCCGAAGTCCACACGAATGGGACCGAGCGGCGATTTCCAGCGAATGCCGACACCCGCGCCCACGTTGACATTGAAGGAGTCAGTGAACGCATCGCCGGCGTCGACGAACACCGCGGCGCCCCAGTCCTCGCGGAAGTAGTGCTCGTATTCGGCGCTGACGACCGCGAGGTACTCGCCACCGACGATGTTGCCGTTGGCGTTGATTTCACCTAGCTCGTGATAATCGAAGCCGCGGATGGAGCGATCGCCGCCCGCCCAGAAACGCAGGTCCGGCGGCAACGCGTCGAAATTTCCCACGCTCATCGCGCCGGCCTCGCCGCGTAGTTTGATGCGCGCCTTCTCGCCCTGCGGAACGAGCCAGGTGATCCGGCCCCAGGTCTGGGCGATGTTCGTGTCCGACACCAGCGCGTCACTCGCGAGACGCAGGCCAACGTCCATGACGTAACCCTTGCGCGGCATTACGCGGTCATTGAGGCGGCGCCGGCTCAGCGTGCCTTCGGCCCACAGGAGCTGCGAATTGCCGTACTCGAGATTGTCCTCGTCCTGGCCGATCTCGAAGTCGCCCTTGAGATACTTGAGGCCGATCGTGCGCACGAAGCCATGCCAGTTCTTCTCCGTGCGCGAAGCCGCGAGCTGGAAGTTTCGCGAACGCGAAACTTCGGTGGTCTCGTCGCGATACGCCGCGCCGAAATCGTACGACCGGTCTTCGCGGCCCGGCCGCGGAATCTGGTAATGAACCGCGGCCACCTGCAGGCGCTGCGAATATTCGAGTTCCGCGCCCGCCTTGTGACCTTTCTTGTTCAGCCAGCGGCGTTCGGCGCCCACGCGCACGCCGGGGCCGAAGTCCGTGCTGTAGTAGACCTCGCCCGAATAAACCGTGCGCTCATCACGCCGCAACAACACGTCGATGGGCACGCGCCCATCTGCTTTCTCGTCGAGCGCCGGCGCGACGGACACGAGTTCGAAGTAGTCCGCGTCGACGAGCCGCTGCTGCAGATTGAGGACCTGCTCGGAATTGAAGTACGCATCCTCGCGCCAGGGAACGAACTTCTGCAGGAAGTTTTCGGAGAACGGCGCGTCGCCGCTGAATCGCACGTCGCCGAAGCGGTAACGTGGCCCGCTTTCCCACGCGAGATCGATGTTGGCGGAGGTTTCCTCGGGAACCACCGTCACGCGACGGCGCGTGATCTTCGCGTCCAGGTATCCAGAGCCGCGCAGCGAGCTGTCGATCACCGACTTGCTCGCTTCATAGGTCGCGTGATCGAGGCGCTCGCCGATGCGCGGCGCGAATCCTTCCAGCGCGCCCTGCACGCGGCGGCGCTCGGCGCCTTCGCCAAGAACCTCCACGCGCGAATCGCGCACCATCGTCGCCTTGCCCGGCGTCACGCTGAACTTCGCGACCCATCCCTGCGTGGCGTCACCCGTCAGTTCCTTGCTCACCTCGACGTCGTAGTAACCGAAGGGTTCGAGCGCGCGCCGGATCTGCTG
>JAKFFF010000055.1:0-18792 GCA_036677145.1 Alcaligenaceae bacterium
GTTTTTCGTCAATGGCCGGCGCTTCGCGGGCGACTGGCGCGATGAAAAGGAATTCGCGCTCGCGATGAGCTGACGTTCTGCGGACGATCGAGAGTGACGAACACCTTCGCAGCGGATCGCGGGAACTGACGCAAGCCGACGGCGGCGAGTTCGACGGCTGGGGTGCGGCCGTCGTCAATTGACCGACAGAGATCGTCGCGTTCTCCCGCATTCCCGCGCGCGAATATCCCTCATGCTCGCGAACTCGCGGCCCAGGAGGACCACGTGCCACCCGCGTCGACGCCCATCAACTACGCAGAACTGCTCTTCCTGAACCTCGTCGAGAATGTGCAGGAGTACGCCATTTTCGCGATGAATCTCGAAGGGCACATCGTCTACTGGAACAAGGGCGCCGCGCACATCACGGGATTTGAAGAAGCCGAAGTGCTCGGCTCCCGGCTCGATCGCATCTTCACGCCGGAAGATTGCGCGGCGGGCGCGCCGGAACAGGAGCTGAAGGCGGCCGAGGAGATCGGCCAGGCCGCCGACGAGCGCTGGCACGTGCGCAAGGACGGCTCGCGCTTCTGGGCGCTGGGCATCGTGGTGCCCATCAAGGACGCCTCCGGCAAAGTGCTCGGCTTCGGCAAGTTCCTGCGCGATCGCACCGACCTCAAGCAATTGCAGGAAAGGTTGCAGCGACAGAATGAAGCGCTGCGTCACAACGACGAAGGACGCAAACGCTTTCTGGCGACCCTCGCCCACGAACTGCGCAACCCGCTTTCCGTGGTATCCGCGAGCATGCACCTGCTGCGCCAGCAATCCGGTTCGATTCCAGCCGCGATGACGGAAATCGAACGCGTCGAGCGGCAGATCGGTCACGTCCGGCGCCTCATCGACGACCTCGCGGACCTGACACGGGTGCAGCGCGAAAAATTCAGTCTCGACCGCAAACGCCTCGATCTGCGCGCGATCGCGCGTCAAGCCTGCGAAGCCGTCGGGCCGCAGATAAAAGAGCGGCGGCACGAACTGAGCGTGATCCTTCCGGACGTATCCGTGAACGTGCTGGGAGATGAAACACGGCTGCACCAGGTGTTCGTGAACCTGCTGACCAACTCGGCGCGCTACACGCCCGCGGGTGGCCGCATCGGTTTCTCGCTGCAGATCGAAGGCAATGAATGCGTCACGCGCATCGTGGATTCCGGCATCGGAATCCCGCCGGACCGGCTCGCCGACATCTTCGAGTTGTTCACCCAGGTGCACAAGGATTACTCGGAGGCCAGCGCCGGCCTCGGCATCGGACTGAGCCTGGCGCGCGAGCTCGTGAGTTCACACGGCGGCACGATCCAGGCGCGCAGCGATGGTGACGGCAAAGGCAGCGAGTTCACGGTCCGGCTGCCGCTGGCCTGACGATGCGGCACACCTTCGCCGCCGATGCCGTGATGCTGCTTCACTTCGCGTTCATCGCGTTCGCGTTGCTGGGATCGTTCCTGGTGTTGTGGAAGCGGTGGATAGTCTGGCTGCACCTGCCCGCGCTCGCGTGGGGCGCGTGGATCGAGGCGAGCGGCAACATCTGCCCGCTCACCCCGCTCGAGAATCACTACCGCGCGCTCGCGGGCGAGAGCACCTACGGCGAGGGATTCATCACGCACTACCTCGCGCCGGTCATCTATCCAGCAGGCCTCACGCGCGCAACGCAGTTGCTGGTACTCGGCGTCCTCATCTTCGTGAACCTCGCCGGATACGGACTCGTCATCCGGCGCGCGCGCCTCACTGCTGCGCGAACTGCCAGGTGACCTTCATCGTCCCGCCCTCACCCCCTGCGCCGTTGACCTTGAAAGTCTGCGTGCCGGACGCCCCGCGCAGATCGCCGGGAAGCGCGAAGGTGACCGGCTTCTGATCCGAGTGCATGAACGGCAATATTTCCGATGTCGTGCCGCTTTTCTCGTCCGGAAAATCCGATTTGACCTGGCGTGTATAGGTCAAGGTATTCATCGGCGCCGGCAACCTGATCATGATGTCCTTGTTGACACTGTCGACTTCGATCAACGCGATGGACCCATCCTTCGCGCCCGCGGGCGGCGGAATGGCGCCTCCACCCTTGCGGATCTCTTCGCGTGTACAGCGCTGATTCGGCTTGCTGACGCACAGCGGATCGGAGGTCTGTCCGCGGTAGATCTCGTCGACCTCGTAAGTACCTTTCTGCGACACGGGCTGCCACACCTGGTAACGCGGCGCGCCCATCGTCGAAGCCGCCGTGGCCTGGGCCTTCCCCTTCTCTATGGTCGACTTGTCCATGGTCGTGCTGTATTCCTTGATCGCCCTCTCGATACAGGCCTCGTCCTCGTCGCAGCGCGCGGCGATCTTCATCATTTCGTCCATCGCGGGCGCCATCGTCTGGTGAAGGTCCTTCATCTGGCCCTTCTTCTTCTCGATGTCCTTGGTGAAAGCGGCATCCATCGCGTGCAAGGCGGGCGCCGGCGACGGCAGGTCCGCCTTCATCGGCACGACCAGCTTGAACGTGCGCTGCACACGCCATTCCTTCGGTTCGTATTTATCCGGCTTGTTGCCGACCGAGGAATATTCGTACTGGACACTCAGCGTTCCCTTGACGCCCTGGGTCACCAGTAGTTCGGCCTGCGCCGCGCCGCAAATGGCCATTCCCGACAAGAACACGCATAACTTCTTCATGTTGTCTCCGTTCATGGTGTGAGCGCGATGCCCTCGGGGGCGATCGTGACCGAATCGCTTTCGAGGAAGGTCAGCGCGCCCGTGGTGCTGTCGATGCTGAAGCTGCTGACAATGCTGTCGAGCTGGTTGGTCACGTACAGGTGGTCGCCGTCATCGGTGATGGCGAGGTAGTTGTTGCCCGCGCCGGTCGCCATCCGCGAAACCGCCGTGAGCACTCCGCTGCCGCTGATCGAGAACACCTCGATGAACCCGCCCGACCCATTGGAGGCCGTCACGTACAGGAACGCGCCGTTCGGGTGAATCGCGAGGGATTCGGCGCTCGACGCCGAGTTGATGCTCGTGGCGCCGCCGGTCGTCAGCGCGCCCGTCGTGGAATTGATCGTCATCCTGCCGACCCGGCCGGTCGTGCCCGCCACGTACAGGGACAGTCCATCGGGCGCGATCGCCAGGTTGTGAGGATTCAGAACCGGCGCCGCCGTCGGCTGGCCGAGCGAGGTCAACACGCCGGTCGACGGGTTCACCGAAAACGCGGACACCGACGGGCCGTTGCTCGAGGAGCCGACTTCGTTGAGGACGTACACGAAGCCGCCGCCGGGATGCACGGCCACCGCGTAGGGATAGAGGCCAACCGACATGGAACCCAGCGCCGTCAACACGCCGGACTGTGTGTTGATGCGGAAGCTCGATACCGTGTGGCTGGAGTAGTTAGCCACGCGCAGCGTGTTCCCGTCCGGATCGACGGCCAGCGCGAACGGATTGCCGGTGGCCGGCGAGCTCCCCGCGATCGGCGTCAATGTCGTGCCGCTGATTCTGAATGACGACACCGTGTTCCCGGCCGCGTTGGCGACGTATGCGAAGTTTCCATCGGGCGTGACCGCCACGGCGCGCGGGTAGTCGCCCGTGTTCACCGTGCCGACTTCGGTCGGCCGTCCGCTGTCCGTGTTCCGGCGCAGGACGGTCATCTCGTTCAGCTCCGAGCCCGGCACCAGCACCAGCGACTGCGACTGCGGCGGCGGCGTGCCTCCCTGGCAGGTCACCGCGATGTTGCTCACGTTTGCCGCGACCGCGCCGCTGGCGTTCGCGATGGTGCACGTCTGCCCCGTGGGCTGAGTGAGCACGTGTACGTTGTAGTTAGCGCCGGCGTTCAGCGGCGTGCCGAATGCGAACTGCGTGCTTCCCGCGCCCACTGAAATGATTTCGCGATTGAAGTTCTGCAGCTCGAGCCCGCCGCCGGTGAGGCCGGTAACCGTGCCGCTCACCTGGAAGCCGGGCACGGGATTCGGCGACAGGTCGAAGGTGATCCAGTCGGCGCCGCCCCTCTCGGTCTTGCCCGGCCGCGTGCAGTAGTAACCCATCGCGAAGCCGTGGACACCGTCGTCGAGGTCGGCGGCCGGGATATCGAAGGTATAGCTGCCCTCTCCCTGCGGGTTGGGCAACACCGGAACGTTGCTGATGAGCTGTGCGGCCGGATTGCCGCCCGGAACGAGTCGCTTCAGCTGCACGTAGGAGGAACTGCAATCCGGCGCGGCGTCGAACACCGTCGTGATGTGCAGCGTCTGCAGCAGGCCCGAATTCACCGCCCAGGTTCCTGCCGAGCTCTGCATGTAGAACCCATTGCCCGTCCACTGCGGAATACCCGACGTCATGCTGATCGCATTGGCGGGAGTGGCGGTCGCGAAGGAATGACCACGGGGCAACGAACAAGGATAAGGATCGTTCGCCGGCGGTGCGCACGCACTCACGAGGTACATCCACGAGAAGACATTGCGTTCGAGCTCCGCGTAGTCGCCGACGATTCCCACGTCGGTGTACTGCCAGCCCTGGTCGAAACTCGAGACGAGCGCGTAGAGATCCGTCACCCCCGCCGGTGCGGGCGCACGAATCAGCACCGGCTTGTTGAACACCACGTCATGCGGCGTGAGCTCGTAGATGGAGCCGTCCGGCGTGGCGCCTTCGACCAGCGGCAGCGGCCAGCCGCCCGGACTGCGCGCGATGCCGATCGTGGTGGGCTGCGAGAGCGCGCCCGCGGGAATGATCACTTCGACGCCATCGGGGCCGACCAGCGTGCCACCCGCCGCACCGATCACGCCCGTGATGCGAAAGGTTTCGCAATCGACGCCGACGTTGGTGATGTTCGCCGCGGCGATCGTGCCGGTCGCGTTCGACAGCGTGCAGGTCTGGTTAGCGGGCTGCGTCGCGATGGTGACCGCGTAAGCCGCGCCGGCCGCCACGCCATTGGTGAATGAAAAGGCGCCATCCGTATCGCGCGCGAGATCGTTGCCACCGTTGTTGCGCAGGACCAGGCCACCGCCGCTGAGCCCGCTGACGCTGCCACCGACGCTGAAGGTGTTCGTGGTGCAGGTGACGGTGATCGCGGAAACATTGCTCCCGGCGATGGTGCCCGTACCGCTCGTCACGGCGCAGGTCTGGTTCGCGGGCTGCGCGCTGACGGTGACGTTATAGGCGGTGCCCGTCGCCGCCGGGGTCGAGAAGGTGAATGCGCCATTCGCGCTGACGGCACGCGAATCGCCGCCGTTGTTTGCCAGGGTGACCGAACCGTTGAGGCCCGAAACCGTGCCGCCGATGGTGAAACTGGCCGGTGGCGCGGAGGGAGGCGGTGCCGGCGCCTTGTCGTCGTTGCAGGCCGAAAGCACGCTTAATCCCAGCGTGGCCAGGAGACCCTTGGTTACGAGACGCATTGCCCACCCTTTTCGTTTTTTCACCCTGCGGAGAAACGCGCAGGATCGGGGCAAACCGGCTCAAGAAAGGGGACATTCCTCGTTTCCTAGCAAACGGGGACAGACCTGACGAAGAAAGGCGCGCGGATGCGGTTGATGCCGCACCCGCGCGCCTGACTGAGAAAACGCGTCGACGCCGGAATCAATGAGGACTGTCCCCGTTTGCTAGGAAACGAGGAATGTCCCCATTTATCTCACCAATTGGACTTCGATTTCGACGAGCATGCCGGGGGCGACGAGGCCGGCGACTTGAACGGTGGAGCGTGCGGGTAGATTGGGCTGCTCCTTCGTACCGAAGTACAGCGAGTACGCGGCCATCATGCCTTCGAAATCCATGCGCCCGCCTTTGGCGGGATCGCCACCCAGGTACACCGTCATCGCGACCACATCCTTGAAGCCCAGGCCCAGCTGATCGAGCGACTCCTTCAAGCGCGCGAACACGCTCAAGGTCTGCGTCTTCGTATCGCCCCAGTACTCCGGCGTTCCGGGCGCCGCCTTCGGATCGGCCGGCCCCGGTGTCATCCCGCTGTGGAAAATGATCGTCTTGCCCGCCGGCACTTCCACCGCGCGCGCGATGGGGAACGTACTCCCGCCGGACAACCCATGGCGGACGATATCCGCGGCCTGAGCATTGCCAACGGCGCCGGCCGCCAGCATCGCGCTCAGCACGGCGCGGCGAACCAACGATGCGGTGTAATTCTTCTTCATGTCGCCTCCTCGGGCGGATCGGGGTTATTTGAGCGTATTGATGTACGCGACGACGTCCGTGATCGACTTGTCGTCCGGCAACATGGACGACACGGCGCGCATCTGCATTCCGTAAGTATCGCGCTCGTCGGCGCCGCGCACTCCAGCGCGGTAGTTGGCAAGCTGCGCCGCCAGGTACCAGTCCGAACGCGCGGCCAGCGCCGGCGCCTGCAACGCCGCATTGCCCTCGCCCTTCGCGCCATGGCAGGCCGCGCAGGGTGCATACAAAGTCTTGCCGCGTGCCGCATCACCCTGCAGCGTCGCGGCCGGCTTGCGCGACGGCAACGCCGCGACGAACTCCACCGCCGCCTCGAGCGTTCCTTCGTGCTTCAAGCGCAATGCCACCGGGCCCATCTCGTGGCCCGCGGCATCCGCCGGGACCCTGCCGCGCACACCGCTGGCGAAGTTCTCGAGCTGCCGCGCGAGATACCAAGGCTCCATGCCGGAAAGCTTGGGCGCGCGAATGCCGTAATTGCCATTGGCTTCGGTCCCATGACACAGCAGGCAGTAGTCGAACTCATTGCCCGCGCTCGCGCCGACGGAAACGAACGCCGCGGCCATCAGCACCGCCATCCTCACGACCCGCTTCTTCATGCGATCACCGTCCCCGCCGCGCGTTCGCGCGCATCGATGTCGGCAATCGCGAAGTGCGCCGACGCAATCGCGCCTTCCTGCCAGCCCGGGTGATAACTCACCTGGTCGCCCATCAGGTAATGCGCTCCCACCGGCGTCTGCAGCTTCTTGAAGCATTGTTTGAACAAGGCCTCATCCCACTGCGCGGCGCAGCCGAGCATGTGATTCATCTGGTGCCACGCGATCGTCACGCCGCTCTCGACGTAGCTGCCGTACTTCGGGTGGATCTTCTCGCCCTGCGCGATCGCGAGCTTGATGCGCTCATCCGGCGGCAAGCGCGCGAATTTCTCGCCGGAGTTCGGATCGAAGGTGTACGCCGCCAGCACCACGCCCTTCTTGCGATGGATGCCGTGCGCGGGATACCAGATCTGCTGGATGTCCTGCATCGTCCAGGAAATTCCGCCGTAAATACCTTCCCGCTCCCAGAACCGTTCCTTCATCTGCAGCCCGATCTTGAATAGTTTGCCGCGCGGCACTTTCGTGAAGGTCTCGGCGTATTCGACGGGGAAATTGTGTTCGATGCCGGCGAGCAAATGCATCGGGATGCAGTTGAGGCAGTAGTCCGCGCGCGCGGTGACGTACTGGCCATCCTTGCGATACGTGACTTCCACGCCCTTGGGCAAAACGCGAATGCGCTGCACCTGCGATTCCAGTTGCACGAGATGACCGACCTTGCGCAGGAATCCCGCGACGATGCGGTCCATGCCGCCCTCCGGCTCCATCATCATGGCCGCCTGGTCGTCGGTTTCGCCGAAGCTCATGATGTACATGAAACGCGACTTCATGAGTTCGCTCGGGCTCAGCGGTTTCTTGAGAACGTCCGGACCCGTGTAGTCATGACTGGCCAGCCCCGAACGGCTGGTGCCCATGTATCTGAACTGCGGATCGAGCTCGCCGAACTGGCGCAGGTATTCGCGCAGTTGCTCCCAATCCGCCGCCGTCATCGGCGCCGACAGGTCTTCCTTCCTGACCGACTTCGCCATGAGCTCGGCGACGAAGCCACGGGTATCGTTGAGGTATTCACGCGCGCGCACCGGCTTGCCGCCGAACATCGCGTCGTCCTGCACCCAGGCGTTGCGGTTGTCGTTGATGAACGGCTGGAGCGCGACGTCCAATTCCTTGCAGTATTCCAGCAGCGCCTGGTGATGGCCCGGGATACGCGCCGGTCCCGCGTTGAAGAACAGGTCCGGGTCCTTGTCGAACCCGCACACCTGCGGATATCCCGTCTCGTCGATGCGATCCCCGGCGCGCAGCGTCATGTTGCGTCCGCCGGCGCGGAACGACGCCTCGAGGATCTGCACCTCGTAACCCTTGCGGCTGAGCTCATAGGCCGCGGTGAGACCGGAGATGCCCGCGCCCAGGATCAGCACCTTCCTGCGTTTGGCGAGCGATGCGAGCTCCGGCCGCGACGCATGCGCCACCGGCGCCATGAGTCCGAGCGCCATCGCGGCGCGATACACAGCCGTTGATCCACCGAGCGCGCCTGCCGCGTGCAGAAAGCCGCGACGTGAAATTTTCTCATTCATTGTTAGCGCTCAATGCATACAAGTTGTATGCCATGGCGCAACGCTTGAACCGGGTGCACGATTCACGCGCGAACGAAACGAATCCTGAAAACCCTGCACCGTCGCGCGGCCTCGCGCGACACATTGCGTCAGTCAGGTGCGATGGGATCGGAAACGGCCACGGTCCGGTTCGTAATCCAGCGCGTCACCACCTGCAGTGCATCGGCTTCGGCGACGTTCGCACCGAGTGCATCATCGTAGAGCCGCAGTTGCTCGTGCGCGCTCGTGCCCTTGGCAACGATGCGTTCCAGCGGTGCAAGCGCCGATTCGCCACCTTGAAGGGCGAGCCACTCGGCCGTGCGCTCGCGCAGCTCGCGCACCACCTCTTCCACCGGAACTGACGTACGGCGTCGCTCGTCGATGAACTCGGCGCGCACGCCATACCGTTTGGCGCGCCAGCGGTTCTCGTCGATCACACGCCGGGTGTGAGTGCTGTGGAACCGTCCAAGCGCCGGGTCTTCCACCAGCGCGGCCACGAGTGCGCGATACAGGCTGGCGATGGCGACCGCGTCCCGCAGGTCGGTGCAGGCATCCGCGATGCGCATCTCGAGCGTCGGAAACCTGAGCGACGGACGGATCGCCCACCACAGGTGACTCGCATCGCCCACGGCCCCGGTCTGACTCAGCAATGCGACGAACGCGTCGTAGTCGGCCTGGTCCGTGAAATGATCCGGTATGCCGCTGCGCGGCCATTCGTCGTACAGCGACTGCCGGTAACTCAGCAACCCCGTATCGCGCCCGTCCCAGAACGGCGAGGACGTGCTCAACGCCAGGAACAACGGCAACCAGGGCATTGCCCGGTTCATGACATCGACGCGATCCACATCCCCGGGCACCGCGACGTGCACATGCAATCCGCACACGAGATTGCGTTGTCCGATGATGCGGAAATCAGCCTGCAACTTGTCGTAGCGTGGACGATGTGTGATGCGCTGCTCGTGCCATTTGCCCAGCGGATGTGTACCCGCCGACATGATTCGCGCGCCAAAAGCGCGGGCGACTTCCGCCAGATCGAGCCGGGCGCGCGCCATCACCGCCATTGCTTCGTCGGCGCGATGAAAAATCGGCGAGGCGATCTCGATCTGCGATTGCAGCAGCTCGGAGGTCACCGTCACCGCAAGCTCGCCCTGCGCGGTGGCGAGCAGATCCTTGGGCATGCGCTCGAGAAGCTCGCCTGAGTCGACGCCGCAGAGGAAGTACTCCTCTTCGATCCCGAAGGTGTAGTCGCTGGCTTTCAAAACCCGTCCCTGGGTCGGTTGCCGATGAATGGCGTATACGCGCGCTCGCGGTAGTTCGCCAATCGGACTTCAGCGCATCGCGTCGGTATCCAGCGTCTCGAGCTCGCGCCGCAGCCAGGCGCGCGCCATGGCCCACTCGCGTTTGACGGTCGCGAGCGAAACGCCGGCGACGCCGGCGGTCTCTTCGAGCGTGAGTCCGCCGAAGTAACGCAGCTCGACGATCCGGCCCTGCGCCGCATCGATCTGCTGCAGACGGGTGAGCGCCGCGTCGATGGCGAGCACGTCCACCCGATCGTCATTGAAAGAGTCCAACGCCTGCGCCGCATCCACTTCGAAGGCCGCCTGCGTGTCGTGCAGGCTCAGACGCTGCGCGCCGTCACCCCGGCGTTGCGCGCCGCGTTGCCGCGCGTGATCCACGAGCACGCGCCGCATGATCTGCGCGGCCAGCGAAAGAAACTGCTCGCGGTTCTGCCATTCGAGCACGCGCTGGCCGGCGAGCCGGATGAACGCTTCGTTCACGAGCGCCGTGCCCTGCAGCGTGTGATCGCCGCGCTCGCGCGCCATCTGACGCCGCGCCAGACGACGGACATCGTCGTACACGAGCGGCCACAACTTTTCGAGCGCGGCCGTATCGCCGTCGGCCCAGCTTTGCAGGAGGCGCGTGACTTCGCCGGGCGGTTTTTCTTGGTTGTTGTTATCGACGTCCACGCGCCATTGTGGCGCGCGCCTCCGCCGCGTCAATGACGCGACGTTAAGTCACGCCACAGCCCGCATCACTCACCGGGGACAACGTGTATTCCTCCTTGCCTTCGGCCGTCTGGACACCCATCGGTGTATCGACGCTGCCGGGGCCGTGCGCCGAGATGCTCACCGCCACGTCGTCGCGGAAATTCACGGTGTACACGCCGTGTCCGTAAACGTTGAAGCCGCTCATGTTGCCCGAGTAGCTGTAGCGGCCACCGGCGGACGATTCCGGTTCGAACCTCACGGTGACGCCCTTGCCTTCGATGAAAAACTGTTCGGCCAGGTCGCAGGCAACACCCGTGCCATGGAACTCGTCGGCGCCGCCTTCCACCCGGTACGAAGCGCCATTCGTGTTGAACGCCAGCTCGGCGGTCGCGATGCCGCGCCGCGAGCGGGCTTCGAACGTGAGCCTGGCCTCCTTGTTGCGCTCCCCCGGCGCGACGTACGTGAAGCTCGCGTCGGCGCGCACCTTGCTCGACGCGGGATCGAGCGAGGAGTCGCCGGTGAGATCCGCGCGTACCGTGCCGCCGGCGCTCGCGCCGTCGACCTTGCTGCGCGGCTGCGCCACGACGCTGAAGGAAGTGCTGGGTTTCGCGCCGGCGCGCCCGGCGGGAGTCGTCGGCGTCTCGATCTTCACGCAGCCGCCCTTTTCCCAGATGTCGCGCGTGTGTTCCGAAACTCCGATCGCCATGAGCTGCATGACGGACGCCAGCGAATTGGCCGTTGCCACGTCGGCGTCGGTTGTCTGCGAGCTCCTGCGGTTCACACGGGTGTAGTTAGCCGCATCGGAACGCGTCGAAAGCCCCGCGCTCATGTCGACGTAGGTGCCGCCTCCTCCGCCAAAAGCCGCGGCTTCGATGTGCTGTTCGACCTCGAGCGACTCCATCTGCGCGTCGTCGTCGACGAATCGCGTGACGTGCACGGTGATCTTGGTATTCGCACCCTTCGCACCCCGCGAAAGCGACGACGTCGACGACATCTGGACGTCGATCTTTCCGGAAGCATCGGGGCAGTAGTTGACCTTGAGCTTGCTCAGCATCTTCACGTTCATTCCGTCGACCGTGACGTCCTTGGTAGAGGTGTAGTCCAGGCCATCGCGTGCGGTATCCACTTGCACGTGATTCGGACCCGGCTCGGTGCCGCGCGACCCCGGTTCCTGCGCATGCAGATCGTTGAAATTCAGGGAGACCAGCAGGAACTCGAACGACGCCATCGACACGGCGGACATCCCGCTGGGTGTCATGTCGTCCTGGACTCGCATCCAGGCGAAGTCGGTTTGCATGGCGCGCGAATACACTTCACTCATGAGCGCGCGCAGCGCCGCGTCCGTCGCCGGACCGCCCAGGTCGGCCTCGACGCCGCTGAACGCAAGCAAGCGCCGCTGGAAGTCGAATTCGACCTTGCCGATGTCGCGCAGCACGGCTTCCCGATTCTTTTCCATCCCGTCACTGAACGCGACGCCCTTGGAGATCCAGTCAACCTTGGCGCCCGGCGCTTGCGGCGCAGGTCCACAAGACCAGGTGACCATCGCCGCGGTTGCGACCAGGGCCATTCGTGTCAACGCGTTTTTCAGTTCCATGAGCGGCTAACGCGCAAAGGGCGGTCATAACGGCTCAGGAAAACGTGAGCCGGTTTTCGACGGGCTCGCGCGTTAGGATGAATCGGGAGGAAAACCACATGCGCAAGTTGTTCGTTTCGGGATTGCTAGGGCTGCTTCCAATGGCTGCGTTCGCGCAGCAGATGGACATGGAGGCCATGGCCAAATGGGGCGCGGCGGACACCGTGCGTTATCACATCGTCGGCGTGTACCAAGGCAGCACGTACGTCGCGGGTGACGGCTCCGGGCAGGCGGACATTTCCGATCGGGTGGTCATCGACCTCGACTGGAAACTTTCGGAAGCGCAGCTCGTTGGCGCCCCGAAGTTTCAGAACACGAAGTCGACCGCGACCAGGCTGCGTGATCGCGAAGCCGTGTGCCTTGCGCCGGTGCTGAAAGGCGATCTCGAATTCTTCGAGTTGCTGGCCGTTAAAAATGGACTCGGCGGCGGGCTGCACCTGGTCTCCCGCACTACCCGCCCCGTGGTCGAGGTGGCGCAGTCCTGCACCGCGAGCCGCCGGGCGGTTCCGGCGAAAGTCGAAGAAGTAACCGAGGACTTTGGAGTTCCATCGCCCGTCATGTTCGCCATGCCGCTGCCGAAGTCCGATGATCTTGCCGTTTCACCCGACAAGAAGTCGTTCATTGTCAAAAAGAATGGCTGGATCTGGACGTTCACGCCGAGCATCGTCCGCTGACCCGAGCGGACCTGCTTACTTAACGCGTTTGCGCGAATAACCTCGCCGAATCGCTTTGAATGGATGATGCGTTCCGCCAGAATCGGGTGGGCAACAACAATAACGAAGACACCCGCGGAGCCCCATGACGCCCGAGCGCTGGCAACGCATCAAGACCCTGTTCGCGGCGGCGCTCGAAGTGCCGGAGAGCGAACGCGCGGGCCTGCTCGCCCTCGAATCGAACGGCGATGCCGCGCTGATCGAGGAAGTCGTCTCGCTGCTCGCGTCGCATGAGGCAACGGGCGATTTCCTGGAGTCGCCGGCGCCGGAGATGAGCGCATCGGTGTACGCCGCGCTCGACGATCACGTCGGCGAACGCATCGGCGCATATCGCATCGTCGGCACGCTCGGCACCGGCGGCATGGGCGACGTGTTCCGCGCGGTGCGCGACGACGACCAGTACCGCGCCGAAGTCGCCATCAAACTCATGCGCGCCGACGTGCGCGACAACCTGGCCGAACAGCGCTTCAAGAATGAGCGGCAGATCCTCGCCAAGCTCGACCACCGCAACATCGCGCGCCTGCTCGACGGCGGCGCGACACCGGGCGGCGTGCCCTACGTCGTGATGGAGCTGATCCAGGGCGAACCCATCGACCAGTTCTGCGATGCGCAGGATCTGCCGGTGCGTGACCGCGTGCAACTATTCCTGCAGGTTTGCGCCGCGGTGAGTTACGCACACCAGCACCTGGTCGTGCATCGCGATCTCAAGCCCAACAACATCCTCGTGACCGCCGACGGCTCGGTCAAACTACTCGACTTCGGCATCGCCAAGCTGCTGGAAGCCAATTCCATCGCGGGCACCACCAGCGACGAAACGCGCACTCAATTGCGCGCGATGACGATCGATTACGCAAGTCCCGAACAGGTCAGTGGCGGCACCGTGACCACCGTAAGCGACGTGTATTCGCTCGGCGTCGTGCTCTACCGGTTGATCACGGGCCAAAGCCCGTATGGCAAGCGCACCAACGACGCCCAGCGCGTCGCCGAAATCCTCAGCGACACCATCCCCACCCGGCCCAGCCAGGTGCAGCTCGGCGAACGCCGCGCGCGCGACATCGACGCGGATCTCGACAACATCCTGCTGATGGCGCTGCGCAAGGAACCGCAGAAGCGTTACGGCAGCGTCGAGCAATTCGCCAACGACCTGCGCAATTTTCTCGGCGGAATGCCGGTGGCCGCGCGCGGCAACGCGTGGCGTTATCGGTTGGGCAAGTTCGTCCGCCGGCGCAAAGTCGAAATCGCCGCCGCCGGACTCGTGCTCGCATCGCTGGTCGGCGGACTCGGTTTCGCCATCCGCGAGGCGCGCATCGCCGAGCAGCAGCGCGCCCTCGCCCAGCGCCATTTCGACAGCGTGCGCAAGCTCGCCAACGCCTTGCTGAGCGACGTATACGACGAGATCGATGCGCTTCCGGGCGCCCAGCAAGCGCGCATCAATCTCGCGCGGGTTTCCGGGGAGTATCTCGAGAAGTTGTCCAGCGAACCCGGCGGCGACACCGAGCTCAAGGTGGGACTCGCCAACGCGTGGCGGAAGATCGGCGACATCCACGGCGGCACGAACAGCCCCGGTGGCGGCGACACGAAACTGGCGGTGGAAAGTTACGAAAAGTCCATCAAACTCCTGGAAGAAGTCGTCGCCGCGGAGCCCGACAACCAGCGTGCGGGCGCCACGCTTGCGAAGAGCCTGATCATGCAGGCGAAGACCGTGCTCTTCGTGCAGGGCCAGGAGCCCGCCCTCGCCTACGCCGAACGCGCCGCGAAAGTCGCGGAAGCGAACCCGGAAGGGTTCAGCGGCGAACACGATCGCTTCAATGTGCTCATGGTCTCTAACCACTCGCTCTGCGAAATCCTCTCGGCGCTCGAAAGACCGGCCGAGGCGATGGCGATGTGCGACAAGGCGATAGCCGTCGCGGAAGCCTATGCGTCAACGAAACCCGACGACGTACCCGCCCTCAAGTTGCTGCGCAATGCCTATACCAACGTCGCGATCGTCGTCGATACGCGTCTGTCCGAGGCCGAAGCGCTCGAACGCACGCTCAGCCTCATGCGCAAGTCGCTGCTCGTCAGTGAGAAATTGATGGCGATGGAACCGGAATCGGCGGAACACATCACGCGGCTTGCCGAGCAGCGCCTGAACCTGGGCGACGCCTATTTCAACGGCGGCAAGTTCCCCGAGGCGATCGCGACGTACCGCCTCGCGGCCCCGGTCCTCGCGAAAGCTGCCGAAGAAAAGACGGACGCGCGCGCGCAACTGGCGGCGGGCATGAACGATCTCGGACTGGCCGCGTCTCTGGTGAAAGTCGGAGAGCCGCGATCGGCGATGCCGTTGTTCGATTCCGCGGAGCGAGTTTTCGCCGAGATGCTGCGCGCGGATCCGGAAAACGTGATGAACGGATTCATGCTCGCGCAGGCGGAGATCCGGCGCGGCGAGATGTATGCGCTGCTCGCCGAGAAGCCGGGGAATCCCGATGCGCGTCGCGCCAACTGGAAGAAGGCTCTCGCCGCGCTCGAGCCGGGCGTTGCGCGAATGCAGAGCGTCAACGAGAGATATCCACTGTCCGGAACCGAAAAGATTCCGCTGGATGTCGGCATCGAGGCGCTGGCCAGGGCGCAGACGGCCATCGCGCAACTGTGAACCCGGCGCCTGGCTAACCCCGGCCTTTCGACAACATCGCCTTCAGCTCATCCAGGTCGGCAGGTTTGACGAGGTGCGCATCGAAGCCCGCCTCCGTCGCCGCGGCGCGATCCCGGTCGCGGCCGTAACCTGTCAGCGCGATCAGAAACAGATCCGGATGCCGAGCGCGCAGACGACGCGCCACTTCGTAGCCATCCATGACCGGCAGCCCGATGTCGATCACCACCGTATCCGGGCGAAAGGTCTCAACGAGCTCGATTGCTTCGGCGCCCCCATTCGCAACCGCCACCTCGTGACCCCAATACCCGGCCAACCTTTGCAACGAACCGACCACATCGATGTTGTCGTCGACGAAAAGCACCCGCCGCGGCGTCCCCACTTGAGGCGTCGAGTCGGTTGCAACGTCGGACACCTCGTCCGGCACCAGCGTCAGGATCGGCAACTTCACGATGAACTCGGCCCCGTGACCGATCCCGGCACTGCGCGCTTCGATGGTGCCGTCATGCAGCGCGAGCACGCGGCGCACGAGCGTCAGGCCAATACCGAGACCGCCTCCGGAGCGCGCCAGCGATCCGTCCACCTGGTTGAAGAGGTCGAAGATGTGCTGCAGGTTTTCGGGGGCGAGACCTATGCCGTTGTCGCGCACACTCAGAACAGCCTGACCGCGGTCACGCGTGAGTTTGACGTCGATGCGGCCGCCCGTGTCCGTGTACTTCACGGCGTTCTCGAGCAGATTCGCGACTATTTGCTCGAGCCGTACAGGGTCGCCAGTCACGAAGACCGGCGCTTGCGGCAAGGACAACGAGATCTCGTGGCCCCGCTCCTCGATGCGGGCGCCCGCCGCGTCGGCGGCATCCTGAACGACCGAACCCAGATCGACGGCTTTGCTGCGCAGCTCGATGTGCCCCCGGTTGATCCGGGCGAGATCGAGCAGATCGTCGACGAGCCGCGTCAGGCGTAGCGACTGCCGGTCTATCATCCCGTACAGCTCTTCGCGCGAATCGACATCATCCTGCTGCAGCAGGTGTACCGCGTGCCGGATCGGAGTCAGCGGGTTGCGAAGCTCATGCGCCAGCATCGCCAGGAACTCATCCTTGCGGCGGCCGGCCAGCTCGAGCGAATCCGCATGCGCGCGACGCTCGGTCACATCTTCGATCGCCAGCAGGATCAGCTCGGCGCGTTCTATGTCTCCGGGAATCTTCCGCGCATCCACCCGCAGAGTGCGCGGCGCCGCGTCGACCGAGCTACGGAACGAAATCTCTTGGTCGACTACCGCGGCATTGTGTGCGAGCACACCTTCGAGCTTGGCGAGCAGTTGGGGAATGTCCCACTGTTGCGCGTCGAGATCCCGCAGTGGTTTGCCTTCGGTCTCGTTGCGCATCAAGCCGAAGTCTTCATAGAACGCATCGTTGGCGCGCAGTATTCGCAGCTCCTTGTCGAGCACCAGCAGCGGATCGCGCACGCTCGCCACGATTGCGTCGGCGTAACTCTGCGCCCGCAACGTGATCTCTCGCGTCTTCTGCAGCTCGACGTTGAGCCCGAAGAGTTCGCGATTGCGATTCAGGAGCTCGTCGTTCGTGGTCGTCAGCTCTTCGTTCGCGGACTGGAGCTCTTCCTTCGCCGTCTCGAGTTCCTCATTGGTGCTCTGGAACTCTTCGTTGGCGGACAGCACTTCTTCATGCGCGGACTTGAGATCCTCTCGCGCCGATTCCTGCTCCTCCATCGTCGTCTGCAGGAAGCCACGGGTGGACGCCAGCTCGCGTTCCAGTTGCGCGATCCTCCGATCCTTCTCCGACTCGCTGAGGACCGGAGCCACGGGAGCTACCACCCGCCGCGCGCCGCTCGCGGACTCGGCTTCGAACACGATCAGGAAGCATCGCTCCGCCCCGGCGTTGCGCAGCGGGATTACACCGAGCGCGATGTCGCCGAGTTCGTCGAAACTCAGGCCGTTGCGCCAGACCGGATCGCCGCTGTCGCGCGCCGCCTGGATCGCCGGCGAAATCTCCACCAGCAACTGCGGCCGAACTACCCGGTGCAGATTCATGCTGGAAGGTCCGCTGGCATGCTCGATGTAGCGTCCCGTCTCACCGCGAAACTGCAGGATGTTGAGCGCGTCATCGACCAGCAGGCTGGGCGGCGCGTAACGACCCAGCAGTAATCGATCCGATTCACGCAACACCGAGTCAGAGTCCGAACCCGCCATGTGAATCTCCGGCTCGACCGATTGCGATTGAGGTGAAATTTTTTGGCCACGGTCAGCGGGAACGAGCGCCGTCACCGACGCCAAGGCTCTGCGCGAGTAGATGCGATGTCGCTTGTCGAGCAGATCGAACATGTCGGAGGCGCCGCCGACGCTTTCGGCGAGCCCCAGGGCCAGGAACCCGTGCGCGGAGAGCGCATAGTGAAAGGCGCGCATCACGCGCCGCTGCATGGCCGCGTCGAGGTAGATGAGCAGATTGCGGCAGCTGAGAAGGTCGATGCGGGAAAATGGCGGATCGCGAGTCACGTCGTGCCGCGCGAATACGCACAGTTCGCGCAGCCGCTTGGCCACGTGGTAACGACCGTTCACCCTCACGAAGTAGCGCGCCAGGCGCTCGCTCGAAACCTCGCTGGCAATGTTGTCGGGATAGATGCCCGCGCGCGCGATCTCGATGGCCGTTTCGCTGACGTCCGTCCCGAAGATCTGGATGCGGGGGACGGACACCGGATCTCCGAGATACTCGAGCAACTCGATGGCGATCGAGTAGACCTCTTCCCCGGTCGCACAACCGGCGATCCAGATGCGGATCGGCGCATTCGATTCGGGCGCCGCACAGATGGCCGGGAAAACCTGCTCTCGCAGGCCTTCGAACAACTCGGCGTCACGGAAGAAACCGGTCACCCGGATCAGGAAGTCCTGGTAGAGCGCGAGCGTTTCCGCGGTGTCCTCTTCCAGCGCGTCGACGTACGCGCCCATCTCCTCGATCCGGCCCAGCGCCATGCGTCGTGACAATCGGCGCCGCAGCGTGCTGCGTTTGTAGTGGCTGAAGTCGACGCCGTGCGCACTGCGCAGCCGCCGGAACACCCGCTTCAATGCAAGTTCGTCCGTCTCCGCTTTGGGGGTTGACACCTCTTCCTGGTCCAGCGGCGCATTGCGTGTATCCAGCATGTACGGATGCCGGGTGAGACGAACTATCTCGCCCGCGATTTCTTTCGGGCGCATGACGAAATCGACGCAACCCGTGTCGATCGCGTTTTGCGGCATCCCGGTAAACTTCGTCGACTCCGGCTGCTGCGCGAACGTGATGCCACCGGCATCCTTGATGGCCTTGACCCCCAGCGCGCCGTCCGAATCGCCGCCGGAAAGCACGACACCAATGGCGGAACCTGCACGCTCCTGCGCGAGCGATTCGAAGAAGACATCCACCGGATGATGCGGAGATTTCGCCCGGTCGCGCGGCGCCAGGTGGAAGCGATTTTCACTGACGGTGAGGCATCTGTTGGGCGGAATGACGAAG
>JAKFFF010000056.1:0-5302 GCA_036677145.1 Alcaligenaceae bacterium
GCTCCAGGAAATGCCGCAGGAGAACAGGCGCGCTTCGTCGAGATCCACGTGGGGAAAACCCGCGATTTCCTCGACGAGATCGTTGCCATCGACGGTGAGGCGGCGGGTGCGATACCAGAACAGACCATCGCCGATGACCACGCGATAGTCGATCCAGCGCCGTTCGGATGGACCGCCTTCGAGACAGCGCCGGCCGCGCGTGCCGCCGCGGAACTGCCCGCCTTCACGCGTCAGGAACAGATCGCAGCCGACCATCGACTCCACATCCTTCGGCGTCAGCGTCGTGGCCGGAGTGGCGGTCATCTTGCGGGTGAACTGGCGCACGCGCTGCGCGCCGTCTGCGGCGGGTTCGGGCTCGATGCTGAGCAACACGCGGCGGCGAATTTCGAACGGCTCGTCGTAGGGATATTCCTCGACGTACAAGACGTGGGAACCGAGCCAGGGAAGCTGGATGCGCCGCACGTTGATTTGCACGCGCTCCCGGTCGGCCGGCGGCACGAGCGGCGAGCGGTCGGATGGAGCGGTGATCAGTTCTTCCGACACGTCATACGTGCCGGACCAGAGCGAGACCAGCGCATCGCGATCGCCCGGCGTCGCGGGCGGCGCCTGCTGCGCAACCGCCGCGCCCGCGGCGAGCAGCGTCAGGACTGCGAGCGCACGAGCCGTATGAGGCCCTCCTGTGCCGTGCTCGCGACGAGCACGCCGTCCCGCGTGTAGAAGCTGCCGCGCGCGAAGCCGCGCGCACCCGAGCTCGAAGGACTGTCGAGGCTGTACAGCAGCCAGTCATCCACCCGCGCGGGACGGTGAAACCAGATCGCGTGATCGATGCTCGCCATGACCAGGTTGCCGCGCAGGAACGAGGCGCCATGCGGCATCGTCGCGGTATCGAGCAGCCAGTAGTCGGACACGTACGCGAGCACGCAGCGATGCAGCGCCTCGTCGTCGGGTAGTTTGTCGACCGCGCGCAACCAGATCTGGCGCACGGGCGGCACGGTGGCCACCGGCACCAGCGGGTTGTAAGGCTGGACCGGACGGAATTCGAATGGCCGCTCGATCTCGAGCCAGCGGCGAAGTTTTTCCGGCAGCTTCGCGAGCTCTTCCTTCGCCGGCATGTGGAAGGGCTTGAGATCCTCCGGCGGCGGGACCTTGGGCGACTCCGCCTGGTATTCGAGCCCCTGCTCTTCTTCCTGGAACGACGCGGAGCAGATGAAGATCTGCTCGCCGTTCTGCACCGCCACCACGCGCCGCGCGGAGAAGCTGCCGCCATCGCGGCTGCGGTCGACGCTGTAGACGATGGGCTTGGTGAAATCGCCGCGCCGCAGGAAATACGCGTGCAGCGAATGCACCTTGCGGCCGCCTTCGATGGTCGCGTAGGCGGCCTTGAGCGCCTGGCCGAGCACCTGCCCGCCGAACACCTGCGAGCTGCCCGTATCGCGGCTCTGCCCGCGAAACAGGTTCACCTCGAGACGTTCGAGCTCGAATTGTTGCTGCAGGTCGGCGAGGCGCTTGTCCATTCTCCGGACCGGTCAGCCGATCTTGAACGCACCTTTCATCAGCGCCGAGTGGCCCGGGAACGTGCAGACGTAGGTGTAGCTTTCACCCTTCTTGAGGGCCGACAGCGGGAACGACACCGTCGTGCTCTGACCGCCGCCCACGATCTTCGTGTGCGCAATGACTCGCGTGTCGCCTTTCTTGATGTGATCGTTCGCGAAACCCGCGCCGATACCGTCAGCGGCAACGCCCGCGACATCGGCGGTCTTCACCAGCGCCCAGTTGTGGCCCATGGCCTGCGCCGGCAGCTTGCCGGTGTGCTTGAGCGTGACTTCCACCGTGGTGCAGTCCGCGGCCACCGAGAGTTCCTTCTTGTCGAACTGCATCTGGTCGTTGCCGGCGATGTCGACCTTGCAGACCTTGTCGGCGCCGAAGGCGCTCGCGGAGATCGCGAACAGGGAACAGAGGGCCAAAGTGCGGATGGGTTTCATGTATGTCTCCTGGTAGTTAGTGCGGGACGCCGAGCCGCTTCTGCATCACCGGGCTGGTGGTGGTGTACTGCAGGAACTGCTTCTTGGCGGGGTAGAGATGATGCTGGATCGCGAACGCGGCGAGCGCGGCCTCGTGGAACCCGGAAAGAATCAGCTTCTTCTTACCCGGATAGGTGTTGATGTCTCCCACGGCGAAGATGCCGGGGATGCTGGTCTGGAATTTCTCGGTGTCGACCTTGAGCGCCTTCTTCTCGAGCTCCATGCCCCACTCGGCGATGGGTCCGAGTTTCGGGTGCAACCCGAAGAAGGCGAACACATGGTCGGCCTCGACTTCATGCAGCGTTCCGTCGCTGCCCTTCACGCTGATCCCCGTGAGTGTCTCGCCGGTGACGCGCAGTTCCTGCGCCAGGCCTTCGATGTAGCGCACCTGTCCGGATGCGGCGAGGGCACGCATCTTCGCCACCGAGGCCGGCGCGGCCTTGAAGTCCGGACGCCGGTGAATGTGCGTGATGGCAGCGGCCTTGCCCGCGAAGTCGATGACCCAGTCGAGCGCCGAATCGCCGCCGCCGAAAATCGCGAGTTTCTTGCCGTGAAACTGCGCGGCATCGCGCACGCGGTAATGGATGGACTTGCCCTCGAAGGCCTCCGCGCCCGGAACGCCGATGCGCCGCGGCTGGAAGGAACCCACGCCACCCGCGATGACCACGGCACCCGCATCGAAACGCGTGCCGGCAATGGTTTCGATGTCGAAGCGGCCGTCCTCGCGTTTGCGCAGCGATGTGACTTCCTGGCCCAGGTGCAGCGGCGCATTGAACGGCGCGATCTGCTGCATCAGGCGGTCGATCAGCTCCTGTGCGCCGCAGGTGGGCAGCGCCGGGATGTCGTAGATCGGCTTGTCGGGATACAGCTCCGTGCACTGGCCACCCGGAGCACCGAGCGAATCCACCAGGTGGCAGGTGATCCCCAGCAGACCGAGCTCGAATACCTGGAACAGTCCACAGGGACCGGCGCCAATGATCACGACTTCAGTAACGATCGGCGGCTTCGGGGCAATCTCGGACAACCTTGTTCCTTGGGAGTGTCAGGCCATTTTGGGGGGCTGAATTGTAACCCAGCCTGAACAGACCTAACCCACCGTCAATTCAACGATTTTCCTGGATGTAGATGGCGCGCTCGTGGGAAAACGCCTTGAATCCGAAGACGCCATGGTAGCTGCCCATGCCGCTGCCATTGACGCCGCCGAACGGCAATTTCTTCTCCAGGTAGTGAGAGAAGAACCCGTTGATGGTCACGCCGCCCGATGACGTGCCGGTCAGCAGCTTGTCGATGTTGTCGCGATCGTTGCTGTAGATGTAGAGCGCCAGCGGCTTCGCACGGCCCGAGATGTGGCGGATCACTTCATCGAGGTTCTCGTAAGTCACCAGCGGCACGATCGGCGCGAAGATTTCCTCCTGCATGATCTGCATGTCGGGGGTGACGTCGATGAGCAGGGTCGGATGAATCGTGCGATCGGCCTGCTCGAGCGTGCCACCCACGGCTACCTTGGCGCCCTTGGCGATCGCATCGTCGAAGAGTTTCCGGATGCGCGCGAAATTCTGATCGTTGACGATCTGGGCAATGTTGTCCTTCCGGATCTTCCCGTCGTCGCCGTAAAGGTTCTGCCGCACCTTCGAACGGAATTCCTCGATCAGCGCGCCCTTCTGCCGCTCCTTGATGAAAACGTAGTCGGGGCTGATACACGCCTGCCCGCCATTGAATTGCTTGGCCGCCGCGAGATCCGCCGCCACTTTCTTCACGTCTCCGCTTTCATCGACGATCACGGGTGACTTGCCGCCGAGCTCCAGCGTTACGGTCGCGAGATTCTTCGCCGCGGCCGCCATGACCAGCTTGCCGACCCGCGTGCTGCCCGTGAAGAAGATGTGATTGAACGGGAGTTCGAGCAACGCGGTGGCGACTTCCACGCCGCCTTCGAACAGCGCGACTTCCTTCTCGTCGAAAGCCTGCCGGATGATCTTCGCGGCGACGCGCGCGGTCGCCGGGCACAGATCGGTCAGTTTGACCATGCAGCAGTTGCCGGCGGCGATCGCCGCGGCCAAAGGTCCCATCGTGAGCCCGAGCGGAAAATTCCAGGGGCCGAGGATCAGGCACACGCCGCGCGCCTCATGGACGATCCGCGCCCGGTCGTTCTTGTTGCCGGAGGGAACCACTTCGACGGCTTTCATCCACTCGTCGAGACCGTCGATGTTCGTCTGGATGTTGCCCGCGACCCCGAGGACCTCTGTCACCTTGATCTCGGCATCGGGCTTGCGGGTGTCCGTTTTCACCGCCGCCACGATTTCATCGGCGTGCGACTCGATGGCCGCCTTCAGCTTCCGCAGCTTCTCTATCCGCTGCCCGGCGGTCGTGGCCTTCATTTCCCACTGGTGCGCCTGCTGGAGCGCGAAAACCCGTTCGATCTCGGACATGAGGCCTCCTCGAGTGGGCGGCGAATCACCGGGGGCCGGAGTCTAGTACAGCCCGGTTTTCCCGCCGCGACCCACGGTGAACGACGGCACGCGCGTGGGCTATTACCCAATTGCGCCTGCAGGCATATAGTTCACGCCAGCCAGGCCATTTCGAGGGGAGCACGGTCGTGACCAAGCTGAACGTCAATGGCAATCCGATTGAAGTAGACGTCGATCCCGAGACTCCTCTGCTCTGGGTGCTGCGCGACACGCTCGGCCTCACGGGCACGAAGTTCGGCTGCGGCATGGCCCTGTGCGGCGCCTGCACGGTGCACCTGAACGGCAACCCCGTACGTTCCTGCCAGACGCCGATTTCGGCGGTCGGCGATCAGCCGGTGACCACGATCGAAGGACTCTCGAAGGATCGCAGTCACCCCGTCCAGCAGGCCTGGATCGAACACGATGTTCCCCAGTGCGGCTATTGTCAGTCAGGACAGATCATGTCGGCCGCGGCGCTGCTCGCCAGCAATCCCCGCCCCGATGACGCCGCCATCGATTCGGCGATGTCCGGCAACCTGTGCCGCTGCGGCACTTACCAGCGCATCCGCGCCGCGATTCGCCGTGCCGCGGAGATCAAGGCCGGCTGAAGCTCAGACAAAATTTCCGGGGAGCCATAACAATGTCCGCGAACCCGATCCTCGTTTCCCGCCGCGCCTTCGTCGGCGGCCTCGTCATCGCCATCTCCCTGCCCGCCTGCAAACAATCGCCGAAATCGCTCGGCGAAAAGAAAATCATCGAAAGTGGCGCGTGGCTGCGCATCGGCACCGACGACAGCATCACCTTCCTCTGTGACCGCTCCGAGATGGGCCAGGGTGT
>JAKFFF010000057.1:0-66023 GCA_036677145.1 Alcaligenaceae bacterium
CTTGCGCTCGGCGAATGCCATCGTGTGGCGCATGAGCACTTCGCGCGCAATCACGTCGAGACCGACGCCACCGACCCGCGACGCGGTGCCGGTGAAGTATTCGTCGATGACGTCCTGGCGCAGACCCACGGCTTCGAACACCTGCGCGCCGTGATAACTCTGCACGGCCGAGATGCCCATCTTCGACATCACCTTGACCACGCCCTTGACCGCGGCCTTCGCGAAGTTCTTGCAGGCGAGTTTGTGTTCGACGCCCGGCAGCATCTCGTCGCGGATCATGCCGTCGAGCGTCTCGAAGGCGAGATACGGATTGATGACCGAGCAGCCGTAGCCGATCAGCAGCGCGAAGTGATGCACTTCACGCGCATCACCGGTCTCGAGAGCCAGCGACACTTTCATGCGCAGGCCCTGGCGGATCAGGTAGTGATGCAGACCGGAGACGGCCAACAAGGAAGGAATCGGCGCGTATTCCTTGTTAACGCCGCGATCCGAGAGGATGAGGATGTTGACCTCGTCCTCGTCGATCAGCCGGCGCGCCTCGGCACGCATATGTTCGATGGCTTCGACCAGGCCGTCCTCGCCGCGCTCGGCGCGGAACAGGATGCGCAGCGTGCCCACCTTGAGCCCGGGCAGCGAGATGCGCCGCACCTTGGCGAATTCCTCGTTGGTGAGCACCGGGCCCGAAAGCTCGAGGCGGCGGCAATCAGCCGGCCGCGGATCGAGCAGGTTGCCTTCCGACCCGAGCCACACGTCCGACGAGGTGATGATCTCTTCGCGGATGCAGTCGATGGGCGGGTTCGTCACCTGCGCGAACAGCTGCTTGAAGTAGTCGTACAACATGCGCGACTTCTGCGAGAGCGCTGCCAGCGGCGTGTCGTTGCCCATGGAGCCGACGCCTTCGTTGCCGTCGCGCGCCATCGGCGTCATGAGAATGCGCTGGTCTTCGAAGGTGTAGCCGAACGAAACCTGGCGCTTCGCGAGCGCCACGGGTTCCGGCTGCGGCAGATCGGGCGCCGCGGGCAGATCCTTCAGGTGCACCAGGTGCTGCTTGAGCCAGTCCGCGTACGGACGCTCGTTGATGATTTGCGCCTTGATCTCTTCGTCTTCGACGATGCGGCCGAGTTCGGTGTCGACCAGGAACATGCGGCCCGGCTGCAGCCGGCCCTTGTGCACGACGTTCTCCGGCGGGAATTCCAGCACGCCGGCTTCGGAAGCCATGACCACGAGGTCGTCTTTCGTGACGTAGTAGCGGCCCGGGCGCAAACCGTTGCGATCGAGCACCGCGCCGATGCGCTTGCCGTCGGTGAAGGCGATGTCCGCGGGACCGTCCCACGGCTCCATCAAACTACTGTGGTACTGGTAGAACGCCTTGCGCGCCGGATCCATCGAGGCGTGTTTCGACCACGGCTCGGGGATCATCATCATCACGGCGTGCGGCATCGAGCGGCCGGAGAGCACCAGCAGCTCGAGCACGTTGTCGAACATCGAGGAGTCCGAGCCGTTCGGATTCACGATCGGCGGGATCTTCTTGATGTCTTCGCCGAACACCGGCGACTGGAACAGCGCTTCTCGCGCGCGCATCCAGTTGATGTTGCCGCGCAGGGTGTTGATCTCGCCGTTGTGCGCGATGCAGCGGTACGGATGCGCGCGATCCCAGCTCGGGAAGGTGTTCGTCGAGAAGCGCGAATGCACGAGTGCGATCGCGGTCTCCATCAAAGGGTTCTGCAGGTCGAGGAAAAACTGGTCGAGCTGCATCGTCGTGAGCATGCCCTTGTAGACCAGCGTCTTGTGGCTCAGGGACACCACGTACCAGTACTCCGCGCCACCGATCGTCGAAACGCGGATCTCGTTGTAGGCACGCTTGCGGATCACGTAGAGCTTGCGCTCGAACTCGGCCTCGTCGAGCGTTTCCGGACCGCGGCCGATGAATACCTGGCGCACGAACGGCTCGGACGCCTTCGCGGTTTCACCGAGCATCGAGTTGTCGGTCGGGACGCTGCGCGCGCCTAGATAGACCTGGCCTTCGGCCTGGACGACCCGTGCGAACACTTCTTCGATCTTGCGGCGCTGCGTGGCATTACGCGGCATGAAGATGTTGCCCGCGGCGTACAGACCCGGCTCGGGCAGGTTGATGCGCGCATCCTTCTTCGCGACCTTCTTGAGGAACGCGTGCGGCATCTGCATGAGCAGGCCGGCGCCGTCGCCGGTATTGACCTCGCTGCCACTGGCGCCGCGATGGTCGAGGTTCTTGAGGATCTGGATGCCTTGCTTGAGGACGGCGTTCGATTTGCGGCCCTTGATGTCCACGACGAAGCCGACGCCGCAGGCGTCATGCTCGAACTGAGGGTCATAGAGGCCCTGCTTCTTGGGCGGGCCCAATCGAATCGCGGTCATTTTCGAATCCTCCAGACACAAACGCGCGGGGCGCAACTTCCCCACGCTATGGGCTCGCGCCCATAACTTCCTCGTTTTTCAATTGGTTACATCTGGAGGCGCGGCCCGCGAAGGCGCGCTAATCAATCAGATATATATGAGTCCGATCATACAGACGGACGCTTCTCGGTCAATCACTGAGTTCGGCGCGCAATACGTATTTGCAGCCATCCGTGGCCGAAAACCGCGGACAGCAGGATCAACACGCCAAGAAAGAAGGCGCCATCGAGGTCACGTGCCTCGCCCAGGAACAGCACCGCGATCGAAATCGCGTACAGCGGTTCGAGATTGATGGCCAGTTGGGCGGTGAACGCGGACAGATGCCGCAGGGTGGCGAGCGACAGGACATAGGGAATCACGGTGCAGAACACGGCGAGCACCAGCAGCCATGCGGCGTCCTGGACGCCCGGCAGGACGAGAAATTGTCCATCCGGGGCGGTAAATGGCCCGATGGCGCTGAGCAGCACAAACCCCGCACCCAGCTCGATCCAGGTCACCGCCAGTGCATCGTGTTCACCCAGGAAGCGCTTGTTGAGCGCGATGAAGAGCGCGGCAAGCACGGCCGACACGACGCCCACCCAGAAGCCCGCGTGCATCGAGCCGGGAATGCCGCCGACCACGAGCGCCACACCGGGGATGACCAGGATGCCGAGCAACAGGTTATGTCGCTCCAGGCGTGTGCCGGAGATGGCCGGCTCGAGCAGCGCGGTAACCGCGGGCGCCAGTCCCATGCAGGTGGCCGCGACCGAGGCATTGGCGAGTTTCACCGAGGCGTAGAAGGTCAGCCAGTGCACGGCCACGACGCAACCAATGCCCGCGAAAATCCATGCCAGGCGCGGCGGAATCTCGCGCAGCGCCCGCCACACCCGCGGGACACAGGCCAGCGCCAGCGTGACTAACAACATGCGCCACCACACGAGCGCGGTCGCCGAGAGCGTGATCAGCTTGCCGAGGATGGCCGTGAAGCCCCACAACACCACGCAGATGTGCAGCTCGATGAGCGCGCGGCGCTTTGGGTTCATACTGAAGTAGGCTATTCGGAACGCGTGCCGGTCAAGATCGAGTCGCGGCGAACCCGCAAAGACGGGTCACGCAGGCGCTGGTCGGAAACCGCGCCGCCGCGAGAACAACGAACTGGCGATGGCGAGGGAGTCATGAAAACGAACTTCAAGTCCGTCCTGGGGGTGGCGTGCCTGGCATTGGCATTGGCCGGGGTCGCCGCCGGAGCGGAGCCGCGACTGGCCAAGTTCACCGAGTACGAAGCGGGCAACACACATGTCCTGACGGCGCGCGGCAGCAACCAGGTGCGCTCGCTGATGGAAGATCTCGCGAAGTTTCGCGCCACGCTCGAGCGGCTGCTGAACCGGAAGACGGCGAGCCGCGGCATCCCGACCTACATCTTCATCGTGACCTCGAGCGACTGGCAGAAATACCTGCAGCCGCGCAAGAACGTGACTGGCTGGTTCCAGTCCAGCCGCTTCGCCAACTACATCGTCTTGGACGTCGATGTCGGCTACTACGAGGCGTTGGCCACGATCTTCCACGAGTACACGCATTACTACCTGCGCTCGCAGTTCTCGGGCTCCTATCCACCGTGGTTCAACGAAGGCCTGGCGGAGGTCATGGGATACGCGAAGTTCACCAAGCAGAACACCGCGGTGCTGCAGATTCCGATGAGCCGGGTGTTCGAGGCGCGCGACCGCCAGTGGATTCCGTTCGAACGCATGCTGGTCGTCGATCACGGCTCGCCCGAATACGTGAACCACGACCTGGCCTCCGAGTTCTACGCGCAAGCCTGGCTCACCGTGCACTACGGAATGATCGAGAACCGCGAATTCGGCGCGAAGATGTTCGAGTACCTGGGCCAGCTCAACCGCCTCGTGCCGCAGAAGGAGGCGGCGAGCGCCGCGTTCGGGGATCTCGCGGCGGCCGACAAACTACTGCGCGACTACTCCCGCGACACACGGATGAACTCCGGCGCCATCAACCTGGGAGAAGTAGCGGCGTTCGAATTCGGCAAGGGCAAGCCGGTCGCCGAGCTCGATGCGCTCGCGCAGATCATCGATCTCATGTTCAACACGCATACGTCGCCGGAGCGTATCCGCCCCCTGGTGCAATCGCTCGAGCGGCGCGAGCCGAAGTCCGCGCGCGGGGCCATCTTCGCGGCGCGGCTCGCGCAGTACTCCGATGACAACAGCGCGTTCGATACCGCGGTGACCAGGGCGGAAGGATTGATCGCGCCGGGCGACTGGCAATCACGCCGCGAGCTCGCGCTTACGCTGCTCGACAGCGCACTCGACTTCAATCCGCTGAACACACGCAGCAGCGCGGATTCCGACCGCGACATGAAGCGCGCCCTGCGGTGGTTCGGCGATGCGCTCACGCACAACATCGACGACGTGGAGTCGCTCTGGGGTCTGGGCACCGCGGCGACGCGCCTGCGCACGAACCTGGATCTCGCCGAAGAGGTACTGATAGCGGCCAACAAGGCCGCACCGGGCAACGCGAGCATCTCCACGTCGCTCGCGAATCTCTACGGCACGAAGGATGAACCGGAGAAGATGATCCCGTTCCTGAAGGACTCGATCCGCTACGCGACCGACCTCGGCACTCGCAGGTGGGCGACGGAGTCGCTGATCGAAACAGAAAAGTGGGTCGCCGAGCGCGCGAAATACGAGGAGGAAAACCGCAAGCAGCAGGAGGAATACCAGCGGCAGCTCGCGGAGTACGAGAAGAAATACGGCAAGAGGAAGAAACAGCCATGAGCGCATTGCCCGTCAAACGAGCCTTGGTCGCGGTCACTCTGCTGTTCACGATGTTTTCGCAGGCGCGGGAACCGGAGCCGGACGTCGGCGGATTCAAGTCTTACGAAACGGCGGCGTTCACCATCGTGACGCACGACGCGAGCAGTGCGCGTCCGATTCCGCGGCTTGCGGCGCAGATAGACGGCGTGCTCGCCACGCTTCTGAATCGCACGGCGCCTCTACCAAGCTCGCCCACCTATGTCGCTCTGGTTCCGGTGAGTGTCTGGATTCGCTATGTGCGACCAGGCCAAGGCATCAGCTCCGATTTCGTACCCACGAAATTCGCCAACTACCTCATCTTCGACAATTCGCAAGGCATGTCACGCTTGGGGGCCGGGTTCTTTCATGAGTACTCTCACTGGTTCCTGCACACGCAGGGCGGCGGATATCAACCGCTGTGGTTCGACGAAGGGCTGGCGGAGCTCGTATCCACGGCGGAATTCCGCAGCTCGACCGTCTCATTGGGTCACGCCGGGGACAGCGGCCGCCCGCTCGGGTGGATACCGCTCGAACGGCTGCTGCGCCTGGATAAGAGCTCGCCCGAATATCTGAACGATATCTCCACGGGCGTGGTGCATCGGCAATCGTGGGGCATCGTTCATCGCGGCCTGGTGACCGACCCGAAGTTCGGCGCGCAGATGTTCGCGTTTCTGGAGGCGATCAATGCACAGCAGCCCCTGGAGGCCGCCGTGCAATCCAGCTTCGGAGTTTCCAGCAGTCAGCTGGACCGGACCCTGTATTCATATCTCACCCAGGGCGACCGCTTCATCCTGCCGAGCAGTTACAAGACGCTGCTGTTACGCGTGAGCCCTGTAACCGCTCAATCGCTTCCGCCGGGCCGTGCGATGAGCGAGCTCGAGTCGCTGAACTTCATCGCCGAGTTCATGCTGGCCTCTGGATTCAATGCGGCGCAGCTTCCCGAAGTGGCCAACGCGATTCAACGCGTGGCGCCGAATACCGCCAGCGCTGTCGCTCTGTACCTGCGTATTGCCGCTCGCAATGGAGACGACGCCAGGCTCGAGGAGTTACTCGCCAACATCCAGCCGAAGATTTCCAACCCGGTGTTGCTGCGCGCTGCCGGTCTGGCCCTGTACGAAAGAGCGGGAGTTTCGAAGCGCACCGAACAGTCGGCCAGGGCGCTGGAGCTGCTCGATCGCGCCGTCATGTCACGGCCCGATGACGTCGAAGCCGTCTACGCATACTCGATACTAGCCGCGCAGCTCAAACGCGATTTGCCGGTTGCACTGCGCCGCACGCTCGGGGCGCGCGCCCTGTTGCCTGCCAACCCCTACCTCGCGCAGGCGACGGTGTTGATCCACGAGGCGCGTGGCGATATCGGGCTGATGAAGCAAGCGCTGCAAGACACCCTGCGGCTTTCCAAGGAACCGGAAATGCTGCGTTGGGCGAAAACGCGGCTCGATGTGAATGCCGCGCCGTGACCCTGCGTCAACGCGCCGCGCTGACTACTTCTTCTTGCCCGTGAGCTGATCGAGCACGTTCGCGCGCTCGCGGGTCGGGGATCCGGTCACGCCCTGACGCTGCGAGGCTTCGCCCTCGCGCTTGCCGCTGCCGCGCTGGTTGTAAGGATCGAAACCGCCACCCTTGTCGCGGCCGGCAACCTCGAGCTTGATCTCGGTGGGACGCAGGGTGTCTTCGATCTTGAGTTCCGCGACCTCGAGTTTCTTCATCGCGCGCGTGGTGCTGAGCGTGCTGAATTCGCCGGTGGCGACGGCCCAGTCCCAGACGGCCATGCCGCGATCGTCATGACGCACGCGGCCGGAGGGGCCCGAGCCGCGCGGCACGTCCGCTTCCGTACTCGGTTTGTCAGTCTGTTCAGCCGCCAGCTGCTGCTCACGTTCGGCGCGCCGCAGCTTCATCGACTTGAGCCGCATCGTCGTGCTTTCGATGCTGAAAGCGGGCGTGTCGCCCGGCGGCGCCGCGCGCGTCGGGTCGGGGCGGGTGTTCGGTGGTTTACGTTGCTGGGCCATGGCGAATTCCGGTTTCCTCGTCTCTCACAGACCTTTGTCGGCGCTCGACGATCCGGATTAAACCGCAAATGGTGAACTCCTTCACATATCCCCGGACTTTCGCGAGGGTTTTACCTAAGTCAGGGACGGGTTCGATCCGCCCGGCTCACCCGCCACTCATCGCCGTCCCGGCGCAGCTCGACGGCGAGTGCGACAGAATCTCCCGCGTCGAAGCGCGCCAGGTCGAGGCCGCGAATCGTGACATGCGCCTGGGCGAGACCGTCTACGGGAAACTCGAGACTCTCGATGTTCACGAGCAGTTCGAGTTTCGGATGCAGCGCGAAGTAGCCGGCGAGCACGCCGCGCAATTCGTTGCGATCGCGGCCCTGCGCATCGGCGTAATCCCCGGCGACGAACGCGAGCACATCGGAGATGTCGCGCGACTCCGCCGCCGCTTCCATGCCGGCGAAGAGGTCGCGAACCTGCTGCTCGTCGCTCGATCGCGACCCGCACGCCGTGAGCAAAATCGCGAACAGAAGAGCAGCTGAAAATTTCATGGGACTTCCTATTGCAGTCGAGAACGACTCGCCCTATTGTTCGCGCGCGTTGCGGGGTTGGGAACCGGTCGTGACGTCCAGAAATGGTGCTCCGGACCCAGTTGGAGGTGGACTACCTAAATGAAGAAAGCTGTGCGGTCTAACGACACCGAACCTGGACCCCGTCTTCATACCGTCAATCAGTATTTAGAGAAGAACTTCCCCGACTTCTTTGCCGAAGCCCGTTTCCACGTCGGAAACGATGATTACTTCCTCTACGCCCGCTTCGGCAAGTATCTCGCCAGCTCCATCGAGCACCGGCGTTTCAAAAGCGACAAGATCTCCCGCGGTTTCACCGTGCTGAACAAGCTCGCCCGCAAGGCTGAGCGTGATCCGAAGGTGCGGCACATCCTCGTGTCCGGCCCGCTGGAAGAGATCGTCGATGAGCCAAAAGCACGCGAGCTCGCCCGCAAGCGGCTGTCGCCGGTGGCGCAGGGCTACCTCGAGGGCCTGGTCGAGTAGTAAGAAGTGATGCCGGGAAGGGATTGTCGGGCTGAGTGTCCGACAACCCTGCCCCGGTGATTCCGCTTCTCCCTGCAATCTCTTCCCGGTACCGTGCCTGCCATGCGCACGGCCAATGATGTCCTCGATTTCTGGTTCGGCCACGATCCGCTGGACGCCGCCCGTCTCGCCGAACGTTCCGCGTTCTGGTTCGGCGGCGATCCCGCGGCGGTCGCGACCAACGACGCCCTGATCCGCGACAACCTAGAACCCATGCTGGCGGCCGCGTCACGCGGCGAGTTCGCATCGTGGGCTTCGAGTCCGAAACGCCGGCTCGCGCTGATCATCCTTTACGACCAGGTGCCGCGGAATGCGTATCGCGGTACCGCCGCGGCGTTCGCTTTCGATCGCGAAGCGTTGTCACTCACCCTCAGCGGAATGCAGCTCGCCGCGGACGCGGCGCTCGATCCCCTCGAGCGGCTGTTTTTCTACATGCCGCTCGAACACGCCGAATCGATGGAAGCGCAGGACACCGCCGTGAGCGCGATGGAGCGGCTGGCGCGCGAGGCGCCCGCGGAGCTGCGCGAGTTTTGTATCGAGTGCGTTGGATACGCGCACAAGCACCGCGACATCATCGCGAAGTTCGGGCGCTTCCCGCATCGCAATGCCGTGCTGAAACGGGAAAGCACGCCCGCCGAGCGTGATTGGCTCGCGGCGGGCGGCGCGACCTTCGGGCAATAATGGCGTAGCCGGTCCGCTTTTACGGCTCGCAGGCAGCGTTACCGTATTCCTCGTCGCTGACCTTCTGCATCCACGTCACTTCCTGCGTGTCGAAGCGCTCGTGAACGACGGCATGACTCATGGGTACTTTCGCCCCGGCGCCGTGCCAGTGCTCCTCCATGCTCCGGCCCGCGCGGCCGCGACGGGGCTGATCGAGTATGTAGACGCTGTGGCGGCGCCTCGGGAAAATGTTCTGAAAGCCCTCGCGCCCATCGGGAGTGGTTTCCCAGGTTTTCGAGAACTGGCCGAAGCCGTGCCACATGATGAGCGGATATTTCCGCGCCTTGGCTCCCCGGTAGGTCTGGCCCTCCGGCGTGGGCTTCAGCGGGTCGAACTGCCCCGGGTTCGCGATGGAATCGAATACCGCATATCACGCGCTCCGCGTCACGGCACTCGAATGCCGGACTCGCATCCTGAGCAGAATGTATCTCTCGAGTAAGCGGTCAAAGCCATTCAGTCGGTGACGTCAGGCTCGAAGAAGCACCACTTCACTTCCGGGAATTTCGCCTTGATGCTGCGTTCGAGCGCATTGAGGTTCTCGACGGCTTTCTCGATGGGAAGCCCCGCGGTCATGCGCACCTTGATCGCAAGCATGACCTGCGGCCCGAGCTGGAAGGTGATCGCATTCAGCAGGTCCTCGATGCCGTCGCTGGATTCGATCTGCGCGCGGATCGCGGCCTGCAGATCCTCTTCCGCCGAGCGGCCGACGATGAGACCCTTCATGCGCACCGCGATGAAAATCGACACGATGATCAGCACCACGCCGATCACGATGGAACCGATGGCGTCGAACACCGGGTTGCCGGTTGCCGCGGCCAGCGACACGAAAATGAACGCGAGCACGAGACCGACGAGCGCCGCGACATCTTCACCGAGCACCACGACGAGTTCGGCATTACGCGTGGATTTGAGCCAGGCGCGCAGGGTGCGGCCCTTGCGCAGCTTCTTGATCTCGCGCAGGCAGCCGAGCGTCGAGAAAGTCTCGAGGCCGATCGACACACCGAGCACCAGCAACGCAACCCATGCCTGACGGATCGGCTCGGGTTCGTGCAGCTTGTGCCAGCCTTCCGTGATCGAGAACAGGCCACCCACGCTGAACAACATCAGCGCGACGATGAAGCTCCAGAAGTAGGAGATCTTGCCCTGCCCGAGCGGATACTGCGGGCTCGCCGGACGCTGCGACTGCTTGAGTCCTACGTACAGCAGCACCTGGTTGCCGCAGTCGGCGAACGAGTGGATGGACTCCGCCAGCATGCTGCCCGAGCGCGTGTAGAGCGCCGCCGCGAGTTTCGCCAACGCAATGCCCAGGTTGGCGATGAACGCGTAGAGGATCGCGCGCGCCGATGATCCATGGTCCGCCATGTAGCTAGCCCGCCCGCGTCATGGAACGGTCGGCGCGAAGTCGGGCTTGGAAAGCTGCATCTCGGTGACTGGCCCGTACTTGGCCGCCATCTCGCGGATCTTCGCCGCGTCGCCGATCAGCACGAACACGAGATCGGTGGGCCGCGGAAACGCATCGGCGGTCACCGCGGCGGCTTCCGCGAGATCCACCTGCGCGAGCGCCGGTCCATAACCTTCGATGTAGTCCTTGCCGAGTCCGTAGAACTCGAGGTCGGCGAGCGTGGATGCCCAGTGCGCCGCGGTCTCGAGTTGCAGCGGGAACTGGCCGAGCACGTAGGCGCGCGAGGACTCGAGCATGTCGGGCGCGAGCGGGTCATGTTTCAGGCGCTCGAGCGTTTCGAGCGTGAGGTCGAGCGCCTTGCCGGTGTTCTCGGTCTTCACGAACGAGCGGATGGCGAATTCGCCAGGCACCGAGCCGCGCGTGAAACGCGACGTGGCGCCGTACGAAAGTCCCGACTTGATGCGCAGCTCGGTGTTGAGGATCGAGGTGAATCGTCCACCATAGATCGTGTTCATGAGATCGAGCGCAGGACGGCCGCTGTAGTTGCGGTCCACGCCCACGTTGCCCAGCCAGAAGTAGGTCTGCACCGAGCCCGGCGCGTCGATCAACACGACGCGGCGGCCCGTGACCCGCGGCGCCGGCACGAGCGCGGGCGCCTTGGACCTGGCTTTCGCCCAGCCGCCGAAAGCCTTGGTCAGCGCCTGCTTCATCCATTTCGGATCGATGTCACCGGCGAACACCAGCGTCGCGCGATCTGCGCCGAAGTATTGCGAGTGATAGTCGAGCACGTCCGCGTGATTGATCGAGGCAAGCGAACGTTCGCTGCCGCCCTGCGGACGGCCGTAAGGATGCGTGCCAAACAAGGCCGCGCGGCCATAGATTCCGACGATCTGCGATGGATCGGAATCCTTGGCGGACTTGATGAACTCGATCTCGCGATCGCGGTAACTGATGAGTTCCTGCGGATCCAGCCGCGGCCGCAGCAGCGCGTCGGAGACCAGCTCGATCATCAACGCGCGGTCGCGCGCGAGGAATTGTCCGCCGATGGAAATCGCTTCCGCGCCCGCCGCGGCATTGAAGCTGCCGCCGACGCCTTCCACCGCGTCCGCGAATTCAAACGCATTGCGTTTGCCAGCGCCGCGATCTAGCAGGCCGGCGACCAGCGAAGCGACGCCGGGCTTGGCGGGAGGATCCGCCAGCACGCCGCCGCGCACGAAGCCGCTGAACGCGATCATCGGCACGTCCTTGCGCGGCACGAGAATGATCGTGAGGCCATTCGGCAGTACGAAGCGCTGATGCGCGGGCACCTTTACGCCGACCGCGGCGGCATTGCCCGCGGGTGTCTGCGCAGCCAGCGCGCCACCCATCAGGAATGCGCACAACGAGAACGCCAGGATGGGAAACGAACGGGCACCGCGCTTCATGGCTTCGCCTCCGTGGCGGCGGGCGCAGTTGCCGCGGGCGCCGGTTCCGGCACCGTCAGTGGCGCCTGCAGCACGCCCACCGTGCGCTGGTTCTTCGCAAGAACGAGCGCGGCCGCCTGCTGCACTTCCGCGACGGTCACCTTGTCGTACGCGGCGGGCGAGTCGAACAGCTTGCGATAGTCGCCTTCGAACACTTCATGCGCACCGAGCAGCGCGGCCTTGCCGTTGATGGTCGCAAGCTGCTTCCAGAATCCGGCGGCGTAGAGATTCTTCGCGCGTGACAGCTCCGCTTCGCTGACGCCTTTGGCCACGACCTCGTCCAGCGCGGCGTCGAGCGCCTGTTCGACTTCATTCACCTTCGCGCCCTGGGGCAGCGTAAGCATCAGCCACGTGAGACCCGGATCGAACCCTTCCGCGAAATGTCCGCCGACTTCGATCGCGAGTTTCTTTTCCTCGACGAGCAGGCGATTGAGGCGCGATGCGTTGCCGTCGACCAGGATACTCAGGAGCAGATTGATCGCGGGACCCCGCGCATCGTTCGCGGCCGGCGATTTGTACGCGTAATAGAGCAGCGGAGTCTGCGCGGGCCGTTCGATGTTCACGCGTTTTTCGCCGAGCTGCTCGGGCTCCTGCGTGCGCACCGGCGGCGGCGGTTCCTGCCGCGGAATGGGCTCGAGGTATTTCTTCGCCAGCGCGAAAGCTTCCTCCGCGCTCACATCACCCACGAGAATCAACGTGCAGTTGTTCGGCGCGTAGTTGGTCTTGAAAAATTTCTGCAGGTCCTCGAGCGTCCATCCCTGGATGTCGGAGGGCCAGCCGATGGTCGGTATCTGGTATGTGTGCGCGACGAACGCGTTGGATTGCACCTGCTCGTAGAGGAATCCCGCGTTGTCGTCTTCGACGGAGAGGCGCCGCTCCGAATACACGACCCCGCGTTCGCTCTCGATGACCTTCGGGTCGAACGAGAGATTCGCGAGCCGGTCGGATTCAAGGTCGAAGGTCAGATCGAGCGCGCTGCGCGGAATCCAGTTCTGATAAACGGTGACGTCGTCACTCGTGTAGGCGTTGTTGGACCCGCCCTGCGCCTCGAGCAGCCGGTCGAATTCACCCGGCGCGCGTTTGCTCGTGCCGTTGAACATCATGTGCTCGAAGAAATGCGCGAGGCCGGTGATGCCCGGGACTTCGTTGCGGCTGCCGACGCGCACCCAGTTGTAGAGCGCGACGTTCGGGATGTCGCGGTCCGTCCAGACGATGACCTTCATGCCATTCGCGAGGGTGAGGGACTTCACCTGGTCGGCGCCCGGCACGCGCGGCGCCGCGGCGGGTTTGGCCGCGGCCATCGCGGATGAAACAAGGGCGAACGGTGCCAGGCACGAGAGCAGCAGAACGCTCAGGTTGCAGGCGCGGGAGGGCTTCGGCATGCGGCACACCTCGAAATCGGAGGCGGCAACTTTACTCGTTCGGGATGCCCAAAAGAAAAGCGCCACACACGGGGGAAGTCGTGTGTGGCGCCAAGAAGCGAACACCGGGGAAGTGTTGTTCGCAGTTCTTTGTGAGGTTGGCGGTCCCACTCGAAACCTCGCGGTTTCTGATGGGGTATGCCTTACCTCGAAACCTTGACGGATTGGATCGCGGTGAGCTGCGCCCGCGCGAGCCGCGCATCGATCGGCGCGAAAATCACGCTGCCGCCGCGGCGTCGCTTGACCATCATTCCCGCCAGCGCCGGCCGCATGCTCGCGACACCCTGGGCGTGGGGAAGAATCAGCGTCACTGTGGATCTCTCCATCACGAGGGAGATAGAGCAATGCCTGTGCCAAGGTGGCGAGGCCAACAGGATCAGATACTTACGAGCAAACCCCATCTCCGGGGCCGGGGTGAGCTGACGCGCAGCGTCACTTAGTGACGTGCCCGCCGCCGGCGCAGGTTAGTTCCTGCCGTGCTTCTGTCAGATCGCTGTACTCAATGGGGAACGATAACGACGCAGGCTTTTTCCGCCGCCTTGAGGCCGCCGCATACCGCGCGGGCCTGCGCCTCGTCGCGCACTTCGGCCTGCAGTCGGTAGATGGGTTTGCCCGATGCCTCGCCGACGACGACGCGCGGACTCAATCCATCGAGCGTGCTCGGGACCGCGGTCTGCAGCCGGGTCCACTCCGCGTTCGCGCGCTCAGCCGAGGAAAATGCGCCGAGTTGAACGCCGAAGCCGGCGCTGCCAGGGGCATCCGCGGCCACCGCGCCAGCGGGTTGAGGCACCTCGGCGCCGGCGCCCGCCGCCGGAGTGACGCCATTGGCCGACGCCGCCGCGGGAGCCGTGGCGAAATTGTCGATGCGGACCTGTGCCTCGCGTGCCCATTTTCCGCCCGGATGCGCAGCGACGAATTGCTGATAGGCGTCGAGCGTGTCGGCCGAGGCAGCGCCGCGCCAATCCTTTTCCTCCGCGAGCTGCTGCAGGCGTTCGCGCGCCGCCGCAACTTGCGGGCTCTCCGGGTGCGAAGAGATGAACTGTGAATACGACTCGGGAGAATCCGCGGCCTGCGCCGAACGCCAATCGCTCTTCTCGCGGCTACAGCCAGCGAGAACGAGCAACGGGATTGCGAACACCGTCACGAGAGTACGAGTGGACATGGTTATCATCCGACCGCAGCGACGGATTATTGTAAACGCGGTCCCGTACGCCGGAGTGAAGACATGAACGACGAACCGAAACGCCGACTCTCCGACCGATTGGGCCTGTCGCCGACCGTGATTTCAGAAAGCACCACCGTCGTGGGCGACGTCGAGACCCAGGGACCGCTGATGGTTTCGGGCCAGGTTCGGGGCAACGGCCGCATCGGCGGCACATTGAGCGTCAGCAAGAGTGCGCATTGGCAGGGCGACATCGCCGCGCGCCAGGCCGTGCTCGCAGGCAAGGTCACCGGCCGTATCGTCATCGAAGAAAAACTCGAGATCAGTGCGAGCGCCGTGATCGTCGGTGAAATCGTCGCGAAGGTGCTGGCCATCGCCAATGGCGCGCGCATCGAGGGCGAGGTCACCGTCACCAGTGGCAAGCCGATCCTGAAGTTCGAAGAGAAACGCGCCAGCTAGAAGAATGGGGGCAGCCCCCGTTTCCTAGCAAAAGGGGTCAGCCCTCAATTGCAGTTCGACAGGGCGTTCACCCAGGTCGTCAGCAGCTGCACACCCGCCGTGTCTATCGTGTGTTTCGACAGCGGCGGCATCGCATCAGCGCCGATGCGATTCACCCGCGCGACCAACACCGAGCGCGCCGCGGAGCCGGGCGCGACCAGGCGCGGATTGCTGCTGATGCCGAGAGCGCCGAGCTGCGGAGCAACGTCGCAGGTATTGGTCGCCGCGAGCGCCGTCGTGTACCGCAGATCGATGTTCGAAGGCGTGGTGCCGCCGGGCCGATGGCAATTCGCGCAGTTCGTATGTAGATAGGCACGCGCGCGCGCATCCACCGCCGCACCGCCGAACGGATCCGGGATCACCGGCAGCTGCGCCGCGGGCAGCGTCAGGGGCGGAGTCAGCGTGTCGATGCCCTGCAGCGTGGTGAGCTGATTCGCGGTGCGCCCGGTGGCCGGATACAACAGGTCGCCGTTCAGTTGCCCGATCTCCAGGCCCAGCGTGCGGCCGGCGGCGGACGTATGGCATTGCAGGCATTGTTCCTCGCTCGGGAACTGCCAGCTCTGGCCCGCGACCTGCACCGTTTTTCCGCCGGTCACACGGGTCGCATCGGTGCCGCCGGCATTCCATTCATACGTATAGCCGGCCCAGTTGCCGTCGTTGTGGCGCATGAACAGCCGCGTCTCGACGAGTTGCGTGCCGATGCCGAAGTTCTTCACCAGCACGCTGCCATTCGGGAAATCGAAATCGTTGCTGGTGCCGATCGCTATCCGCATCGCATCGGGCAACGCGAGCCAGCGATTCTTCGTGGCGCCATCGGAGTAGAACGGCGCGTTCGGCGCATAGGGAATGAGTCCCGCCGCCGGCTGCGCCGGACTGGCCGGATTCACGCAGCCGGTCTGCGACAGCAGCGTGGGCATCTCGCGCCCCGACGTGCTGCCCGGCACGAGCCGGTGCAGCGTCCCGCCCAGATGCACGATGTACACCTCGCCCGCCGCGTCCTGGCCGAACGAAGCGATCTGCAGGCCCGTCGGGAATCCGGCATTCATGGTCATCGTCGGCGACGTGTCACGCGCGATGTGCCACAACGTGCCGGAGCCGAAATCACCGAATACGTAGCGCCCCGCGAGCTCGGGTATCGCGGTGCCGCGATACACCACGCCGCCGGTGATCGAAAAGCCGCGCGAGTGGTCGTACTCGGCAATGGGTTCGATGCTGGTCGAGATGTTGGGCCCGCAGGTTGCCGCGGTGTTGCCGTTGTAGACGTGTGCGCCCTCGCGGCAGCGCCAGCCGTAATTCCCGCCGAGGATCACGCGGTCGACTTCCTCGTACAGACCCTGCCCGACATCGCCGAGCCAGAGCTCACCGCTGCCGCGGTCGAAGCTCCAGCGCCAGGGATTGCGGAATCCGTAGGCGTAGATCTCCGGGCAGTTGTCCGTGCCGCTCGTGCCATTGACGTTGCAGCGCGCGCCGCTGGGGTACGGGTTGGTCGAAGGAATCGTGTACGTCGTCGCCATGCTGGCGGCGGAGACGTCGATGCGCAGCATCTTGCCGAGCAGTGTGCGCAGGTTCTGGCCATTGCCGATCGTGCCGAAGGGATCGCCGCCACTGCCGCCGTCGCCGATACCGATGTAAAGGAAGCCGTCCGGGCCGAATGCGATGTTGCCGCCGTTGTGGTTGCTGGCCGGATCATCGACGTTGAACAAAACGAACTCCGGTGTGTTCGGTATCGTCTGGCCGCCGTCGGCGCTGCGGAACTGCGCGACGCGATCCACGAGGCCGAGCGTCGCGTCGTTCGCGGTATAGAAGAGATACACGCGCGGGTCCGCCGGGAAGTTGGGATGAAAAGCGATGCCGAGCAGACCGCGCTCGTCGTTCGCGCTGTTCGGGTCGTACGACATGAGGCTCGAGATGTCGACGAACTGCCGGGTCGTGGACACGGCCGGGGTGTTGTCGAACACACGGACGATTCCGGTTTTCTGCGCGACGTACCAGCGGTCGGTGCGAGTCGGCTCCTGCAGCATGGCGATCGGGACGGAGAACGAGAGGTTCGGGAATACGCGTTCGATGGCGAGCGGGAACGGAGAACGCGGCGCATCCCCGGCAAGGCAGGAGGTATTCGCGGGTCGCGCATCGAGCCCGCCCAGGGCGGCGGTCGTGACGTTCACGGCCGCGGATGGCGCGGATACGTTGGCCGGTGTCGCGGTGTCGAACGCCACCACCGTGTAGCTGTACTGGGTCGCCGGCGTGAGTCCCGTGTCGGTGTAGTTAGTCGTCTGGACAGTGGCGACCGGCGTCGCGCCGCCATTGCGGAAAACGCGGTATCCGCCGATGCCGTTGGCGTCGGTCGAGGCGCTCCAGCTCACCAGCACCTGCGTGGCCGACTGCCCCACCGCGGTCACGTTCGCGGGCACGCTGGGCGGAGTGGTGTCGGGACCCGCGGTCGCCGGTGTGGTGACACTCGCGGCGGCGGACAACGCGGACTCGTTGGGTGGCGTTGCCCCATCGAACGCGCGTACGGTGTAGGTATAGGCCGTGTTCGCCACGACGCTGTTGTCGGTGTAACTCGCGGTGGCAACCGTGGTTAGCGGCGCAACGTCGCCATTCCGGTAGACGCGATAACCGGCGACTCCCGTGCCGGCGTCGGTCGAGGCTGTCCAGGTGACGACCACCTGGTTCGTGCCCGCCGCCGTGGCGGTCACACCGGCCGGAACTGTTGGCGCCGTGGTGTCGACGATCGGCGGTGGGGGCGTGGGCGTGCTGTCCGCGCCGCCACTGCTGCAACCAATGAATGTCAGGGCCGCGGCCTGCACGATGAGTCCGACCAGCAAACGTGACATTCCGAGGACCTCCGAACTATCCAGGCGACCCGCCCGGCCCGAGGGCGCTGCGCGGCCGCGGGATTGTTAGCAGATCAACATACTCGCGCGGACCTGACTATCTGTCCGGGTTCCGCGACAGCAATTTGACCACCTGCTGGTCGACCCAGTTGTTGCCACCCAGGCTTTCGATGAAGCCGCAGTGGCCACCGTGGGCCGTCGTGACGATGTCGAGCCGCGGGGAGCGCGCCAGGCGCGCGAGATCCGCGTTTTCGATGATCGGATCATCGAGCGCGGTCAGCACCGTGGCGGGCGCCGTGAGAGTTGTCAGACGATCACCCGTGATCGCATAACCCGCGAGATAGTCGTCCATGGTCGGATACTCGGTGTGAGCGAGCACGAGTTCGTTGGTCATTCTGCGCAAATTGCGCAGCCGCAGCAGCGGCTCGAAATCGTAGTGATCGGGCCAGGCGAGCTGTTTCTTGCCGAGTGACCGACTCCACTTGCGCACGAAATACGAGTGGTACACCGGGAAACCGCGCTCCAGCGTCACCATGGTCTTCGCCGGATCGAGCAGCGGCGAAACGGCGAAGACGCGCTCGATCGGCAGATCGCGCGCTTCGCGATGCGCCGCCACGCGCAGCATGAAATTTCCGCCCAGCGAAAAACCGGCGAGCACCATGGGCATGCCCGCGAACTGGCGCGCGAGTTCCTGTACCGCGCCGACGACTTCCGGCAAGCGGCAGGAATGGAACAGCTCGCGATTCAGATGGTGCGTGGCGCCGTGGTCGCGCAGGTTGAGACGAACCACCTCGAGGCCGGCGGCGAACAGGCTCTGCGCCAGCGACAAAACGTATTGCGAATCGGCGCTGCCCTCCCAGCCGTGCAGCAGCACCGCGAGTTTCGTGCCGGGGGCGCGCCCGCGGCGGGCGGGACTGGAATGAAATGCCTGCAGCGTGACGTTGTCACCACAGGACAGCAGGAGCTCTTCGCTCGCCGCCCGCATCGGCAGCGCGCGCAGCTCCACGCGCCCGCGATGCATCGGCGAGCTGGGCAGGATCGTCTGTAAATGCCGCCCGCGCAGCCAGCGGCGGGGTTTGAAAGATGTGTCTGGCGGAAAGCCTGTCACTGCGCCTGCAGAGTCTGGGGGGATGCGGACGCGGGTGCAACGGTGGGAGCAACGGCGGGCACAGCGGCGGCCGTAACCGCCGGCGCCGGCGCGGCCTTCACCGCGGACGCGGCGGCCGGGGACGCGGCGGGGGACGCGGCGGCGGGCGCGACGGGCAGCGGCGTGGCCGTTGCGGCCGGAGCGACCGTCACCTCGACGGCTGGCACCTCGGCCGGAGTGGCTTCAACGGCGGTGGCGTCCAGCGCCGCTTCCTCGGCCGGCAGGACCTCGGCGGGCGCGGCCGGCGGGCTAACTACCTCGGGGCGGGCGCGTAGCGTTTCCACTTCCGCATAAGCGGCGGTGAGATCCGTCCGCAGGGCGGCGATTTCGGCTCCCTGGGTCCACCATAACCACGACATCGCAGCGGCGCCGCAGACCGCCAGGAATGCAAACGTCCAGCCGACATACGCCCAGGGCCGCCGCTCGGGAATGAGGGTCGGCATGTCGAGCGTCGGCGCCGGTGTCGCGAGCGACAGCGCCGCGATGTCCGTCTGCAGCTTTTCGGCTTGGGAATCGAGCGTCGTCCCGATGAAGTTGCGCAGCGCGGCGACTTCCTTCTGCAACGACTGATCCAGCGCGGCGCGGATTTCCAATGACAGCTTGGGCAGCAGATCCGCGATCGGAAAATGGGGCGCTGCGCCTTCGGCGCCTGGCGCGACCTCGATCGTTGGAACCGCGGTGGGCAGCACGATGGCGGAGTGCATCGCCGATTCGTTGGCGGACGCGAGCTCCGGCGCGGCCGCCAGGCGTGTGAACGTGGTCTGTTCGCCCCCGCGCCGGTCGTTCACGAGACGCAGCTGGAACAGCATCTTCGTGACGTCGGCCTGCTTGATCTGCTTGGGCAATACGCCTTCTGCACCGAGCGCGCGCGCCTGGCCCAGATAGAGGTCTCCTTCCTGGGATGTGTACATCAGGATGGGAATGGCCGACGTGCGCGGATTGTTCTTGATGGTCTGCACGGCCTGGAAGCCGTCCATGCCCGGCATCATGTGATCCATGAAGATCACGTCGGGACGATTGCGGGTGAGGTATTCGATCGCGGCCTCGGCGGATTCCGCGGCGTCGACGAGGATCTCGTGACGCTCGAGGATGCGCGACAGGAACGCGCGTGCAGATTTCGAATCGTCCACGACCAAGGCACGCTTGGAAGACATCCGCTCTCCCCTCTTCACGTCGACAGGATTGTGGAAAGTTTAGCGTCAACAAGGACGCGTTGTGCACGTACTTCCGGCGCCGGACGGAAAAAGTTTTCTCCGGAGGAGTTCATGACGGCGAAAACCGTAAAGTTTTTCGTCATCGAGCGGAAGTTTTCCGTGGCCACGCAGCGCTGCGGCGAGCGTGATGTCACCTCGCGTCATGCCCGCACGCGCGCGCCACCGAATGTAAGCGCACTGAAAACGGGCACACACACCCGACGACAAATCCCCGGGGCGAACCCGCGACGCGCGATCTCATCGCGCGCGACGAAGACGCACCTGCTGCGACGCACTCGGCAAACTACACGCGGCCCGGCGAACGCGCGGGCCACATCGGATGTGATCCAGCGCACGAATGACGGATTTTCCCGCGCTTCGCTGCGCAATTTTTCCCGCGACGCGGGACATACTCGCGCTGTCGATGTTGCCTGCGGCCAAGTCGTTGCAAGTGCATCGAGCAGGTACAAATCGGCGGCCAGATACCTTGATGGCCGACGACCGGGGCCTTGGTGCGAACCACCCCATTCGACGATGCGGCGAGGATTGCCGATCGTCAGGAGCAGGTTCAATTCAGGAGCTGCGCTCCACTCGTGACGGGGTCCCGATGGGACCCCGTCCGACTTCCCGACGCCCGGCGCGACTCAGCACCCTTTCGTAAAACCCTATCAGCCGGCCCGCCATCTCGAGCGACGCCCAGGATTCCGCGTGCGCGCGCAATTGAGCGCGGCGCGGATCTTCCGGTGACAAGGCCAGCGCGGTAACGGTCGCTGCGGCGAAAGCTTCTTCATCCTCCGGCACGACGAACGCGCCGCATCCTTCGGTGAGAATCGAGCGCGTCCCGAGCTCGGCGGTCGACACCACCGGCGTGCCCTGCGCCATGGCCTCGAGCAGCACCAGGCCCTGGGTCTCGGTGCGCGAGGCAAACACGAAGGCATCACCGGCCGCGTAACAATCCGGCAGCTCGCGATGCCGGTCGAGATAACCGATGAAGCGCACCTGCGATGCAATGCCGAGTTGTCGCGCGAGTCTTGCCAGGTGTTCGCGGGCCGGCCCCTCGCCCGCGATCACGAACAGCGCATCGGGCCGGCGCGCGAGCACGCGTACGAACATGCGTAACAGGAAATCGATGTTCTTCTCGTACGCGACGCGGCCGACGTACAGCAGCAGAGGTCGTTCCGCGGGCAGGTCGAATTGGCGTCGGAAACTCGCACCATCACCTCGCACGAAACTCGCCGCGGGCAGGCCCGTCGGGAGCACATCGATCGGCGCCTGGACGCCGTAGTCGACGAGCGCGTCACGCATCGGTGCACTGGGAGAAATCAGCGCGGCCACGTCGTCGCATTGCGAGAGCGTGAAGCGGCGCGCGATCCAGCGGCCCAGCCGGCGCGGCAGTATCGGCACGTAGTGGTGCAGGTAGTCTTCGAAGAACGTGTGATATGTCGCAACCACCGGCAGGCCGTGTTCGCGGGCGAAACGCACGCCGCCGTAGTGCGCGATGAACGGCGTGTGGATGTGGACCAGGTCGACCTGCGCGGCGAGTTCGGCGTTCAGCGCCCGCTTCAGCGGACCGGAAAGGAAGCGCCGATCCTCGGGGTCGCGCGGCACGGCGCCGGAGCGCACCCGCACGATGCCGGGCTCGGTGTCGGCGGCGCCCGGGTATTCAGGCGCGATCAGAATGGTGTCGACGCCGAGCTCAGCGAGGTCGCCGCGGAAGGTGCGGATCGACGTGGATACTCCGTTGACGCGCGGGAAGTAGACGTCGGAAACAAACAGGATCCGCATCTGGCTCCGCGTCAGAACAACGACGCACCGAACGCGCCGCAGATCGCGCCGAGCACGGCGCCGACCAGCACGTCGGTTGGGTAGTGCAAGCCGAGGACGACGCGCGACGCCGCGATCGCGGCGGCGAGGGGCACCAGCAGCAGCGCAAGCTCCGGAAAGGCGACACAACCCTGCCAGGTGAATGCAACGGCGTGCAGCGTATGGCCGGACGGAAAGCTGTAACGATCGAGCGGCGCGCCCGCGAGGGAAATTCCCGAGTGGCGGATGAACGGCCGTTCGCGCACGAAGGTGCGCTTGAGAAATTTGTAAACCGCGAGGCCCGCGGCTCCGGTCGCGAGCATGATCGCGACGACCTTCAGGCCTTCGGCGCCGTACAGCAGCGGCAGTGCGAGCATCAACGCGTACCAGATGACGCCGTCGCCGAGGCGGCTCGCGGTCATGAAGAACACGCGGACGCCGGTGTGTTCGACGCCGCGATTGAGCTTGCGGCAGAGCCGGTATTCGGCGGCATCGAAACGGTCGAGCAATGAGCTGTGGCTTCCCATGGCTCCGACACGTTAGGGAAGCCGCAAGGCGGCACGATGACCGCCGTGTTAAGGATTTGTTGCGGGACGGCCGAAATCCCCCGGCCGGGGGTCCGGCTGGTCAGGAGGCCGCGAGCTCCCGCATTTCAGCCACGAGTGCACGCAGGCGTTTTACGGAGCGCGCGCGCTGCTCGGGACTGAGCGATCGGTTGATATCCACGAGCAGCTGCATGAAGCGTTCACGGTTGGCCTCGTAGGCGCGGCGGTGCTCCGCGTCCCCGCGGCTCTCCGGGCGCGTGATGAAAACCGCGATGCGCTGCGCGAAGTCGGGTTGCGACCGGTACTCCTCGACCACTGCCCGGAAGGAATTTCGTTCGCCGTCCACAGCCTCGGGATCGCCGCAGTCATCCACCGAAAAGCCGGCGAGCCGTGTCTCGATCAGCGTGCGCTGCGAAGCGCGCAACCGGCCGGTCCAGCGCTCGACGTTGTCGATCATGCGTTCCACGTTTTCTTCGTGCCGTTCCTCTGGATCGCGCGCGCAGGCTTCGGCGCGCGATTCGCGTCCCTTTTCGGCGAAGTTCGCGAACATTTCTTCCAGCTGCTCGGGCCGCAATGAGCGCAGCCAGCGCGCCGCATCCGGCGCGCCCTGGCTCACCGATGCGCGCATGAAATCCTCGACTTCACGGCGGCCATTCTCGAACTGGTCGCGGCTCAGCGGATGTGCGGTGGCAGCGGCGAGCCGCTCGAGAAAGTCCGCATAACGCGGCAGTTCGTGCCGGCGATGCCAGACGAGAAACTCATCGAGATATTCGCGCAGTTCGCGCGACTGCTCGGCATCCAGCGACACCTGGCCCGACACGTAGCGATGCATGAACCAGTCGAGCCGGTTGTACGCGAACTGCGTGCCGCAGGCCGTGAGCGTCAGCACCACGATACCCACCGCGAGCAAACGTCCCACGCGCCGCAGAGTTCCTCCGGCGCTAGAATGTCGTCCAATGTTGCGGCAGTTCATGCGGCCCCCTAACCACCGAGCGCCATTCCTGAATGGCCTCGTGATGCTGGTTGCCTCCCTTCTCGCGTGCATATCGCCCGCGGCGCATGCGGTCGACGCCATCGTGCTCGAAGTGCGCGAACTCACCATCGCCGGGATCCCGGCGACCAACGTCAGTGCGCGCCTCGACGTCCTGTCCGATAAAAAAACCCGCGCGATCGTGCGTGCGGGCAGCGCGCGGTTGCCCGCGCCCGCGGGGGTGTTCACCGACCTGCTGCTCGATTGCGAAGAACCCGTAGTCGCCGAACCGCGCTTCGGCTGCGCACGCGGCCGTTTCTCGGCGCGCGGCGGCCCGACCGGCGGCATCGACATGAAAGTCGCCATGGAGATGCGCAGTGACACCGGCGTCACCACGCTGAACGGCAGCGACATCCGCATCGCCGGGACCGTCGCCAGCCTCGATGCGCGCATGGATGAGAAAGGCTGGAAAGTTTCCGGCCGCACCGATTCGGCGCCGATTGCGGCGCTGCGAAAGTTCGCCGAACCGTGGTTCAAGGTGCCCGCGGATCTGACGATCGACGGCAGCGCAGCAATCGAAGGTTCAGCGGCCGACGATGGGGCGGGCACCACCGCCGACATCGGCGTGCGGCTCGCGGACGTGAATCTCACGAACGAGGAAAGCACCATCGTGGCCGAGAAACTTGCCGCGACCGCGCGCCTGCGCGCGCGCCTCGGGGCGGATTCGACGGCGCTCGATCTCGAACTGACGGGCGCCGAGGGCCAGGCGTTGCTGGGCCCGATCCTGCTGAATCTCGGCGTGAATCCACTGCGCCTCGAAACCCGCGGCGTGATGCGCGGGCAGATGCTGTCGATCGACGCGTTCAGGCTCCAGCAGAAGTCGCTGATCGACGTCTCGGGCGAAGGCAGCGTGAATCTGGTGGCTGAGACACCTTCCCTGTCCGGAAACTTCCAGCTCGCGAAGCTCGAATTCCCGGCGGCCTACACGAGTTACATGCAGATCGCGCTCGCGGCGAGTCTGCTCGGCGATCTTTCGATGAGCGGCACCTTGAGCGGGGAGTTGTCCGTGGTCGACAACGGCATCACAAGCCTGCACATGAAACCCGAGGGGCTGGACCTGCGTGACAACCGCGGCCGGCTGCATATCGAAAAGATGGAAGGCGACGTGCACTGGGCGCCGGCCGGCGCCGGGGTGGCGCAACTCTCGAGACTCGCGTGGAAATCCGGCGGCGCGTATGGGCTTTCGGGCGGCGCGGCCAACATCGAGTTCGTCGCATTCGATCAGAACTTCGCGCTCGCGCGGCCGACCAAACTACCCGTGTTCGACGGCGGACTCGCGATCGAGACCTTCGCGATGGCGAATCTCGGCGGCGACCACCTGGAAGTCTCCTTCTCGGGCGCCATCGAGCCGATCAGCATGCCGCTGCTCGCGAAGGCGTTCGGCTGGCCCGAATTCTCGGGCACGTTGTCCGCGAACATTCCCGGCGTGCGGCTCAAGGACGACGTGCTGACTTTCGACGGCAACGTGGAATCGAACGTGTTCGGCGGAACCATTGTCGGCAGCAACATCCGGCTGAAGGATCCGCTCGGCAACCTGCCGGAATTCTTCGCCGACGTGCGCGCACGTGATCTGGATCTGGATCTCGTCACCCGCACCTTCGAGGTCGGCAGCATCACCGGCAAACTCGAAGCCGACGTGCTCGGACTCGAACTTTTCGCATGGACACCGACGCGGTTCGATGCGCGGCTCGCCACGCCGGAAGGCGACAGATCGCGCCGCCGCATCAGCGCGAAGGCGGTGGGCAGTCTGTCGAACGTGGGTGGCGGCGGCGGCGGCGTGATCCAGGCGCTGCAATCGGGCGTACTGCGGTTCTTCGATGAATACCGTTACGAAAAGCTAGGCATAACCTGCCGGCTGCGGGGCGACGTGTGCGAGATGTCGGGCGTGGAACCCGCGCCGAATGGTTATTTCATCGTGAAAGGCGCGGGAATTCCGCGCATCGATATCATTGGTAATGCCGGGCGCGTGCGCTGGAGCCAGTTGATGATGTCGATCGAGACGGCCAACTTCGATGAAGTGAGTGTGCAGTAACGCCGATGGACTCCGACCGCGTTCAGGCCAATAATCGCGCGCACATTTGACGTATGGCGCGTTCAGGGCGCATTCATCGGTTGGCCCCGATCATGCCGTCGTCAGGCTCGCGCCTGGAACCAAGGAGTTTTTCAATGCGACGCATATTGCCTCTCAAGATTGCCCTGGCGACCCTGCTGATCGCTGCGTGCGTCACGATCAACGTGTATTTCCCCGCCGCCGCCGCCGACCGGGCTGCCGACCAGGTGATCAACGACATCACGGGTGCCGGCAAGAGCAACACCACCGCGCCGCCGCAGTCCTTCATGGCGCCAGCCCGTGAGCACGATGTCCTTCTCGTCGCGTTCGGCAACGCGCTCAATGCCCTGGTGCCGGCCGCGCATGCGCAGGGTGCCGAGGCGCTCGATGTGAGCTCGCCCGCCATCACGCGCATTTCGGCGTCGATGAAGCAGCGCTTCGAGGAGCTGCGCAAGTTCTTCGCGAGCGGCGCGATTGGCCTCACGAACAACGGCGACATCGCGGTGCGCGACATCAATGCCGTCGCCCTGCCGGATCGCGCCACGGTGAAGCGCCTGGTCGCGGAAGACAACGCCGACCGCGCCCAGCTGTACTCTGAAATCGCGAAGGCGAACAACAAGCCCGAGTGGGAAGGCGACATCCGCAAGAGCTTCGCGCGCCGCTGGGTGGAAACCGGCGCGCAGCCCGGCTGGTACTTCCAGGACGCCGGTGGCGCCTGGAAACAGAAGTAATCTAGTTAGATGTCCGAGCCAGGGCCCGTTCCGCCAAGCGGATCGGGCCCTGCTTTTTTCCACAATCGCGGCACGCGCGTTGCGCTCACTGTCTGCGGGCTGTTCATCGCGGGCGGCCTCTTCTCCACCTGGGCGATTCAGCGCTTCGTCACGTTTCCGCGTCCGCCCGACACCGCCTGGAATCCGGCGGCGCGCGTCGCGAACGGCGGCGAGGAAGTCTGGCTGACGGTCGATGGCGAACGCGTCGAAGCCTGGTTCCTGCCGGGCCGCGGCGCCGCTCCGACTGCGTTGATGATCTACGCGCATGGCAATGCCGAGCTGATCGACATGCGCGCCGGAGATTTCGGGCCGCTGCGCGACGCCGGAATCGCCGTGCTGCAGGTCGAGTATCCGGGCTACGGCCGCTCGGATGGCTCACCCTCGGAGGAAAGCCTGACCGCGGCGCTGGTCGCGGCCTTCGATTGGGCCGCGGCCGATGCGCGAATCGACGCGCACCGAATTTATGGACACGGACGTTCGCTCGGGGGCGGCGCGATCGCGCAACTCGCGGCACGCCGGCCGCTCGCCGCGCTGGTGCTCGAGAGCACGTTCGAAAGTCTCGAAGAAGTGGTGATGGGATACGGCGTGCCCCGTCTCATGCTGCTCAATCATTTCGATACGCGGACGGTGCTGCGCAGCTATTCCGGACCTGTGCTGGTGCTGCACGGCACCCAGGACCGCGTGTTCCCGAGCAAATACGCCGAGGGATTGGCGGCCATCGCGCGCCGCGCCACGCTGCACCTGGATGCCTGCGGCCACAACGATTGCCCGCGGCAGTGGGACCTGGTGCTCAGTTTTCTCGCCGCAAGCGGCGTATGTATGCAAGCGCAACCGGAGGTTTCGAATGAAGTCCGTCATCATTGTTAGTGCGCTGTGGCTGGTCGCGGGATGCGGCCTTGCCGAGACGGGTGCGGTAGCCGCGACGCAGGGCGCTTCCGCTGCCGAACAGCTCGAGCAGGCGAAGGAAACTCAGCAGAAGGTCGAGGCCGACATCGCCGCCGCGCAGGCCGCGCAGAAAGACGCGCTGGCCGCCGCGGAAGCCGCCAGCGAATAGGACGCCTACTCGCGCATGCCGGTGCCGCGGTTCATGAAGATCACCGCGATCGCGAACAGCACGACGGCCGACAGCAGCATTATGGCGAAGGCCACGATCACGTTGACGTCGCTCGTGCCGAGAAAGCCGTAACGGAACGCGTTGACCATGTGCAGGATCGGGTTCACGTGCGAGATGCGTTGCGCCCATTCCGGCAGCAGCGAGATCGAATAAAACACGCCGCCGAAATACGTGAGGGGCGTGAGAATGAATGTCGGGATCCAGTTCACCTGGTCGAAGTTCTTCGCGAACAGCGCGTTGATGAATCCCCCGAGCGAGAAAACCACCGAGGTGAGTACCACCGCGCCGATGATCACGAACACGTGATGCACCGCGAGGCGGGTGAAGATCAATGACACGATGGTCACCGCGGTGCCGACCAGCAGGCCGCGCACCAGGCCGCCGCCGACGTAGCCGAGGACGATGATCCAGTTGGGCAGCGGCGCCACCAGCATCTCTTCGACATGTTTGCCGAACTTGGCGCCGAAGAACGACGACACCACGTTGCCGTACGAATTCGTGATGACCGCCATCATGATGAGGCCGGGCGCGATGAACTGCATGTAGGGCACGCCGTCCATGAGCCCGACGCGTTTCCCGATCAAACTACCGAAAATCACGAAGTACAGCGCGGAGGTCACCACGGACGGCACGATGGTCTGCGCCCATATGCGGATGATCCGGCTGTACTCGCGGATGATGATGGTCTTGAGGCCCGTCATCCGGGCCTGGCCGAGAGCCCTGGGTGAATCCGGCGCGCGAGTCGCCGCTTCGGAGGCGTCGTTCATGGCGCGCTCGCTCCGCCGCCCGGCTTCCGCTCGACCAGTTTCATGAACAGTTCTTCGAGACGATTGACCTTGTTGCGCATCGAGAGCACCCCGATGCCTTGTGAGGTGAGATTCGCAAACACTTCGTTGAGGCTCTGTTCCTTCGACACTTCCACCTCGAGTGTGTGGTCATCGATGAGGTCGAACTCGTAACCCGGCACCTGCGGCACGCTGCCGATCGCCTCACGCAGGTTGAGGACGAAGGTTTCCGCCTGCAGCCTGCGCAGCAGGCTCGACATGCGATCGCGTTCGGCGATCAGCCCGCCGTTGATGATCGCGATGTTTCGGCACAGCGTCTCGGCTTCCTCGAGATAGTGAGTCGTCAGGATGATGGTCGTGCCGCGAGCATTGATCTCGCGCAGGAAGTCCCACATCGAGCGGCGGATCTCGATGTCGACACCCGCGGTGGGCTCATCGAGTATCAGCAGGCGCGGCTCGTGCACCAACGCGCGCGCGATCATGAGGCGGCGCTTCATGCCGCCCGAAAGTCCGCGCGCAATCTTGTTGCGCTTGTCCGCGAGCTGCAGGAGCTCGAGATACTTGTCGGTGCGCTCGCGCGCCTGGCCGCGATCGATGCCGTAGAAACCCGCCTGGTTGACGAGGATCGTCTGCGGAGTCTCGAACTGGTTGAAATTGATTTCCTGCGGGACGATGCCGATGCAGGCCTTGGCCGCCTCGAGCTCGCGGTCGAGGTCGTGCCCGAATACGCTCACAGTACCCGCGGTCTTGTTGACCAGCGAGGTCAGAATGCCGATGAGCGTCGTCTTGCCGGCGCCGTTCGGGCCGAGCAACGCGAAGAAATCGCCACGTTCCACATCGAGGTCGACGCCCTTGAGCGCCTGTACCCCGTTCTTGTAGATCTTCGTCAGTCCGCGAATCGACAGTGCGTGCATATTCGAGTGGGGTCGGGAAACACCGCCCCGAAAGGCGGCGAACCACGCCTAGTCGGCGATGGCTTCATCCATGGTGGGTTTGAAGGTGTCCTGCCAGAACAATGTTTGCGGTTGGTCGCGGCAACGGTTTGCGGCTTCGCGCAGCCCCTTGGCCGAAGCCTTCCATACCTTGGCATCGACGTATTCGCCGGCCTCGGAGCGCAGCGTTGCGTACATCGTGGTCGCGATCCGCGGCATGAACTCGGTGGCGACCGCGTCACCGGCTTCCTTGCGCAGGAGATCCCACTCCCAGACGAAGTCGATGCAACGCATGCGCTTGATGCGTGCCTTCTCCAGGTCGTTGAGTTGCGGATCCGGCTTCGCCGCCACCGCCTTCGGCTCAGGTCCAGTCGACTGGCGCAACTCCACTTTCATTTCGATGCTCGACTCGATGAGCTTGCCCGCCGCGTCGATTCCGGGGCGAAAGCGCGCGCTTTGCAGCACCCGCACGATCTGGGGCTCGAAAGCCGGCTCCGCCGTGTTTTCGGTGACGAGGACTTCCTTGACTCGGCCGTCGTCTCCGACACGCACGGTAGCAACCACATGGCCGGCGAGTTTGCGCGAGCCCACGCTGATCTTGGCGGTGGGCGCGGCGGCGATGACCTGGGGATCACTGGGACCAGTCTGAGCGAGGCCCGCGACGGGTATGAGGAAGAGGATCGACAAGGACACTGCGCGGGCAGTTGCAGGCATGTGTGAGCAGACTCCGTGAACTCTACATATTGGCGCGGGTCTGCGACGCGACGCGCCGGAAAACCCCGGCTTCAACCTGGCTAGTTAGAAGCGGCGGGTATCCGCGTACCCGGAGCTGGCGTCGAAATCGAACCCGCCGGCATTATCGGCCCGTTGTGGCCCGCTGTCGCCCCCGAGATTGGACCGGATCCGGTCATCGCACGCCGGGCGGCTGATTTCCCGGTTCCAATTAAGCGCTTACGAGCGCCCGGTGTTCCGCGCACGTCACGCCGGTCACCCGCCGGGAATCACTGCATCCCGGGAACAAATCGTCCGCGCGAACGAGCTGGCCCCGGTAAAGGTCAGGGGGAATGTGCGATCAAGGTCTCTGCCGCAAGCCGTTGAATTCCGCTGAGCAGCAGATCGTGCAGGCGCTTGTCGTCGGCGGCTGACGCGGCTGCCAGCAATTCTCTCCAGAACTTCAGTTGATGAGGCCAACGGGGGCGCAACCGCGCGGCGTTGCGATCGGCCGCCGCCTCGAGCACCGACAACGAGCAGGCGGCGAGCGCCTCAACCGACGCGTTGGTGCAGCCAAACACCAGGCACGCGGCTCGCGGGCGGCTGCGCGCCAGGTGCCAGCCGTACACCAACGCGCGACGCGTTATCGACCGCGCCGCTACGGGGTCGAAATAGATGTGTTCGGCACGCGGGGTCAGTTCCTGAACCGCACGGCCGCGCAGTTCCAGCCAACGGGAAGCGGATGCGAATCCAGCGTCGAACAAACTGAAAGGAGCCGCTGCAAGTCGGCGTGTCGCCTGAGAAGTCAGGGATTCCCACGGCGCGCGCAGCGCCAGCAGCAGCGGCGGATTTGACGCATTGCAAACTACTTCGGCGGCGCGCGCGGACAGCAGCCCGAGGCATTCCGCATTCAGTTCCGTGAGCGGCGCAGGGTCGACTCCCTGCGATGGCAGCCAGTGACGTCCTTCGTCGCGCGATTTCTGCCCTAACCAGCTAGGCATGTCATTACTCCCTGTTTGCGCGGATATCTTGCACTTCGGGCACTTGAAAGTCATATGCAAATTTGGGAAATTTTTCCCAAATTGAATCGAACGAATAACTAACCGCAGGCAGGGAAATCATGCGTATCTCAGACGACCGATACAGCCGCGACCGACTCAGGCTCGATCTCGCGCTGCGCTTCATCCATCTCGAAGCACGCACGCACACTATTCGTGCATGGACCGGACTCACCGACGACCGCATCCGCAAGCTTTACCGCACCTATCTATACGAGAGTGACGGCTCCGGCGTAACACGGCATCGCGGCAAGTCGCCGCGACAGGCGGCGTTTTTCACGCGTTCGCAGCGCATTCGGCGGGAGGCCGCGGTGTTTGCGAGCGTGAGCAGCCTGTTTGGCCTCATCACCTCGCAGTCGATCAGCGCGGATGGATCGGCGGCCGACAAATCGGCGCAAAACGCGCCGACCGTCGCACGAGGCGCCTTGTTGTGCGAGGCATTCGAAACCTACCGGGCGCTCGTTCTGGAACCACAGATATCATTCGAGCACGCGGTCTATCTGCTCGGCGCGTTGCTGGCCGGCGACGAGTTGCGCGTCGCCAACTGCCGCGACTGCAGCAGCGTGCTCGTGACCGACCGGCTCGTATTACGAGCGCCGATTTGCAACGAGTGCGCAATCGCGGAGATTTCCGGTGAGCCAGGTGAGTGGCCGGCGCCGCGCACGGGCTGAACCGCCTGCGAAGACGCACAAGCCCCGGTTACGGTAAATTCTGCCGGGTGAGTATTCGTCCCACGCTGTTCGGCGGCTCCTTCCTCGATCGTCGCGCGGAACTGCGCGACGATCCGGGATGGGTGGCCGCCGCGCGCGCCGATCCGGCGACACGTTACGTGCTGGAATTCGGCGCCACACAGCTTCTGACCAGTGGCGATTCGCTGGAGATCGCCTTTCTCACCGGCGATCACGCCCTGGTTGCGGCGGCCGCTGACGAAGAATTCACGTTGTTAGGCTGGTTCCGCGGCGCGCGTTGCGTGCTGATCGACGTGCGCGACGCGCGCGTGGCCGAATCACTGCCGGGCGGAACGCAGATGCGCGAGTTGCGGCCGTTCGCGCCGCTGCTCGCCCCCGATTCGGCGGCATTGCTCGCTTACGCCCGGGCACTGAGTTTGTGGAAATCACGACATCGCCATTGCGGAGTATGTGGCGCCGCGAACATCTCCGTCCGCGCGGGACACGTCCTGCGCTGCAGTCGTCCGGAGTGCGGGACGGAAACTTTTCCGCGCCTCGATCCGGCGATCATCGTGTTGGTCACGGACCCCGCGGACGAACGCGTGTTGTTAGGCCGCCAGGCAGCGTGGCCGGCCGGCCGCTACTCGACCATCGCCGGCTTCGTGGAGCCCGGTGAGAGCCTCGAAGACGCGGTGGTCCGCGAAGTGGCCGAAGAGACCGGAGTCCTGGCCGGAAACGTCGAATACGAAGCATCCCAACCCTGGCCTTTTCCTTCCTCCCTCATGCTGGGTTTTCGCGCCGTGGCCCGAACCCATGACATAACGCTGCGCGACGGCGAGCTCGAAGACGCCCGCTGGTTTTCCCGTGCGGACATCGCGGCCGGCGCCCCCGCATTGCCGCCGGCCGGCGCGATCTCCGCACGCCTGATCGATCGCTGGTTCCATTCGCCTCCACGGCCGGCCGGGGCCTGAAGTCCGATGTGTTTGTTAGTCCTCGCGTGGCGCCGCCACCCGCGTTACCGGCTGGTCGTCGCTGCCAACCGCGACGAGTTCCATGCCCGTCCGGCGGCGCCGCTCGCGGCGTGGAATGACGCCGCCGGAATCGTCGGCGGCCGCGATCTGCAGGCGAACGGAGCCTGGCTGGCGCTCGACGCGCGCGGGCGGTTCGGGAGCGTCACCAATTTCCGCGAGTTCGGGCGGCGCCGGCGCAGCGCCCCGTCGCGTGGCGGCCTCATTCCGGGCTTTCTTTCGCAACCACGCCCGGCCGGGGAATTTCTGCGGGAACTCGAAACCGATGCCCCCGGGTTCGCCGGCTTCAACCTGCTGCTCGCGGACTCGAACTCGCTCTGGTACGCGTCGAATCGCGCCGACCAGTTCGCGCGCGCTCTCGATCCCGGCATTTACGGCCTTTCCAATGAATTCCTCGATACTCCCTGGCCCAAGCTCTTGCGCGTGAAGGAGCGATTCGCGGCGCTCCTCGGCGATTCCGACATGCCGGGGCCGGCACTGTTCGAAACGCTATTCACTGTACTTGCGGACCGGGAGCCTGCCTCCTCGCAGGACCGGCCGGAGTCGTCGGACCTCTCGCCCGAATTGGCCCGAAAACTTTCGGCGCCATTCGTGCTGGATTCCATGTTCGGAACCCGCTGTTCGACAGTTCTCGGCATCGGCAACGATGGTGTCGTCACCGTGGCCGAACGATGCTTCGACGCGAATGGCCTGGTGACCCGAGTAACTGAACACTCGCTGAACGGCGCCGCCGGGCAACCTTGAACGCGTAGCAATACCGGCCGGAACCCGCGCGCGCAACGGCGACTCTCATTAGAATTCAAGCCATTCCCGCCCCACAGCGGTGTCATGCCGACGTTGCAGTTCAAACATCGCACGCGCCTTCTTGCGCTTTCGCTCATCGCCCTCTGCGCCGCGTACTTCGTCTCGCCCGCCCGCGCGGGGATCGAAGTCCAGGTGCACGGCGTTGCCGACGATGTACGCGCGAACGTGCTCGCCCTTCTCTCGCTCGAGCGCCACCAGAACTCCGACGATCTCTCGCCCGAGTTCGTGGAGCGGCTGCAGGAGCGGATCGAGCGCGAAGTGCGCTCGGCCCTGCGGCCCTTCGGCTTCTACGAGCCGGCCGTCAACTCGGTGGTCAAACACGAAGGCAATCGGGGCGAACAGAACTATCAAGTCTCGATCATGATCATCCCGGGCACACCGGTGGTGGTTCAAAAGGTCGACGTGAAAGTGACCGGACCGGGCGCCAGCGACCCGATATTCACGGACATCACCAACAATCTGCCAATCGATTCCGGCGAGCGGCTCGATCACGCCAAATACGAATCTCTCAAGGGCGCGCTGCTGCGCGCCGCGACTAACTACGGGTATCTCGATGCGCGCATGCTGCGCAACGAAATGCGCGTCGATCCGCGGGCGCGCTCCGCCGAGATCGAGATCGCGCTGGAAACCGGCCCGCGTTATCACTTCGGCGCCACGACGATCACGCAGGATGCGATCGACGATTCGCTGGCGCGCCGCTACCTGCGGTTCCACGAGAACGAACCCTTCAACGCCACCGAGCTTCTGCGCACGCAATTCGCGCTCGACGACAGCCAGTATTTCTCCACCGTCGAGGTGCTTCCCGGAGACCGGAATCGCGAAGATCTCGAGGTGCCGGTCAACATCGTCGCCGAGCCGAATCGCCGGCGGCGCTACCAGTTCGGCGTGGGATACGGCACCGACACCGAATTGCGCGGCACCGTTGCCTGGGAAGACCGGCGCGTCAATCGCCGCGGTCACCGCTTCCGGACGGAGGTGCGGGCGGCGGCGCTCACGCAGTCGATCGACGCACGCTACATCATTCCGATCGGTGATCCGGCCATCGAGAAATTCACGCTGCAGTTGACTGGTTCTCACGAGCGCCTCGCCGACATCGACGACCAGACCATCAACTTCACGCCGAGCTTCACGCACGTACGCGGCCCATGGTTCGGCAACTACTGGCAGCGCGTCACGTATGTCGAATTCCTGGATACCGACTCCGAGTTCATCACCTCGGGCCGGCGCGATCATCAGACCTTGCTCATTCCCGGCATAAGTTTCTCGCTCGTCCCGCGCAACTACCTTGGTGAAGCGTTGTTGAGTCGCGCGCTGTACGCGGAGCTGCGCGGGTCGACGCAGAATCTGGGTTCCGACTCCGACTTCCTGCAGGTGCGCCTGCAGGGCGAGCGCGTTTTCGACATCGCGCCGAAGTGGCACGTGCTGCTGCGCGGCGACATCGGCGCGACCGCGGTCTCGCAGTCGAGCGCTCTCGCGCCGTCGCAGCGCTTCTTCGCCGGTGGCGACCGCAGCGTACGCGGCTACGGCGTCAACGAACTGTCGCCCGTCGAACCGACCACCGACTCGAATGGCGACATCGTCTTCGAAAAGGTCGGCGGCAAACATCTGGTCGCCGCCTCGGCTGAACTGATTCGCGATCTGCCGTGGAGGAATCTGTCGGTTGCCGTCTTCGGCGATGTCGGAAACGCGTTCGACAACTTCGGCGATCCACTCATGTATTCGGTCGGCATCGGCGTGCGCATGCGTCTGCCCATCGTCTCGGTCGGCATCGACGTCGCGCAGGGTCTGACGATTCCGCCGGGTTCCAGCAGCCGCCCGGGTCCGCGACTGCATCTCAATTTCTCTCCCAAGCTGTGATCAGGCGCAGGCTCAAGATCGCTGCGCTCGCGCTCGGGGTGTTCATCCTGTGCCTGCTGGCATTTCTCGCCTGGGTGATCTACACCGAGTCGGGCCTGCAATTCGCGGTGAACCGCCTGCCCGAGAAGATGGGCGAAGTCACGCTCAAGATCGAGGATGTGCAAGGCACCATTGCCGGCGGTTTCAGCGCGCGGCTGGTCGACGTCGAACACGTGCTCACGCGCGTGCGCGTCGAAGGCGGCAGTGCGCGCGTCAATTTCTGGCCGCTGCTCGTCGGGCGCATCTCCGTGCGACGGGCGTACGCGGATCTCGTGCAGATAGACGTCAAACCACGACCGCCTGACCGGCCCAAGACCCCGGCCAAGTTCTTGCCGCGGCTGCTCAGCATCGGCGCGGAAAGCGCGGCGACCAAACTACTGGTCATCGTCGCGCCCCGCGGCCAGCGCGTCGAGTTCAAGGATGTCAGCGGCGCCGGCATCGTCGGGCACAAGACGATCCGCATCTTCGAAGGCAACGTCATCTATGGCTTCCTGCACTCGCGCGCCATCGGCGAGCTGCGCGCCGCCGAAACGATGAAACTGAGCGGAGAAACGACGACTCGCATGATCATCGAAGGTCAGCCGGAATGGCGCGCGGATGCGAGCTTCGCCGGCGACCTCGATCGTCTCCCGCTGACCGGCAAACTACAGGCGCCGTTCCGCGCTGACTTTTCCGGCGAGTTGCTCTCGTTGTCCAAATCGTTTCATTGGACGGGCGCCGCACAGGTACACAATTTCGATCTTCAGGCATTCGGGGCGGGCGACGCGCTCGGCATCATCAGCGGAAAACTCGACCTCGGCGGCGAGATGAATGCGTTCCATGCGCGCGGCCCGCTGCTCGTTCCTGGCCTGGGCGCCGGACTGTTCGACGTCGTCTTCGAGGGCAACTACGCGGATCGCGTGGTCAACGCGACTCACTACTCGGTGATTCATCGGTCCACCGGCAGCACCGCGACGGGACAAGGGACCATCGAAACCGCCGACAATGGGCCAAGGCTGATGCTCCAGGGCGACTGGAACGGCCTGCGTTGGCCGCTGGCCGCGCGCTTCACGGAGGAAACTCCGCAATTGTTCGGCAGCCCGACCGGCGAGTATCGGCTCGAAGGCATCTGGCCATACGGGATCAGCGCCAACGGCGAGCTCGTCGTCCCGCAACTCGCGCCGATGGGCGTCGCGCTGCGCGGCGCGCTGCACAAGGATCATCTTCAGGTCGACGAACTGAATCTCGGTGCGTTTGGCGGCAGTTCACGGCTCGCCGGTGAGGCTCGCTGGTCCCCGCAGGAGGGCTGGGCACTCGCCGGTGCCGTGACGGGTTTCAATCCGGAGGAACTACGCTCCGGGTTCGGAGGCGCGCTCAACTTCAACCTCACCGCAAGCGGCAAGCCCTTCAACGGTACTGAGTTCCTCGATGTCGCGGTCGCCAATCTCAACGGCAAGCTGCGCGGCAACTCTGCTTCGGGCCGTGGTCGCGTGCGGCTCGAGCACGGCGAGGACTGGACTTTCGATGACATACGCCTGCGCGCCGGCACCACGCGTGTCGCGATCAACGGCACCGTCGGCGCGAAACGGGAGCTCAAACTCGATTTCAGTCTCAATGCGGACAATCTCGGGCTGATCGCCGAAGGCGCGCGGGGCCAGCTCACCGCCACCGGCCTCGTCGCCGGAACCGCGGAGGCGCCCGTGGTGAAGCTCACCGCGCAGGGCGCGGGCGTCGAACACGGCGAATTGAAGATCGAAAAACTCGCGGCAAATGTCGACGTCGACTGGCGCGGCTCGCGCCCCTCACACGCTGACATCGCGGTATCGCGCCTGACTCTCGGTCAGCGCGAACTCACCCAGTTCAATCTGCTGCTGGACGGCGCCACTTCGGATCACACATTGCGCATCGATGCGCTCGCCGGAAAGACGAGCGCGCACCTGCGCGGCAAGGGGGGATTCGTCGAGTCCGCATGGAAGGGAACGATCGACGGCCTCACCATCGACGACGACGCCAATCTCAACTTGCAACTCGATGCGCCGGCCGCGCTGTTGGTGAGCGCAAGCGAATTCAAAGTCGACGCGTTGTGCCTCCGCGGCAAGGTTGCGCGGCTGTGCGGCGAAGGAGAATGGAACCGCGCGGGTTGGAGCGCACGGGCGGAGGCGGGAAATCTGCCGATCAGCGCACTCACCGCCGGACTTACGCCCAAGGTCGAATACCAGGGCACCATCAACGCCACCGCCAATGCACGCAGCACTGGCGGAGCGCCGTTCATCGGCGAGGCGCGCGTGGATCTTGTCGATGCCGCGATCAAGCACCGACTCGCCAGTGGACGCACCGACATCATCAATTTCGGTTCCGGCGCCTTCGCGCTGAAGGCGGAGCCGGATCACATGAACGCAGAACTCAGGCTCGACGCCGCGCAACGCGGCCTCATCGCCGCGCGCATGCGCACCGAGCGCACCTCGGCCGATATGGTCGACTGGCCACTGCGCGCGGAAATCCAGATGGCAACCGGCGAACTGGGTTTCATCACGCTGTATGTGCCCGAGATCGATAGGGCGAGCGGTCACTTCGACGCGGACCTCGCGCTCACGGGAACGCTCGGGCGCCCCGCCGTGAGCGGCACCCTCAAGCTCAGCGGCGCGGAACTCGATTTCTACCAGCTCAATCTCGCGCTGCGCGAGCTCGAGATGGAATCACGCATCGTCTCCAACAACCTCGAGTTCAGTTCCACCGCGCGAGCCGGCGCGGGCAAGCTCGCGAGCTCGGGAAAGATCGAGTGGCGCGACGGCCTGCCTTACGGCGACATCCGCCTCGACGGTGAAAACCTGCGGATCGTCGACGTTCCGGAGGCGCGCATCGACGCCTCGCCCGATCTCGACTTTCGCATCGCCGGCCGCGACATCTTCGTGAAGGGCGAAGTCAAACTACCGTTGGCGCGTATCCAGCCGGCGGATCTCACCAACGCTGTGTTGCCTTCGGCGGATGAAGTCATGGTCGGCGAGACCCAGGAGGTCGAAGCCGACCCGTTCCGCGTGACGAGCGAGATCACGATGACGCTGGGCGAAAAGGTGACGATCGAAACGTATGGCTTGTCGGGCCATATCACCGGCAGCATCACCGAACGCACGTTGCCCGGCGAGCCGACGCGCGCGACGGGCGAACTGCAGGTGAAGAACGGGCAGTACACCGCGTTCGCCCGCAAGCTCGACATCGAACGCGGCCGGCTGATCTTCAACGGCGGATTGCTCGCGGATCCCGCCGTGGACATCCGCGCCGTCAAGGAATTTCCCGACGTGAAGGCCGGTGTGAACGTGCGCGGCTCACTGCGCGAACCGCGCTTGTCGTTCTTCTCGGAGCCGTCGATCCCGCAGTCGCAGATTGTTTCGCTGATCCTCGCAGGTGGTTCGCTGCAAACCGCGCAGTCCGCGAATCGGGCCGGCAGCGGACCGACGGCGAGCACCGAGGTTGCGGGTCAAGCGGCCGCGTTGCTGGCCGCGGAGCTCGGCAACAAGCTCGGCCTCCCCGATATCAGCGTCGAATCCGACTTCGACATGGGGAGCGATCAGATTGGCACCTCGCTGGTGCTCGGAAAATATCTGTCGCCGCGACTGTACGTGAGTTATGGAATCTCTCTGACAGAGTCGATCAACACGATCAAGATGAGATACACGCTCGACGATCACTGGACCGTGAAAACCGAGGCAGGCAAGGAGCGCGCCGCCGATCTCGTCTTCACCATCGAGAAATGAATACGTTGCCACTGCCGTTTGCCGATCGGACGTCGGAGGATGCGATCCGTCTCGACGAAGGGATCACGTGGTTGCGCGGCTTTGCGGACAGCAAGACGCTGATGCGGCACATCCAGCAAGTCGCGGCCGCCGCGCCGTTCCGCAACCTCGTTACGCCGGGCGGGCAAACGATGTCGGTCGCGATGACGAATTGCGGGCCGCTGGGTTGGGTCAGCGATCGCAGCGGTTATCGTTACAGTTCGCGCGATCCGCTCACGGGACACGACTGGCCGGCGATGCCGGTGGAGTTCACGAGACTCGCGCTCGCGGCGGCGAACAGCGGCGGGTTTCCCGATTTCGTTCCGGATGCCTGTCTCGTCAATCGATATTCAATCGGCGCGCGGCTGACTGCGCATCGCGATGCCGACGAGCAGAATTTCGCACAGCCGATCGTTTCGGTATCGATAGGACTGCCTGCGAGCTTCGCGTTCTACGGACTCACCCGGGGCGGCAAGGGTCGTTCGGTCGCGCTGACCGATGGCGATGTGCTGGTGTGGGGTGGACCCGCGCGGCTTGCGTATCATGCCGTGCGGCCGATCAAACCCGGCATACACCCGCTGACCGGCGCGTTTCGCTACAACCTGACCTTCCGCCACGCCCGCTAACTACTTGCGGGCGTGCCGCCGATAGTTCAGTTCGTGCCGACCGTCTCGAGAGATTTTGCGGTGAACATCGCCGCGGGAGAAATCACGGGCTCCGCCAGGGGCACAGATTTTCCGTACCGCTCGCGCATTTTCGCGCGGACGGCGGGGTCGGTGAGATCGAATTCCCGCAGTTTCTGCCGAGCGCCGATCTCGATGCCCAGCGCGCGGCGATACAACTTCCATACCAGCTCCGAGCAGTAGATGCGATCGTCCGACCATTCGAAGTAGAGGTCGTAGGGCCTGCCTTCGAAGTCGTGCGCCGCCTTGCGCAGTTTCGCGGCCTGTTCGCCCGTCAATCCCTCCGCAAAACGTTTGACGACGAAGCGCCCTTTGTCGCCACGTGCAATCCATTTCTCGAGCGGCGTGTAACGCACCGTCGCAATCGCTTCGAACACGTAGGGCTGGCCGTTGCGATGGATGATCACACCCATGTGACTCCAGGGCGAATGTGTCGCTCGCTGGATTGCGACGGACTGCGAAGATCGCGAAGTGTGGAAAATGATGTCGCCGTCGCGCACGACCGGCGCGGCGTTCAGCTGCGATGCGCAGACGGCGAACCCGACGAGCGGGAGCATCATGGCGAGGCATTTACGCACGGCAATCAGCATAACGCTGAATTATGATTCGCGCGGCCAGGCCCATCGGAAATGCCATGCACTTTCTCCTCTTCTATACGTATGTCCCCGACGTACTCGAAAGGCGCGCACAGTTTCGCGGCGCGCATCTCAAGCACGCCTGGGCCGCCCAGCAGCGCGGCGAGCTGATTCTCGCGGGGGCCCTCGCCGAACCGGTAGATGGGGGAGTCCTGTGGTTCTCGGTTCCAGGCAGGGACGTCGTGGAGCGCTTCGCGGCCGAGGATCCGTATGTGAAAAGCGGCCTGGTCACCGCCTGGAAGGTGCGCGAGTGGACCACCGTGGTGGGCGACGCCGCCATCAAACCGATCCGGCCGGACGCGTAACCGGGCGGACATCCTTTTCGGCTTCAATTCCGGGTCCATCCATGTGGGCCGCCGTCACGCCGCGCCTAGAAAGTTATTGACGGTCCGTGCATGTTTATGCACCATACGCAAACTTTATGCAGACCGATCATCACCGTGAGGCGCGACGTACCGCCATCGTCCGCCTGCTGCGCAGCTCTCCTGTGCGCCGGCAGCAGGAGCTCGTGCGCCTGTTGAAGCGAGAAGGCCACGCGGTTACGCAGTCCTCCATCAGCCGCGATCTGCGGGAGCTGGGTGTACTCAAGGCCAGTGACGGCTACGTGCTGCCCGACAACGCCGAGCTTTCAGCCAGAACGCAGGACAATTACGCTGCCGTCGCACAATTCGTACGCGAAGTGCGGACGGCCGGACCCTCCATCATCGTCGTGAAGACAACGATCGGTTCGGCGAGCAGCGTGGCCGCGGCAATCGACAAAGCCGGCTGGCCGGACGTCGCCGGCACTGTGTCCGGCGACGACACGATTTTCATCGCAACGGCCGACGCGCGCGCCCAGGGGCGCGTTCTCGACCAGTTGCGCGACGCTTTCGGAGTCTGAATAAAAATGAGTACTGACAAGAGCAAACCCATTGTCCTCGCCTATTCCGGCGGTCTCGACACCTCGTTCCTGGTGCCCTGGCTCAAGGACAACTACGGCCGCCCGATCATCACGGTCACGGTCGACACGGGCGGCATCGACGCCGCCGGTGCGAAGACTCTCGCCGAGCGTTCGAAGGCCTACGGCGCCATCGCGCACCACCAGATCGACGCGCGCGCCGATTATTTCGAGCAGGTGCTGCGTTTCCTGGTCATGGGCAACGTGCGCCGCGGCCAGCTCTATCCACTGTGCGTGGGCGCCGAGCGCGTCATGCAGGCGCAGCAGATCGCACTGATGGCGCGCAAGCTCGGCACGAATTCCATCGCGCACGGCTGTACGGCCGCGGGCAACGATCAGGTTCGCTTCGAAGTCGCGATGCGCACGCTGGCGCCAGAGCTCGAAGTGATCGCGCCAGTGCGCGACAAGGCTTTCAAGCGCCAGGAAGAGCTGGATTACCTCACGGCGCGCAACTTGCCGCTGCCGCCCTATGGCGCCGCGTACTCGATCAATCGCGGCCTGTGGGGCGTGACGATCGGCGGCAAGGAGACGCTCACTTCCGATGGCAGCATCCCGGATCACGCGTGGGTGCTCTCGAAGGACGCCTTCACGAATCCGAAGCCGCCCGCGAAACACACCCTTCATTTCGAGAAGGGCCGTCCCGTCGGCATCGACGGTCAGACGATGTCTGCGGTCGAAGTCGTCGAGCGGCTCGAAACTCTCGGTGCCCCCTATGGAATCGGCCGGGGGATCCATCTCGGCGATACCATCATCGGCACGAAGGGCCGCGTGGCGTTCGAAGCGCCGGCCGCCGAAACGCTGCTCACCGCGCATCGCGAGCTGGAGAAGCTCGTGCTCACGCCGCGCCAGCAGCGCATCAAGGAATCGCTCGCGGGTCCGTACGGCGACTGGGTGCACGAAGGCCAGCTGCTCGACCCGGTGTGCCGCGACATCGAGGCGCTGTTCCTTTCCTCGCAGGAGCGCGTCACCGGCAAGGTCCACGTGTTGTTCCGTCCGGGTAGCTTGTTCGTCGAAGGTGTGGAGTCGCCGCACTCATTGATGGCGGTCTCCAAGGGCGTCTATGGCGAGTCCCACGGCGAATGGTCGCCGCAGGACGCGCTGGGCTTTTCGAAGATCGTTTCGCTTACGGGCATGTTCCATGCCCGGGCTGGAGGCAAGTGATGCGTACGGTAGTCGTAGACAAGATTGCTTCGGTGACGCAGGCCTGCGGCCTGGGTAACGAAGTGCGCGTCGCTCTCGACAACATTCCCGCCGAGGAAGGCGTGGTCGTGGTCGTGGAAATCCTCACCAACAAGTCCACCTACAACACGCTCGAGCTAACCAGCGGCCGCATGGCGAAGGTCGGCAAGGGCGATATCGTTGCCGGTGCCTTGGGACACCGTAAGGCGCTGTTCGGCTATTCGGGCCACGTGCCGGAGAGCGTGAAACCCGGCGACATCCTGCAGATGCTCAACATCGGCGGTGTGCTCGGCGTGTGCGACTCTGTCAATCCCGACAAGGGCAGGCCGTTCGACTGCCGTGTCATCGGTGGCGTGCTCGATTTCCCCTATCTCGGCGAACGCATCGGCGTGCCCGCGCGCGTGGGTTATCGGAAGTTCGACCCCGAAGCCGCGCTCAACACGCACGGCGTACCGGTCGTCGCGCTCGCCGGCACGTGTATGGAAGCCGGCAAGACCGCCGCCGCCGCCGCGATCATCTCGCGCATGCGGCATCGCGGCCTCACGGTCGACGCATTCAAGGCCACGGGCGTTTCCCTGCGCCGCGACATCCTCGCCTTCGAGGACGCCGGCGCGCGCAATACGCTCATCTTCACGGACTTCGGCATCGTGTCCACCACACGCAAGGTGGGTCCCGCGATCACGCGCACCATGCTCACTGAGCTGTCGGACAAGAAGCCCGACGTCATCGTTTTCGAGCTTGGCGACGGATTGTTAGGCACCTACGGCGTGGACGCGATCCTCGAACAAGAAGATCTGCGCAAGGCGATGACGGGCGTCGTGTTGTCCGCCAACGATCCGGTGGCCGCGTACGGCGGCGTCGACATCCTGCGCAAACGTTATGGCATCGAGCCGATCGCGGTGACTGGTCCGTCCACGGACAACGCGGTGGGCGTGCAGATCATCCAGGAGCAGCTCAAGGTGCCGGCGTTCAATGCGCTGTCGGCCGGAGCGGCGCTGGGCGACTCCATCATCAATTCGGTGGGCCTGACGCAAGCCCGCGCGCTCGATCGCGCTGCGAACGAGTAAAGAGAACCATGTCCACGCCCAACCAGATCCCAGCCATCGTTCTTGGCGGCACCGGCTACGTGTCGGGCGAGCTGCTGCGCCTCATTTCCGGCCATCCCAACTTCACGCTCGCGGGCGTGATGTCGGACAGTTCGCCGGGCGAGCCCGCTGGAAAATCCTTTCCCCACCTCGCGGCCGTTCTTGGCGACACAAAATTCAGATCGCAGGCGGAAATCGCTGGACTCATCGCGAAGGAAAAGACCTCGGCGGTGTTCTGCGCCGCCCCGCATGGCGCGGCGGCCGCACTCATCGACACGCTCCTGAAGGCGGCGGAGGCCGCGGGTACGAAGCCGCGTTTCGTCGACATTTCGGCGGACTTCCGTTACGCCACGGCGGCGGCTTATGAGGCCGTGTACAAACATCCGCATGGCGCGCCCGCGCGGCTGGCGCAGTTCACCTGCGCCGTGCCCGAGCATCTGAAAAGCGCGCCAACACCGCACGTTGCTCATCCTGGCTGCTTTTCGACGGCAATCCTCCTCGCGAGTGTTCCGCTGCTCGCGTCAGGCTGGGCCGATCCGACACTGTTCGTCAGTGGTGTCACCGGCAGCACGGGGTCTGGCCGCAAACCGGTCGAAGGAACGCACCATCCCACCCGGCACAGCGATCTGTATTCCTACGGCGCACTCGGACATCGGCACACGCCGGAGATCACGGCGCTCGCGAAAGCGACCACCGGAATCGATGCGGACTATTCCTTCGTGCCGCATTCGGGGCCCTTCGCGCGCGGCATTCACGTGACCGTGCAGGCGCGTCTGAAGTCGGCGAAGGATGCGGCCGCCGTCGTCGGCATGCTGCGCGAGTTCTATGCCGGCGCGCCTTTCGTACGCGTACTCGATAACGCACCGCGCGTGAAAGACATCGTGGCCAGCAACTATGCACACCTGTCGGCGGCCTCGAACGGCCGGACCGTCGCGGTGATGAGCGTGGTGGACAATCTCAACAAGGGCGCGGCGGGCGGCGCCGTGCAATGGATGAATCGCCTGTACGGTCTGCCGGAGACGGCGGGGCTCACGGCGCCCGCTGCCGGCTGGACCTGATCCGCGGAAACGAACATGAACGCTGAACTCAAGCAGGGCGCCTCTCCGGCCGACGGTCTCGCGCCGGTCTACGCGCAATATCCGATCGAAGTCGTCGGCGCCGACGGCGTCTGGCTGCATACGCGCGACGGCCGCAAGGTGCTCGACCTTTACGGCGGCCACGCCGTTGCCTCGTTGGGCTACGGCCACAAGGGCTGGACGAAAGCGTTGACGACCCAGGCCGCGCAGATGAATTTTCAAACGAATGCCGTCCCCATGGAGATCCGCGCGCGTGCGGCGCAGAAACTGCTGAAGTTTTCGCGGCTGCCGTTCGACAGCGTGTTCTGGATCAACTCGGGCGCCGAAGCGAACGAAAACGCGTTCAAGATGGCGTTCAAGATGCGCCCCGGCCGCACGCACGTGGCCGCGATCGAGCAAAGCTTCCATGGCCGTACGGCCGCGTGTGCATCCACGACCTGGGGCGCGCCCCAGAAGTGGTTTTTCCTGCCGCGCGCGCCCTTCGACGTGAGCTGGATCAAGCGGCGCGACGTCGCGGATATCGCCAACCACGTGACCGAAAACACGGCCGCCGTCATCGTCGAGCCCGTGCAGGGCGTCGGTGGCGCGTTCGACATGGGCCAGGAGTTCCTGGCGGCATTACGCAAGCGCTGCGACGAAACCGGCGCATTGTTGATATTCGACGAAGTGCAATGTGGCGTCGGCCGTTGCGGCACGCCGTTCGCAGCTAACTACTACGGCGTGATGCCCGACATCATCACCACGGCCAAGGCGTTGGGAAATGGTTTCCCGGTGTCCGCCATGCTGCTGACGCCGCCCATAACGGCCGCGCTCAAGCTCGAAAACCTGGGCACGACTTTCGGCGGCGGCCCGATGGCCTGCGCGGTGGCCGAGGCAACGATCGACGCGATCGAGCAGGAAGGTCTCCTCGAAAACGTCACGCGCGTATCGGCCTACCTGCGCAAGACGTGCAAGGTTGGCCCCGTCGTGGACTTCCAGGGCCTGGGATTCCTGCATGGCCTGCGACTCAGTACGCCGGCGAAAGACGTGCAGAAGGCTTTGCTCTCGAAGAACATCCTCGCCGGCACGGCGGGAGATCCCGCGATCCTGCGACTCCTGCCCGCCTTCGTACTCAAGGAAGAGCACATCGATCAACTGCGCGCGGCGCTCATCGAACTGTCATGAAAAGTGCCCTCGCATGAAGAACTTTTTCGACCTCGCAGATCTCTCGCGCGAGCAGGTCATCGAACTGCTCGCGCTCGCGGAACGGCTGCACACCCGGCCGGAGCCGCAGGCGCTCGCCGGCAAGATCCTCGGTTTGCTCTTCTTCAATCCCAGCCTGCGCACGCTCTCGTCGTTTCAGGCCGCGATGGCGCGGCTCGGCGGAACCTCCTTCGTGGTCTCCGCGGGACACGGAACCTGGCAACTCGAGACTCGCCGCGGCGCGGTTATGAATGGCGCAGCAGCGGAACACATGCGCGAGGGCGTGCCAGTATTGTCCCATTACTGTGACGCTCTCGGCATCCGCGCCTTTGCGAGCGGCACCGACCTCGAAGCGGATCTGGCCGAAACTTCTTTCAAGGAAATGGCCGGTCTGGTCAGCAAACCGGTCATCAACATGGAGTCGGCGACGAATCATCCCTGCCAGGCATTGGCGGACTGGAAGACGCTCGACGACCTCGCCGTGCCGAGAAAGGCGCGCTTCGTGTTGTCGTGGGTGAATCATCCGCGCGCGCTGCCGCTCGCGGTGCCCGCGGCCACTGTTCACATGGCGGCGATGCGCGGCATGGAAGTCGTGGTGCTGCGCCCGGAAGGCTTCGCCCTGCCCCCGCAGATCATGCAGAAGGCCGCCGCGGCTGCCGCCTCTTCCGGCGGAACACTGCGCGAGACTTCGGACCGCGATGATGCGCTGAGCGGCGCACACGTCATCTACGCCAAGGAATGGGGCTCGACCACGCACTACGGCAATGCCGAAGCCGACGCGCGTCTGCGGGCCAACCTCGCCGACTGGTGCGTGCGCGACACCTGGTTCACGCGCGCCGCGGTCGACTGCAAACTCATGCACTGCCTGCCGGTGCGGCGTAACGTCGCCGTCGCGGACGAAGTGCTCGATGGCCGGCGCAGCGTCGTGCAGCGCGAGGCCTTGAACCGGATGGTGGTGCAGACCGCGGTGCTGCATCGTCTGCTCGCCACGCCGCAACACTAACTACTTACCCGTCAACGGTACCCGACCATGATCATGCATCGTTCCGACCCTTCCGTCGCCATCCGCAGCCTGCGCAGCGCAGCGCCGTACATCCGCATGTACAAGGGCAAGACCTTCGTCGTGAAGGCCGGCGGCGGCGTGTTCGGTGACGCAGCCGCGGTGCGCGGACTCATCGAACAGATCGCGATCCTCCACTACTTCGGTGTGCGCGTGGTATTCGTGCACGGCGGCGGACCGCAGCTCACGGAAATCACCGAAGCGCTGGGTGTCCCGACGCGCATGGTGCAGGGCCGCCGCGTCACCGACCAGAATGCCATCGACGCCACATCCATGGTGCTCAACGGCCTGATCAACACGAAACTGCTGTCACTGTGCCGCGAAATGAACATCGACGCCGTGGGCGTCAGCGGCGTGGATGCGGGACTCGTTCGCGCGCACAAGCGTGCGCCGGTGAAGCTCGATAGCGGCGAAACCGTTGACTACGGCTTCGTCGGTGACATCGATCTCATTGACACCAACGTGCTGACCAAGCTGCTCGACAATGGACTGATGCCGATCGTCAGCCCGCTTTCGGCCGACGAAAACGGCATGCTGCTCAACATCAACGGTGACACGGTGGCCGCGGCCATTGGTGCGGCGCTGGACGCGGAAAAGCTCATGTTGTGCACGGGCGCACCCGGCATCCTGGCCGACGTCAACGATCCCTCGTCCATCATTTCGTACACCGATCTCGCCGGCCTCAAGAAGCTGCGCGACGAAAAGAAGATCGTCGACGGGATGCTGCCGAAAGCGAAGGCGATCGAAGATGCGATACGCGGCGGCGTGCGCCGGGTGCATGTGATGTCGTACAAGTCTCCCGAAGGCATCCTCGCGGAAGTATTCACGAACGAAGGGGCGGGTACGCTGATCGTCGCGGACATCAACGCCCTGTCGGCAGCCGAACAGCAGAGCGGCAAATAAGAGGCACTCATGACCCGGCTGTGGGACAAAGGCGTCGAGCTCGACCAGCGCGTGCTCGCCTACACGGCGGGCGAGGACTACACACTCGATGAGCGGCTCGTGGCCTATGACGTACGCGCCTCGATCGCGCACGCCGAGGGACTGAATGCCGCGAAGTTGCTGGGTGATGCCGATCTCGCGGCCATTCGCGACGGGCTCCTGGCAATCGGTGCGGAACACGCGGCCGGCAAGTGGCGCATCGAACTCGCCGACGAGGACGGACAGACCGCGCTCGAGAAGCGCCTCACCGCGCGCATCGGCGCCGCCGGCGGACGCGTGCACCTCGGCCGGTCGCGCAACGACCAGGTACTGACGGCGCTCAGGCTCTATCTACTCGACGCCGGCCGGGAACTCGCCGCGGCTGCCGAGGACTGCGCTACCGCTCTGGACAGGCTCACCGAGCGTGAAGGTGCGACTCCACTGCCCGGCTATACACACATGCAGCAGGCGATGCCCAGCAGCGTGGCCTTGTGGGCTGGTGGATTCGCCAGCGAATTGCGGGACGATTCGGCAGGTTTTCTCGCCTGCGCCCGGCGCGCGGCGCGCAGCCCATTGGGTTCCGCCGCTGGGTACGGCAGTCCCGGTTTGCCTCTCGATCGGGACTTCACGCGCGCAAAACTCGGTTTTACGAGCGTGCAGGAACCGGTTACCGCCGTGCAGCTCTCGCGCGGCAAGGCGGAAGCCGAGGTGTTGTTCGCTTGCACGCTGCTGATGCAGGACCTCGGTCGGGTCGCCGCCGATCTGCTGCTCTTCTATACCCAGGAATTCGCGTTCGTATCGTTGCCCGCGGAGTTCACCACCGGCTCTTCGATCATGCCGCAGAAGCGCAATCCCGACGTGTTCGAGCTGGTTCGCGGCCGAACCGCCGTCGCGCAGGCCTGCCTTTCCGAAGTGCTCGGCATCTTCGCGAAGCTGCCCTCCGGCTATCAGCGTGACCTGCAACTCATCAAGCCGCCGCTGTTCCGCGGTATTGATCTCGCGCTGAGCACCGCGGCCATCATGTCCGTAGGAATCGATGGCGTGCGTTTCCGCGCCGACCAGATCAAACTCGACCCCGCGATTCGTGCCGCCGAGGAAGCCAATGCGCTGGTCGTGCGCGAGGGCATTCCATTCCGCGAGGCTTACCGCCGTGTCGGCGAGAAGTATCGCAAATAGATAGGCAGCAAGGCCCGGCGTCGCGGGCCGCGAGCGTTGCAAGGGGTTTGATATGGCCATCTGGTTCGGCACACCTACAATCGAGGATGCGCGCATGAGCCAGGCGGGCCTGCTCGCCCCGCATCTCGGTATCGAGTTCACCGAATGGGGCGACGATTTCCTGCGCGGCACCATGCCGGTCGAGGCGCATACGCGCCAGCCCATGGGATTTCTGCACGGCGGCGCATCACTGGTGCTGGCGGAAACCCTCGGCAGCGTCGCCGCAAATTTCGTGGTCGATCGTTCGAAGTTCCGCTGTCTGGGGCAGGAGATCAACGCCAACCATCTGCGCCCCGTCGCCGAGGGGCGCGTGACCGGCACCGCCCGGCCATTTCACCTCGGAGCGCGCAGCCAGGTCTGGAGCATCGAGATCCGGGATCCGGGCGACCGCCTAGCATGTATCTCGAGGCTGACGATGGCCGTGATCGAGTGGCGCCCGAAATCGGCCGACAAGGATTCCTGGAAATGAAGCAGATCTCGCTCACCGGATTGGCCTGCATCCTCGCGGCAACGCTTGCGGGTTGCGGGCAAAAAGGCCCGCTCTATCTACCTGACGAGGCACGCGACGTGGTGACGCGACCCGCGCCTCCGGCGAACAGCGGCGCGCCGGAATCTCCCGGCGCCGGCGATTCGCCCGATGTACCACCTTCGCCCGTGCCGGAAGACGCGGATAAGGACAAGAACGGCAAGCCGCCGCGGTGAACACATGACTTCGCGCCCCGACCTCGTCCTCGTCGACGGTTCGTCGTATCTGTACCGCGCTTTCCACGCGTTGCCGCCATTCACCAATTCGCGGGGTGAACCGACCGGTGCGGTGTTCGGCGTGCTCAACATGCTCACGAAATTTCTCAAGGACTACGATCCTGAGAGAATCGCGGTCGTATTCGACGCGCCGGGCAAGACGTTTCGCGACGAACTGTTCGCGGAATACAAAGCCCATCGTCCACCGATGCCGGACGATTTGCGTGCGCAGATCCAGCCGCTGTTCGAAGCAGTCAAGGGCATGGGTCTGCCGATCCTGCGCGAAAGCGGCGTCGAAGCCGACGATGTGATCGGCACGCTCGCCTGCACCGCCGCAAAAGAGAATCTCAGCGTCCTGATCTCCACCGGCGACAAGGACATGGCGCAGCTCGTATCTCCGCAGATCACGCTGATCAACACGATGAGCAACACACTGCTCGATCGCGCAGGTGTCAAAGCGAAATTCGATGTGTTTCCCGAGCAGATCATCGACTACCTCGCGCTGGTGGGCGACAGCTCGGACAACATTCCGGGAATCGACAAAGTGGGACCCAAGACCGCCGCGAAATGGCTCGGCCAGTATCAGACGCTCGACGCGTTGATTACCGACGCCGCCAACGTGAGCGGCAAGGTGGGCGAAAACCTGCGCGCCGGACTGGCGACGCTCGAGCTGGCGCGCAAGCTCGCGACGATCCGCACGGACCTCACGCTGCCGGTCGCGCTCGACGATCTCAAACGCAAATCACCCGACACCGACGCGTTGCGCACACTTTATTCCAGACTCGAATTGCGTTCGTTGCTCAAGCAACTCGATGGCGGCGCGGCACCGACGGCTCCCGACGCTCCGGCCGCCAGTGGGAGCCCGGCGATCGAGGGTGCTCCGGCCGCCGCCGGCATCAACCCGGGCGCGCAGATCATCGCCGCAGCTCCGCGTCTCTACGAAACCATCACCACCGATGCGCAGCTCGACGCCTGGATCACGCAACTCGAGGCCGCGAAGCTTTTCGCGTTCGACACCGAGACGACGAGTCTCGAATACATGAAGGCGGAGATCGTCGGCGTTTCATTCGCCATTTCACCCGGCAAGGCTGCCTATCTACCTCTGCGGCACGACTACCCCGGCGCACCGGACCAGCTCGACCGCGACGCGAGCCTGGCGAAGCTGAAGCCACTGCTCGAGTCCGCGAGTCACGAGAAAGTCGGGCATAACCTCAAGTACGACGCGCACGTACTCGCCAATCACGGCATCCGCCTTGCTGGCATGCGCTTCGACTCGATGCTGGAGTCATACGTCTGGAACAGCGTGGTCCGGCACGACATGGACTCCGCGGCGGAGCGTTATCTCGGCATCCGCACGATTCATTACGAAGACGTCGCGGGAAAAGGCGCAAAGCAGATTCCGTTCAGCCAGGTTTCGGTGGAGAAGGCCTCCGAGTATTCGGCGGAAGATTCGGACGTGACATTGCGGCTGCACGAGGTGCTGTGGCCGCAAATCACCGCTCAGCCCGTGCTGCGCAAGCTCTACGAAGAAATCGAACAGCCACTCGTGCCCGTTCTCGGGCGCATGGAAGAACACGGCGTGCTGCTCGACCGTCAGATGCTGCGCACGCAGAGCGGAGAGCTCGCAAAGCGCCTCATGGAAGTTCTCGGTGAAGCACACAAGGAAGCCGGCGCGCCATTCAATCTCGACTCGCCGAAACAGCTTTGCGCCATCCTGTTCGAGAAGATGCAGCTGCCGGTCATTCGCAAGACGCCGACGGGACAGCCATCCACCGCCGAGGACGTGCTCGAAGAACTCGCCGCGAGTTATCAACTTCCGAAACTCATCCTCGAGCACCGCAGCCTTTCAAAACTCAAGTCGACATACACCGACAAGTTGCCCGAGCAGATCAATCCGAAAACCGGTCGCGTGCATACGAGTTACCACCAGGCCGTAGCCGCAACCGGCCGACTTTCGTCGCAGGACCCCAATCTGCAAAACATCCCGATCCGCACTCCGGAAGGACGGCGCATCCGCCAGGCGTTCATCGCGCCGCCCGGTCACCTGCTGCTCGCGGCCGATTACTCGCAGATCGAGCTGCGCATCATGGCGCACCTGTCGGGTGATGAAGGTTTACTGAATGCGTTCGCGAGCGACAAGGATATCCACCAGGCCACCGCATCCGAGGTGTTCGGCGCGAAACTCGATGAAGTAACCGCCGACCAGCGCCGTTCCGCGAAGGCGATCAACTTCGGCCTCATCTATGGCATGAGTGCGTTCGGGCTCGCAAAGCAACTCGGCATACCGCGTGGCGCGGCCCAGGAGTACATCGATCTCTATTTCGCGCGTTACCCCGGTGTGAAGCGCTACATGGAAGAGACGCGCGCGCAGGCAAAGGCGCAAGGCTATGTCGAGACGGTTTTCGGCCGTCGGCTCTATCTACCTGACATCAATGCGCGCAACAAGCAGTTCCAGCAGGCGGCCGAGCGCGCCGCCATCAACGCGCCGATGCAGGGGACGGCCGCCGACATCATCAAGCGCGCAATGATCGCCGTGGACGAGTGGTGCGCCGACCGTGCGCGCGGCGCGCGATTGATCATGCAGGTTCACGACGAACTCGTTCTCGAGGTAGAAGACGCCCGCCTGGAAGAAGTCAGCGCGGCGGTGCGCGAACACATGATGAGCGCGGCCAACCTGCGCGTGCCGCTCAAGGTCGATGTCGGATCCGGCGCGAACTGGGACCAGGCGCACTAGCGCCGGGGAAGTCGCGGATTCCGATACCGCAGGCTCGCCTAACAGGATTTGTTTGTCGTCAGTCGACGACAGGTTGTGCGGCGAATCGTGGAGCGCGTCACAATGACGCCACGAATTCATGAACCGTTAAGGTTTCCCGGACTCTAATCCGGCTTCCTAACCACCGCAGGAGAGGTCTCACATGAACATGAAGTTCGCCACGCTCGCAGCGCTTGGCGCTTTCGCACTCATCGCCGCAGCGCCACGCGCCGAAGCCGCCGACAATGGCTTCTATCTAGGCGCCGGCATCACCCGGACCGATTTCAAGCTGAGCGTGGACGATTTCGACGACACGGAAACGCTCGATGACAGCTCGTTCAAGGTCATCGCCGGCTTCCGGCCCCTCAACTGGCTTGCGTTTGAGGCGAATTACGTCGACCTGGGCGAAGCCGAGTTCACCGATGGCAGCGGCGTCTCGATTGAATCCACGGCGTTGACGGCATCCGCGCTGTTCCTCGCGGAGGTCGGCATCGTCGACTTCTATGCCCGTGCCGGCGTCGTGAAGTGGGATTCAGATTTCCGCGTGAACAATGGTGTTGGCGTTACGCGTGCCTCGGATGACGGTGTCGAACCGACGTTCGGCGCGGGGGTTGGCGTGCACTTCGGCAGCATCGGCGCCCGACTCGAATATGAAATGTTCGATACGGAAGCGCTCGATGACTACGTGAACAACGATATTCGGACACTTTCGTTGAGCGTCACGTACACATTTCTGTAGCGCAGACGCTACAGGTCGCATCGCAACCACATGATTTTTCGATAGGATTTTTTAGAAAATCTCGGAACCTTTCCGATGGGACCTGTGTCTGACCATGTGAGCGCGTAAAACCGCTCCCCGCTTCCCTCCCTGAGCGGGTAGCCCGGTTCACGAGACCTGTGCCGGGTTAGTCTGGCCCCGGTGGTTCTGCCACCGGGGCTTTCTTTTTTCAGACGTCAGGAGAATCCCGGAGCATGTGTTCGAGGCGCTTCTGTGCCGTCTGAACACCGGTTTTTTCCATTGCGGAAAACACCTGCGCACTTACTCCTTCAGGCAGCGTCCGTTCTGCCTCTTTGAGCGCCGCCGCGCGGTCGCGCTGATTGAGCTTGTCCGCCTTGGTCAACAAGACATGGACCTGCCATTGGGCCGCGGCCGCCCATGAAACCAATTGCAGATCCTGATCAGAGATTCCCCTCCGGATGTCCACGATGAGGAACAACCCGGCGATACATGCGCGCTCAGGCAAGGTCTCGATGAGCGCGATCCACTGCGCACGGTCGACTGGCGACGCCTGGGCATATCCGTAGCCGGGCAAATCGATGATCCGTTTCCCCTCGGCGATCTCGAAGAAGTTGAGTAGTTTGGTGCGGCCCGGGGTTTTGCTGGTTCGTGCGAGTCCGTTGCGAACCATGATCGCGTTGATGGCGCTCGACTTGCCGGCGTTCGAACGCCCTGCGAACGCGACCTCCCGGCCCTCATCGGGTGGAAACTGCTCTGTGCCAGCCACCGACAGGAGGAAGCGCACATTGGGAAATTGGCTCATCTTGCTGCTCGCGCTTCCTGAAACCCGGCTAGTGTACAATTCGCCGCCTTCCTGGGAGCCCGCAAGACCATGATTGAGAGAAGATTTTCCGCCCCGTTCGCCGCCGCCCTCGTCTGCACGCTGTTCGGCATGAGCCACGCCGCCGTCGCGGATGAAGCCATCAAAGGCTCCGCCGAAGCAGGTGAAGCCAAAGCCGGTGTGTGCACCGCCTGCCACGGGGTGAACGGCAACAGTGTGAACCCCGAATGGCCGAATCTCGCCGGCCAGAATGCCGCCTACATCCGAGAACAGCTCGAGATGTTCAAGGCCCGCAAGCGCATCAACGAGCTGATGTACCCGATCATCGCGCCGCTCAATGAGCAGGATTTCGCCGATCTCGCCGAATATTTCGCCAAGCAGACTCCCGCTGGGCTCGAAGCCGACCCTTCCTACTGGAAGGCAGGCGAGGCTTTGTACCGATCCGGTGACGTAGCGCGAAACATCCCGGCCTGCACCGCATGTCATGGACCCGCGGGACAGGGCAACTCGGCCGCCGCATACCCGGCGCTGCGCGCGCAACACTCCGTGTATACGGTGAAACAGCTGCAGGATTACCACACCAAGAACCGCTACCGCGACGGCACGGATCCGGCGAAGGTTCATGCAACACCCAACAGCGCGATGATGACCACGGTTGCAGAGCGGCTCACCCCCGAAGACATCCGCAATCTCGCGTCCTACCTGCAAGGCCTGCGCTGATACTCGCGCGCGAGGAGCTGAAAGATGAATCGCTCATTTCATCTGCTCGCATCGGGTTTGCTGGCCGTACTCGCATCGTCAGCCCATGGCGCAGGCGCGGCGACGGTTGGCCAGTGGCGCGCCGGGACTAACTACACGCTCGTACAGCCGCCCCAGCCTACAAACGCTGGGCCCGGCCAGGTCGAGGTGAACGAGGTGTTCTGGTACGGCTGCGGTCACTGCTACGCGCTCGATCCCACGCTCGAGAACTGGCGGCAGACCAAGGCCGGCTACATCGATTTCCATCGCATCCCGGTGATCTGGGGACCGGCACATCGGCAGCACGCGAAACTTTTCTACACGCTGCAGGCCCTGGGCCGCGGTGATCTGCATCCGAAGGTGTTCGACGCCATTCATCGCGACGGCAAAATGCTCGCGGCGGACGACGACGCCGGGGCCCGCGCGATGCATCTCGCGTTCCTCAAGGATCACGGAGTGTCGGTCAAAGATTTCAACGCGGCGTATGACTCGCCTGCCGTTACGGCCAACGTACGGAGCGCGGAGGAAGCCACCTACCGGTTCTCCGTATCGAGCGTTCCCGTGATGATCGTGAACGGCAAGTATTCGACCAGCGTGACGATGGCCGGCGGCACTCCGGCCGGCCTCCTGGCGTTGGTGGACGATCTCGCCGCCAGCGAGCGGCCGCGCTGAGCCCCACGGACTCGGGCATAAATGCGCAAAACGGCGCGTAAATGCTGAGCGCCTTCATTCCGCAGCCGCAAGGTCTCGCGCGCTTCGAACTGCGCGCGGGCGCGGCGATACCCGCAGATGCGATCTGGCTGGATCTGCTCGAACCAACGCCGACCGAGGAAAAGCAGGTCGAGAGTTTTCTCTCGATTGACGTGCCAACGCGCGACGAAATGCGCGAGATCGAATCCTCGAATCGCCTGTACGAAGAAGACGGCGCGCTCTACATGACCGCCACCGTCGTGACGAAACTCGATTCGGACCTGCCGGAAAGCACGCAGATCACGTTCATTCTCTCGAGCGTCAAGCTCGTGACGAATCGCTACGTGGATCCGCTGCCATTCCGCCGCTTCATCGCATACGCCGAGCGGCACCCGAACTCCTGCAATAACCCGCCTGCCGTGCTTGCCGGGCTCGTGGAAGCCGTCGTCAATCGCGTCGCCGATGTCATCGAGCGCGTGGCCACCGACCTCGATGGCGCATCAGCGGATGTGTTCAGCGCATCCCGCCGCAAACGGGGCGCCATGCGCGATTTCCGTATGACCCTCGAGCGTCTCGGCCAGAACGGCGAACTCATTTCCAAGGCGCGCGAAAGTCTCGTGAGCCTGGGCCGCATGCTGACCTTCGTGCAGCAGAGCACGACGGTGCCAATGTCACAGGATGTACGGGCCCGGTTCCGCACGCTGACCCGCGACGTCATGGCCATGAGTGACCACGCCTCATTCCTGGGGACCAAGGTGGCTTTCATCCTCGACGCCACGCTCGGCCTGATCAACATCGACCAGAACAACATTCTCAAGATCTTCTCGGTCGTGACCGTTTTCCTGCTGCCGCCTTCGGTCATCGGAGCCATTTACGGCATGAATTTCGACCAGATCCCGTGGCTGCACGACAGTTGGGGGTTCTGGGCCGCATTGGGACTGATGTTGGCGTCCGCCATTGGCCCATTCCTGTACTTCAAGCGGAAAGGCTGGCTGTGACCGGCTAGAATCAGCAGCCCGCGCGCCCGTAGCTCAGCTGGATAGAGTGGCAGCCTCCGAAGCTGCAGGTCGTTGGTTCGAATCCAATCGGGCGCGCCAGATTTCACATGCCCAATTCTTCAATCGCTATACTTCGCGCCCATGAGCAAGCAAGACTCCCATTTCTTCAATAATTTCAGCCTCGTGCTGGGTATTTTGTTCGCCGTGACCATCGGCCTTTTCGTCTTCGCGCGCCATGTCGGTGCCGAACATCAGGTCAAACAGGTCACGCGAGATCCGCGGTTCCTTGCGAGCGTTGACGAACGCCTGCAGCCCGCGGCCCGAGTGGCCGTTGCCGGCCAGGACAACTCGGCGTTGAAGATCGAAAGTGTGGGGCCGGCCGGCCCGGCTGAAGTACTGCCTGCAGACGGTACAGCGGCATATGACACCGCCTGCGCCACCTGCCATGCGTCGGGCCTGGCGGGAGCCCCGAAAGTCGGCGATCACGCAGCCTGGGGACCTCGCATCCAGCAGGGCAAGGACACTCTCTACAAACACGCCATCGAGGGCTTCAACGGCAAGACCGGCGTGATGCCCCCGAAGGGTGGGCGTACCACTTGGCCGGATGACCTCATCCGCCAGGCGGTCGATCACATGGTGGATCTGGACAAGTAAGCGGCCGGGATCACTCGACCGCGCGCCGCAGCTGCAGAGCTTCGGCCAGATGAACGGGGCCTATGGGCCCCGTTTGTTCATCCAGGTCCGCAATCGTCCGGGCCACTCGCAGCACGCGATGCAGGCCGCGCGCGGATAACCCGAATTTCGTGCGCGCCTGCGCCAGCAAGCGGCGGCCGTGCTTGTCCAGCCGGCACAACTTCTGCGCGTCACGGCCGGGGATTTCCACGTTGAGCATGCCGGTGCGCGCGATCTGGCGTTCGCGCGCGGAGCGCACTCGCGCGGCGATGCGCGCGGTGGACCACTGCGCATCTCCCGAAGCAACATCATCCAGCAACTCCTCGCTCGACAGCGAGGGCACCTCGATCCGCAGGTCGATGCGATCGAGCAGCGGGCCCGAAATACGCGCGCGATAACGCGCGATTTCTCCCGGCGCGCAACGGCAACGCCCGGAGGCGTCGCCGTAGTAGCCGCAGGGACAGGGATTCATCGCGGCCACCAGCTGGAAACGCGCCGGATACTCCACGCGCAACGCGGCGCGCGCGATCGCAATGACGCCGGTCTCCAGCGGCTCGCGCAAAGATTCGAGCACGGCACGATTGAACTCCGGCAATTCATCGAGGAACAACACGCCGCGATGCGCGAGACTCGCCTCGCCCGGATGCGCGCGCGGTCCCCCACCGATGATGGCGCCTGCGGAAGCGCTGTGATGCGGCGCGCGAAACGGACGACGTCCGTATTCGCGCGCGTCGAAACCGCAGCCACTCACTGATGCGATCCCGGCGACGTCGAGTGCTTCGTCAGGATCGAGAGGTGGAAGCAGTCCCGGCAGGCGTCGCGCGAGCATGCTCTTGCCAGTGCCGGGAGGTCCGACCAATAGAAGACTGTGTCCGCCGGAAGCCGCGACCACGAGCGCCCGCTTTGCCGCTGCCTGTCCGCGCACGTCGGCGAGATCCGGGACGCCGGCAAGCTTTGCATCCGACGAGTCGGCGCGGATCGTCGATTCGTCCGCACACGTTCCGCCCTTCACGTCGCACGCGGCTAACAAAGTTGACGGCCCGTGCGCGGCCGCTGGCGCGGCGAGCCATGCTTCGGCGAGATTCGCCGCGGGCACGACCACGCGCCGCGATTCGCGCCGCGCATGCGCGGCGGCGAGTAACACCCCCTTAACGGGCTTGAGCTCGCCCGCGAGACCGAGTTCTCCGTAGAACTCCGTGTCGGCGAGCGTCCGCTCATCGAATCGTATTTGCGACGACGCCAGCAGGATGCCAAGCGCGATCGGCAGATCGTAGCGGCAGCCTTCTTTCGGTAGATCCGCGGGTGAAAGATTGACGGTGATGCGGCCCGCTGGAAATTCAAATCCGGACGTGACGAGCGCGGCGCGCACACGATCCTTGCTCTCCTTCACCGCGGTCGCTGGCAGACCCACGATCGAAAACGTGGGCAATCCACTGCCGAGATGAACTTCGACTTCGACGCGCGGAGCCGCAAGCCCCAGCTGCGCGCGGCTCGCGACGCGTGCGATTCCCATGAATCCTCCTTGCTCATTGGCGCCGGCTTCCGTGCCGGCGCGGGCGCGCGATCCGGGTCAGCGACCGCCGGAGTTCCCGAGTTTTGATTCCAGATCAGCGACGCGCTTTTCCAGTTCTTCGAGGCGCGCGCGGGTGCGCTCGAGCACCTTGCGCTGCGCATCGAATTCATCGCGCCCGGCTAGATCGAGCTTGCCAAGATTCGCGCGCAACACCGCACGGAAGTTGTTTTCGATGTCTTCGCGCAGGCCTGAGGCACCGGATGCGAGCCCTGGCGGGAGGCCCTGCATCAGGCTGCGCAGCAATTCTTCGATCTTTGGAATCTCCACCGGCGGCCCTCCTGACTGTTTGACGGCATCGTGCCCTCTTTTGTCGCGCGAACTAACTCCGCGCCCCAAGTTTGGGCACACATCGCTGAACCCAGCTTCTTTCGCGCCGCAACGGGCCGTTTCCCATTCCTTACGGGCTGGCATGGAACCTGCACTTCGATCACAGGCCCAGACCGCTGGGTCAGAACAATGATCGAGGGAGCATACGCGCGGCGCTGACGCGCGATCCATCGGATAACGATGCCAAAGCGATGAAAATGATCACTGCAATCATTCGACCGTGGAAGCTGGACGACCTGCAAATCGCGGTCGCGCGTCTCGGCGTGCAGGGAATCACCGTTACCGAAGTAACCGGTTACGGCCGTCAGCGCGGGCATTCGGAACACTACAAAGGTTCCGAGTACCAGGTGGAGTTCGTTCCCAAACTGCGCGTTGAAATCGTGCTCGACGAAAACTCGGCCGAAGCCGTCGTCGAAGCCATCAGCAATGTATGCCGCACCGGCAAGACCGGTGACGGCAAGATTTTCCTGGCGCCTGTCGGTGAAGCCGTGCGGATACGCACGCGTGAATCCGGCGCGGCGGCAGCCTGAGATGTCGTTGAGGAGCTTTCTACATGCATCAAGATAAGAAGAGAACGAAGGGTGGCGACGTGATGCGCGGTCTCGGCGCAGCGTTGCAAAAAGTGGCCTCGCTGAAATCCGCGTGGCTAACGCGCGGCATGTTCGCGGCGCTGGCTGTAATGGGACCATCCATCGCCGCCGCGCAGGATGCGGCCGAAGCGGCGCCGGTCCCCGACAAGGGCGACACAGCATGGATGATGGTGTCCACGTTGCTGGTCATCATGATGGCCGTTCCCGGCCTGGCTCTGTTCTACGGCGGCATGGTGCGCGCCAAGAACGTGTTGTCGGTGGCGATGCAAGTGTTCGTCGTCTTCTCGCTGCTCGTAGTGTTGTGGGTCATCTATGGCTACAGCCTGGCATTCAATGGCCCTGGCTCCTGGATCGGTGACTTCAGCCGGCTCTTCCTGTCCGGCATTACCGCCGACTCGAATGCCGCGACGTTCACGTCCGGTGTCGTAATTCCGGAGCTGGTATTCGTCGCCTTCCAGGCAACGTTTGCGGCCATCACCACGGCGCTGGCGGTCGGCGGCTTCGCCGAGCGCACCAAGTTCTCCGCGGTGCTGCTCTTCGCGATTCTCTGGTTCACGTTCTCGTACCTGCCCATCGCACGCATGGTGTGGTTCGCCGAAGGCTATCTGTTCAAGCTCGGCGCGCTCGACTACGCGGGCGGCACGGTGGTGCACATCAACGCGGGTATCGCGGGTCTCGTCGGCGCATTGATCGTCGGCAAGCGTGTGGGATACGGCACGGCATCGATGCCGCCGCACAACCTGCCCTACGTGATGATCGGCGCCGCACTGCTGTGGGTCGGTTGGTTCGGGTTCAACGTGGGTTCGGGACTCGAAGCCAACAACTTCGCCGGCCTCGTGTTCCTGAACACCTTCGTCTGCACCGCAGCGGCGGTCGTTGCCTGGACCTTCGGTGAGTGGATCTTCCGCGGCAAGCCGACGATGCTCGGCGCGGCCTCGGGTGCGGTCGCCGGCCTGGTGGCGATCACTCCGTCCTGCGGCGCGGTCGGTCCTTCGGGAGCCATCATCCTCGGCCTCGCGGCTGGCCTGGTCTGCCTGTGGGCGGTTGCCGGACTCAAGCGGATGCTGGGATACGACGACTCGCTCGACGTGTTCGGCGTCCATGCGGTCGGCGGCATTCTCGGCGCCATCGCGACCGGCATCCTGGGCCACAAGTCACTCGGTGGCGTGGCGGCCTTCGAGAGCATCGGCGATCAGGTGGTGATCCAGGCGACGGGCGTCGCTATCACGGTGATCTGGTCTGCAGTGGTGACTGCGGCAGCGTTCTACCTGATCAAGTTCACGATCGGCCTCCGTCCGAGCGAGGACGTCGAGCGCGAAGGCCTCGATATCTCCGAGCACGGCGAGCGCGCGTACGACTGAAAATGAGCCCTGCCCTCGGGAAACCGAGGGCTCGGGCGTCAAATCGGGCCTCTCGGGACGCCGGACCCTCGTCGGCAAAACCCCGAGAGGCCCTTTCTTTTTGAGCACTTGCGCCAGGAAAGGGCCTTGTCTGTGATGGCCGTCAGGGTTCTCATAGGCGCTCCGGGGGATAATCCGGACACCGGAGGAAGCGCATGCGTCTCTCGACTATTGCCCCATTAGTTCTTGCAGGTTTTCTGGCGAGCGCTGCCGCGCTAGCCGGTGACATCTATAAATACACCGATGAGACGGGCAAGACCCTCTACACGGACAAGCCGATTCCCGGCGCCGTGCTCGTGAGTACCGGCGCACAGCGTCCGCCCGATGCCGCCCAGCGTGCCTTCGCGGCACAGCAGTCCGCCACGAACAGCCAGCTCGCCGCCAGCAATCAGCGCATTGCGCAGGGCCAGGAAGATTCGCGCTTTGCCAGCCAGGTCGCAAAGGATCTGGAAGCCACGCGGGCCGAACGCTGCAAGACGGCGCGGGCCGCCTATCAGCAGTCGATCAACAACCGTCGCCTGTACACCCAGACACCTGACGGCAAACGCACGTATCTGACCGACGAAGAACTCGTCAAGACGCGCGTCGACGCCGCGAAGGCCGTTGAATCCATCTGCGGCCCCCAAGGCTAAGGACGAGGCTGAAGGACTTCCGCTGAAGCTTTGCTAAAGTCGCGCGCCTATGCAGCGCGTTGGCTTCGCCGGACTTGGTGCCATGGGTGCTCCCATGGCGAGAAATCTTCACAAGGCCGGACTGCTCGCCGCGGTCTGGAACCGCACGCATTCCAAGGCCCAGTCGCTCGCGACTGAGCTCGGCTGCTCCGCCCCGCCTGCCCTCGCCGATTTCGCCACCCAACTCGACGCCATCGTGATCTGTGTATCCGCGGACGCGGACGTGCGCGCGACGATCGAGGGGCTCGCCCCCGGACTGCGCAAGGGCGCGCTCGTCATCGACTGTTCCACCGTGAGCGCCGAAACCGCGCGCTGGGCCGAATCCTTCCTGTCGACGCGCGGCGTCGAATTCGTCGATGCACCCGTGAGCGGCGGCGTCGAGGGCGCGCAGAAAGGCACGCTTGCCGTCATGGCGGGCGGGACCACTGCGGCGTTCGAACACGCACGACCCATCCTCGCGGCCATGGGCAAGGTGGTCGAACATTTCGGTGCGAGCGGCGCCGGCCAGGCGACCAAAGCGACGAACCAGATCATGTGCGCCGGCATCATCCGGGCCTGCGCCGAAGCCATGGCCTTCGCGGAGGCGCATGGGTTGCCCCTCGAACGCGTGATCGCCACGCTTGGCCAGGGCGCGGGATCGAGCTGGTACTTCGTGCACCGCGCGCCGAACATGGCGCGTGGCACTTACCCGGCGGGCTTTCGCGTGAAGTTGCATGCAAAGGATCTCGGCATCTGCCGGGACATGGCCGCGCGTCTCGGCGTTCACCTGCCGGTCGTGGATTCCATGCTCGCCGAATATGCTGAACTCATGGCGCAAGGCCATGGTGATGAAGACATCTCGGCGGCGCACCGGCTCAAGCAGGCGCTGTTCAGGGACGCCGCGAAGCGCAATTCATGAGCATGCCCGCGCCGCAGATCGAGCGGGCGAACCAGATCTATCTACCCGATTTCTGCAGGGCGCGCGCGGTGCTGGCCATCGTCGTGATCTGTGAGCTCACCGCGCTGGTTCTCGCGCTGGCGCGCAACGAGGCGGCGCTCAGCTTCTGGACGGATCTGGCGCGTACTTCGATGTTCCTGCTGTGGATTGGCCTCGCGGGCGCGGGCATGCTGTGCGTGCTGCGCGGCTACCTCAATCGCCTGTCACTCGCGAAGGGTTCGGCCATCGTGCTGGCGTTGACCACGGCTCTCGTCACGCTGATCTCGAGCATCGCCTACTACGCCGGCGGCCGCGCCTGGCTCATGCAAGGCACGCTTGCAATGGACGATCACTGGACCTTCCTGGTCCGCAATGCCGGCATCACGCTGGTCGTGACCGCGCTCGCGCTGCGTTACTTCTACGTCACGCACGAGTGGCGTCACAACATCGAGCTGCAGGCCAAGGCGCGCGTGCACGCACTGCAGGCGCGCATCCGCCCACATTTCCTGTTCAACAGCATGAACACCATCGCCGCGCTGACGCGCAGCAACCCGGCGCGGGCCGAAGAGGCAGTGCAGGACCTTGCCGACCTGTTTCGCGCGAACCTCTCGGAGAAGCGCAACCAGATCTCGATCGCCGAGGAGATCGACGTGGCGCGCACCTACCAGCGCATGGAACAACTGCGCCTCGGTGACCGGCTGCGTGTCGATTGGAAGGTGGACTCACTACCCCAGGCCGCCCTCGTGCCCGGCCTCACGTTGCAGCCATTGCTCGAAAACGCTATCTATCACGGAGTCGAGCCGCGCGCCGACGGCGGCGTGGTCACGGTCACCGGCGAAATGAACAAGGGCATGATCACCATTGTCGTCCGCAACCCGGTACCCCCGGCGAACCTCACGGTGCGCGATGGCAATCGCCTGGCGCTCGCCAACATCCGCGAGCGTCTCGATCTCATGTACGGCGAGCGCGCCACGGTGAAAGCCGGCCGCTTCGACGACGAATACATCGTGACGCTGCGCTTTCCGTACACGCAGGCCGAAAAGGTGGACGCGTGAGCCTGCGGGTGCTGATCGTCGACGATGAACCGCCCGCGCGGGAACGGCTGCGCTCCATGCTCGCCGAGCAGGGTGAATGCGAGGTGGCCGGCGAAGCGGAAAATGGCGCAGAAGCCCTCGACCTCGTCGACAAGCTGCAGCCGGACATCGTGCTGCTCGACGTGCGCATGCCGGGCATCGATGGCCTCGAGGTCGCACGTCACCTTTCGCTGCAGAGCGAGCCGCCCGCGGTGATATTCACGACGGCGTTCGACGAATACGCGCTCCAGGCATTCGACTCGGAGGCGATCGCCTATCTACTGAAACCGATTCGCGCGGAAAAACTAAGGGCCGCGCTTGCCAAGGCCGGCCGCCTCACGCGGCCGCAGTTGCAGCAGGTCGCCAGCGCCGCGCGCGAGTCCACGCGCCGGTCGCACATCGGCGCGCGCGGCCGCGAGGGGCTGAAGCTCATCCCGGTGGAAGAAGTCTTCTTCTTCCAGTCCGACCAGAAGTACACCACCGTGAAACACGCGCACGGCGAGGATCTCATCGAGGATTCGCTGAAGGCACTCGAAGAAGAGTTCGTGGCGACGTTCGTGCGCATCCACCGCAATTCGCTGGTCAACACGAAGTATCTCGAACGCATCACGCGCGACGCGGGCGGTCAGCACTTCGTGCACTTGCGCGGCTACGCTGAGCCGCTGGAAGTCAGCCGGCGCATGGCCGGCGATCTCAAGGACCGCTTCCGGATCTGATCCCGCGTTTCACGCGAACGCGGCAGTGCTCAGGTATGCGATCAGCGCGGAGACGATCAGGATCGCGGTGCCGGCAATGATTTTCTGCGCTCGGGTAATCATCCAGTTTCCTCAACGGGTTCCATCGAACGGCCCCGATAATCGTATGCGTGCGCCTGCCAATGCCGGTGCAACCAGCCACTCGGCCAGTGGCGAGCCCTGCACGACTTCAACGGCCAGACTCGATGGGCCCGCACCCACGACCGCCACGCGTTCCACCGTGCCTTCCGCATTGTCCAGGTCCATAAACTGACCAGGCCGCGCCGCGAACGTTGCACCGGCGAGCAGCCGCAGCTTCACCAGCAGCGCGCCGAAGCCGGCGCGTTCGATTTCCAGGATTTGCGCCTCGATCGACGCCGCGCCCGACGCGGGCAGACGCCGTGTCTCGATGCGCAGGTCACTGCGTGGCCGTGCCTGGCAAAGCAGCACCTCGCCACGCGCGATCTCGGCGGCGGTGATTCCCGGCGGCGTCCCGTCCGGATATTCGACGACCCCCGACAGCAATCGTGATTTGCACGACGCACACCGGCCCGCCCGGCAGCTGTGCGGCAGTGGGAGCCCCGCGGCGAGCGCCACGCCGAGCACGTTTGAATCGCGCGGCACGCGGATCGCGTGACCGCCCGGTTCGATGAGCACTTCGAATGCGTCGGATTCCATCTCTTGCCGTGAAGCGCAGGATTCGTGACTCTTGCGCCTGGGACGCTAACACAGCGAGGTAGAGCCATGTCCGAGAACCCCGGAAATCAGGAAATCGAAGCGCTGCTGCGCGGTGCGCGCACCATCGCCATTCTCGGTCTGTCGGAAACCCCCGGTAAGCCGAGCCACAACGTCGCGCGGGCGCTGCAGAAGTTCGGCTATCGCATCGTGCCCGTGAATCCGACGGCGACCGAAATCCTCGGCGAGAAGGCGTGGCCCGATCTCGAGTCCGCGCTGCGGAACGCCGGGCCGGTCGATATCGTGGACGTATTCCGCCGGCCCGAACACGTGGCGGCAATCGTCGACGAAGCCATTCGCCTGAAAGTGCCGGCGTTGTGGCTGCAGGAAGGCGTGGTCGATGAGGCCGCGGCGCAGAAGGCGCGCGCTGCCGGCATCTTCACCGTGATGGATCGCTGCATCTACAAGATGCGCGCGGCGCTCGTGGGTTGAGCCTTCAGGCAACGATTTCGACGCGATTACCTTCCGGATCCAGCACTACGCATTCGTAGTATCCGTCGCCCGTGCGGCGCGGCGCACCGGGCACCGCCAGTCCATCCGCCGCGATGCGCGCGGCCAGCGCGTCGACGTTGGCCTCACTACCGACCTTGATCGCGACGTGCGCGAAACCGAGGTGCTCGCCCGGCGCCGCATCCGTCACATCGATGCGACGCATGACCTCCAGGCGCGCGCCGGATTCAAACGCCAGGAACCGCGATTCGAATCCCTTGCGTTCGTTGCGATACAGCTCGCCCACACGCGCGTCCAGGTAACGCGCGTAGAACGCCGCGACCGCGTCGATGTCCCGCCCCCAC
>JAKFFF010000058.1:0-65489 GCA_036677145.1 Alcaligenaceae bacterium
ACCGAACTGCGCCGAGACTTCCTGCACGGCCGATTGCGTGCCCTGGCCGCGTTCCTGCCGGTCGAGCGCGAGGGCCACGCCGGCGGGCGTTGCGCCGGCGGCACGGATTATTTCCACCGATTCACGAATGGCGGTGCCCGCGGTGATGACGTCATCGACGATGACGACGCGCCCATGGAGGGGGCTGCCTACTATATTTCCGCCTTCGCCATGTTCCTTGGCTTCCTTGCGGTTGAACGCCCACGGCACGCTGCGGTGATGATGCTCCGCGAGCGCGACGGCGGTGGTCGTCGCGAGCGGAATTCCCTTGTACGCGGGCCCGAACAACATGTCGTATTCGAGGCCCGAACGCGCCAGCGCCGCCGCGTAACACTTGCCGAGCACCGCGATCGCCTCGCCGTCATTGAAGAGTCCGGCATTGAAGAAGTACGGACTCTCGCGTCCGGACTTCAGCTTGAAGCTCCCGAAGCGCAATGCTTTGCGCGAGAGGGCGAGTTCGATGAAGGTGCGTTGGTACTCCTGCACAGTCGGTGTCTTCCGTATGATGCGGCGGTGCGCATGATAACGGACAACGCCTCTTGAGCGCCGCCGCGAATGTCGAGCCGGCCAAACCACCCAGGCCGAAAATACGCGATGTCTTGCGCCAGCCCCGCATGCTGGCGATCCTGTTGTTAGGCGGCGCGTCCGGCCTGCCCAACCCGCTGTCGGAATCCACGATGCAGGCCTGGCTCACGGACCTGGGCGTCAGCAATACGGACATCGGCCTGCTGATGTACGTGGCCTTGCCGTACCTGCTGAAACCGCTGTGGGCGCCGTTGCTCGATCGTTATTCGCTGCCGTGGCTCGGCCGGCGCCGTGGCTGGATCGCTACGTTCCAGCTGCTGCTCGCCGCGGCCATCGCCTCACTGGCGATTTTCGGCGGACCACACCAGCTCACCATCATCGCGATCATCCTGCTCGTGGTCGTGTTCCTGTCCGCATCCCAGGACATCGTGATCGACGCGTACCGCACCGATGTCGCGCGACCACCCGAACGCGGACTCGCCGCCGCGGCGACCAACCTCGGTTATCGCGCGCTGTCTTACGGTTCACTGTCGGTGGCGCTGATCGTCGCCGACAATTTCAGCTGGCGCGCGGCGTTCCTCACGCTTGCGGGGGGCATGGCGTTAATGGTGCTCGCGACATTGTGGGCGCCCGAGCCCGATGATCCGCGCGGCAAACAGCTTCCGTCGCTCGCCGATTCGATTCTCATCCCGCTGCGCGAGCTGTTCGGTGTACCCGGCATGCTGGCGCTCGTGTTGCTCATCTTTTTCTACAAGGTGGGCGACGCATTCGCGCTCAAGTTCTTCACCGCCTTCATGATGAACACGGGCTTCACCAAGACCGAGATCGGCCTCGTGGTGAAGGCGGTGCTCACGTCGGGTTCGATCCTCGGCGCGCTGCTCGGCGGAATCTGGATGATCAAGCTCGGCCTGCGCAGGGCGATGCTGCTGTTCGCCATCGTCCAGGCGCTCACCAACCTCGGCTATCTACTGCTCTACATGGTCGGCAAGAGTCACGCGGTGATGGTGGGCGCGGTCGCGCTGGATGCGCTCGCGAGCGGCATGGGCAACATCGCCTCGGTCGCGTTGATGATGGCGCTGTGCGACAAGCGCTTCAGCGCTTTCCAATACGCCTTGCTGTCGATGATCGCGCTCGCGCCGCGTTACCTGCTGGGCGGGCCGGCGGGCTGGATCGCGGACAATGGCGGCTGGGGCGCGTACTACTGGACGAGTTTCGGACTCGCGCTGCCCGGAATTGCGCTGGTGTGGATCATGCGCGCGCGCATCGATCAACTCGATGCGCAGCAGGCGCCAGCCGCGCGCTGAGGCGATGCGGGAGATCGACACAACGCGGGTGCTGTGTTCGCTCGCGGAGCTCGAGGAAACCGGCAGTCGCGGCTTCGCGGTGGGCGAGGGTGATTGGCCGCTGCGCGGCTTCGTCGTGAAAACCGGCACGGGCATCGCCGCCTACGTGAACTACTGCCCGCACGCCGGACATCCGCTCAATCTCCGGCCGCACCGTTTCCTGACGCCGGATCGCAACCTCATTCTCTGTACGTCGCACGGCGCGCTGTTCGCGCGAGACAATGGGTTGTGTATCGCGGGGCCCTGTCCGGGCCAGTCGCTCACGACAATACCGGTCGAAGTCGTGGCGGGCTGCGTGATGCTCGCGCCGGATGTCGACGTGGAAAAGCTGGCGAACGCGCCGCTTTAGTTAGTTGAATGGCGGGCTACTCGAACAGATCGAGGCCTTCGAGTTTGCTCGCGCTCTGACGACGGTCTTCGTCATCGCCATAACCCAACGCACCGCGCACATCGTCTTCTTCCGGATCGACGTCCACGGAACCCGTCCAGTCCTCGGGCGCCTCGATCTCCTCGAGTTTTCCGGCTTCCTGTTCGGCCTGCCAGTCCTCGATGTCCATTTCTTCAACCGTGCCGTCGAAATATTGCAGCTCGATCGTGCCGTCGTCGTCGTCGATGGCGACGACTTCGAAAGATTCTCCGCCCTGAATGCGGTACCAGTTGCCGATGGTGGGTTTCATCGAATCCCTCCGAATCTGGACTGCTATGCTTCGTGCGTAGACGAGATCAATCAGACGACTTCATGTTGCGCCCGAAAATTGGCGCTTTCAACAATAGATTTGTTGCGCAAAGCATCATGCTCGAACAAGCCATCAAGTTCTTCATCGTCTTCTTCGTCGTCGTCGAACCCATCTCGCTGATCCCGGTATTTTCGGGCCTGACCGAGGGCGCGAGCGACCAGTACAAACACAAGATGGCACTGAAGTCGGTGTTAGTCGCAAGCGGAATCCTCCTACTTTTCGCGCTGGGCGGTGCCGCGTTCCTCGGCGCGATCGGCATTTCCATAGATTCGTTCAGGATCTTCGGCGGCTTGTTGCTTTTTATCATCGCGCTGGAGATGGTCTTCGCACGGGAATCGGGCACACGCACCTCGAGTGATGAAAAAGTCGAGAGCAAAAAGCGCGCGGACATCTCTGTATTCCCTCTTGCGTTTCCGTTCATGGCCGGTCCTGGTGCGCTGACGACAATGTTGCTCTGGTTCGGGCCAATTCCGGTGACCGAACACCCGCTTGCTTTCGCCGTCCTGTTCTTCTGCGCGCTCCTGGTGCTGGTGTTGTGTCTGTTCGCGATGTGGGTGGCGGGCCCGTTGATGCGCATCGTCGGCGTGACGGGCACGAACGTCGCGAACCGGTTGTTTGGAGTCATCCTTGGCGCGCTCGCGGTGCAGTTCGTCGTCGACGGCATCCGCGCAAGCTTCAACCTGTGAGCTTCGTCGGGGGCGCGGACATGGGCGCGCGGCCATCGATGGCGGCCATGGTCGCGATGTTCGTCGCGACCGCGCTCGCGATGATCGGCAACTACTACGTCTACGATTCGATCGGCCCGGTGGCGGAGCTGCTCTCGCGGCAGCTCGGATACTCCGACACGCAGATCGGCACACTGAATGCGGTCTACAGCCTGCCCAACATCGTGATGGTGTTGATCGGCGGCGTGCTGGTGGACCGTTACTCGGCGCGCGTGGTCACACTGGCGACGACGATGATCTGTTTCCTGGGCGCGGTGCTCACGGCGTTCGGCGCGGATTTCCCGATGATGGTGGCGGGCCGGTTGCTGTTCGGGCTCGGCGCGGAAACGATGATCGTCGCGATTACCGTCGCGCTCGCGCAATGGTTCGCGGGGCGATACTTCGCATTGCTGTTCGCGCTGAACATCACGTTCGCGCGCCTCGGCTCGTATCTCGCGGATCGCTCGCCGTCGTTCGCTTCGGATCTGTACTCGCAAGGCTGGCAGCCGCCGTTGTGGCTGGCCGCCGGATTCGCGGCGATGGCCGTGGCCGGCGCCATCGTGTACTGGCTCGTCGACCGGCGCGAAGCGGCGCGCGGCACGCTGGCTATCGCGCCGCCGGGCGATCGTTTCGAGTGGCGCAGCCTGCTGCGTTTCCGCAGCGAGTACTGGCTCATCGTCGCGATCTGCGTGACGTTCTACTCGGTCATCTTTCCGTTCCGCAGCACGTTTTCGATCAAGTATTTCCAGGAAGCGCACGGCCTGACACTCGAGGCGGCGAGCACGCTCAACAGCTACGTGTTCCTGGCCGCCATGTTCGCGACCCCCGCCTTCGGCCTGCTGGTAGATAGAGTCGGAAGGCACGCGCCGTTGCTGACGCTCGGGGCGCTGGCGCTCCCCGCGAGTTTCGCGATGCTGGCGCTGCCCGGAAACGCCGCGCTGGTGGGCGCAACGATCCTGATCGGCGTGAGCTTCTCACTGGTGCCCGCGGTGTTGTGGCCCGCGGTGCCGCGTTACGCCGCGGCCGAGCAGTTGGGCACGGCCTACGGATTGATGACCGCCCTGCAACAGACCGGGGTGTTCCTCGCGAACATCATCGCCGGGTCGATCAATGACGCAAGCGGCGCCAGTGCCGCGAACCCCGCCGGCTACGACGGGATGTTGTGGTTCTTCGGGACGATCAGCCTCGCGGCATTCGTCAGCGCGCTGTTGTTGTGGACGCGCGGCCGGCGCGCGTCACCCGTGACCGCCGGCTAGCTATTCCGGCTGAAGGCGAGATCCCACACGCCGTGCCCCAGGCGCGCGCCGCGTTTCTCGAAGCGCGTCGGGGCGCGTTCGTCCGGACGCGGCATCCAGTTTCCCGCCGGTGACAGGTTCGTGAAGAGCGGGCTGGCGCCCAGCACTTCGAGCATCTGCACCGCGTAGTGCTCCCAGTCCGTCGCCAGGCGGAACACTCCGCCGGCGCGCATGCGCGAGGCGACCAGTTCGACGAACGGCGGCTGGATCAGGCGCCGCTTGTGATGCCGCTTCTTGTGCCAGGGGTCCGGAAACAGCACCAGCACCTCGTCGAGCGACGCCGGTGCGATCTGGTCGCGCAGCACTTCGACCGCATCGTGGTCGCTGGCGCGCACGTTGGAGAGGTTGTGCTGCTGCGTCAGCAGAAACAGGTGTCCGACACCGGGGCGATGGACCTCGATGCCGAAGTAGTCGCGTTCGGGATGGGCGGCTGCGAGTGCGGCAAGGTGCTCGCCATTGCCGAATCCGATCTCGATCGTGAGCGGCGCGCGCCGCCCGAACAGGCTTTCGACGTTCAACGGCGCGGGCGAATACTCCACGCCATAACGCGGCCAGAATTCTTCCAGTGCGCGGGTCTGCCCCGTCGTCATGCGTCCCATACGCATGACGAAGCTGCGTATCGGTCGATCGCGCGGCTCGTTCAAGACACGCACTCCGGCAAGCTCGAATACAGCGCGGCGAAGTTGCGGGCGGCCGCGTCGAGCGCAGCTTCCCAGTGGCTCGCCGAATCCGCATCCGCGCCGTCAGTGACGTACTTCGCGCAGCCGAAGCGCACGTTCTCGGCCAAGCAGACGCGCGCGAGCGCGAAAGCTTCCATGTCGACGACGTCGCCGTCGATTTCGTGTTCGTGCGTCGCGAACGAATCGGCGGTGGAGCACAACGAATGCGGCAGATCAGCGAACAGGCGCGGAAATTCGAGGATCGCCGGCGCCTGGTCGAATGGCGTCACGCCGCGCGCGAAACCGAGTCCGCTCACGTCCATGTCGCGCTGCGCAAAGCGATCGCAGGCAACCAGCGTATGCGGCGCGATCGAGCGGCTGCCCGCGGTGCCGAGGTTGACCACCAGCGGCAGCGGCTCACCGGTGCAGCGTATCTCCGCGAGACGGCGCGCGAGCGCGGCCGCGGCGTTGACCTTGCCGACGCCCGTGTAGAGCACGCACGCGCCGGCATGCTCGAGCAGGCCGCGGGATTCCTGTGGCAAGGCCATGACGATCAATGACTTCGGCTGGTGCATTTTGTCCGGTTGAGGTGGGCGATGACGCTCGGCTATTCTGCATGTCCTCGCCTCTCGAGCATCGGGCGCGGGTGTAGTTCAATGGTAGAACTGTAGCTTCCCAAGCTACTAACGTGGGTTCGATTCCCATCACCCGCTCCATATTCTTCCGCGACCCAGGCTGGTTGCACCTCCTTCGAATTCCGTGGTCACAAAAAACCCGGCGCGACGGATGAGTCCTTCATCCGTCGCGCCGCATCTTCAACACGGCTCGATCGAGCCCCGCCCTGGGGATCAATCGTTCGTGCTCGCCACCGTCGGATCAGGCGTCATCACATAGCCGCGCGAGCTCGCGTAGTGGCGCAGTGCAGGGCTGTCGATCTTCGCTACCGCGCGATTGACCGAGGAACGCACGCAACGCGTGAACGCCTGGCGCTGCACCAGCATCTTGCCGCCGTCGTAGGAGCTGCAAACGCTCTTGGCGGCATTCGAGATGCGCCGATAGAGCGTCGCCGCTCCGTCGAGCGAGTCGAGATCGAGGTCGCTGTACTTGACGACCTTCGAGGCGACCTGGGGCTCCGCCGTGGCGGTGTTGAGGCTGGCGACGCCGAGGATGATGGCGCCGGTGATTGAGGCAAACGTTTTCATGACCTTACTCCTTGAGCGATGGTTGTCGGGACTCGCTGCCGCTTCCGGCTGGCGTGTCGCGAACATCCGCGCGTCGCTCATGAAGAACCATGGTCTGGAGCTCCGGTTTTCCTCAAGGATTTCTTAGAGAGTTCTGATCTGGATCAACTCACTGATCCGCTTGCACAAAGCGCGCGCCCTTACTGGGCGTGGCCGAAGCCACGCGGATTCATTAGCATGCGTGCCCCGCAAGTAAATCGAGAGGGAACCTCAATGCAACTGAAAAAACTGGCCACTGGTGTTGCCGTCGCGGCGCTCGCCGCCGTTGCAACCGCAAGTTTCGCCGCAAGCGACACGAAGTCCGAGCAGGCGATCGACGCTGCCGTGTCGGGCAGCTGGCGCAGCGCGGATGCGAAAGCCCGCGATACGGAACGTCATCCCGCCGATTCGCTCAAGTTCTGGGGCCTCAAGCCCGGAGCAACCATTCTGGAAGTCCAGCCAGGCGGCGGCTGGTGGACGGAGATTCTTGCCCCTTACGCCCGTGCGACCAAAGGCGAGTTCTACGCGACGGCCGCGGACCTCGGCGATCCGGGCCTGTCGGAAAACGCAAAGAAGGGCCGTGCCGATTTCGCGGCGAAGTACGCCGACGAAAAGGTCTACGGCAAGGTGAACCTGGTGAACTGGGGCGCGAAAGCCGCGCCGCTGCCGGCCGACAAGTTCGATTTCGTCCTGCTCACACGCGGCATGCACGGCTGGGTGCGCCAGGGATCCGCGGAAGCGAATCTCGCGAAGATCTTCGCGGGCGTGAAGCCGGGTGGCGTGCTCGCGATCGAGCAACATCGCGCGCCGGCCACGCAGGATCCCTCCGTGTTCAACGGTTACCTGACTGAACAGACCGTGATCGATCTGGCCACCAAGGCGGGCTTCAAGCTCGACGGCAAGTCCGAGATCAATGCGAATCCGAAAGACACGAAGGATCATCCGTTCGGCGTGTGGACGCTGCCGCCGACCCGTCAGTCGTCGGAAGGCGGCAAGCCGGTCGATCCTTCGTTCGATCGCGCGAAGTACGACGCGATTGGCGAGTCGGATCGCATGACGCTGCGCTTCGTGAAGCCGAAGAAGTAGAACGAGCAAATTGATGAAGAAAGTCGGCAGCATTCTCCTCAAAGGTCTGGTGACGATCCTTCCGATCGGCCTGACGATCTATTTCGTCTACTGGCTGGGAGTCACCACCGAGAACCTGCTGTCGACGCCGCTCAAGTGGGCGGTTGGCTCGAATTACTGGCCCGGTATGGGCCTCGTGACGGGCTTTCTCCTGCTGTTCCTGGTCGGGCTCGCGGTGAACGCATTCATCGTTCGCCGCGTGCTCGGCCTGGGCGAGGAGCTGCTGCTGCGCGTGCCGGTCGTCAAGACGGTGTACAGCGCGATCCGCGACATGACGCGGCTGGTGAACACCGAGAAGAAGAAGGGCGATCTGGATCGCGTCGTTACCGTCGATTTCGGTTTCGGCAAGCTGATCGGGTTCGTGACGCAGGAACATGCGAACACGCTCGGCATCGGTGGCGGCGAGGATCTCGTCGCCGTCTATCTACCGATGAGCTACCAGATCGGCGGCTACACCATCTACCTCTCGCGCAGCCGGCTCACCGAGACGGACCTGACCGTCGAGCAGGCCATGCGCATCGTTCTGACCGGCGGCGTCCGGGGAAAGTAAGAGTTGGTGCCGGAGGAGTTGGTGCCGGGTGGGGAAAGTGGGGAATTACCTCCGATAGTCCCCGTTCGCGCGCTACGGCTGTAATTCCCCACTTCCCCCACCCGGCACCAACCGCGGCACCAACCTACCCGCCGGCTTTCTTCACGTCGGTAAACCCGAGCTTCTTGAGTTCCACGACCAGCCGGTCGCGGTGGTCGCCCTGGATTTCGATGACGCCGTTCTTCACGGTGCCGCCGGTGCCGCACTTCTTCTTGAGCGCACTGCAGATCTCTTCGAGCTGAGGTCCAGGCAGCGGCACACCGTGGATCGCACTCACGCCCTTGCCGCCGCGATGCGCGGTCTCCTTCCAAATGCGGATGGCGGGCGGCTTGGGCGGTACTCCTGGCTTCATGCTCTCTCCTCGAGTACCAGCCATCGTTCCATGCGCGCCGCGATCAGAGTCTCGAGCTCGCCCGCACGCTCGGCATCGCGCCGCATCTCGTCGGGCGCGACACGATGATAGTCGGCGCCGCACATCTTTTGCGTGAGCGCAGCCTGCTCCGCCTCCAGTTTCTCGATGTCGGCCGGCAGCGCATCGAGCTCGCGCTGTTCCTTGTAGGTCAGCTTGCGTTTGGGCGCCGCCGGCGCTTCCTCCGGCGCGCTCGAAATGCGCACCGGCGTGGCGACTGCGACAGGCGTTGGCCGCTGCCGCAACCAGTCCGAATATCCGCCGACGTATTCGCGCCAGCGGCCGTTCCCTTCGGCGGCCACGGTCTGCGTGACGACGTTGTCGAGGAACGCGCGGTCGTGACTCACCAGCAGCAACGTACCCGCGTAGTCCTGCAGCATGTTCTCCAGCAATTCGAGCGAGTCGATGTCCAGGTCGTTGGTCGGCTCATCGAGCACCAGCACGTTCGCCGGGCGCGCGAACAGGCGCGCGAGCAGCAGACGATTACGCTCGCCGCCCGAGAGCATGCGGATCGGCGCGTTCGCGCGGCGCGTGTGAAACAGGAAATCGCCGAGGTAACTGGTGATGTGTTTGCGTACGCCTGCGACTTCGATCCAGTCGGATCCCGGCGAGACGGTTTCCGACAGCGTCTTTTCCGGATCGAGCTGCTCGCGCAGCTGATCGAAGTACGCCACCTGGAGGTTCGTGCCGCGCCGGATGCGACCGGCGTCGGGTTCCAGCGTACCGACGATGAGACGGATCAACGTCGTTTTACCCGCGCCGTTGGGACCTAACAACCCGACGCGGTCACCGCGCATCACGCGCAGGTTCACATCGTCGAGAATGCGCCGCTCACCGAAGCTCTTCGAGACGTTTTCGAACTCGGCCACCAGTTTGCCGCTGCGCTCACCGCTATCCACCGTGAGCTTGATCGAACCGAGGCGCTCGCGCCGCGCGGCACGCTCTTCACGCAGTTGCTCGAGCCGCGTCACGCGTCCTTCGTTGCGCGTGCGGCGGGCCTCGACGCCCTTGCGGATCCACACTTCTTCCTGCGCCCAGAATTTTTCGAAGCGGCGCACCGCGAGATCCTCCGCGGCGTCGAGCTCGGCTTTGCGTTGCTCGTATACCGAGTAGTTGCCCGGAAAGGTGCGCAGCAGCCCGCGATCGAGCTCCGCGATGCGCGTCGCCACCCGGTCGAGAAACCGCCGGTCGTGCGTTATCACCACGCAGGTCACGTTCTTCTGCAGCAGCTCTTCGAGCGTCTCGATTCCGGCGATGTCGAGGTGGTTGGTCGGTTCGTCGAGCAGCAGCAGATCCGGATCGAGCGCGAAGGCAAGCGCCAGCGCGGCGCGTTTGCGTTCGCCGCCCGACACCTGTGCCGGCGACGCATCCACGTTCACCGCAAACCGCTGCAGGTATTCGGCGAGGCGAGTCTCCGCGGCGTGCCGGTCGCGCTCGTCGGATATTTTCTCCAGGCCCCCGCGTATCAGGAGCGAATCGCGCAAAGTTGCCGCCGCCGGCAGCTCCGGCTCCTGCTCGACCAGCGCCACTCTCAGTCCCGGCCGCCGTTGCACTTCGCCGTCGTCGAGCGCGAGATGCCCTGCGAACACGCCTAACAACGACGACTTTCCGGTGCCGTTGCGGCCAATGAGTCCGACGCGCTCGCCCGCCGCGATCGCCAGCGCCGCGCGATCGAGCAGCGGGGTGAGGCCGAACGCGAGCTCCGCATCCTTCAGGGCAATCAGCGTCACAACGGGTTCGCGAGCTCCAGCCAGATCCATTCCGTTGCATCGGTGACGTTCGCGCCACGCCCGCCGGTCGACGGAAAATTGTTGTCGTTCACCAGGACGACATGTTTGCGATCCAGGACCTGGATGGATTCGGTGGTGAGATACGGGAAGCGGAACGGCGTGCCGGGCGAAAGCGATTCGATGACGCCGCGTGTATTGCCGATGTGCAGCAGGTCGATCACGAGTTTCTTGGCGAGCGGCTTTCCCGGCTGCGCACGATCGAGGTCTATCGCGTAAACGCGTTTGGCTTTCGCCTCGTCGCCCTGCAAATCGTCGCGTTCGATGACCACGAACCGGTTGCCGTCGATGCGCGACATCTCCGTGACCGACATCGTGTCCGCATCGAGCGCATATATAAGTGTGCCAGGCAGCCACTTGCCGGCCTTCGTGTCGAAACGCTGCACGCGCAGGGTTTTCGGCGGATCGTCCGCGACCGTGCCTTCGAGGATCGTGACGAGCGTGTGGCCGTCGCCGGACAGGTCCATTGCCTCGAGTCCGCGCGAATGATCGACTCGCGACTTCAAGCGGCCCGAGAGCACCGCGGGATGATCGGGCGAATACACCGCGTCGGGCAGTTCGACCGGAGGGCCTAACAACTCGCCGTCCTCGGAGAAATGCAGCAGCCACGGCCCGAATTCGTCGCCGACCCAGAAAGTGTCGTCCTGCATGGTTACCAGCGATTCCGGATCCGCATCGGCGCCGGTGAGGAACCGCTCCGGCGTGGTTTCCTCGGCGATGCGCCACGGGAAGAATTTCGCGGGATCGGAAAGCTCGATGACGGCCTGCAAGGCGGTGCGCGAATCACCACCGGTGCTGGTGCGGGGCCGCACGTCGAATAGATAGATGCCGAGGCGGTAGTCGGAGCTGTTCCATTTGCGGCCGAAGCCATTGTCCGAGAGCGCCCACCAGGCACCGGCCGTCGGGCCGGGCTTGATCGAGCTCACGCCCTGCACCGGTTGCGCGTCGAAACGCGGCGCCGCGCCGCGTTTGCCATCGCCATCGAACTCGCCGGATGCGGGTGGGCCGCGAAAGGCCTGCGCCGGCATCAGGATGTGGCCGATGAGTTCGACCCCTGGCGGTTGGGGCGCAGGTGGCGCGGGCTTCTGCGCCGCGGGCTTGGGCTTCGAAACCGCCGGCGCCGTTTTCTTGGTTGCCGCCGCAGGTTTTTTCGTTGGCGGCGTCTGCGCGACGGCCGCCAGCGCGAATACGAGGGCGAACGCGCACGCCGCGACGAAGGCAGCGGCGGCCGTGAGGACGCGCGGGCGGGCAGCAAGCATGGCTGGAATTCTACCCGCCGCCACGCGGCCGCTCACTACTCAAGCGTCGGCCATCCGGAAGCCGGGTTCCGGGAAATATGTCACGGCTGTCACGTGGAGGCCGCGATTACCGGCGGGATCACCTGAAAGCCGAGGAGCTCGACGTCGTTGCAGCGATAGTGCTCCTTGCACTCCTCGTCACTGCACAGGTCGGTGGAGAGGTATTTCTTGTTGTCGTCGCAGAAAACCGTGACGACGCAGGCATCGTCGCCCAGTTCATGAGCAATCTCGAGCGCACCGAGCAGGTTTGCCCCGGAGCTGATTCCAACGGCAATGCCGAGCTGGTTGGCGAGCCGCTGCGACATCACGATGGCGTCGCCATCCCAGATGTCGAGAATGCGGCCCAGCTCAGCGAGCTTGACGATCGACGGCACGAATTCGTCGCTGATGCCCTGGATGCGGTGGCGCCCGATCTTGTGGCCCGTGCGCAGCGTCGGTGAATTGGCGGGCTCCAGCGGATGCGCGACGACGCCTTTTCCGAATCGTTCGCGCAGATGTTGCGCGACTCCCATGACAGTGCCGCCGGTGCCGACTCCCGCGACGAAGGCGCTCGGCGTGCGTCCGAGGCTCGCGAGCTGCGCGGTGATCTCGGGTCCGGTGGTTTCGTAATGCGCCTGCACGTTGGCGCTGTTGTCGAACTGCTGCGGGCGGAACACGTGCCCGGCCTCGCGCGCGAAATCGTCCGCCATGCGGATGGAACCGAGAAAGCCGCCGAGCTCCGCGGAGACCGGAATCACGGCCGCACCCAGGCTTTGAATCACGAGCACCCGTTCGCGCGACATCCAGTCTGGCATGTAGATGCGGACCGGGTGGCCGAGAGCCCGGCCGATCGCGGCAAACGAGATGCCCGTGTTGCCGCTGGTCGCTTCCGCGATCACATCACCTGGTGCGATGTCGCCGCTGGCATAGGCGCGCTGCAGGATGTACAGCGCCATGCGGTCCTTGATGCTGCCGGTGAAGTTGTACGCCTCGTGTTTGGCGTAGATGCGTCGTTCACGCCCGCGATAACGGCAGTGGATCTCGAGCAGCGGCGTGCCGCCGATGAGGCGCGAGAGTGCGATGAGTTTGTTCGTGTGAGGGTGCGCCGGCATGGCGCGCATGTTACCGCACGGATAGAGTTGGGCGATGAAGAGGATTGCGGTGCTCGCCCTGCTGTGCGCCGGCGCATTCGCGCCGCCGGTGGTGCACGCGCATTCCACCGGCACCAGTTTCCTGCGTATCGAACTACCCCGCGCAGAAGGGCCCGTCGAGCTGCGCTGGGAATTCGCGCTGCACGACCTCGCGTGGGCGGTTTTCATCGACAGCGATGTCGACGGAGTCGCTTCCGTCGAAGAAGTACTCGGGGCCCGCGAGGGAATAAACAGTGCGGTGCTGCGGCAGTTATCCGTCTCGCGGGGCGGCGAGCCTTGCACGCTTGCGCCCGATGGCCTGTCGATCGATGACCGCCAAGATGAAAGATTCGTCGCGGTCCAGTTGCGCGCCACATGTCCCGCGCGCGGCCTGCTCGAGGTGGCTGGCGGCCTGTTCATGCAGGGTGACTCATCGCAGCGGGTCCTGCTGAGCGTCAAGCGCGGCGATGAATCGATCGAAAGCGCGCTGAGCCCGATGGAACCGCGCTGGATGGAGCCGCGCGAAGTATCCGCGTGGGCGGCGTTCATGCACTTCCTCGGCGAAGGCATGTTTCACGTATTCATCGGTTATGACCACATCGCGTTCGTGTTGCTGCTGCTGCTGCCCGCGGTGTTGCGTCCGGTCGATGGCAGGTGGCAGGGCGCCGAGGGACTGAGTGTCGTGACGCGCGACATCGTCACGATCGTCACCGCATTCACGATCGCGCATTCCACCACGCTCGCGCTCGCGATCACCGGCATGGTTCACGTGCCCACACAGCCGATCGAAGTGGCGATCGCCGCATCGATCGCGGCGGCGGCCGCGATCAACCTGATACCGAAACTGTCACCCGTGCGGCTGCCGCTCGCGTTCGGATTCGGCTTCGTTCATGGCTTCGGATTCGCGAACGCATTGAGCGAGCTCGACCCGGAGGGCGCGGGCCTGGTCCCGCTGCTCGCGGGATTCAACATCGGGGTGGAGTTCGCGCAACTCGTGATCGTCGCGCTGGTGCTGCCGGCCATCTACGCCGTGCGTCGCACCCGCTGGTACGCGCGCGGCGTGTTGCCGCTCGGTTCGTGCGCGCTGGGCGCGGCGGGTGTCGTCTGGATGATCCAGCGTTTGTAGTTAGCTGCGACGGCGGGCCGCGGCCTTGCTGCCCGACGCGGTCAGGATGCCGGAGTATCCATACGCCTCGTTCTCGAGGCACGGGATCACCTGCACGTCGATGCTCGAATTGACGAAGCCGTTCGCGGTCATTGCCGAGCGCATGTCGTCGATGCCGAGGTTCGAGCCGGGGAACATCCGGTCGCCGCACTTGTACGCTTCGCAGCGGTGCAACGCGTGGATGATGAAGGTGCCGCCCGGCGCCAGCATCGAGGTCACGTTGCGCATGCAGTTGGTCCACACCGACCGGTCGCTCGAGATCGCGTCGATGCAGAAACCGGTGATGATGAGGTCGTAGAAACTCTCGCGCGTCGGACCGAGCGGCTGGCGCAGTCGCGCATCGCTCACGTACAGCCCGCGCACCACCTTGCGCGTGAGCGCTTCGCGCTGGATCACCCGCGCATTGTCAGGCTGCGGGTAACCTTCGCAGGAGAGCACGTAACGGGTGAATCGTTTCCATTCTTCCGCGCTTTCGTCGGCGCACAACCATTCGCGCGCTTCGCTCAGGTTGTCGGCTAACCAGTCCGCCATGTCGAGACGAAAGGTGTATTTCGACGCGGCGATCGCGCGATGCAGCGTCGGTCCGCAGCCGTACTCGAGACCGCGATCGAAGTGCGTGCGCGCGGCGCGCAATACTTCTATCTGGTAGGCGAGGACGGCCTGCTCATCCGGGAGCACAACCTCGCTGTAGTAAGTGTCGAAGTAGTCGCGCGCTTTCCACTCGGAGTAGTCAGCGACCAGGGGATTTCTTGTCAGGCTCCCGTCTATCACTGTCTTCACCCTGCTAGTCCGTTAGTTATTCGATCCAGGTTTTGTCAAAAACCCTTTGTAAGAGAATACTGACAGCGGCTAACGACCAGTAGCCGAATGGCCCCTACTAGAACACCTTGGTAGCTTGGCCCGGACTACGACAAGTCCATGGTTAGGCGGGGGAAAGTGACGGTATCGACACGCCCGGGGGGCGAAAGATGGAGGTGGATCAACGTGCAAGTTGCCGCGGCAGGTAACAATAATCGGCCATGAACGCCCGTCCCGAATCCGAACAGGCCGCCGAGGACGCGTCGCTGCCCGCCGAATTCCGTTCGGCGCTCGAGCTGGCGCAGGCGGCCGTCTGGGACTGGCGGCCGCCCGGCGACCGGTACCAGGTCGACGAAGCGTGGACGCGCGCGCTCGGCATCGACGTTCCGGCCGGCGCGATGTCGGTCGAGCAGTGGAAGCGCCGCATCCATCCCGACGATCTCGGCGCGTTCGTTGCCGCGGCGGAATCGTGCCAGCACGGTGGCGACCGTTTCGAATGCGAATACAGGTTGTTAGCCGCGGGTCATCGCTGGTTGTGGGTGCTGCATCGTGGCCGCGTCGTGCAACGCGAGCGCGATGGCGGCGCCGCGCGCATCACGGGCCTGCTGCTCGACATCGATCGCCGCAAGAGCGAGGAGGTCGCGCGCAGCGACAGCGAATCGCGCCTGGCAACCGCGTTGTGGGGCGCGCGCGCCGCGTTCTGGCAATGGCACGTACCGAGCAACGCGCGCACGGCGAGCCCGTTGTGGCTCGCGATGACCGGCTTCTCGCGCGCGCAGTGGGAGGCGATGCCGAATCCGTGGTTCAACAACCTGCACGCCGATGACCGCGAACGCGTCGACCGGCAATTGCATGAGCACGCGCAGGGCGAGCGCGACTCGGTCGAATTCGAATATCGATTCAAGACCGCGAGTGGTGAGTATCGCTGGATGCAGGACCGCGGCCGTGCCGTGGAGTGGGACCTGCAGGGCCGTCCCGCGCTGGTCATCGGCGTCACGCTCGACATCGACGCCGCCAAACGCGCGGAAGCGAGCCTCGCTTCGAGCGAGCACATGCTCGAGACCGCCGCGTGGGGCGCGGGCATCGGCCTCTGGGAAACCAATTTCATCACGGACACGACGCGCTGGTTCAACGACTGGTGCGACCGGCACGACATCGATCCGTGCAACGGCACGGACCACGTGCATCGCTGGGATGACAACCTGCATCCCGACGAAGGTCCCGAGGCGACGCGCCGCTTCAGCGAACACGTCAACGGCAAGGCGGAATACTACGACGCCGAGTACCGCATCCGGACGCGCGGCGGATTGTGGCGCTGGGTGTTCGAACGCGGCCGCGTGGTGGAGCGCGACGCCAATGGCAAGGCGGTGCGCATGCTGGGCGTGTGCATGGATCTCGACGAGGCGAAGGTCTCGGAGCGGCGCGCGAACGCACGCAACGAACGGGTAGAAACCGCGCTGCAACTAACTACCGCGGGCGTGTGGGATTGGGACGTCGAACACGGCGTCAGCAACCACACCGACGGCTATTACCGTGTATTCGGCGTCGATCCGGCTTTCGGCCGCGCGAACATCTATACCTGGCGGCAGCTGCTCGGCACGGACCCCGACAACGAGCTCGAGAATTTCCGCAATCGACTGCGCCGCGTGGATCCCGGCGCGTCCATGCTCGAAACGGAATACCGCTTCCGCCACACGGATGGCAGCTGGCACTGGGCGCTCGATCGCGCATACGTGATCGAACGCGACCCCGAAGGCAACACGCGGCGCGTACTCGGACTCGTGGTGGACATCACGGCCCGCAAATTGCGCGAAATGGGCCTGTCCGCGGGGGATCAGCGTTTCCGGGCGATCGCAAGCGAGCTGCGCTGCATCATCTACGAGATCGACGCCGCGACGAATACCTTGACCAGCGAGGGCGGCGAAGTGGTGCTCGGATATCCGCCCGGTTATCGCGTGCGTGCCACCGACTGGACGGCTCTCGTGCATCCCGACGATCAGCCGCAGCTCCAGACCTGGTATGACCGCAACGCCGATACGACGGTCGCGTTGCAGTACCGCATCCGGCACCACGATGGTCACTACGTGACGCTGCTGGATTCCAGCGTCGCGGTGCGCGATGCCGCGGGCAAAACATTGCGCATCGTGGGCGTCGCGATCGACGTCAGCGAACAGGCGCGCGCGCAGGAAGCGTTGCGCGCATCGCAGGAATTGCTGCAGATGGTGGCCGCCGGCACCGGCGACTGGCTGATCCTGGTCGATACCGAGCGGCGCGTGCAGTTCATCAATCGCGGCATCCGCGCGCATTCGCGTGAAAGCATCATCGGCCAGCGGCTCGATGAAATCGCGGTGGCCGAGGATCGCGAGAACGTCATCAACGCGCTCAAACACGTGCTCGAAACCGGCGAACCGGTGGATCTGCAGCTCACGAGCGCAGGCACGCAATACGGCGGGCGTTATTTCGATTCACGCATCCGCGCGGTGCGTTCGCCCGATGGCATCACGGGCGCGGTCATCAACATCACCGAGATAACGGATCGCCGCGCGGCGATGCACCTGCGCGAAACGCAGGCACGCATGTTCGAGCTGCTGCACGAAGGTGTCGTCGTCATCGACGAGAACAACACGATCCGCATGGCGAACCCGGCCTTCGAAAGAATGTTCGGATTCTCCGCGGGCACCGCGGTGGACACTTCCATCGACGACCTGATCGCTCAGCCGCCGGGCGCGCATCGCGAGCGCATCGATCAGCGCCTGCTGGGTTCGATCAGCGATCCGCCGGGACTCTCGCCGGTCGAATTCAAGTGCCGCCGCCGCGACGGCTCGACGTTCGACGCGGCCTGCGTCGCGACGCTCACACACGTGAACGGCGAGACGCATCGGCTGGCGGTCATCACCGACGTCACCGAGCGGCGCGGCCTCGAGCGCGAGATCCTCGAGATCGCCGGGCGCGAGCAGTTGCGCATTGGTTCGGATCTGCACGACGGCCTCGGGCAGGACCTCACAGGTGTCGCCCTCATGTTGCGCAGCGTGGTCGCGCAGTTGAGAAAGGAGAATTCCTCTACACGTTCCGACGTCGAGGACATCATCAGCCTGGTGAATGGCGCGATCGAAAGCACCCGCGCCATGGCGCGCGGCCTGGCGCCGGTCGGGGCCGATCGCGGCGGCCTGATTGCCGGTCTGCAGTCGATGGCCGTGCGAGGTATGGAGCGCTACGGCGTGCGGGCGCATTTCAACACCTCGCTCAAAGAGCCGCTGACGCTGGACGACGCTGCTGCAACGCACCTTTACCGGATCGCCCAGGAGGCCTTCACCAATGCGATCCGCCACGGGCGGGTCACGCAGGTGACGATCGAGCTCGCCACGGGCGAGGGCAGCCTGACGCTGTGCGTACAGGATAATGGTAGGGGTTTCGATGAGCGGAACGCCACCAGCAACGGGATGGGGATGAAGCTGATGCGTTATCGCGCGCAGATGCTGGGCGGCGACGTCACGATTTCCAACGATTCGGCCGGCGGAGTCGTGGTTCGCTGCACCTGCCCCCACCGTGCGCCGCAGGCAGGGGATACGCCGCCCCGCGGCGGTTTTCCGCTGAAAGACTGAAATCTGTCTAACTATAGTTCCGCAATAGGCCCCGGGCAGGATTGACGCTTCGCGGTATCTTCGTCACGATCCCCGCCTAATATTTGGGCGTAGGGGATTTGTCATGAACGCAGCGTTGGCCATGAAACGGCAGATTCTCATCGTCGACGATCACCCCATCGTGCGCCAGGGCCTGCGCCGGATGTTCGAAGCGGAGTCGGATCTCGCGGTTTGCGGCGAAGCCGACAGCGAGCCGGCAGCCCGCGAGGCGATCCGCGCGAAAAAACCCGACATCGTCGTCGTCGACCTGTCGCTCGAGCGTGGCGACGGCATCGAACTAGTTAGACAGATGCACGCCGAGATGCCCGAGCTGCGCATGCTGGTGCTGTCGATGCACGATGAAACCATTTACGCGGAACGGCTGCTCGCCGCGGGCGCGATGGGATACATCATGAAACAGGCCGCATCCGACCAGCTGCTGATCGCGGTGCGGCGCGTGCTCGACGGCCGCACGTACGTCAGCGAGACCGTGCAGCGCTCGCTCGATCAACGCGCGGGCGAGAGCCGCTCGGAGACGAATGATCCGGTTGCGCGTCTTTCGAATCGCGAAGTGCAGATTCTCAACATGATCGGCCGCGGCATGAGTTCGCGCGAAATCGCCCAGGAGTTCACGCTGTCCGTGAAGACGATCGAATCCCATCGCCAGACCATCAAACACAAGCTCGGCCTGGCCACCAACAGCCAGCTGCTCCAATACGCAATGAAGTGGTTCAGCGGCGGCACGCAACGCAGCTGAAGATCGTTGGTGCCGGGTGGGGGAAGTGGGGAATTACCTCCGGTAATCCCCGTGTGGCCCCCGCAGGCTGTAATTCCCCACTTCCCCCACCCGGCACCGTTCAAACCCGGACCCCCTGAAATGCCTCCAACCTGCGTACACGGGAGAGGCACTTGGCGGACGGTTCAGCAGCCCGAATGGCGACAACCGACAGAGTCGTAGATTTCGACGTCGCGCTCATCGAGCGTGCACGCCGGGGCGATTCCCGCGCCTTCGAGCGCCTCTACCGCGAACACGTGGGCCGGGTTAACGGATTGTGCCTGCGCATGACGCGTAATCCGGACCTCGCCGCCGATTGCACCCAGGATGCCTTCATCAAGGCGTGGAAGGCGCTGCCGCGCTTCGAGGCGCGCAGCAGCTTTTCCACCTGGCTGCACCGGATCGCCGTGAACACGGTGCTCGAACGGCGGCGCGGCGGTGCGAACAATGAAATCCCGGTCGAAGATCCGACCGACTACGAGGAGCCCGTGATGGTGCTCGACACGCCAGTGGAAGAAACCGAGCTCGAGGCGGCGATTCAATCGTTGCCGCAGGGCGCGCGTGACGCGCTGGTGTTGTGTGGCCTGTACGGCTACGAACATGCGGAAGCCGCGTCGATGCTCGGCATCGCCGTGGGTACCTGCAAGGCTCAGCTGCACCGCGCACGCGGACTGCTGCGCGATCGACTGGAACGAGGTGTGCAATGAACATCCGGCGCGTGAACCGAATCGACGAGCTGCCGCGCGATGTGCCGCCGGCGCGCGATCTGTGGCCCGCGATCGCCCAGGCCATAGAGCAGGCGGCCGAGGTGGAAAAGGCGGCTCCGATCTCCCGGGGCAGAAACTGGTGGCCGGCGCCCGCCGTGGCGGCCGCGATTGCCCTGGTCGCACTCGGCGTCGTCATTGGCCGCCAGATGACCCCCGACGTCGTCGTGACCTCGGCGTCCACGCAGGGCGCGCCCGCGACCAACATCGCGGCGATGCCCGCCGCCTATCAGCGCGATGCCAAGTACCGCGAAATGCGCGAAGGCCTGCTGGCCGACGTGGAAAAACGCCTCGAGACCATGCCGGCCGCCGAGCGCGAGAAGGTGGCGGCAAGTCTTGCGACCCTGCGCCGCTCCATCGGTGAAATCGAAGCAGCGCTCGGACGCGATCCGGCGAATGCGTTGCTGCAAGAGTTGTTGGTGAGTTCCCGCCAGGAAGAAATGCGCGCGCTGACCGTGGTGCGCGATTCCGGCAGCCAGGAGATCTGAATCATGTTCGAGCTCAAGAATTGTCTTCGTACCGGATTGTCGATCCTGTGCCTGCTGCCGCTCGCGGCGGCGGCGGCTGACAAGCCCGTGGAGCGCAGGGTCGCGGCGGACGCAAACGGCGAGGTCGTCATTTCCAACGTCTCCGGCTCCGTCGACGTGCGCGGCTGGGACCGCAACGAAGTGCTGGTTTCCGGGCGTCTCGGCGCAGACGTCGAACGTGTCGACGTTGAATCCTCCGGCGGCCGCACCGTCATCAAGGTCGTGCTGCCGCGCGGCCACTCCGGCGACGGCGATGCCGAGCTCGATGTGCAGATTCCGCGCGGCAGCCGCGTCGAAGCTTCCGTCGTCAGCGCGGATCTTTCCTCGCGCGGAGTACTGGGCTCCCAGCGTCTCAAGAGTGTGAGCGGCGAAATCACCGCCGACATCGCCGGCGATGATTCAGAGGTGCGCACCGTCAGCGGCGATCTGACGATCCGCGGCAACGGCAAACCGTCGCGCCTGCGCGCCAGCTCGGTCAGTGGCGACATCGACCTGACGAACACTGCCGGCTCGGTCGACGTCGTCACGGTCAGCGGCAGTTCGCGCGTGGACATCATCGACGCCAGCGACGTGCGCGGCCGCACGACATCGGGCGACCTCGAGTTGCGCGCCAAACTCACGCGCGACGGGCGCGTCGATGTCGAAGGCGTCAGCGGCGAAATCACGATGCGTGTCTCGGCGCCGGGCGGGTTCTCGACCGAGATCGAATCCTTCAGCGGCGACATCAACGGCTGCCTGGCGGGCGAATCCGAGCGCGTCAGTAAATACGGCCCCGGCGTGCGGCTCAACCTGCGCACGGTCGAAGCCGGCGCACGCGTGCGCGCGAAGACGCTGTCAGGCGACATCGACATCTGCGATCGATGATTTCCGGCTGATTTCCGGCTGGCCTCGCTTGTTCCGGGGCTGATGCCCGGTCGGAATGCGCAACCCCGCGCAGGCGCTCTGCGACCGGACCGACCTCGCTACAATGTCGGCCGCGTGCGAGTCCTCAAATGGGTTTCCCTGGGTTTTGGTGCGATCCTCGCGCTCGCCGTCATTGGCGTGCTGCTGATCGTCTGGTTCGTCGACCCAAACCGGTTCAAGCCACGAATCGAAGCCGCGGTGCGTAACGCCACCGGGCGCGAGTTTGCGCTCAAGGGCGACATCGATCTCGGTTTCTTCCCCTGGCTCGCGCTGCGCGCCGGGCAAGGCAGCTTTGGCAATGCTCCGGGCTTTGGTCCCGACCCTTTGGCGACGTGGCAGAGCGCGCAGCTCGGAGTGCGGCTGATACCGCTGCTGCGCGGCGAGCTGGTGATCGATCGCGTGCGGCTCTCCGGCGCCGATGTTCGTCTGGTCAGACACGCGGACGGGCACGGAAACTGGGAAGGCATCGGTTCGGACGCGCCCGCGGAACCCGCTGGCAACCGCCGGGACGTGAGTGTCGACGGCGTGGAGATTCGCGACAGCCGCGTGTCCTTCGTGGACGAGGGAACGTCGCAGCGCATCGAGGTCACGGCCCTCGATCTGACCACCGACGAAATCAAGCTGGGCGAGCCGTTCACGGATACCGAGATCGAGGGCCGGCTGCACATGGACGGTTTCGCCGCGGACGGCGTGCCGTTTCGACTTGCGGTACCCAAGGCCGAGCTCGCCAAGGATTACGCAAGCTTCAGCGTCGATGAATTCGCAGCGAAGTTCGGCGGCTTCGAAACCGAAGGCGCCGTGCGCGGCGAACTCGGCGAGAAAATGAATCTCGCGGGGAGCGTCGACACCAACGAGTTCGATCTGAGCGCATTGCTGAGAACGGTCGGCATCGAGCCGCCGAAGACTACCGACCCCAAAGCGCTGGGCCGTATCTCGGCCAGGGCAACCTGGGCTTTCGACGCGGGCGCCATACAGGTCGATCCCCTGGCGCTCACGCTCGATGACACGAAATTCACCGGCAATTTCCGGCTCGGCGCCGGCGAGGACGCGATCGGTGAGTTCCTGTTGTCGGGTGATTCACTCGACATCGCGCGATACGTTCCGCCGACGGATCCGCAGAGCGAGCCTTTCGTATTGCCGACGGCGCAACTCAAGGCGCTGCGATTTCGCGGCGTGATCGAACTGGCGACGGCCCGGTACGACGACATCCTGATGAAGGGCGTGACATTGCGGCTGCTGCTCGACGAGAACGGCTTGCGCAGCGAGAGCAAGGCGCCGTGAAACGCGCGCAACCGCGGATCAGTCCGGACATCGCGCCGCGCCTCGTGGCATGGCACGCGTGTGCCGGTCGTCACGACCTGCCGTGGCAGAAACATCCATCGAAAGCGGGCCGCGCGTACCGCGTCTGGGTTTCGGAAATCATGTTGCAGCAGACGCAGGTCGGCACGGTGATTCCGTACTTCGAACGCTTCATGGAGAGGTTTCCCGACGTACGCGCGCTCGCGGACGCGGCGCCCGACGAAGTACTGCACCTGTGGACCGGCCTCGGTTATTACGCGCGCGCGCGCAACCTGCATCGCGCGGCGCAGGTCATCCGCGATGAGCACGATGGAGTATTTCCGCGTGAATTCGATGCGGTGGTCGCGTTGCCCGGCATCGGCCGCTCGACGGCGGGCGCGATACTCGCGTTGTCGGCGAATTCACGTCACGCGATTCTCGATGGCAACGTGAAACGCGTGTTGTCGCGTTACTACGAAGTCGAAGGTGCGCCTGACGATGCGGCGACGCTCGAATCGCTGTGGATTCTCGCCGATGAGAACACGCCGGAGACGGACGTCGCCACGTACACGCAGGCGATCATGGATCTCGGCGCTACGCTCTGTACGCGCGCAAAACCGCGCTGCGGCGAATGTCCGCTTGCCGCGGACTGCCGCGCGCGCATTGCGGGCCGGCAGGGTGAGCTACCGGCTCCCAAGCGCAAACGCGCCGCGCGCCGCCGCCGCCATGCCGTGATGCTGGTCGCGCGCCACGAGCGCACCGTGCTGCTCGTGCAACGCCCGGCCCACGGCATCTGGGGCGGGTTGTGGTGCTTGCCGGAATTCGCGGACCGGGCCGCCGCCGAATCCTTCGCGGCGACGGAACTTTCGAACGCAACGCTCGTGTCCGCGGTGTTGCCCGACATCGAACACAGCTTCACGCACTTCGATCTGACGATCACGCCACTCGTGGCGAGCTGTCGTCACGTTGCGCACGTACACGAGGGAGGCGCGCTATGGTATGACCTCGCGCGGCCCGCGCGCGTCGGATTGCCGGCGCCAATCAAGACATTGCTCGCTGACCTGTCGGAGAACTTCGTTGACTAGAATGGTTAATTGCGTGCTGCTCGGACGAGAAGCCCCCGGCCTCGACAAGCCGCCGTATCCGGGTGAACTCGGCAAACGCGTGTTCGAAAACGTGTCGAAGGAAGCCTGGCAGCAGTGGGTGCGTCACCAGGTCATGCTCATCAACGAGTACCGGCTGACACCGATCGAGCCCGCGCACCGCAAGCGGCTCGAGTTCGAGATGGAGAAGTTTTTCTTCGGTGACGGATCATCAAAGCCCGCGGACTACGTCGCCCCGAAGTGACGTGGTGCCGGGGCGGGTTCCCCGGATGAGCGCGCCCGCTGCCGAATTCCATGCCGGGCGACTCGCGAAAAAAAAGACGGCGCAATTGCTTGCGCCGTCCACGCTTGCGGCAGGAGGGGGAATCCCGCCGGGTTCTAGAACCTGCCAGCCTGAAAGTCCGCGAAGGCCTGTTGCAGCTCCTCGCGGGTGTTCATCACAAACGGGCCATAACGGGCCACGGGTTCACGCAACGGACGGCCCGCCACGAGAATCGCGCGGCTGCGCGGCGCGCGCCCGCTGAGACTCACTTCCGAGCCGTCACCGAGCACCGCGAGTTCCTGTGCATTGATCGTCGCCGCTTCACGCGAAACGCCGACCGACAACGCGCCTTCGTAGACGTACACGAAGGCCGAGTGGCCCGCCGGCACCGGCAACACGAAGTCCACGCCCGCGTCGAGCCGGATGTCCATGTACGTCGGGTCGGTCGCCGGCTGCTTCACGGGGCCAGTCGCGCCATCGAGGTTGCCCGCGATGACCTTCACGTTGACGCCGGGCTTGTCCACCACGGGCAGCTTCTCACCGCCGAACTCCTGGTAGTTAGGCGCCGTCATCTTGTCCTTCGCCGGCAGGTTCATCCACAGCTGGAAGCCGCGCATCTTGCCCTCGGATTGTTCCGGCATCTCCGAATGCACGATGCCCCGGCCCGCGGTCATCCACTGAACGGCGCCCGGCTCGAGCACTCCTTCATTGCCGTGGTTGTCCTTGTGGCGCATGCGTCCGTCGAGCATGTACGTGACGGTTTCAAAACCGCGATGCGGATGGTCCGGAAAACCAGCGATGTAGTCCTCGGCCTTGTCGGTGCCGAATTCGTCGAGCAGCAGAAACGGATCGAGATCCGGCAGCCGCGGCTGGCCGATGACTCGAGTGAGCTTGACGCCCGCGCCGTCGGACGCGGGCATGCCGCGCAACGTTTGCGTTACAGCGCGCGGAGTCTTGGCGACGATGGTTTCGGTTTTCATAGGTCGCCCGAAATATGGCCGCGAGTCGCGGATCTCAAGTCAATGGCGAACCAGGCCGGTTGTTAGGCGCCCGCGCGACTCGCCGCTTGCAAAACGGCCTCCGCTTGACCGTTTCATGACCTGCAATGCGCCGCGCCGCGCGGAATGGGCGAGGGCGGACCTGGGAGCGCCTGATCCATCGATTCTCGTCGCTTAAAAACCCTAGTGCTCACCGAATCAAGTACTTACACGCAGACTTGCTTGACGCGCCGCTGGGGCGCCGCTTTAATACGCGCCCCTCGATCGAGGGCCCCTCTGCGAGGGTGATTCCAACGGCGGCCGGGTAGCTCAGTTGGTAGAGCAGCGGATTGAAAATCCGCGTGTCGTTGGTTCGATTCCGACCCCGGCCACCACCTCACTTCGCTTCGCTTCGTTCGGCGCTGGCCGGGGTCGTAATTCCTGCGCTCGCTGCCGCTCGCGGCCGGCCGTGAGAGGATGCGCGCCATGAATCTCGAATGGCTTGGTTACGCCGCGGCGCTGCTCACAAGCGGTTCCTTCATACCTCAGGCCGTCATGACCATCCGCTCGCGCGACACGCGCGGCATCTCTCGCGGCATGTATGTGATCTTCACCATCGGTGTCGCGTTCTGGCTCGCCTACGGCATCGCGATCGGATCGTGGCCGATGATCCTCGCGAATACCGCGACGCTTTGTCTCGCTGCGACCATCCTTGTCCTGAAGCTTCGTTACGGGTGAATTTCCCCGGCAGCAGCCCTTTGGTCATCCACTACTGGCAAAGTCCGATCAGTTGCGGTACAAACTGATCAAGTTCGATCAAATCGAACGGAGATCGGCAGCCGAAGGGGCGTGTCGGTCACCTGAAGAGCGCGCCTTTGTTTGAGGGGAAAAGCACGTGCCTACTAAAAATCTGGTCTCCGCCTTTTTTTGTCTCGGTTTAGCTACCGGTGTCATAGCTGCCGATGAATCCACTTCGCAGGAGCTGAGTGAAGTCGTCGTCACCGGCTTCCGCGGATCGCTGAACACCGCGCTCAGCGAGAAGCGCAATGAAACCGCCGCGATCGATGTGATCGCCGCGGAAGACATCGGCAAGTTTCCCGACAGCAATCTCGCCGAATCGATGCAGCGCATTCCGGGCGTCGCACTGACTCGTGGAGACGGCGGAGAAGGCCGCAATATCTCTGTGCGTGGTCTTGGACCCGGCTTCACCAAAGTGCGCATCAACGGGATGGAAGGCGCCGCGCAGACCGGCTCCAGTGACATCTACGGCGCCGGCAACAACGGACGCGCCTTCGATTTCAACGTGTTCCCATCCGAGATCTTTTCGGAACTCGCGGTGCGCAAGACTCCGTCGGCGGACGTGGAAGAAGGCTCGCTCGGCGCAACCGTCGACCTGAAATCGCCGCGTCCTTTCGACTACGCCGACGACCAGGCCTTCAGCATCACGGCCCGCGGCATCTGGAACGAAGTCAGCGAGGAGCTCGATCCTCGTGTTTCGTTGCTGGCCGGCAAAAAGTTTTTCGACGAGAAATTCGGCGTGCTGGCGACCTTCTCGTTCCAGGAACGCCACACACGCGAAGTGGGCTACTCAGCGGTCGACATCCTTCATTTCGGCACCAATGCCAACAATATCGGCACAACGGCGAACCCGATCCTCCTGCCGTTCTGCACACCTCAGGGTTGGACGCTCACGGGCCCAAGTCCGGCGATCGGATCGCGCGGCGCTACCGGAGTCAATTGCAGCACCGGGAATGGCCGCACCAGCAACATGGACGCATTCATGGAGGTCTATAACAGGACCAACGACGCCATCCGCGCAGCCAATGGTGCCCTGGTGCCTGGTGGCGGTGCTTTCCATCCCCGCCTGCCGCGCTACGTCAACTCCGAACAGGATACCGAACGCGCCGGCGGCAGCCTTTCGTTCCAGTGGCAGCCCACCGAGGACACCACGATCTCGCTGGATGGCTTGCTCTCGCGCTACCAGCAGGAGCGTCGCGACAACTACATCCTGGGACTTTCCTTCGGCCGCAACATCAGCAACAACGGCCAGCCCATGGTGTCGATCCGCGACGTCGAGTTCGACGAAAACGGTTCTTTGACCTACGGCTTGTTCGATGGCGTGGACGTGCGCTCGGAAGGCCTCGTCGATCAGTTCGTTTCGACGTTCAAGCAAGGCAACCTGGAACTCACCCACCGGTTCAACGAAGCCTTCGACATCCGCGCTTTCGCCGGCCGGTCGCTCAACAAGTGGGACGGCCCGTTGCGCTTCCAGACCTTCATGGACGCCATCGACGTCGACAATTTCTCGGTGGATTTCCGGGGTGGCCGCAGCACGCCGATCATCAACTTCGGCTTCGACGTATCGGATCCGAACAGCTTCCGGTACGCGGCGACGCCCGATGGCAACCAGACCGTGCTCGGCGGCTTTTCGCTGCAGGGCAAGCCGCAGGAAAACATCACGGCCATCAACACCTTCGAGCTCGAGGGTGGCTGGCAGATGGCCGACATGTGGAAACTGAAGGTCGGCGGTCAATATCGCGAGAGCCACTTCAGCAGCCATGGCTCGAACCCGCTGCGAAACATGACCAATACGCTGAACCTGCCGACCGGCGTCACCATGGCGGATCTAACTACACAGATCAGCGGCCTGGACGACCTGTTCGGTTCCGGCGCGCCGGCGAGCTGGGCAGCCATCGACCTCGCCAAATGGGACGAGGTCTTCGACATCGACAGCATTCAGACTTGTACCGTGCCGAATTGCGGCGCCGCGCAGAGCAAGATCTTCGAGGACGTGTCGAGCGGCTATTTCATGTTCACGTTCAATTCGGGAGACGACTGGCGCATTCCGATCCGTGGCGACTTCGGCGTGCGTTACGTCAAGACCGAACAGCTCGCAGCGGGCGTGATCCCGGTGACCTCGCCGGGTACTTCGCCCTATACGTCATTTGCCCAGTACAACGAAGTCGAAAGGGAATACTCGGACACGCTGCCGTCGTTCAACGTGGTGTTCGAACTCACCGACGACCTGCTCGTGCGCCTCTCGGGCTCGAAGGTGATGTCGCGTCCGGAGCTGGGCAACCTGTCGCCGACCGCGGGCGTCACCGCGACCACGCGCACGGGCAACGTGAACAATCCGTACCTCAATCCGATCCGCGCCAAGACGGCCGACCTGGCCGTGGAGTGGTACTTCGCCGAAGGCTCGCTGCTGTCGGTGGCGTACTTCTACAAGGACATCGATAGCTTCATCCAGCGCATCACCAGCCAGATCCCGTTCAATGAGCTCGGGCTTCCGCCCGCGCTGCTGGATGGCTCGCCTTCCTCGCCCACGGACATCTTCACGGTCGGCCGCTTCGAGAACACGCCGGGAGGCCCGCTGAAGGGATTCGAGATCAACACTCAGGTGCAGTTCAACTTCCTGCCCGGGTTCTGGAGCGGCTTCGGCGTATTGGCCAACTACACCAAGGCCGAGGCGGATATCCAGTACATCCTCGCCAGCAGCAATGGCGTGCCCACGGCGACGACGACCGCGGATCTCGTGGGACTATCGCCAAACTCCGCCAGCGGCACGCTGTTCTACGAGGACAATCGCTTCAGCGTGCGCGCCACCGCTTCGTACCGCGACCGGTTCTTCCGCGCGCTGCCGGCTTCGCCGGGCAGCGACGTGCGCGGCGACCTCGCCACGACGTACGTGGATGCCCAGGCCTCGTGGTTCGTGACCGATAAACTCACCTTCATGCTCGAGGCGCAGAACCTGACGGGCGAACGCAACGTTCTCTACATCGACAACACGCGCGAAGACACGCTGTTCGAAACCGAGATCGGCACCACCTACACGCTGGGTGCGACCTTCAAGTTCTGAGCACCGCACAGACCTGGTGAACAGCAAAGGCCGGGGCCGTGAGGTCCCGGCCTTTTTTTCTCCGCGATTTGTAAGCGGGCGCCGATCCAGCGTATTTTGCGGTCACTACTACAAGAGCGAGCCGCCTTGAACGCCACCGACGTTTCCCTGCCAGCGTCCGCCCGTCTCTCCAAGTCACTGCAAGCGCGTCATCTCATGATGATCTCCATCGGCGGGATCATCGGCGCCGGCGTGTTCGTGGGTTCGAGCGCCGCCATCGCGACCATCGGGCCGGCGGTGGTGTTGAGTTACCTCTCGGCCGGAATCGTGGTGTTCTCGGTGATCTGGATCCTCGCGCGCATGGCGATGGATCAGCCCGGTCTCGGCTCATTCACCGAATACGTGCGCGCGGGCCTGGGCAATGGCGCGGGTTTCGTCACCGGCTGGTTGTACTGGTGGTTCTGGGTCGTGGTCGTCGCGATCGAGGCCATCGCCGGCGCGAAGACCATTCAGCTGTGGCTGCCGATGCTCGAGGTGTGGCAGATCGGTCTCGTGTTGATGGTGATACTGACGGCGGTGAATCTCGCCTCCGCGCGTTCCTACGGCGAGTTCGAATTCTGGTTCGCATCGATCAAGGTGGCGGCCATCATCGCGTTCATCGTGGTCGCGGCGGGCTGGCTGTTCGGCGTCGGCAATCCGCAGAGTCCAGGCCTTTCGAACATGACCGCCCACCAGGGATTTGCGCCCTTCGGCTGGGTCGCGATCCTCGGCGGCGTCACGACGGTGATTTTCTCGATGGTCGGCGCGGAGATCGTGACCGTCGCGGCGGCCGAATCCGCGGAATCGAACAAGACGCTGTCGCGGCTGGCCGCGACGGTGGTGCTGCGCATCCTGCTGTTCTACGTGCTCTCGATCCTGCTCATCCTGTGCATCGTGCCGTGGACGGTGTTTCAGTCCGGCGATTCATCCTTCGCCATCGCGCTCGAGCGGATCGGGATTCCGGGCGCCGCGACGATCATGAACGTGATCGTGCTGACCGCCGTGTTGTCGTGCCTGAACTCCGGCGTCTACGTCACGGCGCGAGTCTTGTTTGCGATGGCGGACAAGGGCGACGCTCCGCACTGGCTCATCGCGGTGAATAAACGCCAGGTGCCGGCGCGCGCCATCATCCTCGGCAGTGCGTTCGGATTCTTCGTCATGGCGCTCGGCTGGATCGCGCCCGAAAAGCTGTTCAACTTCCTGCTGAATTCCTGTGGCGCGCTGATGCTGTTCACCTACCTGTTCGTGGTGCTGGCGCATTTCCGCTTTCCGTACTCGCAGCCGGAGATGCGCACCGCGGGCGGCGCGCACGTCATTGCGGGCGTTTCGGCGCTCGCCATGTTCGCGGTCCTGGTGGCCATGTGTTTCATGACGAACAAACAGCCGGAAATGTGGGCGAGTCTCGCGTGTTTCGGCGTCATCGTTGTCGCGCTGTTCGTGAAGCGCGCGCTGGCGAAGCAGGCCTAGCGGGAATCGAGGAAATCGAGCGCCTGGCCAAGTTCCTCGCCGGAGGGGTATTCGTGCCCCAGGCGCGGAAAGTCGAGTAGTTTGATGTGACTGGCGCCGGCCTTGCCGTAGCGCTCGAACACCTGGAGTATTTCGCGCCGGTTGAAGTCCCGCGCGCCCGTGATGAACACCAGGCGGCGTTCGAGCACGCGCGACTTCAACGGCTCGTCGGGCAGGAAGTAGTCCGCGCCGACGATGCAGAGCGCGCCGGTGAACTGTCCCGGATACCGCGTGATCGCCTGGCTCGCGACGCGGCCGCCGCCCGACAGGCCGGCGATGTAGACACGGCTGGCGTCCACCTTCGCGGCCTTGCCGGCCAGCGCGACACCCATGATCGCCGCCAGGATCCGCGTCGCCGTGGGTGTGCGGTTGCCGGCATCGTCGGCGCTGATCCAGATGAGATTGCGCGTGTCGAACGCGTCGCCCCAATTCGCGGGAAACATGCCGCTGCTTTCGGGTTTGACGAATACCACGACGCCACTGGGTGAGCGGTCGCCGTTGCGCGCGCCATCGGGCAGGCGCAGCTGGAACCTCATCGCCCGATCGACGGGCAGCGTCCGCGCGAGGTCTCGAGCGGACTCGCTGCCAAACAACTCGGTGGTGGTCGCGCTGCGTTCGAGCAGCGTGGCTTCCGCCCCGGCGTTCAGTGAAAACGCGCAGGCGATCAGCAGACACGCGCCGCGTTTCACCAGCGCAGCACGGGCAGCGGGCTCAGCGGGTGCCGCTTCAGCCGTTGCCAGGTCAATTGCGCGAGGCGCTTGTGGAAACCGGCGTTGGGCCACCGCGCGAAGATGGCGCGCATCGTTGCGCGTGGCAAGCCAAAAGACAAAGCGCCCAGCGACACATCCATCCAGTCGGCACGCCTGAACGGCTCTATCCACTCGGCGTCGCGGCCGCGGAAAGCGCGGATCTTGTGATGCTCGCGAATCATGCCGACGACCGGCTCGCGCCAGTCTTCGTGCCCGTGGCAGGCGAGGTGGCCGCAGGCGAGGTCGATGGATGGCCCCAGGTAGTCGAAGGTGTGCGCGGTCCAGATCCCGAGATCGTGGAACGCCGCCGCGAGCGCGATCTTCTCTGTCGTCGCGGGTGCGCCACCCATGTGTGCCGCGCAGAAATTCACCAGCCGGTAGGTGTGGTTGCGATACGCCGCGAAATCTTCGCCCAGCGATGCGACGTGTGCGTCGAGCACACTGTCGAGAGTTGCGATGCGCTCGATCAATATCGGCCTCAAGCGGATGAGGGCACGGTCAGAACCGGTAGCTTAGCTCCGCGAACACCGATGCGGCGCGTTTGCCTTCGATGTCGGCGCCGGTAAGCGGGGCCGCGATCTCCAGGTACCCGGTCAGCGTCGAACCCTGCATGCCGGCACCGATACCCGCGGTAGCCGCGGACTCGCGGCCGGGACGGTCCTGCTTCCACGCGGCGCCGATGTCGTAGAAGCCGTACGTGGAAAGACGCCCGATCATCGACTCCGTGTTCAGAAGATCACGACGCAGCTCGAGTTTGCCGCCAACCCCTCGATCGCCGGCGATCTCGGCGACCTCGAAGCCGCGGCCGAGACGATCGCCACCGATCTTGAAGCGTTCGCTGTCCGGCAGGACGTATCCGCTGTGCTGGGCGAACGCATCGAATCGAACCGACCAGCGGTCCGCGAAACGCCGATAGGCGCTCGCCTGGAGTTGCGTGAGCAGGAAGTCCGCGCGGCGCGGATCGGACGCGAGATCGAGCGCTTGGAGCCCGGCGCCGAACGCGTCGAGGCCCTTGCGTAGTTGCAGATTCGCCGAGTACTGGATTCCCGCTGCGCCGCGCCAGCTCGATCGCAACGCGCCTTCGATGACGCGCAGCCGGTCGTGTCGGATCGGCATGCCGGCGCGCTCGATGACGAGATCGTCTGCGTCGAAGGCCAGCGCCGTCACGAGCGAAAGCCGCGAGTCCTGTCGCAGCGGCTGCGAGACGCGCAGCGTCGCGCGCTCGCGCGTGTATTCGTCGTCATAGTTCACCGGGGCTTCGTTCGGGGCCGAGTGCGAACGAAAAATCAGCGCGTTGCCGCGAGTGCCGCGCGCGCCGAGCGGCGTATCGAAATACAGGCCACCGCCGAGGTATTCATCGGGGTCGGTCGCCGCCGCGAAGATGAGTCCTATCTTCTCCTGGCGGCTCAGCAATCCGTTGACGAATACCTGGCCGAGCAGGAAGTTTGGGCCCACCTGGCTCGTGCCGCGATTGTTCATGCGGACGACGCCGTCGATCGGCGAGAAGTCCGACTGCACGACCAGCTCGAACGCATTGCGCTGGCTCGTGCGACGCGTGATCGCCGTGACCGAGAGCCCGGAGATGTCGCGCATGCGGCGCAGCGCCTGGGGAACGTCGTCGCGCCGCAGCGGCTTCGAGCTTTCGAGCTGCGCGCCGATCCGCCGGAGCGAGTCGCTGAATCGGCCGTGGTCGCCTTCGAAAACGACTCGCGTGATCTCGGCTTCGTGTACCTGCAGGCGCAACACGCCGCGCCCGGCGAGCGATCCGTCGAGTTCGATCTCCGGCTTCACGAACCCGTCGCGCGTGTACAGCTCGGCGAGCGCGGCGGAAACGGCCTGCGCCGAATCGCGCGCGATCGGCCGTCCGAGCTGCTCGCGATAGATGCTGAAGAGCGCGGGTGCTTCGTACGCGGTCGAGCCTTCGACGACCACCGTCGCGAGGAGCGGCGCCGCAGTAGTTAGCTCGTGAGGATGCGCCGCGCGAACTGCGGAGGCGCACGCTGTGAATATGCCCGCGACGATTATGACAATCGTCCGGCGCGTATTCGGCGTTTTTCCCCGGTAATTGCTGCTTATTGTCATTTGCACTCGTCTGTTCCGGTGCAATGGAATTTGGGCGCGCATTGTCCGACTTGCGCGCGCGTGATGATGAGATGCGACTCACATTGTGACTGCCTTTCCCTTAGTACGATCCGGCGCATTAGAAGAATGGGGATCGGGGATATGAATTGTCATAACCAGAACGAACTGGCCGTGAGTCCATTAGTTAGATTTCTGACAACGTTGTCCTGCGCACTCGCGCTGCTGTTCGCGGCGTCCGCCGTGCATGCGGCCGATGCGGGCGACATCGTCGTCGTGAGCAAGAAGGGTGAGGTGCACATCACGCTGAGCGGCGCCGCGAGCGAGTTGCGCGCGGGCGCGGTGCTCGAGCCGCCCGCGACGGTGCGCACCGGGCGCGATGGCGCGATCGAGCTGCGCCAGGGCGCGACGACGGTGAGCATCGGACCGGACACCCTGCTCGAATTCCCGGCGCTCGAGAAACGCGGTGCGCCGATCGACCGCATCGTTCAGCCGCGCGGCAATGCCTTCTACAACATCGGCAAGCGCGCCGGCCGCAAGCTGCGCGTCGAGGCGCCGTATCTCGTCGGAGTGGTGAAGGGCACACAGTTCAACGTGGCCGCGCAGGATGTGGCGACCACGATTTCATTGTTTGAAGGCCTGCTCGAGGTGCGCGCCACCGATGACAGCGACGTCGTCGACATCAAGGCGGGTGAGATCGCATCGCGCAAACGCGGCGAAAAGTCGATCACCGTCGTGAAGATGAATGAGAAGGCGCCGCCGACCACGCGTCCGCGTTCGTCGGAAGGCGGGGACGGGAACGGTGGCGGCAATGACGCGCCGATCCCGGCGGCTCCGCGCGTCACTGGAACAAATGATATCGATGCCGATGGCGTGCGGCCGGACTTGCCGGTTTCCAGCGTCGTCGACTCGGAAGACGGCCGCGGGCTGTCTGTCGGCGTGGATACGCCCTCACACGAACTTTCGTTGAACGCGGTCAGCGAGCCCGCACTCACGGGTCCCGGTGTCGAACTGAACGCCGGCATTGCCGTGACCAATGCGATCGACGTCGGCGTGAACGCCGCGGCGGGCCTCGATTCCGGGGTCGATGTTTCCGCTGGCGTGAACGTGAATGCGGGACTCGCATCGGTCGATGCCGGCGTCAATGCCGCCGTCGATCTCGGCTCCGGTGTCGATGTGTCCGCGGATGTGAACGTGGCTGCAGGACCGGCATCGGTCGACGTTGGCGCGGGCGCGGCCGTCGATCTGACTCCCGTGGGCGCGTCGGCCGGCGTAGATCTCGGCACGACTGCCGGAGTCGGCGACGTCGCGGTGGATGTGGGTGCCGCCGCAGCCGTGGATGTCGGCGCTTCGGTTGGCGCAGCCGCGGATGTCGCCGTCGACACCGGTGTTGTTGCTGCTGACGCGAGCGTGGCGGTGGATGCTTCCGCCGGCACGGTTGATCTCGGTCTCGGCGTCGCCGGGCTGGAAGTCGATCTCGGCGTGAATCTCGGACTCGACGACTCGACCATCACCACCCCGGGCGCGGACACGACCCCGGAGACGGCGCCCGTCATCGATGTGGGCGGGCTGCTCGACAGCCTGCTGCGCCGCCCAGGCAGGCGATGATCCGCCGGCTGAGAAAAAAGAGTTTCTGGCTGATCGCGGGCGCGATGTTCGCCAGCGCGGCCGCGTTGCAGTTCGCGGGCGTCCTTCATCCGATCGACAACGCATTGAGCGATGCCCGTGCGCGCCAGCTCGCGCATGAAGTCTCGTCCGACATCGTCATCATTGGCATTGATGCGGCCAGCATCGAGGCGCTCGAGGAATGGCCCTGGCCGCGCCGCCACCACGCGCAGCTCGTCGGCGAGCTCAGCAAGGCCGCGCCACGTTCCGTGTTCCTCGACGTCGATTTCAGCTCGTTGTCGAACTCGCTCGACGATGCGCTGCTGGAAAGCGCGCTGACCAAACCGCGCGACTATCCATTGCACTTGCCGGTCTACCTCCAGCCGCGCAGCGGCGCCGACACAGAACTCACCATCACACGCCCGCGACCGCGCTTTGCCCAACGCGCCGAACTTGCGGTCGTGAATCACGAACGCGACGCCGACGGCCTCACGCGCACCTGGCGCAACTCGTGGAAGTTCGGCGATTCCTGGCAGCGCAGCGTCATCGATCCGGCGCGCACGCTGCCCGAAGAACACGATGTCATCATCGACTACTCGATCCTGCCGTCGTCGTTCGCGTATTTTTCATTCGTCGACGTGCTCTCCGGCCGCGTGCCGCGCGAGGCAATCGCCGGCAAACGCGTGTTCGTCGGCGCAACCGCCGTCGAGCTGAACGACATGCTGCCCGTGCCGCTACACAAGGCGTTGCCGGGCGTGGTCGTTCAGGCGCTGGCGGCCGCCACGGTGGCGGTCGGCGCGCCGCGCGCACCGCCCAACTGGATCTGGCTGCCGTTGCTCGCGTTGTGGACTGTGCTGTTAGCGTGGAGTTATGGCACTCACTGGCGGCGCAATCTCGCCGTGCTCGCCGCGTCATTTGGCGTCGTCGTCGCGCTCTCGAGTTTTGCATTCGCCCAATATCGCGTGTGGATCGAGGTTGCGACGCCGATGGCCGCCAGTGCGTTGCTGTTCGTGACCGTCACCCTGCGCTCGCTCGACCAGCAGACCTGGCGCGCGCTCGCTTATGCCGTCGGCATGCGCCGGCGCGACGCGTTGCTCAGAAGCGTCGTGCAGTCGTCGACGGATTCGATCCTGTGTGTGGATGAGGCCGGCATCATCCGCACCGCGAATCCCGCCGCGTCGCGCATGTTCCACTGCGCCGCGTATGAGCTGGTCGATGAACCGCTCGCGAAGTTCATCACGCTGTTCGCGGGCGAGGGCGCGAGCGCGCGCCTGGCGGCATTACATGGCGAAGTGCGCGAGTGCGATTCGCGCACCTTGTCGGGCGAAGTGTTCCCGGTCGAGATCTCGGTGAGCCGCGTGCGCCTGAACACCGAACGTCTGTACACGGTATTCGTGCGGGACATCCGCGAACGCCGCGCGCAGCAGCGCCGTCTGCAGCACCAGGCGACCCATGACTCGCTTACCGGACTGCCCAACCGCGCGGCGTTGCTCACGCATCTCGACAACGCGCTCGGCGCGGGGCCGCGGCCCGCGCGCATCGCATTGCTCATGCTCGATCTGTGCCGCTTCAAGGAAGTCAACGACACGCTGGGGCACGAGGTCGGGGATCGCCTGCTATGCGAAGTGGCACGGCGATTCCAGAACACGCTCGACAACAACGGGCTCATCGCACGCATCGGCGGCGATGAATTCACGGTGGTGCTCGATGATCCGACGGACGCGTTCATCGCCAATACGTCGCAGGCGCTGGCGGACTCGCTGCGCGCGCCGTTCGACGTGGCCGGCATCTCGATCGAGGTTGGCGTCAGCATCGGCATCGCCCGCCATCCGCACGATGCCGGCGACGCACAGACCCTGTTGCGGCACGCGGATGTCGCGATGTACGTGGCCAAGCGCCGCGGTGCGGCTTACGAATACTACGACTCGGCTTACGACGAAAACACGGTGCGCCGGCTCGCGATCGGTGGCGAGCTGCGATCCGCGATCGCGGGCAACGCGCTCGAGCTGCACTTTCAGCCGCAGGTGAACCTGCGCACAGGTCTCGCCGAAAGCTGCGAAGCGCTGGTGCGCTGGATGCATCCGACACAGGGCGCGATCGGTCCCGCGGAATTCATCGCGATCGCCGAATCGACGGATCTCATACGGCCGCTGACGGAATGGACTCTACGCGGCGCGCTGACGCAGTCGCGCGCCTGGCGCGAACGCGGCGTGCACGTGCGCATCGCGGTCAATCTTTCCGCGCGTGTGTTGCAGGACATGGGTTTCCCCGCGCGGTTGCGTGAACTGCTCGAGCAGTCCGCCGTGCCGGCCGCGTCTCTCGAGCTGGAGATCACCGAGAGCGCCATGATGGTCGACCCGGCGCGTGCGCTGCGCGTGATCCAGGAAATCGATCGGCTCGGCGTGCTCATCTCCATCGATGATTTCGGCACCGGGTATTCGTCGCTCGGCTACCTGCGCGACCTGCCGGTGAATGCACTCAAGCTCGACAAGTCGTTCGTCATGGGAATGCGCGACAACACCGACGATCGCATCATCGTCGAGTCCACGGCGAAGATGGCGCATGCGCTCAAACTGGAGCTGGTCGCCGAAGGCGTCGAATCGGACGCCGATGCGCAATTCCTCGCGGCGGCCGGATACGACTACGCCCAGGGCTTCCACTATTCACGCGCGCTGCCGGCGGACAAATGTTACGCGTGGATCATCGCGTTCAACGGCACGGCCATGCTGCATGCCGACCAGACCATGCCCACCTCGCGCGGCGAACACTGGCCATGCCCTGGCGAGGACGCTCCGGCGGATTCCGGCATACGCCGCGCCGCCACCTGACTACTCAAGGTTTGATGCGCGGCACCCATGCGAAGCCGGCCTGGAAGCCGATGTCGGGCGTGTTGTTGAGATTCTGCAGGTTCTCGGTGATCGCAAACGAGGCGACACAGCAATCGAAGCGATGCCGCACGCCGAGACTCAACTGGAACTTGTCGTTGAGCAGTTCGTCGAGATCCGTGTCGGCGCGATGGTAGACGCTGCGGCTCGCGTACCCCTGCAGATTCAGGTTGGTGCGATCGGTGAGGATTCGCTCCCACCCGATCACGATCGTCGGGACGACTTGCGCCTTGTGGTGTGCGGGCAAGTCTTCGCCCGCGTAGTACACCGCGGCGAAGTCCAGGTGCAGTCCATTGCGGGATCCCAGCCTGCGCAGCGAGGCCTGGAGGCCGTAATCGGTGCGTCCCGTGGAGAGGAACAACCGCTCGCCGCCGACCGGCACCTTCACCGCGGTTTCGACCGACATCTCCCATTTCCCGGATAACGAAATGCCCGAGTAGCGCAGGCCGAATGTCGGATCCGCGAAGCCGGTCGTGTCGGGCTGACCGAGCATCACGGATTGCGTGCCCTTGAGGTTGAAGATGATGTTCGTCTGATTGCGAGCGAGCGCCGGCCGGCCGAAGGTGCTGAAGCCCGCCGCGTCGTGAAAGCTCTCGATGCCCGAATCGAGGAACCCGCCCTGGTACGACACGACCGTCGCGATGACGTAGGCGCTCCACTGGCTCGAAAGCTTGTAGTGCGCGGCCAGGTCGAGCGTCGCGATCTCCAGGTCGACTAGATAGTTCTCGCCGGGCAGCGCCTGTATCGCGGCCACCTCCGCGGGGCCGAGCGCGCGTCGACCCTGCGGTTCGAGTTGCGTGAGGTAACGTTCGACGTCGCGGCTCAGCGCCCAGGTGTTCTGGTAGCCGAACTCTGCTTCGAGCGCGAACGTATTCGCCTCGATCGCGATCGCGTGCGCGGGGCGCATGTCGAGCCGCAGGAATCCGAAAGGCGTGAGATCGCGCGTACGCAGCATCCCGTAAAAGCGGCCTTCCGCATGCGCGGCGCTGGTGACGAAACAAAGGGTTATCGACAACAGCAGCGCGCGCGCGTGCCCCATTTTCATGAACAACTCCCATACTCCCTGGGCTTCGGCCCTGGTTGAGATTTACCACACCGTCTGGGCCTTCAACCCGTGCGAACAAGGGCGCGGAAATCCCTTCGCTATGTGGCGAAAAATGTACAACGTTCCCGCCGATCGTCGCAAATAGCGATTTTCCGGTCGCATAGGCACAACATCCAACTTCAATTCTGAATTTGCCAGGCGTAGATATCGGCTCAATTCGCCGCAGGGAGGGCGGCGATCCAGTCACCAGGAAGGTGTGCCATGAACAGTCGCCTCTTCGCATTGCCGGCCGTGCTCGCCGCGCTGGCAGGTTCACCGGCCGGAGCGCAGGAAAGTCCCGAGACTCAGCAATTGCAGGAAGTCGTGGTGACTGGATCGCGCATCATCCAGTCGAGCGCCAACTCCCAGCAGCCACTGTCCATCATCGATCGCGCGGCGATCGATCGCACCGGACTCGCGAGCGTCGGAGACCTGCTGCAGCAGGTGACCACGGGCGGAAAAGCGCTCAACACCAAGTTCAACTCATCGGGAAACTTCGGCTATCCACCCGACGGCGGCGGCATCGGCGCGGGCTCGGCGCAGGTGGACCTGCGCAACCTCGGCAGCAAGCGCGTGCTGGTGCTCGTCGACGGTATTCGCTGGGTCAATGAGTCGTCGGCCTCCGGTGTCTCCGGATCCGCGGATCTCAACACGATTCCGATGAGTGTCATCGAGCGCATCGAGGTGCTCGAGGATGGCGCTTCATCCATCTACGGTTCGGATGCGATCGCGGGCGTGGTCAACATCATCACGCGCAAGAGCGTCGACGGCATCGAGATCAATGCCTATCGCGGCGAGTTCGACCTGGGCGGCCCGACGACCGACGTGAGTCTCACCGTCGGCGGCGCGGGCGAGCGGTTCTCCGGCTTGTTTGTCGCCAGTTACTTCGAGCAGGAAGGAATCGACTCGGGCGAGTGGGAGCAGTCGTCCTTCCCGCAACCGCTCGCGGGCATCGCGGCCGGAAGTTCGGGCATCCCGCAGGGGCGCTACACGTTTTGTGATCCGGCGCGGCCGCCGGGCACGGCGGGATCGTGCACGTCGCCGGACAATTTCTACGACCTCACGCTCAACGACGGTACGCTGACACCGGTATGGAACCCGGCGGATCCCGCGTCGGGCACCTATCACGATTTCGGCAGCGCGGATCGCTTCAACTACGCGCCCTTCAACCTGCTGCTCACGCCTTCCCAGCGCAAGTCGATGTTCGCGCGCATGACGTTCGCGATCAGCGACGACGTCAACGTCACGGTCAAGGGTTTGTTCAACAACCGCCAGTCGAGGAATCGAGCGGCCCCGGAGCCGATTTTCGTGGGGCCGAGTGCGGGCACCGGCGGCATCGCGGACACGATCTCGATCTCCGCGCTGAATCCGTTCAACCCGTTCGGCATCGACCTGGACGCGAGCAGCAATTTCGCCGTGTTGACCCGCCGTCCCATCGAAGTGGGACCGCGCCTGTTCGAGCAGGACGTCGACACCTGGTATTTCAACGTCGGCTTCGACGGCAAGTTCGGTTCCGGCGACCGCTTCCGCTGGGACGTGAATTTCGTGCAGTCGGAGAACAACGCGGACCAGACTTTCACGAATGGTTACAACATTGGAAAAATCCAGATCGCGCTCGGCGATCCCGCCGTTTGCGCGCAGGTGCCCAATTGCACGCCACTGGATCTGTTCGGGGGCCAGGGACGGCCCTTCACTCAGCCAATGATCGATTTCATTCGCGCGACGCAGATCGATTCGAGCAAGCAGACGCTGCAATTGATCGCGGCGAACGTGACCGGCGACATGTTCGACATCGGTGATCGCACCGCGGGCTTCGCGGTCGGCGTCGAGCATCGCGAATACGAGGGCGATTTCGATCCAGATCCGCTGCGCCAGACCGGCGAGTCGCAGGACTCATTTGCCTCGCCGGTGTCGGCGGACTACAGCGTCGACGAGGTGTACGCGGAGTTCCGCTTCCCACTGCTGGAGTCGCTCGACCTGAGCGCGGCGGTGAGATATTCCGACTACTCGACTTTCGGCAGCGAAACGACCGGAAAGGTTGGTCTGCGCTGGCAGCCCATCGACGCGCTTGCCTTTCGCGGCACATATTCGACCGGCTTTCGCGCACCGAATCTCGGCGAGCTGTACGGACTCACGCAATTCGACGCAACACTCACTGACCCCTGTGGCCCCACCGGCAGCGTCGTCGTCAGCGATGCGGATGGGCCGAACAGCACGCCGCTGGAAACCGCGTGCCGCGCGCAAGGAGTGCCGTCGGGCTTCGAGCAGGCGAACACGCAGATATCGACCTTCACCGGCGGCAATCCCGAGCTCCAGCCCGAGACGTCCGACAGTTACACGATCGGCATCGTGCACGACGCCACGTGGGCGGAAGGATTCGCCGAGCGCCTGACCTTCGAGCTCACGTATTTCAGCCACGAGATCGACAACGGCATCCAGGCTCGTGACCTCGCGGCGCTGCTCAACGCCTGCCTCGGCGCCGGCGGCACGGATCCCACGCTGTGTTCGCCATTCACTCGACAGGCGAGCGGCAATCTGAACCCACCTAACAACTTCCTCGACAACCTCGGCACGATCGAAACCGATGGTTTCGATTTCAAGGCGGACTGGCTCGGCAGCGAGCGGGATTGGGGACAGTTGTGGTTCGGCCTGCAGGCGACCTACGTGAATGACTTCACCGCGATCGACACCGACGGAATCATCTCGCAGCGCACGGTGGGGATCGAAGTCAGCGACAGCGCGATTCCCGAGATCCAGGCGAACCTGAATTTCGGCTGGCGCCGCTCCGGTTGGGAGGTGGGCTGGACGATGCGTTACATCGATGCGGTGAACGAATTTTGCGGCAACGCACTCACCACCGCCGTTCCTGGCTGCGACGCAGGGCAGGAGTTCCACGAGCTCGCCAGCACGTTCTACAACGACTTCATCCTGGCCTGGAGCGGCATCGAGGATCTGCGGGTCGCCATTGCCGTGAACAACGTATTCGATGAGGACCCGCCGATCTGCTACAGCTGTTCGCTCAATGGCTTCGACGCGGGCACGTACGACCTGCCGGGCAGGTTCTGGGCCGTCTCGGTCAAATACGGCTTCTAACCAAGACCGGGCATTCCCGGCGGGCCTGGGCGCCGTCTCGTTCGGGACGGCGCCCGCTTTGTCCTGGGGAACCCGCAATACCCGCGACTTTGGGTCGAGTCAAAGGTTATGCTACGACAGTTGTAAGTAATACGACCACACCTGTAGGCTCCGTATATGCCACCCGCCGAACCGATCGAAACCGGACGCTTCCACTCACTCGATGCGTTGCGCGCCGGCGCGCTGCTGCTGGGAATCCTGCTGCACGCATCCATGTCGTTCCTGCCGGGCTTTCGCGAGGTCAACTGGCCGATATCGGACGACTCCACCAGCGCCGGACTCGGCGTGGCGTTTTTCGTGATCCACGTGTTTCGCATGGCGGTGTTCTTCCTGATCGCCGGCTTCTTCGCGCGGATACTGCGCGAACGCCTCGGCAGCGGCGGATTCCTCAGGAACCGGCTGCGGCGCATCGGACTTCCGCTGGTCGCGTTCTACCTTCTCGTGCTTCCGCTCACGATCATCGCCCTCATCTGGGGCGCGGTTCAGCTCGGCATCAAGGGCCCGCCGGTCGTCGCCCCACCGATTCCGCAGATCGGGCCCCAGGTGCCCTGGGGACATCTGTGGTTCCTCTATCTGCTTCTCGTGATCTGCGCGCTGGCGCTCGCGGGTCGCGCGCTCGTCGTGCGGTTCGATGCCCGGGGCACGCTGCGCGAGCGCGTCGGCCGGCTCCTGTTCGCGGCATTCCGGACCCGGCTTGCGCCGGTGCTGCTCGCGGCGCCGCTGGCCGTGATACTCGCGTCCCTGCCGTGGTGGCACGAATGGATGGGAATCCCCGTGCCGATCACAGGTCTCCTGCCGAACGTCGCGGTGCTGGCCGCGTACGGCGGCGCGTTCGTGATCGGCTGGATCATTCATCGTGAGCAGGGGATCCTGCGCACGCTGGCCGCGGACTGGGCGCTGTATCTCGTGGTCGCCGTGCTTGCGACTGGAGCTGCGTTGTACGTCGTCGGTATCAAGCCGCGCTTCGGCGTGCTCGGTCTCGGCGATTCAGAGCGCCTCGCGTACGCCTTCGCATACGCGCTCGCCATGTGGAGCTGGACTTTCGCGCTGCTCGGCATCGCGGTGAGCCGATTCGACGCGGTCAGTGCGCGCTGGCGCTACCTGGCCGATGCTTCCTACTGGATGTACCTCATCCATCTACCCATCGTAATGCTGTTGCAGGCCTGGATGATGGGTTGGCCGTTGCACTGGTCGATCAAGTTCGGGCTGATCCTCGCGATCACGAGCATCCTGCTGCTCGCCAGTTATCGATATCTCGTGCGTTCGACTTTCATCGGAAAATTTCTCAATGGGCGAAAGTATCCGCGCGGACTGCCGGTTACCTCAGCAGCGAGTATTTCTCCGGGCTGAACCCAACCAGCAACGTGCGGCCACGCTCGAGCACCGGCCGCTTGATCATCGACGGCTGCTCGAGCATGAGGGTGACCGCGCGACTCTCGTCGACGTCCTGTTTCGCCGCGTCGGGTAGTTTGCGGAAGGTGGTTCCGGCGCGGTTGAGCAGTGTCTCCCAGCCCACGACCTTGATCCACTGCTGCAGTCTGGGTTTGTCGATGCCGTCGACCTTGTAGTCGTGAAACGCGTATTCGACGCCATGAGTCTCGAGCCAGGCGCGCGCCTTCTTCATCGTGTCGCAGTTCTTGATGCCGTAAAGCGTCGTTTTCATTCCAGCTACTCCGCGAACACGCGCGCCTTGCGCAGCGCCAGCGTAAGCACCGCGCCCGCGAACAAGATGCCGGCGAGCAGGAACAGTGGCGCCGTGAAACTGCCGGTGGCTTCCTTCAGATAACCCACTGCGTACGGGCCGACGAATCCACCGAACGCGCCCATGGAATTGATCAATGCAATCGCGCCGGCAGCCGCGCTGCCCACGAGGAACTTCCCCGGCAGCGCCCAGAACGGGCCGCGGGTGCCGTAGTCGCCCACGGCGGCGATCGACAGCGCGATCATCGCCCCGACCGGCGCGGTGATGAGACCTGTGGCAACGAAACCGAACGCGCCGATGACCGATGGAATGGCGATGTGCATGAAGCGTTCGCCGCTGCGGTCCGAGCTGCGGCCGATAAGGATCATGCCCACCGCCGCGGCGATATAAGGAATCGCGGAGAAGAAGCCGACTTCGAGATTCGTGAACCCGGAAAGTCCCTTCACGATGGTCGGAACCCACAACGTCAGGCCATAACTGCCGGTCTGGCAGCAGAACATGATCAACGCCAGCAGCCATACGGTCGGGTGCAGCATTGCCTGACGCAGGCCGACACCGTGTTTTGCATGCGCCTCGGTGTGTTCGGCCGCGATGTGCTGCGTGAGCCAATCGCGCTGCTCGGGCGTGAGCCAGCGTGCATCGGCCGGTTTGTCGGTGAGGAAGCCGAGCACGACGAATCCGAGAATCACCGCCGGCAATCCTTCGAGCAGGAACATCCATTGCCAGCCGTGCAGGCCGAGGTGTCCGTCGAAGCCTAACAACCATCCTGATAGCGGCCCACCGAACACGATCGACAGCGGAATGCCGATCATGAACCACGACACGGCGTTCGCGCGTTGCGCGCGCGGAAACCACTGGCTCAGGTAATAGATGATGCCGGGCAGGAATCCCGCCTCGGCGACACCCAGCAGGAAGCGCAGCACATAGAAGCTGTAGGGACCCTGCACGAACATCATGCCGGCCGAGATCAGTCCCCACGTGATCATGATGCGTGCGATCCAGATGCGCGCCCCGAAGCGCGCCAGCAGCAGGTTGCTCGGGATCTCGAACAGTCCGTATCCGATGAAGAAGATGCCGGCGCCGAGGCCGTAGGCCGTGTCGCTGATGCCCAGGTCCGCGTTCATCTGCAGCTTGGCGAACCCGACGTTGACACGGTCGAGCCACGAGATGATGTAGAGCAGCAGCAGGAACGGCAGCAGGCGCCAGGTCACGCGCGCCATGGTGGCGCGTTCGATATCGTTTGTTGTCATGTGCGCGCAGTGTAGGGCAGGCGATCGGACATGAGATCAGAGATATCATGGCGGTTCGACAGGGGAGCAGGACATGAATGAGCCTGGGGAATGGATCGACATCGGCGCGGCGGATGACTTCCGCCGCAAACCACTCTCGGAAGCGAAACTGGGCGAACGCCTCGTGGCGGTGTCGTTCCGGGACGGGAAGTTCGGCGTCATCTCCAACGTCTGCAATCACGTCGGGGGCCCGCTGGGAAAGGGCCGTCTCGACGGCGAATTCGTCGTTTGTCCCTGGCATCAGTACAAGTTCAACCGCTGCACGGGCGAGGGCGAGCCGGGGTACGAGGCTGACAAGGTTCCGGGCTACGGCGTGAAGGAAGAAGGCGGCCGGTTGTTAGTCACCGCGAAGCCGACCAGCAAGCGCGGCCACCTGCCGCACGAACCGCATCCGCTCGCGCGCTCCACCGATCGGGCGCCCGGGGGTTTGCGCGTCGGCGGCATCTCGACCACCGCCATGGACCGCAAGAATCCGCGCTTCTCGACGTCCGAACACCTGCTGGAAGTCGCGCTGGAACATGCGAAGAACGCGCTCGGCGCCGAGACGAAGCTCGTCCGGCTCGACGACCTGAAGTTCCGCAATTGCGAAGGTTACTACTCGAAGGCCGCGAAGGCCTGCACGTGGCCGTGTTCGATCACCTCGATGGACAAGACCGACCAGCTCGACCGGGTCTACGACCTCGCGGTGCACTGGGCCGACATCCTCATCGTCGCGACGCCGATCCGCTGGGGCGCCGCGAGCTCGCTCTATTACAAGATGGTCGAGCGGATGAATTGCATCCAGAACCAGATCACCATCAACAACAAGGTCCTGATCCGGAACAAGGTCGCCGCGTTCATCATCACGGGCGGGCAGGACGGCATCCAGGCCGTGGCCGGGCAGATGATGGGGTTCTTCAGCGAGATAGGCTATCTACTGCCGCAGTTTCCCTTCATCGCGCACTCGCTCGGTTGGGAGTTCGAGGAGATGGATCGCAACGTCGAGCTGGTGGAGAACAGCGAGCAGCTGCGCGCCGGCGCGCGCGAACTCGTCGTGCGCAGCGTCGAGATGTCGAAGTGCCTGCTCCAGCATGAGCTGGCGTCGCACGAGTCAATTGCGCGCGGCGGGCGCAAGGCGTCGGCGTAGCCGGCGTCGGTCAGTCCTTCAACCAAGCGCTGGCGATTAGCGGCAGAACCTCGGTTGCCCTGCCGTGCTGGTAGCGGAATCCGGCGGGAATCTCGTCGATGTCGAGTGTGTTTAGCACGCACTCGGCGTCGCGCCGCACCGCGTCGACGAGACCGGCGGCGGGGTAAACCGTGAGAGAAGTGCCGACCACCAGAACCTTGTCCGCCGCCGCGACGTGTTCGCGTGACTCTTCCATGTGCTGCGTCTCTTCGCCAAACCACACGATGTCAGGGCGCAGCTGGGTGCCTTCTTCGCAGCGCTGGCCGAGCTCGATCGGCGCGCCATCGATGCGAAATCGGAGGCGCGAAGGTCCGGTGCCACGCGCATACGCCAGCTCGCCGTGGACGTGCAGCACGCGGGTAGATCCGGCGCGCTCGTGCAGTGCGTCCACGTTCTGCGTGACGACGACAACCTCGTACTTCGACTCGAGCGCGGCGATTGCCCGGTGCGCGGCATTGGGCTGCGCGGCCCAGGCTTTCGCGCGCCGTTCGTTGTAGAACTCGAGCACGAGTGCGGGATTGCGAGCCCAACCTTCAGGGCTGGCGAGTTCAACCCAGGAATGCTGGCGCCACAGGCCAGCGGCATCGCGAAAAGTAGGCAGTCCGCTTTCGGCCGAGAGGCCCGAGCCGGAGAGCACCGCGATCTTCGTGCGCATGCGCACACGTTACCACCGGCTTCGTTACGCAGCCTTCTCGAGCAACAGCAGGCCCGACCCCGTGTTCGAGATTGGTACGTGATAGTTGCGCTGCAGTTGTCTGACATCCGGGCCGAGCGCGCCGCGCATGATGAGCCATTGGATGAGCTCGGGGCCTTGCGTTCCGGCGAGCGTCACCAGTTCGCGGATCGTGTGCCGGGCGAGCACTTCCGGCTCATGCACGATCTTCTCGAGGCAGTACAGATCGAACGGTTTGTTGATGAAGCCGGCGCGGCGCCCGTCGAGCTGATGGGAAAGTCCGCCGGTGCCGAGAACGATCACCCGTTCGTCCTGATCCCAGGATTCGAGCGCGCGTCCCAGGGTTTCGCCAAAGCGCAGGCAGCGCGCCGGACTCGGCAACGGATGCTGCACGGTGTTCACGTGAATCGGGATGACGCGCACCGGCCAGGAATCCGCCTGCGGCCACAGCAGCTGCATGGGCACGACGAAGCCATGATCGACGAGCATCTCCTGGCAGGTAGTCAGGTCGAAATCCGCGGCGCTGAGCTGCTCGATGAGGTGCCACGAAAACGCCGCATCGCCCGGGAACGGGCGCAGCGTCGGCAGGCCCCAGCCTTCATCCGCGTTGCGATAGTCCGGCGCCGCGCCGATCGCGAACGCCGGCATCTTGTCGAGAAAGAAGTTGAGGCCATGGTCGTTGTAGATCACGACCGCCACGGTGGGCCGGACTTCCGAAAGCCAGTCGCGCACCGGCAGATAGGCGTCGAAAAAAGGCTTCCAGTACGGATCCGCGACTTGCTTGCGCGCCATTGCGAGTCCGATCGCCGGGATGTGCGAGGTTCCGATGCCTCCGACGACACGTGCCATGGTCAGACCCCCGCCGCGAGTAGTTTGGCGCGGAACTCGTCGACCGTCAGGCCAGTCTGCTGGGCGCCGACGTCCTGGACGCCAAGCCCGAAAATTCCCGCGAGCTTGGCAAGGTAGTAGATGTTGCCGCCAGACTCGATCATGGCCAGCACGTCGCGCGAGCGTACAGCGGCGCGTTGCGCGTCGTTCAGGCCGTACTTCTGGCAATAGGCGTCTTCGTCTCGCAGGAACTCGGCGCGATTCACGGCATGGTTGAAAGAAAAGCACATCTTGTTCAGAGCGTAGCCACGCCGAGCGGCTCGCCCATCGAAGATCGTGGTGCCCCAGGGCACCTGCGGGGAGACTTGTGTGTTCATCCTGCTGACAGCATCGCGAAGGCACGCGAGCCCTGCATTCGTAAAGCTACTTACGGGCGCGCGTGGATGGGTGGCATCCGCCGCGTCGATTTCAGATGACCGGGGGCTCGTCTTCCGGTGATGCGGATCCGGCGCGGAAGCGCGCGCGGATCGGCTCGATGAACAGCAACGTCAGGATTGCGCCGTCGACCATGGATCCCAACGCCGAGACCATGGCCTCTACCGGCGTGGCCAGCGACGTCCCGCCGGAGGCGATGAAGATCAGGGTGAGAGAGACCACCAGGATGAAGATCCAGCGCGCCCAGCGGCGAAAGCCGAGCAAGCCGAGGAGTCCGGTGAGATAGGCGACCAGGTAGAGCAGCATCAGCAGCCCGACCGCGATCTGGGTACCGAGATTCGCCTCCGAAAACACATTCGCGAGCGTCCCCGCGTTCTGCGCATCGAGGTATGACTGCACCGATTCCGGCAGGTCGGCCGCGAAGTACCACATGACGACGGTGGCGATATCGGCCGCGAATATCGCGAGGGCCGCGAGAATGAGGCCGCGAAAAATGGTGGTTGCCGCCATGACCGTCCCTTTGTTTGGCCGGGTGCGGGCAAACTATGCCGCAGCACCGCGCGCAAAAATAGCGCAATTCACCTCGATATTGTCAGGGAAGGCCTCAATCGGACGAGGCCGGCGCAACGAGTTGCTGCGCCGGCCTCGGACTCCGGACTCAATCCCTGAAAAAAGTGATCGCGGTCGGAGCCGTCGAATTCACCGGTCAGCATGCAGCACTTCTTGAAATCTGCGCGCGGAGCCGCAGGGGCACGGATCATTGCGACCCAGCTTCTCGAGGAGCTCTTTATCGCCTCGAACTACCCGCGGGCCGCGTTTGACGCGCGCTTCCGACGGGAACCCCTTGCGTCTCTTACTGGTGACCTCGAAAGCACTCGGCTTCGAGGTGTGCGTTCTTGCGTCGCATGGGACACCTCCGTATTCCCCCGGACATCGGGGGGCGCGAATCCTATGGGGATCGCGCCGCGGAAGCAAACAAGGCTCAGGCCTTGGCGGTTTCGCCGAACGACAGGGAGGTCTGCCGCTGCGTCTGGGACTGGGTCTGCGGGGTCATGCGCTGCACCCCGGTGACTTCGCGCGAAGGGAAATAGTTGAGCGCGATGCCGTCGTGCACGTTGTGGATGTGCAGCTGGATGTTGTCGATGAGCTCGTGAAGGCCGGGCTGATCGAGCGTACCGAGCGGCGCGCGTTCGATGAAACGCGCCGCGCTTTCGACGGCTTCGAGCACGTTGTCGCTGCGCGGCAGCGGGATCAGCGAGCCTTCGAGCTGCGAGAGGCAGAACTGACAGGAACGCGGGAACTGGTCGTCGCGCAACAGGAACTGGAGCACGTCGGTGCGTTTCACGCGCGTGCGCATCCTCAGCCGGTACATCTGGTATCCGGAGAGGGACTTCAGCACGCTCATCCACTGCACGCTTTCGAATGGGCGCAGCTCGGGCGTCTCCGCCGGCAGTAGTTGGGCGGAGCGCACGTCGACGATGCGGCTGGTCATGTCCGCGCGCTCCAGGTTGCGGCCGAGAGTCATGAACGTGTATGCGTCGTTGCGGTTCATCGTGCCGTCGAGCATTCCCGCGATGGTCTGCAGCGCGATGACGATGCGTTTCAGGAACTCGAAGCGCGTGCGCTTCGCGATGCCGCTGGATACGTCGCGCGAGAACTCGAAAAAGAATTCGTTGAGCAGTTCCCACGCTTCGGTGGGCAGGATCTCGCGCAGCGTGCGCGCGTTCTCGCGCGCCGCGGCCAGCGACGAACAGATGGAGCCCGGATTCTGCTTGTCGGCGATCAGGAAGTTGACGACGTCGCGCTCTTCGCCGCGCGTGCCCTTGTCCTTGAACTGCGCGTCGAATTCGGCGCGATTGCCCGAAATGTCGACCAGCGGCAGCCAGCCCGGAGCGATTCCACCCGGCAGGTCGAGCAGCAGGTTGGTGTTCACGCCGACGATGCGCGCGGTGTTCTCCGCGCGCTCGAGGTAACGCGACAACCAGTAAACGTTTTCTACGGTGCGTGCCAGCATGGGTCGGTTGGTGCCGGGTGGGGGAAGTGGGGGTTAGCGCGCTGCGTGCTTCATGTCGATTCCCTGCGGGCTAACCCCCACTTCCCCCACCCGGCACCGACTCAGTATCGACGATCCAGGTGTCCTTGCTGCCGCCGCCCTGAGACGAGTTCACGACCAGCGAGCCCTTGCGCAGCGCGACGCGCGTGAGGCCGCCGGTGGTCACCGCGGTTTGCGGGCCGGACAGGATGAACGGGCGCAGGTCCACGTGCCGCGGCTCGAGGCGATCGCTCACCAGCGTCGGCACGGTAGATAGAGTCACGACCGGCTGAGCGATGAAACTGCGCGGGTCGGCTTTCAATGAATCGGCGAATTTCACACGCTCGGACTTGCTGGACATCGGTCCCATGAGCATGCCGTATCCACCGGACCCGTCGACCGGCTTCACGACCAGCGACTCCAGGTTGCTTAACACGTGATCGAGCTGCTTCGACTCGCCGCAGCGCCACGACGGCACGTTCGGCAGGATCGCGTCCTCACCTAGGTAGTACTTGATCATGTCGGGCACGTAGGTATAGACGAGTTTGTCGTCGGCGACGCCCGCACCCGGCGCGTTCGCGAGCGCGACCTTGCCCGCGGCCCAGGCGCGCATGAGTCCCGGCACGCCGAGTGTCGAGTCCTTGCGGAAAACCTCCGGATCGAGGAAGTCGTCGTCGATGCGACGGTAGATGACGTCGACGCGCGTCCAGCCGCGCACGGTCTGCATGTATACGCAGTCGTCACTATCTACCACCAGGTCGCGGCCTTCGACGAGCTCACAGCCCATCTGCCGCGCGAGATACGCATGTTCGAAATACGCCGAGTTGAAGATGCCCGGCGTCAGCACCACGACCTCGGGGCGCGTTTCCTTGCGCGGAGAGAGCGCGCTCAGCATGTCGTAGAGCTGCGATGGATAGTCGTCGACCGGCAGGATCGCGGCGCTCTCGAACAACTCGGGGAACACGCGCTTCACCACCTGGCGGTTTTCGAGCATGTAGGACACGCCCGATGGCACGCGCAGATTGTCCTCGAGCACGTACACCGTGCCGTCCTTGTCGCGGATCAGGTCGGAGCCGCAGATGTGCGCCCAGGTGCCGAGTGGTGGCTTGATGCCCCGTACGTTCGCGCGGTAATTCTTCGAAGTCGAGATGATCGAGGCGGGCATGAGCCCGTCCTTGATGAATTTCTGCTCGTGGTAGACGTCGTTGATGAAGAGATTCAGCGCGGCGGCGCGCTGGATCAGGCCCGCCTCGATCTTCTGCCATTCCTTGCGCGAAATGGTGCGCGGGATGATGTCGAGCGGCCAGGCCCGGTCGATCGATCCATCCTGCTCGTGATAGACGGTGAACGTGATGCCCATCGCCTTGATGGCGAGTTCGGCCGCCTGCTGGCGCACCGCGATCTCGTCGCCGTCCATTTCGGTGAGATATCGCATGAGCGCGCGGCCCGCGGCGCGCGCGCCGCCGCCGGGACCCACGAGTTCATCGTGGAAGCCAGGGGAGGGGTATGACGTCCAATCGGTCTTCATTCTTGGAGTGTGCTTTCGACCCCAAAATACCAGAGCCAAAAACCCAAGTTCAAAAATGTGCAGAGCGCCAATGGCTACGCATCCCGATGGTGCTCTCGCCTCGAAATTGGCGCAATTTGGTGCGGCCAAGGCTTAATTTCCCGCGCTGCCGGGGGCTAACAGCGCGCTGTGTAGAATGCTCCCGTGTCCATCCACGTTGCGCTCAATCACGTCACGCACTATCGCTACGACCGGCTCGTTGCTTTAGGTCCACAAGTCATACGTTTGCGCCCCGCGCCGCACTGCCGCACGCGCATCCTGTCGTATTCGCTCAAGGTCGAGCCGGCCAAACACTTCATCAACTGGCAGCAGGACCCGGAAGCTAACTACCTCGCGCGTTTCGTGTTCCCGGAGAAGACCCGGGAGTTCCGAGTCGAGGTGGATCTGGTCGCCGAGATGGCGGTGCTCAACCCGTTCGACTTCTTCCTCGAGCCGCACGCGGAGACGTTTCCGTTCGGATACGAGGGCGCGGAGAAACGCGACCTCGCGCCGTACCTGGTGATGTTCCGCGGCGAGCCGCTGTTCAAGCAGTACCTCCAGTCGATTCCGCGCGAACGCAAACGCACGATCGATTTCCTGGTCGAGCTGAACCTGAAACTCTCGCGCGACATCAAGTACCTCATCCGCATGGAGCCGGGCGTCCAGACGCCGGAGTGCACGCTCACCAAGGCGTCGGGTTCGTGCCGCGATTCGGCCTGGCTGCTCGTGCAACTGATGCGGCACATGGGTGTCGCGGCGCGTTTCGTCTCCGGGTATCTCATCCAGCTGACGCCCGACATGAAGTCCCTCGATGGCCCCTCGGGTCCCGAGAAGGATTTCACCGACCTGCACGCGTGGTGCGAGGTCTATCTACCCGGCGCGGGCTGGATCGGCCTCGATCCGACCTCCGGCCTGCTCGCGGGCGAGGGGCACATTCCGCTCGCGTGCACTCCCGAGCCGATCGCGGCGGCGCCCGTTTCGGGCGCGGTGGAAAAAGCCGAGGTCGATTTCCAGCATCACATGAAAGTGGAGCGCATCTGGGAAGCGCCGCGTGTCACCAAGCCGTACTCCGACGCGCAATGGGCCGCGATCGAGCAGCTCGGACACGAGATCGACGCGAAGCTCAATGCCGGCGACGTGCGCCTGACGATGGGTGGCGAGCCGACGTTCGTTTCGGTCGATGACCCGGACGGCGCGGAATGGAACACCACGGCGATGGGACCCGACAAGCGGCGTCTCGCGATCGGGATCTACAACCGCCTCAAGAGCAAATACGCGCCGCTCGGGCTGTCACACTTCGGCCAGGGCAAGTGGTACCCGGGCGAGCAATTGCCGCGCTGGTCGCTCAACTGCTTCTGGCGGCGCGACGGCGAGCCGATCTGGCGCAATCCCGCGCTGCTCGATGACGAGAAACAGGATCGCGGGATCACCGCCGACGCCGCCGGAAAATTCCTCGCGGCCGTCGCCGCCAAACTCGGCGTTCCACCCAAGTTCGTGTTCGCCGCGTACGAAGATGCGTTCTATTACACGTGGCGCGAGCGCCGCCTGCCGTCGAACGTCGATGTTCACGATTCGCGGCTCGACGACCAACAGGAGCGCGCCCGCATCGCGCACGTTTTCGAGCAGGGGCTCGACAGCGTGGTCGGGCACGTGTTGCCGATCAAACGCGACACTTCCGGCAAACAATGGCAGACGGGTCCCTGGTTCCTGCGCCGCGAGCGCTGCTTCCTGATTCCCGGCGATTCGCCAGTGGGATATCGCCTGCCGCTCGATTCTCTGCCCTGGGTATCGGAGTCCGACTTCCCGTACACGTCCGATCCAGATCCGATGGCCCCGCCGCAACCACTGCCGGCGCACGCGGACATCCGCCGCCAGTTGCGAGCCGGCGAGGAACGCGAGTCGCCCGTCGTCGAGGGAGCCGCGGCTCAGGCTCGCAGGCGCCGCATCAACGAGGAACTCGCGGCAACCACGCGCGCCCCGGCGTTCCTCGAGTCCGGTGCGAACGTCACGCGCACGGCGATGTGCGCGGAACCGCGCAACGGCATCCTCTACATATTCATGCCGCCCACCGACCAGCTCGAGGACTATCTCGAACTGGTCGCCGCGATCGAGGCGACCTCCGAAGACCTGTCGACGCCCGTGGTGCTCGAGGGTTACGAGCCGCCGAAGGATCCGCGGCTCAGCAACTTCCGCGTGACACCCGATCCGGGCGTCATCGAGGTCAACATCCATCCGTCCGCGAGCTGGGACGAACTCGTCGACCGTACGACACATCTCTATGACGCCGCGCGCCAGGGCCGGCTGACTACCGAGAAGTTCATGCTCGACGGCCGCCACACCGGCACCGGCGGCGGCAACCACTTCGTGCTCGGCGGAGCGACACCCGCGGACTCGCCATTCCTGCGCCGGCCCGACCTGCTGCGCAGCCTGCTTTCGTACTGGCACAACCATCCGTCGCTCTCCTATCTGTTCAGCGGCCTGTTCATCGGCCCGACCTCGCAGGCGCCGCGCATCGACGAGGCGCGCAACGACGCGTTGTACGAGCTCGAAGTCGCATTCAAGCAGCTGCCGGCGAGGGGCCAGAGCTCGCCGCCGTGGCTGGTCGATCGCCTGTTCCGCAACCTGCTGGTCGATTCCACCGGTAACACGCATCGCTCCGAATTCTGCATCGACAAGATGTTTTCGCCCGACGGCAACACGGGACGGCTGGGCCTGCTCGAGATGCGAGCGTTCGAAATGCCGCCGCACGAGCGCATGAGCCTCACGCAGCAACTGCTGCTGCGCTCGCTGATCGCGCGTTTCTGGCGTGAGCCCTACCAGCCGGCGCACCTCGCGCGCTGGGGCACCGAGCTGCACGACCGGTTCATGTTGCCGTACTTCGTCGAGCGCGATCTCGCCGACGTCATCACCGAGCAGAATGCCGCGGGATTTCCGCTCAAGGCCGAGTGGTTCGCGCCGCATGCCGAATTCCGCTTTCCGAAATACGGCGACTTCGCGGTTTACGGCACGGAAGTCGAATTGCGCCAGGCGCTCGAGCCCTGGCACGTGATGGGCGAGGAGGGCGCGGCCGGCGGCGCGGTGCGTTACGTCGATTCCTCGGTGGAGCGGCTGCAAGTGAAGGTGAGCGGTCTCGCTCCGGACCGCTACACGATCACCTGCAACGGGCGACGAATCCCGTTGCGGCCCACCGGCGCGGTCGGCGAATTCGTGGCCGGTGTGCGCTACAAGGCGTGGGCGCCGCCGTCCTCGCTGCATCCGCTCATCCACTCCCAGGCGCCGCTCACCTTCGATCTGGTCGATACGTGGATGAACCGTTCGATGGGTGGCGCGCAGTACCACGTCGCGCATCCCGGGGGCCGCAACTACGACACCTTCCCGGTGAACGCCTTCGAATCCGAAAGCCGCCGCCTGGCGCGATTTGTCAGAATGGGTCATACACCGCAACGGGTCACACCGCCGGCGGATACGCCGAACACCGAGTTCCCGTTCACTCTCGATCTGCGTAAAGTCTGATGGGTGTTTGTTAATCCCGATATGCGCGCGGTTCTCGAGCCCGCCACGCTTCTCCGTTACAACGAGCTGAACGACGCGCAGGGCGCCATGCGCGTGCACTGGCGGCCGCTCATCGACCGCCTGCGCGCCAACGATTCCTCCGATGCCGTGCGCCGCTCGCTCGAACTCACGCGCCGGCTCATCGTGGAGAACGGCGTCACGTACAACGTGTACGCCGACCCGCAGGGTGCCGATCGTCCCTGGGCACTCGACCCGTTGCCCTTCGTGATCCCCGCGGAGGAATGGCAGACCATCGAGGCAGGCGTCGCGCAGCGCACGCGCCTGCTCAACGCGCTGCTCGCGGATCTGTACGGGCCACAGCGGCTGATCGCCGAAGGCCACATCCCGGCGGAGCTGCCGTTCGGTCACCCTAACTACCTTTGGCCCTGCCAGGGCCTGGCGCCGGTCGACGGCACCTGGCTGCACGTCTACGCCGCGGACCTGGCGCGCGCGCCCGACGGCCGCTGGTGGCTGCTCGCCGATCGCACGCAGGCTCCCTCGGGCGCCGGTTACGCGCTCGAGAATCGCGAGATCCTCGAGCAGGTGCACCCGGAGGCCATATCCGACATGTCGGTGCGGCGCGTGCGCGGCTTCTTCGGCGCGCTGCGCGAGCGCCTGCTGCAGGTTCACAAGGAGAGCGGGGCCGGCGACGCCGCGCCGCTCGCGGTGATCCTGACGCCGGGTCCGTACAACGAGACCTACTTCGAGCACGCGTTCCTCGCGCGCCAGCTCGGCATGCCGCTGGTCGAGGGTCACGACCTCACGGTGCGCGGCGACACGGTGTACCTCAAGACACTCGGCGGACTGCGCCGCGTGCATGCGATCCTGCGCCGGCTGGATGACGACTTCTGCGATCCGCTCGAGCTGCGCGGCGACTCCGCGCTCGGTGTTCCCGGGTTGTTAGGTCCGCTGCGCGCGGGACGCGTCATGGTGTCGAATGCGCTCGGCTCGGGAGTGCTCGAATCCGCCGCCTGGCTCGGCTTCCTGCCGTCGATCGCCGAACGGCTGATCGGCGAGCGGCTGGTGCTGCCGGAAGTCGCAACCTGGTGGCTGGGCGAAAAACCCGCGCTCGACTACGTGCTGGCGAATCTCGATCGCCTGGTCATCAAGCCGGCGTACCCGAACCAGCGCTTCGAGCCGATATTCGGCCGCGAATTCACGGGCAAGGACCGCGAAGCCCTGATCGAGCGATTGCGCAATCGCCCCTATGCGTACGTCGCGCAGGAACACGTGCAGCTTTCGCAGGCACCCGTGTGGAAAACAGCCCCGTCCAACCAGCGCGCGGCGCGCGCCGAGCTCGTATCGCGCGCACTGACCATCCGCGTGTACGCGGTGGCGGGACCGAACGGCGTGCACGTGATGCCGGGCGGGCTGGCGCGCGTCGCGAACGAAGCCGCGGCCGACGTGGTGTCGACGCAGCGCGGCGGCGGAGCGAAGGACATCTGGGTGTTGTCCGCCGATGCGCACGAGGAAACCCTCACGGATCCGAAGCCCGCGCGGGCGGCGCAGGCCGAGCGCAAGGTCTACATTCCTTCGCGGCTGGTCGAAAATCTCTATTGGCTCGGCCGCTACGGCGTGCGCTGCGAAAACGCGGCGCGCCTGCTGCTGCGGACGCTGGCCGCGCGCAGCGAGCGGCGGGTGTGGACGCATGCGAGCGAGATCTGCAAGGCGCTCGGCGCGGTCGCGCCCGACTCGGACGTAGTCGACGCGTTGCACGCTCCGGACTCGCAGGGGTTGCGCCAGGACATCGAACATCTCGTCTGGTGCGCCTCACACGTGCGCAACCGCCTTTCGACCCGTTACTGGCGCGGCGTCGTGAGCCTGCAGCGGCAGATGCAGGAGGCCGCCGCCACGCGCGGCAGCAGCCGCGAAGTCTACGAGCGCGTGTTGCTGGCGCTCGCGGCGCTCACCGGTTTCTCCGAAGAAGGGATGATGCACGACGAAGGCTGGCGGCTGATGCGGCTCGGACGGCGCATCGAACGCCTGCAGTTCGTCGCCGGCGTCCTGGTGCAGCAGCTCGGCAGCGCGCACGCGACGCGCCCGGAGACCGTCGAGTGGCTGCTCGACGTCTGCGACAGCCTGCCTATCTACCGCACGCGCTACCTGGGTGCGCCGCGTCTCTCGCAGATGCTGAACCTGCTGGTATACGACGATCAGCACCCCATCGCGCTCGCGTTCCAGCGGCGCTCCATCGACCGGGGCCTCGACGATCTCGCCCGCGCATTGAACGGCGAGCGCGAGCGCGGCGTACCCGACATGCCGCTGCTGCCCGCCGGCGCCGCGGAACTGCTCGATGATCCCGGGACCGCCGGCGACGAGATGCGCGCGGAACTCGCGCGGCAACTCGCACAGGTCGGCGGCGGCGCGGGCGAACTGTCCGACCGGCTGTCGCGCCGCTATTTCGCGCTCATCGACACCGACGCGCATGCGCTCGCCACCTGACCGTCCCATGAGCGTGAAATATCGAATTCGTCATGAAACGGCCTACAGGTACGAGGCGGACGTCGTGCATTCGCATCACCTGCTGCACCTGGTGCCGCGGCCGGCGCCGTACCAGCAATGCATCGAACACGAGATCACGGTCGCACCCGAGCCCAACCGGCGCGTTGACGAGATCGACGCCTTCGGCAACCCGATGGTCCGTATCGAACTCGGGCAGCCGCATCGCACGCTGAAGGTGGTCTCGACGATGCGGATCGAAGTACATCCGCGGCCCGCGGTGCTCGCGCAGACCACGGAGCCGTGGGAAAAGGTGCGCGACACATTCGTGTATCGCGGCGTGCCGCCCTCGCGCGACGATCTCGACGCGGCGCGTTTTCGCCACGAGTCGCCGCACGTGCGGCTGAAGCATGCATTCACTTCATATTCGGCGGACTGTTTCGGTCCGGGCGAGCCGATCCTGGTCTGCGCGGAAAAGCTTTCGACGAAACTCCACCGGGACATCGAATACGTTCCCGGCGTGACGACCATCGGCACGTCCGCGACCGAACTGCTCGAGACCCGCCGCGGCGTGTGCCAGGACTTCGCGCACCTGATGATCGCCTGCCTGCGTTCGCGCGGACTGCCGGCGAGTTACGTGAGCGGGTACCTGCGCACCCACGCGAAGGTGGGCGCGGACCAACGCGAGGTCGTCGGCGCCGGCGCTTCACACGCCTGGGTGTCGGTGTGGAGCCCGCCGTATGGGTGGATAGAGTTCGATCCGACCAACGGCTGTTTCGCCGGCACCGATCACGTCGCGGTGGCGCGGGGCCGGGATTTCGGCGACGTTTCGCCGTTGCGCGGCGTGATCCTGGGTGGCGCGGAGCACCACCTGGCGGTCAATGTGACCGTCGAGCCGGAGGAAGATCAGGGCGCCGCGATCGCGGCGCGCAGCTTGGCGACGTCGGCCGACTGCACGTAACGCGGAATGTTGCGCCACATCGAGTGGTAGCCGTAGCCGCCGTCGGTCAATTCCCGCAGCGCATCTTCTTTCGTCCAGTTCTGCTCGAGGATCCGGTACATCGCGCTCATGAGGCCGGTGCGGTCGGCGCCGTGCTGGCAGTGAATCAGGAACGGACCGTTCTCCGCCTGCTTCAGCAGCCGCATGACTTCGATCACGTGTGCGTCGTCGACGCGCCAGGTGAGGATCTTCGTGCGTTCGGTGCGCAGGTTCGAGCCCTTCACTTCGTCCTTGTCGTGGTTGAAGTACCGCAGGTTGATCACGGTGCGGATGCCGAGCTTCTCGAGGTTTTTCATGCCGGTCGCGGTCGGCTGCTCGCTGCGATACAGCTGCGGCGTGATGCGATGCAGGTTCGGCGCGCCTTCGAGTTCGACCGGCTCGGCCCAATGGGCGGGGCGTGGCGCGGGTGCGGCCGCCGGCGCTTTCGCGGGATTTTCGGCCATGGCTGGCGGGCCGGCGAGCAGGCAGGCCAACGGGCAAACAATGAAGATTCTTTTCATGGTGCGGTGGAGATCAACTCAACGACGTCGCGCGCCGCCTGCGGGCGGCCGATCCGTTCCGCGGCCGCGCTCATCGCGCGCAGCCGGGCGGGTTCGGCCAGCAGCCGGGAAAGTTTGAATTCGAGCGTGGCGCCGTCGATGGCCTTCACCGCCGCGCCGGATTCGAGTAGATAGTCCGCGTTGCGCTCCTCCTGCCCGGGAATCGGCGAAACGAGCAGCATCGGGCGGCGCATCGCGAGGCATTCGGACACCGACAATCCGCCCGGCTTGGTCACCACCAGGTCCGCGGCCGCCATCACGCGTTCGACGGTCGTGGTGAACCCCAGCGGATAGAGTCTGCCCGGATGTTTGCGCGCCAGCGTCTGCAGGCGTTTCAGCAGCGGCGCATTGCGGCCCGCGAGCGCCACGACCTGCAGCTCGCGCGGACTCTGCAATACACGCGCCGCAATCTCGTCGAGCGCGCCGACACCCGCGCCACCGGCCATCATCAGCACGGTGAATTTGTCCGGCGCGATGCCGAGTTCCGCGGCGCAGACCGCGCGCTCGTGCGCGACCGCGAACTGCGGCATGACGGGAATGCCCGTGACGCTGATCTTTTCGCGCGGCACACCGCGATCGGCGAGGCGAAACGCGACTTCCTCGTTCGCGACGCAGTAGCGGTCGACATGCGGATGCACCCACAACGCGTGCACGTCGAAGTCAGTGACCTGCACCCATACCGGCGGCAGCTCGACTCCCTTCGCGCGCTGGTTCGACAGGAGCTCGGCGGGCAGGAAATGCGTGCAGAAGATCAGGTCCGGCGCGAGGCGTCCGATCTCGGTGGTGAGCTTGCGCGTGTTCATCTTCTCGACCGTGCGCTTGAGCTTGCCGAACAGCGTGCCGCGCGTGGGACGGTCGCTCTTTGTATAGAGATACGACCAGAGCTCGGGGAGTTTCTCCACCAGCTTGATGTACTGCTCGGCGTACAGCTTGCGAAATTCCTTCGGCACCAGCGTCAGCAGGTCGAGATGCGTGGCTTCGAATGGCGGATTCGCGGCTTTGGCCGCCGCGGTGACCGCGTCGGCGGCGCGCACGTGTCCCGCGCCCGCCGCGACCGACAGAACCAGGAGCTTCGATTTCATCGCGTCAGAAGTTCTCCGGGTAGCGCGCCATTTCCGGGGAATACAGCGCCTTGATCTTCGCGAGGTCCGCCTCCGCATCGTTGCCCGGCATCATGGCCGGCATGATCGTCACGAGCTTGCGGGAATAATCGAGCGCGACCGGCACGACCGGAACATTCGCCTCGGCGGCGATCCGCAGGAAACCGAGCTTCCATTCCGGCACGCGGCCGCGGGTGCCTTCGGGCGTGATCGTGATCGACATGCGTTCGCGCCGGCTGAACTCGTCGATGAACGTGCGGACCACGTTGGCGCCGCGCGACCGGTCGATCGGCATGCCGCCGAAGCGCCGCGCGAGAATGCCCAGCGGCCAGAAGAACACGGTGTGTTTGGCGAGCCAGGTGGTATCGAGCCGCAGGGTCAGGTACGCCGTGAAGCCGTTGAAAAAATCCCAGTTCGAGGTGTGCGGCGCAACGATCATCACGAACTTCGGCATGTCCGGCATCGTCCCGGCGATGCGCCAGCCGGAAATCTTCATGAGCAGGATGCCCAGGACGCGCCGCCAGCGGGCGGAGACCTGCGGGGCCTGCGGTGGCAGGACCGGGAAGCCGGGTGGGGTACTGGCGGATTGGGTTGGCGGCGGCATCGCGCGCCATCGTACCCGAATGGCGCGGTTCGAGAGGCGGACACCGTTCCCCTTAAAGAGGGGGGATCAGGGGTCGGGTGTCCGCTTCTCGCCGTTTTCGAGCTTAAGGTCGATAGTTAGTACCTCGGATTGATCTTCAGCTCTTCACAGGAATCGTCTTGAACGAAACGATCTCGCCGTCGGGCGTCGCCTTGCACGTGGCCTTGGCGAGCAGCGTGCGCTTCTTCGTGTCGTGCGCGAAGACCGTGTACGAGTCCGGGTCGACCATCGTCGACACACGGCCGACGGGCGCCTTCATCGAATACGCCGGCAGCTCATCGCTCTGGACGATCGATTCCACGAGCGCCTTGCTGCACGCGGCGAACGAGGGAGTGACGGCCTTGGTGGCGGCATTGCCGTAGGCGGCGAAGCTGATCATGGCGGCCATGGTCAGGTATTTGGTGGTGTTGCGAATCATGTCGGGCTCCTGAAGTAGTTTGAAATCCACGATCATCAAACTACTCGCGGCGTACCGCGAGGACAAACGAGAAGATTCGGCGCGAGCATCAGTTTTCCTCAAGCTCGCGGCAGGACTCGATCAGCCAGCGGCACAACGCGCGGATGTCGGCACGCTGTTCGTCTTCGGCACGCACCAATAGTGTGTAGTTCTCCTGTGTCACGAGTTCTTCATCGAACACCCGTTTCAGCCGTCCCATCTGGAACTTCCGGCGCGACAACTCCGCGGGCAACAACGCGATGCCGATGCTCTTCTCGGCGGCGCGTGTCGCGGCGGACATCGAGTCGATGCGCACGATCTGCGAGGGATTCAGCGATTTGATGCCGACGGTGCTCGCCCAGCGATCCCAGTCGTCGCGCCGTGCTTCGTGGACGAGCAGCGTGTGCGCATTGAGATCCTCGTAGCGCAACACGGGTTTCTCCGCGAGCAATTCCGGGGAGCAGGCCGGCACCAGGGTCTGCGCGAACAGCGGATGCGCGACGAGGCCGTTCCAGGGCCCCGAGCCCACTACGACGGAGATGTCCGCTTCCGGCGCGTGTTCGCGTCCGTGTGTGCCCGAGGTGTCGATGCGCAGATCGATGCCGTCGTGCAGCTTGGAGAACTCCGACAGTCGCGGCAGCAACATCTCGCTCGCGAAATACGCGGGCACGTGCAGCCGCACGCTGTTGCGGCCATAACGCGCGCGCAACTGGTCCGTGACGGATTCGAGCCGCATGAACAGATCGTCTATCTGCTCGAGATAACGCGCGCCGGCGTCGGTCAGCGCGAGAGCCCGGGCACTACGTGAAAACAGCGGCAGGCCCAGCTGCGTTTCCAGCGTCTTGATCTGGTGGCTCACGGCCGATGGCGTGATACAGAGCTCATCGGCAGCGAGCGCAAAGCTCGTGTGTTTTGCGGCGATCTGAAAGGTCTTGATGGCCTTCAGCGAAAGGGTACGCATTCCATTGGATCACCCAAGAACTCAGCGAAAAAGCTGCGATGCCAAGGAGTAAAGCAATCCGCGTGCCACCGGCGGAAATGGCGTAAGTGCATGTTCTTATTCGCGTTGCACCGTTGACGCGCAGTCAATTTGTTCTGCGATGGCGCGGTCGCCGCGAAGTTGCACCGGTCGGTGCCGGGTGAGAATTCGCTGAGTTAGCCAGGTGACAGGGAGTACGGGTGCTTGCAACGAGCTAACTCAGCGAATTCTCACCCGGCACCAACCTGCTTCGGCTGCACGAACTTCGCGCCGGGGTGGCCGATGGCGAGCGCTCGCTTCACCGAGTCGCGCTCGAGCATGCGCGCATACCAGGCGATTACCTTTGGTGAATCCTTCTCGTTGACGATGTCGGCATAACGCACCGGCATGTTGATGAGCATCGAGAAGCAGGAGACGTCGGCCAGCGTGAACTGCTCGCCCATCATCCATTCACCCAGCATCCCGTTCTCGATGCGCTCGATCGAGGTCTTCACCTTGCGGCGCCAGTCGGCGAGCTGCTCGGGCGTCCACACCTGCGCGGCGGACTCGCGCCACTTGTCCTGCTGCTCCTTCAGCGGAATGCGCGCGACCTTTGCTTCGAACTCCTCCTTCGAAAGATGCGCGACGGCGTTCTTGATCATCGCGTGCCAGCCGAGGAACGACAGCGCGGGGCAGAAGTATTCGTCGACGAACTTGGTCCACAACCGCATCTGGTGACGCCCGTACGCGTCGGAGGGCTTCAGCGGCATTCCCGGAAACGTGTCGTCGACGTATTCGTTGATCAGCGTCGATTCATCCAGCACGCGATCGTCGTGCACGAGTACCGGCACCTGGCCCCGCGGATTGATCTTCAGAAACCACGGCTCGTGTTGTTCGAAGTTGATCAACGCCATCAGGTGACTCTTGAAGTCGACGTTCTTCTCGAACAGCGGCAGCAAGGCCTTCAGAGAATTCGCGGCGGCGCCGCCGTGGTAGAGCGTGATCATCGAAACCTCCGGAGCTGACGGGAATTTGAGCGCCGCGGCGTGGACGGCGCTCGCCCGTGAGGGAAATGACGGCTTCTTAATGCGCGCGTCATCGCTACCTGAGGCCTGGAATACCACACTTTCCCGCAGCTGCAATCGGCAGCGTCACCCGCCACCCGGAGTTCCCATGAAACTGCTGACGAGTCTCACCGTTGCCGCGCTGCTCACGGGCGGCGCCGCCTTCGCGGCCTCCACGCCCTCGACCGCGCCGGCCACCACCGCGACCCCCGCGGCCACGGCAACCCCCGCCACCAAGCACAATTCCGCCATGCACTGCGAAAGAGTTGCGAAGGAGAAGAAGCTCACCGGCGAGGAAGCGAAGAAGTTCGAGAAGGAATGCCGCGAAGGCAAGGCTGGTTAGTTGAACGAAGTTCCCCTTGCTGCGCCCGGCGCGACGCAACGTCATCCCTTCGGTGCGTCGTCGTTCAAGAGACCTGTGCGGCGGCGCCCTGCGCGTCGCGCCGGGCCGCGGCATCCGGGAACTCGCAACGCACGATCAGCCCGGGCGAGTTGTCCGCGAGCGTGAGCGTCGCCCGATGCAAACGCGCTACCGCGGCGGCGAGGCTCAATCCCAATCCGCTGCCGGTGGCGCGTGCGGCTGATTCGCCCACTCGAACGAAGGGCCGTAGCGCCGCCGCGCGGTCCGCGTCCGCGATCCCCGGCCCGTTGTCGGCGACGCTCAGCACGATTCCGCTTTCCTCCCTGCGCACGGCGATCATCACGCGGCCACCCGAAGGCACGTATTTCAGCGCGTTCTCGAGCAGGTTCGTGATGAGCTGCGCCAGCAGCTGACGATTTCCCACCAGCCGCGCCGGCCCGCGCGCATCGAGTGTCACTTCGAGCCCCGCCGCGCGCATGCCCGGCGCGTACAACTCGAATAGATTGGCCGCCAGTTCCGCCAAGTCGACATCATCGCCGTGGGTCGTGACACCGTCCGCTTCGGCGCGCGCGATCGCCAGCAGCGTCGCGAGGGTGCGCTGCACGCGATCCAGGTCTTCGAGCGCGGGGCCGACGAGGTCCTGCAGTCCGCGGGGATCTTCGCCGCCGGCGCTCAGTTGCGCCTCCTCGAGACGCATGCGCAGGCGATACAGCGGCGTGCGCAGATCGTGCGCGATGCTGTTGAACGCGGCGCGCAGTGTCGCGGTCTGCCGCTCGAGCGCGTCGAGCATTGCGTTGACCGCGACCGCGAGCGCATCGAACTCGTCGCGCGATCCGTCCACGCGCAGGCGTTGTGTCAGATCGCCCTGGATGATGGACTCGCACGTGCTGGCGTATTCGCGCACGCGCCGCGCCGTGCGGCGCGCGTACGCCGCACCGATCAGCCAGACGCACAAGGCCGTCAGGCCCACGCCCCACAGCGTCGCGAATTCGAACCTCCGCAATACTTCCTGCCGTTCGCTGGTGTCAGCGCCCACGAGCAGCAAGTAGCCGTTGGACAAACGCACGATGTGCGCCTCCACCGGGTGCAGCACTTCCTCGTCGCGTTCGTGCGCCGCGATCGCGAACTCGACCTTCAACGCGGGCAACGGCGCGACGTCCCGCGGCCAGGCGGACAGGTTGCCGGCCACCGGGCGCAGATTCTGGTCGGCGAGCACGAACACGGCGCCGGTGCGGCCCCAACGGTCGGTGCGCACGCGCAGCGTGGCGGCGACGCGCTCCACGCCGCCGAGCCGCATTTCGTCGGTGAGGTCCTCGATCTCCGCGCGCACCACGGCCGCGGCCTCGCGTTCCAGCGCGCCGCGCGTCAGTAGATAGACACCGGCGAGCAGCAGGCTGGTCAGCACGGCGACCAGCGCCGCGTACAACAGGGCGAGCCGCGCCGACGAGATCCGCATGAGGCGCTCAGTCACCATCGCGCAGCACGTAGCCCGCGCCGCGCACCGTGTGCAACAGCGGGCGGCCGAAACCCTTGTCGATCGCCGCGCGCAAGCGGCTGATGTGCACGTCGATGACGTTGGTCTGCGGATCGAAGTGCAGGTCCCACACCGATTCGAGCAACATGGTGCGCGTCACCACCTGGCCGGGCCGCCGCGCGAGGAACTCGAGCAGCTGGAATTCCTTGGAGGTCAGCTCGATAGGGTGACCCGCGCGAGTCACCTTGCGGCCCAGCAGGTCGAGCTCGAGATCCGCGATGCGCACGCGTGTCGTGACCTGCGGCTGGTTGCCGCGCCGCAGGAG
>JAKFFF010000059.1:0-8573 GCA_036677145.1 Alcaligenaceae bacterium
TGCGGGAGGACGTCGCGAAGACGCGGGAATCAACATGAACGAAGACGGCACCGAACGCGCATTGCGCGACAGTCTGCGGGCGCCGGCGCTCAGCGCCGAAGCACTGCAGCGCATCCGTCGCGCCACCGAGGCCGAGTGGCGCGCGAGCCTGGCGCAGCGGCCTGCGCGGCACTGGTGGCCGGCCGTCGCGGCGGCTTCGGTCGTTGCGGTAGCACTGGTCGCCGCGGGCATCGCGCTCGAACCCTGGGCGATGCGCGGCGGCGATCCGCTCGGACAAGTGGCTCGCACGCAGGCGCCCGGCATCACGCAGGTGCGCAACTGGTGGCCCGATGCCGCGGTCGCCGGCGGCGCGTCATTGCGCACCGGACAACAGTTCGACGTGCAGGGCGCCGCTTTGGTCTCGCTACCCGCGGGCGGAAATCTGCGCATCGCGCCCGCGACGCAGCTCGAAGTCATCGCGGCAAACTCCGTGAAGCTCGCCGCCGGCGAGATGTACATCGACATTCCCGCCGGGACGCAAAGCTCGGCGAACTTCACGGTGATCACGAGTGCGGGCGAATTCCGGCATGTCGGCACGCAGTTCGCGGTCGCCGTTGCCGATGGCGCCACGCGGCTGCGCGTGCGCGAGGGCCGCGTGCAGTGGCTGGGGGTTGACGGCGATTCCACGGTGGGCGCGGGTACCGAACTGCTCATCGACCGCGATCAAAAGGTGACGCGGCGCGTCATCGACTCATCCAGCGCCGACTGGTCCTGGACCGAGGCCCTGACTCCCGACATCGACATCGAAAACAAGCCGCTGGCGGATTTCCTCGACTGGGTATCGCGCGAGACGGGCCGCAAGCTCGTGATCGCCGACGCAGCGACGCACGCGCAGATCGCGGCGATCCGCACACACGGCGATGTGCGCGGACTCACCGCGATGCAGGCGCTCACCGCCGTGATGGCCTCGACCTCGTTGCATCTCGACGTTTCTGCCGGCGCGATCCGGGTAAGCTTCGCGCGTGAGACGTCGCGGCCGCCTGGTTAGAACAAGCCTGTTCCTTTCGCTGATGTTGTCCGCGGTGATTCTCGCCGCGGACGGTGGCGCGTCGCCCAGCGTGGAGTCGTTGCTGAAGGAGCTCGAGGCCCAGGGCGTCGACGTGATCTACAGCTCCGATCTCGTGCCGGCCAACCTGCGCGCGCCTGACAATCTCAGGGGCTCACCCCGGGAACGCGCGGCCGCTGCGCTCGCCGCACACGGACTGACGCTGCGCGAGCTCGGACCGAATCGCTTCGTCGTCGTGCGCGCGGATCCACCCGTGCCGGCCATTGCGACGCCGCGTATGGACGAGCCTTTGCAGGAAATTTCGGTGTACGCGAGCCGCTACTCGATCGCCGCGCGCGGCGTCGCGGAACCGCGCGAGCTGACGGCGTCCGACATCGAGATGGTGCCCGGCAGTCACGATGACTCCTTGCGCGCATTACACTCGCTGCCCGGCCTCGCGACCAATGCCTCCGGGCGCCCCTACATCCGCGGCTCGCTCAGCGAAGACGTGCTGGTGCGTTACGACGACGTCACACTGCTCGATCCCTTCCATCTCAAGAATTTTCAGAGCCTGATAAGCGCGATCGATCCGGCCGCGATCGATCGCGTCGAGGTCTTCAGCGGCGGATTTCCCGTGCGGTACGGTACGCGCTCGGGCGGCGTGATCGCGATCGACGCGCCGTCGCTGGCTTCCGGTTATGAAAACCGCGCTGCGGCGAGCCTCATTTCCGCGGGCGTCTCATCGATCGGACGCAGCGACAAGTGGCCGGTGGAATGGCTGGCCGCGATCCGTCGCAGCACGCTGGATCTGCTCGACCCGGTGGAGGATGAATTCGGCCGGCCGCAATTCAGCGATTCGGTCGGGCGGCTGCGCTGGAATCGCGACGATGGTGCCTGGACCTTCGGCTGGCTGCTGCTCGACGACGAGCTCGAGTTCGGCAACGCCGAGGACGATGAGAGGGCGGAAGCTCGATATCGCGACGAATACATATGGATCGCGCGCGACAGGATCTTCAACGAACGCCTGCGCGCGCGCACGACCGCGGTCCTGACGACCTCCGAGCGGCATCGCGGCGGCGTTCTCGACAATCCGGGCGTCGCCAGCGGAACGCTCGATGAGTCCTCGGACTTCGACCGCGTCGAAGTCGCGTCCCTGTGGACGCTGAAACAGGGCCGCGATCTCGATTACACCTTCGGCGCGGAGGCGGCCGTGTCGCGCGCCGAATACCGCTATGCGCGGACCGCGTTATTCGATCCGGCCGTCGCCGCGGCGTTTGGCCGGCCCACGCGCAACGATCTATCTACCGAAGCTCGGCCGCGCGTATTCACCTACGCGTTGCACGCGGCACGTCGCCAGCGCTGGGAAAACTTCGAGGCGGAGTTCGGTTTGCGCTTCGACGGACAACACTACAACCTGGGAGGCGATCACACGCAGTTCAGTCCGCGACTCAATCTGCGTTATGACTTCAGCGACCGGCTGAGGTTGTACGCGTCGGCGGGGCGTTTCACGCAGGCCCAGCACGTGGAGGAGTGGCGTGTCGAGGAGGCGCAGGAAATGGCGGACGCCGCGCAGGTGTCCGTGCACACCATCATCGGGCTCAGTTATGAGACGCATTCCTCCACCCGACTCGGCTTCGAGCTCTACACCAAGCGCTGGACCACGACCGCGCCGTACTTCGACAGCCGACTCGGTCCACTTTCCCTGCTTCCCGATCTCGAGCCGGATCGAGTCCGTATCGATCCCACGCGTTCGGAAAGCTCGGGCTTCGAGCTCAGCGTGCGCAAGCCGCTTTCCGACAGCATCACCGGATGGAGCACGCTGAGCTGGTCGCGCGTCGCCGACGATATCGGGGATGGCGATGTGTTGCGTAGCTGGGACCAGCCGCTCGCGTTCACACTGGGCACGGCCTGGCGCGGATCGCGCGCCAGTCTTTCCGTGCTCGGCGGCTGGCATCGGGGCTGGCCGCGCACGCCGCTCGAGGTCGCGGCGGGCAACTCGGCTCCGGGAACGCTCACGCTCGGCGCGCGCAACGACGAGCGCTGGCGCGATTACTACACACTGGACGTACGCGGCAGCTGGACCTGGCCGCGCGCCACCGGCGATTTTTCGATCGTGCTCGAAGCCACGAACGCGACGAATCGCGGCAACGAGTGTTGCTCCGCGATAAAGCTCGGCAACGACGGCTTTTTCGAGGCCGAAACCGATCACTGGCTGCCGGCCATCGTGAACCTCGGATTCTCATTTCGCTGGGGAAAAACCCCCTAAATCGCGCGACGGAGTTCACGCGGCGGTGACGTCTCACCGCGCATGGGCGTGGTTCGGCAGGCGGGGTTCGCAGTCAGGGCGATGTGCGTGGGGTTCGCTCTCGCGGCCGCGCATCCGGTGGCAGCAAGAGTGTTGCCGAGCATCAACGCGCGCATGCCGCCGCCCGAGCAACCGCGGCCCGCGGACGTGCCGTCCGACTCGGAACTCGAACGCCAGGGCGTACGCATCGGCGTCATTCATTTCGATGGCCGCCAGCTGTTCGACCTGCAGCGCTCGGACCAGAACACGGCGCTGTCGCGAATGGCGAATCGGCTCCACGTTCCAACGCGCGAAGCGACCATCGAAACGCAGTTGTTGTTCAAGAGCGGCGACCCGTATCGCGCGCAACAACTGGCCGAGTCCGCGCGCATCCTGCGCGAGACGCGTTACCTGCGCGACGCGGTCATTCGCCCGATCGCTTTCCACGATGGCGTCGTCGACGTCGAAGTCACGACGCAGGATGTGTGGACGTTCACTCCCGGGATCTCGTTCGGGCGGCGGGGTGGCAAGAACACGGCGGGGGTGGAGCTCGAGGATCTCAATTTCCTGGGCACCGGCACGCAGCTCGGCGTCGGCCTCAAGTCCGGCGTCGATCGCGATTCCAAGTTCATCACGTACCGGGACCGGCAGATCGGCGGCTCGTGGTGGGATCTTTCGGCGGGTTATTCCGACAACAGCGATGGCCGCCTCGCGGAGCTCTCGCTCGAACATCCGTTCTACGCGCTCGACACACGCTGGGCCGCGGGAGCCTCACTCACCGACGATCAGCGGGTCGATTCGCGTTACGACCTCGGCGAAATCATCGATCGATACGAGACGCGGGCGCAGTTCGCGTCCATCTACTGGGGCCGTTCACACGGCCTCGTGGGTGGTTGGGCGCGTCGCGTTTCGTTCGGCCTGACATACGACGACCACAGTTTCGATACCGCGCCCCGTGAGGCCGCACCGCAGCTGCTGCCGACAGATCGCAAGCTCGTCTATCCCTGGATCGCCACGGAGTGGGTCGAAAACCAGTTTCGTACCGCGCGCAATCGCGACCAGATCGAAAAGACCGAGGACTACTCGCTCGGCTGGTACGCGCGTGCGCAAGTTGGTTTCGCCGGCACCGCGTTCGGCTCCGATCGCAACGCGTTCGTCCTCGCGGGCACGCTCACGAAGGGAATCTCGTTAGGAGAGCGGCAATCGCTGTTCGCGGGCATCGACGCGCGCGGCCGCGTGGAAGAGGGCGCAATCGCGGATGGGTTGTTGGGTGTGTCCACGCGGTACTACTTCCGGCAGTCCGATCGCCGGCTGTTGTTCGTCGGGCTGTCGGGCGAAGTCGGCCGGAATCTCGACGTGGATCATCAGGTGCTGCTCGGTGGCGACAATGGCCTGCGCGGCTATCCACTGCGCTACCAATCCGGCGAGGGGCGCTGGCTGTTCACCGCCGAACAGCGCTTCTTCACCAACTGGTATCCGTTTCAGCTCTTCAACGTGGGCGCGGCAGTGTTCTGCGACGTGGGCGCGACCTTTGGCCGCGATCCGCTCGGCGCTCCCTCGCGCGGCGTTCTAAAGGACGTCGGCGTCGGACTGCGACTGGGAAACAGCCGCTCGGCGCTCGGCAACATGCTGCATTTCGACGTAGCGGTTCCGCTCGACGGCGACTCCTCTATCCGCAACGTCCAGTTCGTCATTCAAACCAAGAAGAGCTTCTGATGCTTCACGTTGCCGCGCGCGCGCGACCCATGCTGCGTATCGAGTCTCTCGTGCTCATCGTCGTCGCCTGGATGGTGGCGACGGCGAACGGCGCCTGGTGGGGCGCCGTCGGCGCGGGGCGCTCCTGGCTCGACCCGTCGAGCTGGATGTTCGTACTGTGCTGTTTCGTCGCGCTGGTCGCGCTGCACTTCGCGTTACTGGCGCCGCTCGCGAACCGCTGGAGTGTGAGGTTATTGCTCAGCGTGCTCGTGTTGATCGCGGCCGCGGCCGCCTATTACATGCGCAGCTTCGCCGTGCTGCTCGATCCCACGATGATCCAGAACGTCCTGCGCACCGACGTGGCGGAGGCCCGCGACCTGGTCACGCTGGGCATGGTCGCGTGGACGATTGCATGGTCGGCGATTCCGCTCGCGTTCATCTGGTTCGTGCGGCTGGAGCACCGGCGCCTTCTTCCGGCGCTCGCGGCAAGGACCGTCAGCATCTTCATCGCGGTCGTCGTCGCGGTGCTGGCGGTCCTGCCGATCTCGCGCGACATCACCTCACTGATGCGCAACGAGCGCACGGCGCGGTATCTCATCACCCCTGGCAACTTCATCTACGGACTCGCCGTCAATTCGATGCACGACGTCGCGGATGCGCGCGCGCCGCGCGCGGTCATCGGTACCGATGCGCGCGTCGTGCGCGTCGCGTTGGATGCGAAGCCGCGTGTGCTGGTGCTGGTCATCGGCGAAACCGCGCGCGCGGAGAATTTTTCGCTGCTGGGGTATGCGCGCGAAACCAATCCACGGCTCGCGCGGCTCGATGTCACGGCGTTCAGCAACGTCCACTCCTGCGGTACGTCCACCGAGGTTTCCGTGCCCTGCATGTTTTCCGCGCTCGGCCGCGAAAACTACGACGAGCGCCGGATTCGCAATACCGAAGGACTTCTGAATGTGCTCGCGCGCGCCGGATACGCCGTGTTTTGGCTCGACAATCAATCGGGATGCAAGGGTGTGTGCAGCGGCGCCGGCATCGACTATGTCCGGCTCTGTGACGGGGGCGAATGCCGTGACGATGCCCTCGTGCAACGTCTCGGCACCGAACTACCCCGTATCAACCGCGACACCGTCATCGTGCTGCACATGATGGGCAATCACGGCCCGGCCTACTTCAAGCGGTATCCGAGCGAGTTCCGTCAGTTCCGCCCCGACTGCGCGACCGCGCAATTGCGGGATTGTTCGAGGGCCGAGATCGTCAATGCTTACGACAACGCAATCCTCTACACCGATCACGTGCTCGGCGACGTCGTGGCCAGTCTCGCGCAGGCGAGTGACCGCCTCGACAGCGCGATGATCTATGTCTCCGATCACGGCGAGTCGCTCGGCGAACGCGGCCTGTATCTGCATGGCGTGCCGTATGCGATCGCGCCCAGCCAGCAAACCCATGTGCCGATGATCGTGTGGCTCTCGAAGCCGTTGCGTGCCGGCGGAGTGGACCAGGACTGCCTGCGGCGCAAGGCGCACGAGAAGTTTTCACACGACAACCTGTTTCATTCGGTGCTCGGCCTCATGGACGTCAACACCGCGATCTATCGCCCCGAACGCGACATCTTCGAGGGCTGCCGCGGCGTTCCGGGCCGGGCTTATGCGGACCTGCGGGAACCGGGAATGCGCCGTTGACCATCAAGTGTCGTATCGTTGGGCCATGGACAAGCCCACTCTCAACATCGTGCGCGCCGCCGACGTCGCCGCGCACACACAGCAGTTCTCTCATCCCTGGAATCCCGCTTCCGAGATGCACGGCATGCAGCTCGCGCGCAGCGTCGGGCTGAAACGCACGGGCGTGAATTTCATCCGCGTGCCGCCCGGACGCGAGTCCTACGTCTATCACTCGCACCGATATGAAGAGGAGTGGATGTACGTGTTGTCGGGCCGCGCCATCGCGGTGATCGACGACGCGGAATACGAAGTCGGACCCGGCGACTTCATGGGTTTCCCGACGCCCTCCGTCGCGCACCTGCTGCGCAATACGGGAACGGAAGATCTCGTCTATCTATCGGGTGGCGAGAACCGCGAGTTCGAAGTCGCGGATTTCCCGGGCCTCGGCAAACGCATGGTGCGCATGGGCAATCACGTCGATATCTACGACGCCGAAGACGCGCAGCCTTTCGGGCCGATTACACGCTGACTTCTCAGGATTGTTTGGCCTTCCACGCGGCGAGTACCGTCGCTTCCTTGTCGGCGGCAATGCCGGACTTGAGCTTCTCGCGTTCCGCGGCCGGACGGGTCAGATGCCAGGCAAGCGTGTCGTCGACGGTCTTCGCGATCGGCGTGATCTCGAGTCCCTGCGCGCGCGCCGCGGCATTGCTGGTCCCGGCGAACGCGGCCTCGTCGCCCTTGGCCGGCAGCCACACGGGCATCTCGCTCCACGGCTCGACCTTCTGCTCCTCGAGGAACGCGGCCGGTAGATAGATCGCGCGAGGCGCGTCGGCCGGCTTCGCGTGCTTCTTCGCCGACGCGATACACGCGTTCGTGAGTTCGCCGAACTTGAAGTCGTTGGGATCGGAAACGAGGTTGTACACGCCGGTGACATTGTTCTCGACCGCGTTCAGCGTGAACGCCGCCAGGTCGCGCACGTCGATGACCTGGAACGGGTCCGCCGGCGAGCCCGGCGCGATGAATTCCCCGCCGCGCGCCGCGCGCGCCGGCCAGTAGGTGAATCGATCGGTGTTGTCGTCGGGTCCGACGATCAATCCGGGACGGATGATCGTCGTGCGTCCCGGCATCGCCTTTTCCGCGGCCTGTTCACTCAGCGCCTTGAGCGGACCATAGGTCTCGCCGTCCACTTTCTCGACGGTCTCGTCCGCGAGTTTGCCCACCGCCGACTTCTCGTCGCGGGGCTCGGCGAAATTCGGATACACGGAAATCGACGACACGAACACGTACTGCTTCACTTTCGGCGCGAGCATTTCGGCCGTGAGACGTACGTGACGGGGCACGTAACCCGAGTTGTCGATGACCGCGTCCCACTCGCGATCCTTGAGTCCGTCGATCTCGCCATTGCGATCACCCTTGATTCGCTCGATCTCCGGATAGCGGTCCGTCCTGGTTTTGCCGCGATTGAAGAAGGTGATCGTGTGTCCACGCTCGAGCGCGAGCGCGGTCATGTGCAGGCCGATGAAACGGGTTCCGCCGAGGATCAGGATCTTCAGCGGCTTCTTTGCCTTTTGGGTCTTTTTCGCGGCCCAGGCGGGCGTGAGACCGGCGAACGCGCCCGCGGCGGCGAGCGACAACAATGTGCGGCGTTTCATTTATATGTGCTCCTCTTCAGTTCGGACCCGGCGTGGCATAGGTTGCGACCCAGTCGCGCACGGTCCGGTACCAGAACAGCGAGTTCTGTGGTTTCAGGACCCAATGGTTTTCATCGGGGAAATACACGAGCTTCGAAGGCACGCCGCGTTTCTGCAGCGTGTTGAACAATTCCAGGCTGTGATTCACCGGCACGCGCAGATCCTGCTGGCCGTGGATCACGAGCGTCGGCGTGTTGAAGTTTCCCGCCGACACGTGCGGG
>JAKFFF010000060.1:0-1553 GCA_036677145.1 Alcaligenaceae bacterium
CATGCCAGAGCGCGCCGGCCTTGCCGAACAGCGGCGGGATGCGATCGGCTGGATACCGGTCGGCCTCGAAAGTCTCCTCACCGCGGGTGTAAGTGGCATTGGCATACAGCTCGAGTGCGGGCGCCTTCAGGTAATAACGCAGGCCGGCCTCGATACCCCACATGGTCAGCTCGGTGACGTTCTGGTTTTGCACGACGAGCAAGCACTCTTCGACGGCCGGATCACATGGCAGGCCATCGGTGGTAACGGTTTCACCGGTCAGCACGCTGGTGATCTTGTCGCGATACCGCGAACGGAACGCGATCAGCTCGCCCGTCAGCTGCTCGCTGCCGAACTTGAAGCCGGCATCCAGGCTGACCACGCTTTCGGGTTCCAGATCCGGATTAACCGCACTGAACCGGCCGCCCGGCCGCTCACCAAACACGCCCAGGTCGAAGATGTTCGGCGCGCGGAAGCCGCGCCCGAGGTTGCTGACGAAGCGCCACGAGTCGCCCAGCTCGAAATTGATGCCGATGCTGCCGGTCAGGTCGTCCGGCTTGAGCTCCACGACCCCCGGTATCTCGATGTCGAAGCGGCTGTAGCGCGCGCCGAAATTCAGGTCGACGCGTTCGCCGATGCGCCAGTCGTCGCTGGCGTAGAGCGCCTGCGAAACCATCGTCGAGCCATCCGGGAAACGCGGATCGCGCGGACTGGTCACGCCGCTGTTCAAGTTGACCCGGGTCTTGCTGGACGCGACTTCGTCGCGGTAAGCCTCGAAGCCGTAACTCAGGTAATGCGAACTGCCGAGCGCCTTGCCGAACTGCGCGAACAGGCCGGTCAGCTCGTCGCGGTTGCGCTCGTGGTCCTCGTTGCCGGAGCCCCAACCGCGCGTGCGACGGTCGTCGACGACGTCCTGGCGGCCGAGGTGCACCTGCGCGTCGTCGAACAACATCGTCGGCTGCGTGATGTGCCAGCGCAGTTGCGCGAAGCGGCGTTCCTGCGGTTCGAAGAAGAACAGCGAGTTGTCGGGGTTTTGCTGCAGGCCGTCCGGTTGCCCGGAGTCGAAACCACGCACCAGCGCGTCATGGCGCGGCGTTCGCGGCTGCTGGCTGAACTGGATGCTGGCCATCAGTTCGTGGCCTTCGGCGATTTTCGCGCGCAGCTTCAAGTCGCCCGCGCGCGCGGTGAACGCAGTCGGTTGCAGGCGATCGCCGCCGCCGACGCGCAGGTTGTTGACGTCCTGATAAGTGGCACCGCCGGAGAGGACGAAATCCTCGTCGCCGGTGGCGAATTCGGCGCGGCTGAGCATGGAGCGGTCCGCGGAGGCGTAAATGCCGCGCAGGCGCCCGTCGAACTGCCAATCGCTGCCACTGAAGCGCGGTTCGCGGGTCAGCATCTGCACCACGCCACCCATCGCGTCCCCGCCGTACAGCGTGCTCGACGGGCCGCGGACGACTTCGATGCGATCGACGTTCTGCGAATCGACCAGGGCGATGTACTGGTTCGGCGCGTTGCGGAAGATGGCGTTGTTGAGGCGGAAGCCGTCGACCAGGTGCAGCACTTCCGACCCCTTC
>JAKFFF010000061.1:0-54958 GCA_036677145.1 Alcaligenaceae bacterium
GAACGCGAGCTGGTGAAGAAGAAGGAGCCGACACGCGTGGTCGCGCTCACCGCGAACGCGCTCGCCGGCGACCGCGAGGCCTGTCTCGCTTCCGGCATGAACGACTATCTCGCGAAGCCTTTCACGCTGGCGCAGCTGCGCAACATCCTGCTGCCTTCGAAGGTGTCGCGCTCCGCGGCCAACAAGGTCACGCTGGATCACTCGGCGATCGACGCGGTGCGTCAGCTCGATCCGGACGGCCAGGATCGTCTGCTGGCGCGGCTCATCGCGCTGTATCGCGACGATTCCTCGCAGCTGCTCGCCGACATCGACAACGGCATGAAGGTCGGCGATGCGGAGGCGATCGCGCGCGCCGCTCACACGCTGAAAAGTTCCAGCGCCAACCTCGGCGCGACCAACGTCGCGGCGATCGCGCGTCAGATCGAGCATTCCGCGCGCGGCGGCGACCTCACCGACCTGGCGGGCAACGTGACCAAACTGCGCGCGCAGCGCACGGTGGCGCTCTCGGAACTCGAGGCGCTGGATCTCTCGTCGAAGGTCGCATGAAGTGAGCGTCGGACCCCCGGATCCCATCCACGTATTGATCGTCGACGACGACGCCGGCTCGCGGCTGCTCATGCGGCGCGCGCTCGAACGCAGCGGCTTCCAGATTTCCGAGGCGGCCGACGGCGCCTCGGCCGTTGCCGCCGTCGAGGCCGGCGAATGCAATGCGGTGCTCATGGACGTCGAGATGCCGCAGATGAACGGCTACCAGGCGTGCAAGGCGATCCGCGCGCGGCCGGGCGGAGCGCATCTGCCGATCATGATGGTGACCGGCCGCGACGACGTCGCGTCGATCAATCAGTCATACCAGGCCGGCGCCACGGACTTCCTCGCGAAACCCATCAACTGGAACTTGTTAGGCCACCGCGTCCAGTACCTGGTCCGCGGCGGACGGCTCGTGCAGGAGCTCGAGGAGAGCGAGGGCCGGCAACGCGCGATGCTCGACGCCCTGCCCGACCTGCTCCTCGTGGTCGACATGCACGACCGGATCGTCGACCGGCTCGGCGCGGCGGAGAATCATCCCTTCCTCAACGCGGGCATGAAGCTCGACCAGAAGATCTCCGAACTCGTGAACGGCGACGCGGCGCGCGCGATCACGCACGCGCTCGACGATTGCCGCGTGCGCAACGATCGCACCGAAGTCGAATTCGAGTGCCTGCGCGACGGTGTCGAGCGGCGCTTCGAAACGCGCATCGTGCCGTACGACAAGGGCCGCCTGCTGCTGGTGTTGCGCGACGTGACCGAGCGGCACCGCGCCGCGAACCGCATCCGCGAGCTGGCGTTTTTCGATGCGCTGACGCAGCTGCCGAATCGCCAATACCTGCTGCAATTGCTCGAAGAGGCGCGCCGCGAGGCGGCGACCACGGGCGAACGCTTCGCGGTGGTGCGCATCAACATCGACAACTTCAAGCGCATCAACGACAGCATCGGACATGGCGCCGGCGATGCGCTGCTGCAGGCCGTGGCCTCGCGTCTCGGCACGTTCCTCAAGCTCGAATCCGATGGCGCGGTGACCATGCCGCTGGCGCGGCTCGCGGGCGATGAATTCGCGGTTGCCATCCGGCATCTGCAATCCGACGCCGACGTGCAGAACGTCATCACGAACATCACGGCCGCCTTCGCGTCGCCCTACCTGGTCCGTCATCGCGATTTCTTCGTGACCTGCACGATCGGTATCGCGGTGTTTCCGGATCACGGCGGTTTCGCGGACGAACTGCTGCGCACCGCGGGACTCGCGCTGCATGAAGCGCGCACCGCTGGCGGCAACCGCGGTGTGGTCTACAGCGAGGACATGCGCGCGCGTTCGGTCGCGCGGCTGGAGCTGGAAACCGAACTGCGCCGCGCGCTCGATGCGAATGAATTGTTCCTCGTCTACCAGCCGCAGATCGAAGTCGTTTCCGGACGCATCGCGTCGGTGGAAGCCCTGGTGCGCTGGCGGCATCCGAAACGCGGCATCGTTCCGCCAGACGATTTCATCCCGATCGCCGAGGAATCCGGCCTGATCGTGCCGCTCTCGGACCTGGTGATGCGCCAGGCGCTCAAGCAGATCGCGGAGTGGTGGCAGGCGGGCTGCCGCGACCTGCGTGTCGCGGTGAACGTGTCCGGCGCGCAATTCGAGGCGCCGGGATTTCCCGACTGGGTGTTCGCCCATCTCGATGAGGCGGGACTGCCGGGCGCGTGCCTCGAGCTCGAGATCACCGAGAGTCTGCTGATGGTCGATGAAGCCGCGGCCGCGCTCGCGGTGCGCGCCGTGCGCGAACTCGGCGTTCACGTGGCGATCGACGACTTCGGCACCGGGTACTCGTCCCTCGCCTACCTCAAACACTTTCCGATCGAGGCGCTCAAGATCGACCGTTCGTTCGTCGCCGATCTCGGCCGCGATTCGAACGATGCCGCCATCTGCGCGGCCATCATCGCGATGGGGCGCCAGCTCGGCCTCAAGATCGTCGCCGAAGGAGTCGAAACCCGCGAACAACTCGAGTTCCTCGCGACACACGGCTGCACGCTGGCGCAGGGCTTCTACATCGCGCGGCCGGTCGAAGCGCCCGAGATGGCCAAACTACTGCGCATCGGCACCAACGAGACGCCGATGGTGTCGCTCGCGATGCCCGCGCGCAAGAACGGCACCGACGTACCTCTCGCCGACTACGAAGCCGAACTGCTCCTCAAAGTCCGCTGAGAAATGGGGACATTCCTCATTTCCTAGCAAATGGGGACGCACCTCGCGCTAGGATCGGCCTGGCGAATGTACGACCCCATCGATATCTTCCTTCTTGGACTGCTCGGCAGCACGCTCGCCGGCCTGGGCACGGGCGTGGGGGCGCTCGGAGTTCTATTCCTGCGTTCCCCCAGCGAGCGCGCGCAGGACGGGATGCTCAGCGCGGCGGCGGGCATCATGCTGGCCGCCACCTTCTTCTCCTTGCTGCTGCCGGCTTTGGACAAGGCAGAGGCGATCACGACCAACCGGTTCCTCGGAGTCGCCATCGTCGCCTCAGGCGTGCTCGCGGGCGCGGCCGGGCTGTTCGCGGTGCATCGTTTCGTCCCGCACGAACATTTCGTGCTTGGCCGGGAGGGACCGGACTCCACGCGGTTCGCGCGTATCTGGCTGTTCGTCATCGCCATCACGCTGCACAACTTCCCCGAGGGAATGGCGGTCGGCGTGGGCTTCGCCGGCGGCGACATCAGCAATGGCACCGCGCTGGCGATCGGCATCGGATTGCAGAACATTCCCGAAGGATTCGCGGTCGCGGTTTCGCTGGTCGCGATCGGTTATTCACGCGCCCGCGCATTTAGCGTCGCACTCCTCACGGGCCTGGTCGAACCGGTGGGCGGCGCCGCCGGCGCGGCCGCGGTGACGTTCGCGGAGCCGCTCATGCCGGCGATACTCGGCATGGCCGCGGGTGCGATGCTGTTCGTGATCAGCGATGAAATCATCCCCGAGACACACCGGCGCGGTTACGAAAACGTCGCGACATTCTCGCTGCTCGGCGGCTTCGTCGCGATGATGTTCCTCGACACGTTGTTCGGTTAACGGGTAATTCCCGCGTCGATGCGCGCCAGTAGATAGTCGAAGAACGGGTTCGAGCTGGCGCGCATGAGTGTATCGACACTGACCACCAGCGAGCCGCGCTCGCCGCGCGCCTCCACGGTTCCGAGATGCACACCGAACTCCTGCGTTTCCGCCGGCTCGCTGCCGTACAGGGAGTCCGCCGGCGGAAACGGCAACGCGACATGCGACAGCGAGAACATCCCCGCGGGGTAACCCACCTCGAGAAGTTGCGTCGTAACGGAGGTCTCGCCCGCCGCGACGGTGCGCGCCTCCTCGCGCAACGGGTCGCTCGAGTTCGTCACCCATGTCACGCCGTATTGCCGCGGCGGCGCGGGCAGCAGCGTGGCGGCCAGGTCCGCGTTCGCGGGGCGGATCAGCGAGCTCACTTCCGCATTGCGATTGCGATCGAACAACACGAGTTCGCTGCCGTTCCGCGGCAGTTGCGCGTACAGCGAGTCGACGACCGCGTTCGTCAGGACGGTGGAATCGAGCACCGATTGGAACGTGAGAATGGGCGGTAGTTTGGCCAGCCGGTCTTCGGCCGCGAGCCGCGCAAGCTGCTCGCGCACGTCGCGCGCGAGCTGCGAAGACTGCCGCGCGGCATTGACCGGGAACGAGTTGTACTTGAACGGGTTGTACTCGGGCAGCACGTCGAGCCAGGCGGACTTGGCGAAGGCGGGAAACACCGACGGCCAGCCGAGCACACCCGCGAAGCGCGCGAACGCCGTGATGCCGATCATCGGCGAGATGAGTATGAGACGATCCGCCTTGACGAGTTTGTCGTCCTCGAGCGAGTCGAGTGCGTACTGCAGCGCGAGTGCGCCGCCGTTCGAATAACCCACGATGTGGATCGGGCCCGTTTTCGCGAGCTTGCGAGCGGTGCGCACCGCAAGACGCGTGGCGGCGCGCCAGTCCTCGTCGCGGGTCCTGGTCAGCGCGGCGGGCACCGTGCCGTGACCGGGCAACCGGATGGCGATCGCCGCAAAACCCTGCTCGCGGTAGCGGACGGCGATGTGCCGCAGGCTGTAGGGCGAATCCGTGAGCCCATGCAGCAACACGACGGCGCCGCGCGGTTCTCCATCGGGCAGCAACACGAAAGAGCGGTTCCAGTCGCTCGTGAATCGACCGGCGTTCATCGGACTACCCGAGAAGTAGCGATTCGCGAGCAGCTGGTCTTCGGCGGGTAGTTTGTCCGTCACGCGGGCGCGCGTTTCGGCGATGACGGCGTCTTCGGCGGCTAGCCAGTGAGTCCAGTCCGCGGCATCGATCTCGTCCGCGTCTAGCTCATGTGGAACTTCGGTGTGCCAGAGCTTGAGCGGCGGCGAGCGCCATGCGTCGTAGGCACGTACGGCGAATATGGTGGCGAGCACCAGGCCAAGGGCCAGTGCCACGCGTTTGAGCCATTTACGGACCGTGGGGAGCAGGTGCGTCCCTTTTTGCTAGCAAATGAGGAATGTCCCCATTAAACGTTGAAGCGGAAGTGCATCACGTCGCCTTCCTTGACGATGTACTCCTTGCCCTCGAGGCGCAACTTGCCCGCATCCTTCGCGCCGGCTTCGCCCTTGTACTTGATGAAGTCGTCGTACGAGATCACTTCGGCGCGGATGAAGCCGCGTTCGAAATCGGTGTGGATCACCGCCGCGGCCTGCGGCGCGGTCGAGCCGGCGCGCACCTGCCACGCGCGTACTTCCTTCACGCCCGCGGTGAAATAGGTCTGCAAGCCGAGCAGTTCGTAGCCCGCGCGAATTACGCGGTTGAGTCCGGGCTCGGTCAGGCCGAGGTCCTTCAGGAAATCCGCGCGATCGTTTTCATCGAGCTGCGAGATCTCGGCTTCGATGGCGGCGCACACGGCAACCACCACGGCGCCCTCACCCTTCGCGCGCGCTTCAACGGCATCGAGATGCGGGTTGTTGAGGAAGCCGTCTTCCTTCACGTTCGCGACATACATCACCGGCTTCGCGGTGAGCAGGTGCAGCTCCTGGCTGTCCGCCTTCTCGTCTTTGGTGAGGCCCATCGAACGCACCGGCTTGCCCTCGTCGAGGTGCTTGCGCATGCGCTCGAACAGATCTTTCTTGCGGGCCGCATCCTTGTCGCCGCCCTTGGCCATCTTCGTGTTGCGGTCCACGGCCTTTTCCACGGACTGCAGGTCGGCGAGTCCGAGCTCGGTGTCGATGATTTCGATGTCGGAGATCGGATTGACCTTGCCCGACACGTGAACCACATCCGTGTCCTCGAAGCAGCGCACGACGTGCGCGATCGCATCCGTCTCGCGGATGTGCGACAGGAATTTGTTGCCGAGGCCTTCGCCCTGCGAGGCGCCGGCCACCAGCCCGGCGATGTCGACGAATTCCACCGTCGTCGGGACGACCTTTTCCGGTTCGACGATCAGGGACAGCGCGTCGAGGCGTTTGTCCGGCACGGGCACGATGCCCACGTTCGGATCGATGGTGCAGAACGGATAGTTCTCGGCCGCGATTTGCGCGCGCGTCAGCGCGTTGAACAGCGTCGATTTGCCGACGTTCGGCAGGCCCACGATTCCACACTTGATTCCCATCTATCTATTCCTTGGCGGCGGCCGGTTTGGGCCGCGCGTGCAGTTTGTTCATGGCGATCTGCGCACCGGAGCGCAGCATCTCTTCGATCGCGTCGGCGCCCGCCGCGATCGTCTCGTCGATCGCCCGCTGCTCGTCCGCGCCGGCGCGCGTGAGCACGAAGTCGACCACCTCGTTCTTCGATCCCGGATGTCCGACGCCGATGCGCAGGCGCCAGAATCCGTCGCCCTGCGCGGCGATGAGATCGCGCAGGCCGTTGTGCCCGCCGTGACCACCTGCTTCCTTGAGGCGGATCGTGCCGCTGGGCAGATCGATCTCGTCGTGCGCGACCAGCATCTGCGCCGGCGTGAGCTTGTAGAAATTCAGCACGCTGGAAACCGGCCCGCCGCTGCGGTTCATGAAGGTCATGGGTTTCGCGAGCCAGACTTCTTCACCGCCGATGCGCACCCGCGCAAGCTCCGCCTGGTGTTTGCCTTCATGACGGAAAGCGCCACCGTGCCGGCGCGCGAGTTCGTCCACGAGCCAGAAGCCCGCGTTGTGGCGCGTGCGCGCATATTCGGAGCCCGGATTGCCGAGACCGACTATCAACTTGATGGCAGAGGACTTGAGGTCAGCGCCGTTCATTCGCTATCCCGAAATGGAAATGGGGACATTCCCCATTCGGCTGTAACAATCGAACCGACTGCGTAATCGGCGGCGGCCATCGCCGATTGTTACAACAAAATGAGGAATGTCCCCATTTCTGGCGGATCCGGGGCGGGCCGATGCCCGCCCCGTTTCGCACGACTTACTTCTTGCCGCCTTCCTTCTTGGCGGGAGCGGCAGCACCCTTCGCGTCGGCCGCGGGCGCGGCGCCCTTGGCATCGCCAGCCTTCGCGGCGCCTTCGGCAGCAGCAGCGCCTTCGGCAGGCGCGGCAACAGCAGCTTCGACGACCGCTTCCGGCTCTTCGGCGCGCGGCGCGTGGATCGAGACGACCACGGCATTGCCCTTGGCAATGGACGGGATCGACACACCCTCGGGCAGCGGCAGATCGGACAGATGCTTCGACTCGTTCAGGCTCATCTGCGAAAGATCGAGCTCGATGAACTCGGGCAGATCCTTCGGCAGGCACGAGATCTCGACGTCGGCGATGCGGTGCGAGACCACGCCGCCTTGCGACTTCACACCAGGCGAGGCAGCCTCACCCTTGAAGTGGATCGGGATGTGAATACGGATCTTCTCGGTCTCGACCACGCGTTGCATGTCGAGGTGCTGAATGGCGTTGCGCGCCGGGTGCATCTGCAGGTCCTTGACGATCGCGGCCTGCTTCTTGTCCCCGACGACGAGGTTGATGATCGACGAGTAGAACTTCTCGTTGTCGATCAGCGTCATCAGCTTTTGATGATCGAGAGTGATTGCACGGGGTTCGCTGTGACCCCCGTACAGGATTGCCGGCACGCGGCCCGCGTGACGCAGGCGGCGGCTCGCACCCTTGCCCTGCCCATCGCGGAACTCGGCGGCGAGTTCGAATGAAATACGCATGTTGAAAACTCCAATTTACGTCTAACTACGGCGGACACCGCGACCAGTGCCGCCACCTGGGAATCTTAAATGGGGACATTCCTCATTTCGTTGTAACAATCGCCCAGGACCTGTGACTTCCAGGCGAGCCTTCCGATTGTTACAGCGAAATGAGGAATGTCCCCATTTAAGGTTCCCTAATCCAGATACAGGCTGCTCACCGAATCCTCGTCGCGGATGCGACGGATGGTCTCGGCCAGCAACCCCGCAACCGACAATTGCCGGATGCGTCCACATTGTTTGGCGGCGGGCGACAGCGGGATGGTGTCGGTCACCACCAGTTCGTCGATCGCCGACATCGAAATCTTTTCGATGGCGTTTCCGGAGAGGATGGCGTGGGTGATGTACGCCACCACCTTCACCGCTCCGTCGTCTTTCAGCGCCTGCGCGCCCGCGGCCAGCGTGCCCGCGGTATCCACCATGTCGTCGATGAGCACGCAGGTTTTACCCTTCACGTCACCGATGATGTTCATCACCTTCGACTCGTTCGGCCGCGGGCGGCGTTTGTCGATGATCGCGAGGTCCGCGTCATCGAGGCGCTTCGCGAGAGCTCGCGCGCGCACCACGCCACCGACGTCCGGCGACACCACGATCATGTTCTCGTAGCGCTGCCGGTACGCATCACCCAGCAACACTGGCGACGCGTACACGTTGTCCACCGGGATGTCGAAAAATCCCTGAATCTGGTCGGAGTGCAGGTCGATCGTCAGCAGACGATTCACCCCCGCGCTCTGGATCATGTTCGCCACCAGCTTCGCCGTGATCGCGCTGCGCGTGGCGCGCGGCCGGCGATCCTGGCGCGAGTATCCGAAGTACGGCACCACCGCGGTGATCCGCGCCGCGGAGGCTCGCCGGCACGCGTCCACCATCACCAGCAGCTCGATCAGGTGATCGTTCGCCGGCGGACAGGTGGGCTGCACGATGAACACATCGCGCCCGCGCACGTTCTCCATCAACTCGATGTTCACTTCGCCGTCGGAGAACCTTCCGACATAGGCGCGGCCGAGTGGCGTCGTCAGGTGGCGCGCAATGTCGTGGGCCAGCGCCGGATTGGCGTTACCCGCGAACAGCGTCAGCGTTTCCGAATCGACCACCGCTCCTCCCGATTGATGGTGCCGGGTGGGGGAAGTGGGGAGTTAGTCCGCGCGACACGTGCCGCAAAAGCACACGAAGCTAACTCCCCACTTCCCCCACCCGGCACCAACCTCATCATTGCTATGGCTGGGGTGGAAGGATTCGAACCTCCGAATGGCGGGATCAAAACCCGCTGCCTTACCACTTGGCGACACCCCAACGGCCTAACTCTTCGAGCAGCGGGCGAGCTCCTCCAATAAAGGAGACTCGTCGAGCCCGCGCGCCACGTACGCGCGCCAACGGTCCGGCACCCGCGCCGCGACACGTTCCGCGTCCTCGGGACGCGCGAACTTCGCGAACACACACGATCCCGTACCCGTCAGTCGCGCCGGCGCATGCCGCGCGAGCCAGTCCAGTGCCTCACCCACCTCGGGAAACCGCGCACGCACGACCGCTTCGCAATCGTTCCGCCCGCCCGTTTCCAAAAAGCCGCGCATTGTGGTTGGGGGTGAATTCCGTGTCAATTCAGCAGCCTGGAATACGGCGGCGGTCGGCACGGCAACGCCCGGAAAGATCACGAGGTACCAGGCGCCCGCCCCGAGGGCCACCGGGCTGAGCTTCTCGCCGATCCCTTCCGCCCAGGCGGACCGTCCGTGCACGAAAACGGGTACATCTGCTCCTAAACTGGCGCCAATGGCCGCCAATTTCCCCGAATCGAGCGCCAAGCCCCACATCTGGTTCAACGCCAGCAGGGTCGTCGCGGCATCGGAGCTTCCCCCGCCCAATCCCCCGCCCATCGGGATTCGCTTCCGGACCGCGATTTCCGCGCCCAGGGGTGTGCCGGCGGCGTCTTGCAGCGCCCTGGCCGCCCGGACGACCAGGTCCTCGGATTCAGCCACCCCGGCCGGACCCGTCGGGCGGGTGATCACCCCGTCATTCCGCACGGCGATTTCCACCGAATCGCACAGGTCGATCAACTGGAATACGGTCTGCAGCTCGTGATAACCGTCCGCCCGGCGGCCAACGACATGCAGCATCAGATTCAATTTCGCTGGCGCCGACCACGCCCGCACGCTCACGGGTCCCATCTCTCGACCAGCAGCTTCATGCGCGCGCCTTCGCGCTCGGCCGTCATCCGCTGCGGCAACGCGAATCCCAATCCCGGCGCCCGTGAATCGATGCTCACGCGCCAGCCGTCCTGCGTGAAACCGCGGATCTCGCCGCTGCCCGCATCCTGGTCGAGTGCGACATCACCCGGCGCGGGAACGCCTAACAACCACCAGCGCAACGCCGTCAGCGGCAGCGAAAAGCCGAGACGCCGCTCGAGTTCCTCGCGGGCCGCCGCGCCATCGAGCTGCTTTCCGCCGCTGGTCTCGATGCGCAGCTCCTCGCCCTCGATGGCCACACGCACGCCACCCAGTCCCATCGGGCCGTCGAGCGCGAGATCCGAGCGCTCGGGCAACTGCTGATATCGAAGGTTCGCGCTGAAGCCCTGCCCGTTCGCGGCCATCGCGACGCGGCCCGTGAGCCCATATCGATCGAGTTTTTCGAGGCCCGCGAGTTGCGCGGACCACGGAGCATCCGCGCCGGGTCCAACGGGGGACGGGGGAAGCGTGCGGCAGCCGCCCAGCAGCACGGCCACGGCGAACAGTCCGGTCGCAACGCGCCAGCGCGCGCGGGGCACCGGACCGGCTCCTAACTACCGAAGAACGCGGTGGCCTGCGGGACGGGCGCGTCCGGCGGCGGCGCGGCCTGTTCCGGCGGCTTCGCGTCCGAGTCGCCGGGCTCCGGCGGACTTTCCATCTTGGTGCCGGTCAGGCGCTCGATGGTGGCGCGCAGCGCTTTGGAATCCGGTGACCGCGCGAGCGAGCGCGCCCACAATGCGCGCGCCTCGGCCTGTTTGCCGCTCACCCAGAGAAGTTCGCCCCAGTGCGAAGCGATTTCCGGATCGGGGAAAATGCGATACGCGCGTTCCAGGTGCGGCAGCGCGCCGGGGACGTCTCCACGGCGGAAGCGCACCCAACCCAGGCTGTCGAGATACGCGGGATTGTCCGGAGACGTTTCCAGCGCCTTGCGGATCAGCGTCTCCGCGCGCGGCAGCTTCTGGTTGCGATCCGCGAGCGAGTAGCCGAGCGCGTTGAGCACGTTCGAATCCGCGGGCCGCTCCTTGAGCAGCCCTTCGAAGCCGCGCACGGAATCCTTGGTCAAACCCGCTTTGTCCTGCACGAGCGCGATCTGGTAACGCAGCCCGGGATGATCGGGAAACCGTTCGAGCGCGAGTTGCAGCAGCGCGACCGCCTCGGTGGGCTTGCCGACGTCTTCGAGCAGCGTGGCCTTGGCGAATTCCACGTCGAGAGAATCGGCGCGCACCTTCGAGGCATGTTCGTCGAGCAGGCGGAACGCCTCGGCCCGCTCATCGCGCTTCATGAGCAACCGCGCCGCGCGGCCGCGCACGATGAGACCCGCGCCCGCCTCGGCGAGCCGCGAATATCCTTCGAGCGCGAGATCCGTGCGGCCCTCACGCTCGGCGATCGACGATAGGTAGAAAAACGCCTCGGGCGCAGCGGTCTGCGAGGAGAGCAAACTACCGAAGCGGCGGCCGGCCTCGGCCATGTCGCCGAGTTGATAGGCGATCTTGCCCAGCCGCAGGTCCGCCTCGTCGCGCACCGATTCGTCGGCGCGCATGCTTTCGAGTTCCTGCCGCGCCTCATCTAGGCGGTCGAGCCGAAGCAACGTGTCCGGGTACGCGAAACGCTGGGTGTCCGGCTCGAGCGCCGCCGCTTCCTGCGCATATGCAATCGCGGCGACCGCGTCACCTTCGGCCGTGAGCACGCGCGCGAGTTGCGCACGCGCAAAACCCGAGGCGGGTTCGGCGGCGAGCATGCGTTCGGCGTACTTGCGCGCCGTCGTGAAATCGAAGGATTCGAGCGCGAGGTCGACCCCGGCCGACAGCAGATCGTTGGAAGCGTCGGGCGCATCGAACCGGGACCGCAGTGTGACGAGTGCAATCGCGGTACCACCCGCGTCGCTCACTTCCGGAATGAGCTTGATCAATGCCGCTTCGCCACCGAGTTCCCGGGTGCGCAGGATTGCCGCACCAGTGTCGGGCTGATACAGACGGGCCGATGCCACGGCCAGCGCGGCAGCCGCATCGACACTCTGCGGTTCCAGTTTCTGCCAGCGTCGCGCCGCGCGCAGCGTGGCTTCGACCTGCTGACATTCGGCAGCGACCTTACTGGCGCGCTCGGAAATCGTTGCATCGCTCGTGGCCAGCGCGGCCTTGAGGTAGCGGTCCGTGCCACCGCGGCAGTCGCCCCGCGACAACGCCATGTCGGCCAGCATCAAGGCCGCGTTGTCGGTAGTCGTGGCGGTCACGGCACCGGCCGAAGCCGAGAACAGCGCGACGATCGCCAGGGAAATGGCTATCGATACAGGGTTTCGTGGCATGGAGGGCACTATAACTGGACCCCGGCCCCGTACAATGGTTCGCGTGAAAGACAGCATACGAATGCGGCTCGAGAAGATGCTCGACCGCTATGAAGAAGTAGGCCGCTTGCTGGCCGACCCCGCAGTCATCGGCCGACAAAGGGAATTCCGCGAACTCTCGATGGAATATGCCCGCCTGACGCCGATCGCGCAGAAATTCGCGGCGTTCCAGGCGCTCGAACGCGAGCTCGCCGCCGCGCGTGAAATGCAGAACGACCGCGATCCCGGCATGCGCGAGATGGGCGCGGAAGAAGTCGCGCGCCTGGCGCCCGAGATCGCCGGCGCCGAGGAAGCACTGCGGTTGTTGTTGATCCCGCGCGACCCGCGCGACGACAAGAACATCTATCTCGAAGTGCGCGCCGGCACGGGCGGTGATGAAGCCGCCATTTTCGCGGGCGACCTGTTCCGCATGTATGCGCGTTACGCCGAAACGCACGGATACAGCGTGGAAATCCTCTCGGAGAATCCCGGCGAACACGGGGGCTACCGTGAAATCATCAGTCGCCTCGCGGGTAATGGCGCCTTCGCGCGCTTCAAGTTCGAGTCCGGCGTGCACCGCGTACAGCGCGTGCCGGCGACTGAAGCGCAGGGACGCATACATACCTCGGCGGTCACCGTCGCGATCCTGCCCGAGCCCGATGAAGTGGAAGCCTCCGATCTGAATCCGGCCGAGCTGCGCATCGACACCTATCGCGCCTCCGGCGCGGGCGGCCAGCACGTCAACAAGACCGAATCGGCGATCCGCATCACGCACATTCCCTCCGGCATCGTCGTCGAGTGCCAGGACGAGCGTTCGCAGCACAAGAACCGCTCGCGCGCGATGGCGCTCATGAAGGCCAAACTACTCGCGGCCGAGCAGCAGAAGCGCGACAGCGAGATCGCGCAGAACCGCAAGCTGCAGGTGGGCACGGGCGACCGCTCCGAACGCATCCGCACCTACAATTTTCCGCAGGGGCGCGTGACCGACCATCGCATCAATCTCACGCTCTACAAGCTCGGCGACATCATGCAGGGCAAGATCGACGAACTGCTCGACGCGCTGCAGCACGAACACCAGGCCGAACAGCTCGCGGAGGAAGAGCAGCGAGGCGCGGCGTGAACGACGCCGCCGCGGGCCCAGGTCTTTCAGACCCAAGTCTTTCAGACAAGGTTCTCGCCGCCCCGCCCTCGCTCGCGGTGCCGAGCGCCACCGGGGTCGACGTGCGTGTCGTGCTCGCCGGGCCGGGCGCACGCGCGATCGCATTCATCATCGACTGGTTTATCCGCGGGGGCCTCGCCCTCGTCTACCTGCTGCTCGCGTCCTGGCTCATCACCGGCAGCCTCGACATGCAGATCCACCCGGAAAGTGAAACCCTGTGGTACCTGCTGGCGGCGACTCCCGCGACGGCTATCTACTTTCTGTATCACCTGGCGCTCGAACCGCTGATGGCCGGACGCACGCCGGGCAAACGCATGACGGGTCTGCGGGTGCTGACGCCCGAAGGCGTCGTGCCGACGGTGGGCGCGCTGCTCACGCGCAATGTGTTCCGCATCGTCGATTCGATGCCGGTGTTCTACGTGGTCGGCCTGCTGTTCGTGATGTTCAGCCGGCGTCACGTGCGGCTGGGCGACCTGGCGGCCGGCACGGTGCTCGCGGTCGAACGCGCGCCTTTTCTGGAAAAGCTGTCGGCCGAGTTCGGCGCCGCCGGGCGCGGCGCGCAGGAAACCGCCGGCTGGGCCGCGACCCGATTACACGCCGCCAGCCTGAAGCGCAGCGGCGGCAACGTGGGCGAAGCGCTGGGCGTCGTCGATGACTATCGGCGCGCCGCGCATGAGCTCGGGGCCGCCCGGCTCGCCGCCCCGGCCGTGGACGCGGCGCGAACCGAATACCTCGAAGCCGTCTATGCCGATCTGCACGATGCGATTCACCGGCCCGCGCGGCGCATGTCGGATGTATTGCTGTCGGTCATGCGAGACCAGGTGCCCGCCGCCATCGGCGCGATGCGGATTCACCTGCTTGCGGTGACCTTGCTGTTCATCGCCGCGGGCGTCACGGGATTCTGGCTCGTGTACACCTACCCCGATCTCATCGCGATGTTCGCGGACCAGAAACTCATTGCCACGGTCGAGCGCGGCGAACTGTGGACCGACGGACTACTCAACGTGACGCCGTCGGCCGTTTTGTCGGTTTCAATTCTCACCAACAACATCGTTGTGTCGTTTTTCGCGTTCTGTTCGGGCGTGGTGTTCGGGCTCGGGACTTTTTATCTCATCGGGCTCAACGGCATTTCACTCGGCGCGATCTTCGGGTTCACCGCCCAGCACGGGCTCGCGGGACGGCTGTTCGACTTCATCGCGGCGCACGGCTTCGTCGAGCTGTCCTGCATCTGCATCGCGGGCGCGGCCGGCGCGTATCTCGGCGAAGCGCTGATCCGGCCCGGCGAACGCACGCGCAGCGAAGCGTTTCGCGTGGCGGCGGCCGCCGGCATTCGCGTGCTCCTCGTGGTCACATTGCTGCTTTTCGGCTGTGGATTCATCGAAGGTTACATCTCGCCGGATCCGGAGGTGCCGCGCTGGGCGCGCGTGACCATCGGCGTCGGCTACTGGCTGTTCATGGTTTCGCTGCTGCGCGGCTACGTCTTTGGCCGCAGCCGCGGCGGACCGCCGATCGCGGCCTAGACGCGCTTGCGCTGACGCAGCTGTAGATAGGCGTCGAGCACCGCGCGATCCAGTTTGTCGTCCGCCTCATCGAGCACCACGACGCCCTCCCGCCGCAGCGTCGCCACCTGCAATTGCGCGCGATCCCGATGCTCGCGGGCCGCGAGTGCAACGGCCGGATCACGCCAGTCGCGCGCCTCGGCCTGCGCGAGCTGCGAGATCTCCGCGGCATGCGGCGCGCCCACGATGGGCTGGTGTCGCGGCACCAGCGCCTTCAGCGCATGCATCAGGCGATCGTTGCGCGCCGGCTCGGCGAGATCGGTCAGCCACACGATGAGTCCGCGATGGCGCAACATGCGCCGCACCTGCATGGCGGCGACCAGCGGATCCGATTCACCGCGATCCGTCACCAGGGACTCGAGCGTGCGATGCAACCGCGTTGCCGCGCGCACTCCGCGATCCGGCAGGCACGCCGCCAGCACGCGGTCGGCATAGACCAGCAACCCGACGCGGTCCTCGGCCGAGACCGCGTATTGCGCCAGGCGCGCCGCGACGTTTGCGTACAACCCCAGCCGGTCGAGCGCGCCCGCGCGCACGCGGCTCGCGCGGCCCGCGTCGATGAGGATCAGGATCTCCAGATGCTGCGCCTCGCTGTATTCGCGCGAGATCAACGTGCCGCGACGCGCCGTGGCCTTCCAGTCGATGCGCGACAACGCATCACCCGACGTGTATTCACGCAATTGCAGTAGTTCGACACCCGCGCCGGGCAGGCGCCGCGGCGTCTCCCCGGCGGTTTCTCCCGGCACCGCGCGCACGCCGCGCGGCAGACTGTCCGGTGCGACCGAGAAAGGCGCGTCGCCGCCCAGCGGGCGCGACCACCACGCGAGCGAGAACCGCCCTAACAAACGCGCCGGCACCGCCGAAAAGCGGCCCGCGCCGAGCCGCAATGGCACGAGGTCGCACCGGTCGCGCAGTTCTTCGGCGGGCGGGATCGTCACGCGGGTGACTTCTCCGTCAGACGGGGCTCCGTCAGACGGGGCTCCGTCAGATGGGGCTCCGTCAGATGAGACTTCATCCGATCCGCCGGGCATTCGCGCCAGCGCGGCGGGCAGCACGCGCGCGTACTGCAGCTCGATATCGCGGCCGCGATTGTGCAGAAAGGAAAACGCCGCGTGCGCCGGCCGTCCGAGACGCAGGCGCGACTCGAGCCACATGCGCATGTCGATGCGCGTGCCGCGCGCGTACCAGGCTTCGATGGCCAGCCCCGCGAGCAGCAGGAACGCAGGCAGCAACCACGCCCCGGCGAATACCGGTTCGTCCGACCAGGTGCCCGCGATGCCGAGCAGCGCGATCAGCGTGATGAACAGGTAACCGCGCAGGGCGAAGTGCATGTTCGTCTACGGCGAGCCGGTCAACGAGGAACAGCGGTGGCGTCGAGGATCGCCCCGACGATGCCGAGATCCGTGTCGCCCTCGAGCGCGGCCTCGGGCTTGAGCACCAGGCGATGGGCGAGCACCCAGCGCGCCACCGACTGCACGTCGTCGGGCGCCACGAAATCTCCGTTGCGCAGCGCGGCGTGCACGCGCGCGGCGCGAATGAGCGCCAGCGCGCCGCGCGTCGACAGCCCCAACGCGACGCGCGGATGCGTGCGGGTTGCCGCCGCGATGTCGAGCACGTAGTTGGACAAAGCTTCGGAGACGTGCAGCGCGCTCGCCGCCGCGCGCGCCTGGTGCAGCAGGTTGCGGTCGATGGTGACGAGGTCGGCGGGAATGACCTCGCGCGCTTCGAGCTCGGTGCCGTAGCGGCGCAGGATCTCCGCCTCCGCGGCGCGTTCCGGATAGTTCATGTCGATGCGCAGCATGAAGCGATCGAGCTGCGACTCCGGCAGTGGATAGGTGCCTTCGAACTCGCGCGGATTCTGCGTGGCCAGCACGAGGAAGTCCTCGGGCAGCGGATACTGATCGCGCTCGGAGGAAACCTGGCGCTCTTCCATGGCCTCGAGCAACGCGGACTGCGTCTTGGGTCCCGTGCGGTTGATTTCGTCGACCAGCAACACGTCGGCGAACAGCGGTCCGCGCCGGAACACGAATTCGTTCTTCGCCGCGTCGAACACGTGCGTGCCGATGATGTCGCTGGGCATCAGGTCCGCCGTTCCCTGCACGCGGTGGAATTCCCCGCCGAGCACGCGGGCCAGCGTCTTCGCGAGCAGCGTCTTGCCGAGCCCCGGAGGACCCTGCACGAGTACGTGTCCGCGCGCGATCAATGCGATCGACAACGCGCGGATCACGTCTTCCGCGCCGACGATGACGCGCGCGAGCTCGCGCTGCACGGATTGTTCGAAGGTTGCGACTATGGTGTTCATTGCTGGGCTTTGATGGTTGGTTTTTTCATGTTTGTAATCGTCGGACGAGATTGTCGAGCAGGTTCTGCAGCGGCGCGAGCGGCGGACGGCGCGCGGCGTGTGCATCCGCATACCAGGCCCGCAGCTGGTCGAGTTCCTGCGGAAGGATGGCCGCGTGGTGCTCGAGCCATGACCACAGGTCGCCACGTTCGGCGGGCGTTCTCACCGCGCCGCGCGCCGCGCGCGCGACCTGTTTGAAAAAGTCGTCGAACAGGCTGAGCGCCATCTGCTGCGGAGCTACCGTGCGCGCGATCAGGTTGCCCGCGCGACGCACGAGTTCGGCCTCGGACGGATCGTGCGCGACCGTCACGGGCGGGCGCAGCCGCGTCGAGCCCAGCACCCAGACCAGCCACAACACGAGCACTATGAACACCGTGCGCAGCAGGCGCGGGTCGCGATAGAAACGCGCCGGGTCGTAGTTGGCGGACAGGCCCTGGCGCAAATCGTCGAACAACACGGTGCCTTGGGGCGAGAGCACGCTGCTGACGATGTTGCCGAACAGGCGCGCATTGTCGGCATTGCCGAGCGCGCGGTTGGTGAACATCGAGCCGCCCGCGGACAGCAGGATGTGTCCGCGGCCGAGACGCTGTTCGAACAACGCGCCTTCGCCGTTGGGCGCGCGCGCCAGCGTCAGCACGAAACTGTCGTACGGCATGCGCAGCGACCATTCTTCGGCCGCGTAGTCCGTTTCGAGCGCGAGCCGTGTGACGCCACGCAGCAGCGCATGGGGACCGGCGGGCAGTAGTTCGATCTGTTCCGGCTCATCCAGGGTGCGCTGCGTATCGCCCAGCAAGGGTTCGGTTTCGTCCTCGCCGGCGTCCTCCCCTTTGGCATCACGCGCATCGGCCTCCCGCACGCGTTGCGAAAGCGGAGTCTCGTCCAGTCGTTGTGCCCGCGCCTTCAACGTCTCGAACTCGATGCCGGTGAGCGCTTCGATTTCGACCACCGTGGCGGAGCTGCGGCCCGCGGCCCACCCCGGCTGGTCGATGAGCGCGGCGCAGATCAGCAACGAATTCCCGCGGCGTACCCACGCGTCGAGCGCGCGAAACTCTTCGTTGCTGAACACGGCGACACCCGGCAACGACAACACGAGCAGGTTGCCGCGTGGCGCGATGCCGAGCTCGGGCAATTCCGTATAACGCTCGCGAAACGATCGCGTGGCGATGCCCGAATTCTCGAGCCACGCGTACAACGCGGCGTACCCGTTGCCGCGGCGCTCGGCCGTGGTCGGGCGCGCGGTGTCTGCATCGGGATCGATCGACGGCGTCGGTCGCAGCCACATGCCATAAAACGCGGCGAGCGCGGCCAGCGCGAGCAGGAATGCGACGCCGCGTTCACGCATCGCGTCGCACCTGGAAGCGCGCGAATTTCGCGAGCAGCGATTTCGCGTTGCTCACGGCCCCTTCGAGGGCCGCATCCGCCGGCGCGCGGGGCGCGTAGCGCGCTGCGTCCGCGACCGTGGCGACGTGCGCGAGCGCGTCGCGATCGGCGGCATCGTCGAGCTGCGCGCGCCGCGCGATCGCGCTCGCCGTGAGTCCTTCCGCCGCGGGCAGCCGATGCGCGCGAGTGAGTGATTCGCCCAGCAGTCGCAGCAACATGCCGGGCCGGTCCGCGAGCGGTGCGGCCGCGACATCCGCGAGTGCGAGCCGCCGGCGCCATGGCGCGGCCGGATCGGCGCGTTCGCTCGCGCGCCGCCGCGCCGACAACAATCCCGCCGCGCGCAGTTCCGCCGCGATGACGAACAACACGAGCCCGGCGACCAGCGCGTAACCCACGTACGTGATCACCCGCGCCACACCTTCACTGGTCTGCAGCTGGCGGCTCCAGTTCTCGAGCAGGCCGGCTTCGTCGTCGCGATTTTCGAGTTTCCGCTTCAACCAGCGCTTGAACCGTTCCCAGCGCGTTGCACCCCGTTGGCCCTCCTCTCCCAGCGCAGCGAGCACGGGCACCAGCGCCTCGGGTTGCGGCGCCGGGCGCTGCTCGCGCATGTCGCCTGCTTCGCGGACCAGCACTTCGAGCGCCCGCAGGCTTTCGGCGGACAAGTCATCGCGCCGCAGCGGAAGGTCGCGCGGCAGCAGGTCGCGCCAGGGCGCATTCGCGAGCGCGCGGGAAAGTTCGGGGCAGCGCCGCCGGATGCGCTCGAACCCGATGTCCACGCGCGGATCGAGCCGCGCGCGGCAGGCTTCGACCGCGCGCAACGCAGGATCGTCGGCGCCGAACGCGCCGCCCGCCAACAGGCCTGACAACCCTGCCGCAATCCATGAGGCGTGTTTCATCGCCGCGCCCCGCGCCGCTGCTGTTCGCGCAGCTTGAGGTCCTCGTAACCGACGATGAGCACGGCGAGTACGAACGGCACACCCAGCGCTCCCACCACCAGCCACAACATGGACGAGACCGTTGCGAGCAGGAACAGATCCGCCCGTCCCAGCATGGGAACGAGCATGGCGACGAGAATCGCCGCGAGCACATAGAACACTCCCACCATGCAGGCGGTGGCGAGCAATGCGCCGACCACGCGCCAGGTTCGCCGGCGCGACACGCGCACGCATTGCGCGATGGCCGCGAAAGGCCCGAGGTTGTCGCACCAGAAGGCCGGCAGCGCCGCGGCGAACAGCGCCGAGGGCCACAACATCGGCACGATCAGGACGAGCAGCACGATCGTGCCGTACATCGGGTTATAGAAGGAGGCGAACCCGGCGAGCAGCAGCGGGAATCCGAAGGCCACGAGTGTTGCTAGGGTTGCCGGCAACCAGCGGCGCAGCACGGTCGCGATCTCGGTGCGGAACCGCGGACGCTGGCCGCGCGAGATCGCCTGCAGGCGCAACGTGATCACGCCCAGCAATGCCACGCCGAGCAGCGCCGCAAGCGCGAAGATGGCCGCGCGTTCGCCCGCGCGCCATTGCACGCCGGTGCGGAAAAAAGTCGAGTACAACGTGGGCAATTCGAGCACCAGCACCGCGAGACCCGAATACGGCAGCGAGCGCAGCAGTCCCGCGCGGAACAGGCGAAACGCGGCGTCCAGCACTTCTCCCGTCATGAGCGGCCGCGCAAGCGGCACCAGGCTCGACGGGGTTGCGAGGATCTCGCCACGATTCATGCGAGACATGATACCGATGCCGGGAGGAACTCGGGCATCATCCCGCCTCGATGAATCCATCCTCCGACAGCGAACGCCACAATGAACGGTTGATAGCGCGGGCCGCGCGCGACATCGACCGCCGCGACGCCGAGATCCTGCTCGCCGCGGCGGCGAACCTGACGCGTACCCAGCTGCTGACCCGGGCCGGTGAAGCGCAGTCCCCGGAGATCGCCGCCCGGTTCGACGAACTGTGCCGGCGGCGCGCGCGCGGCGAGCCCATCGCCTATCTTCTGGGCCGGCGCGAATTCTGGTCGCTCGAGTTCGCGGTCGGCCCCGCCGTGCTCGTGCCGCGTCCCGAGACCGAGCTGTTAGTGCAACGCGTGCTCGACCTGGTGAGCGCCGCCGACGCGAGCGTCGCCGATCTCGGCACGGGGTCGGGCGCCATCGCCATCGCGCTCGCGCATGAACGCGCCGGCTGGCGGGTCGTCGCCACCGACGCATCGGACACGGCGCTCGCGGTCGCGCGCCACAACGGCGAACGTCTCGCGCCCGGCAGAGTCGAGTGGCTGGCCGGCGACTGGTTCGCGCCGCTTGCGGGAATGCGCTTCGACGCGATCGCCAGCAACCCGCCGTACATCGCGGACGACGACCCGGCGCTCGTTGGCGACGGCGTTCGTTTCGAACCCCGCGCCGCACTGACGCCGGGGGGTGATGGCCTTAGGGCACTCGCCACGATCATCGAAGCGGCGCCACTGCATCTTCACCCGGGCGGCTGGTTGTTGCTCGAACACGGCGCGACCCAGGCCGCCGACTTGCGCTCGGCGCTTGTCGCGCGCGGGTTCACTCACGTAACCTCGCACCGCGATCTCGCCGGCCACGAGCGCATCTCCGAAGGCAAATGGCCATGAGGCTCCCCGACCCATGTTAGTTTTTGAAACCAATCTCGGCACATTCGAAGTCGAACTGTTCGAGAAAGAAGCGCCCATCTCCGCGCAGAATTTCCAGGAGTATGTCGACGACGGATTCTTCGATGGCGTGATCTTTCATCGCGTGATTCCGGGTTTCATGATTCAGGGCGGCGGCTTCGAGCCGGGCATGAAACAGAAGAAAACCAAGGCGCCGATCAAGAACGAGGCGACCAACGGCCTCAAGAACGAACGTGGCACGCTTTCGATGGCACGCACCAACGACATCAACAGCGCGACCGCGCAGTTCTTCGTCAACCTGGTGGACAACGAATTCCTCGATCACTCGGGCGCGTCGAATTACGGCTACGCGGTGTTCGGCAAGGTCGCCTCGGGCATGGACGTCATCGACAAGATCGCCAAGGTGAGCACCACGAACCGCGCGGGCCACCAGAACGTGCCGGCGCAGGACGTCACGATCATCAAAGCCTCGCGTAAGTAATGTGAAAGCCACGTGGCGGCGGCGGCTCGCGCGGTGGGCATTCACCGCCGTCGTCGCCGTCTTTCTCGCGACGGCATTGCCCGTCATCGCGATGCGCTGGGTCGATCCCTGGTACAGCGCGTTCATGCTCGACGCCGCGCTCGATGCGTCGCGCGCCGGAAAGGCTAACTACAAGACCGACTACCGGTGGGCCGACCTCGAGCAGATCTCGCCGCACGCGGCCGTGGCCGTGATCGCCTCCGAGGACCAGCTCTTCCCGTTTCACACCGGCTTCGACTTCAAGTCGATCCGTGAAGCGGTGCGCCACAACGAGCGGCAATCGACGAAGCGCAAGCCACGCATTCGCGGCGCGAGCACGATCTCGCAGCAGGTCGCGAAGAACCTGTTCCTGTGGCCGGGCCGCGGATATCTGCGCAAGGGACTCGAGGCGTACCTCACGCTGCTGATCGAATTGACCTGGCCGAAGGAACGCATTCTCGAGGTGTATCTGAACGTCGCGCAGTTCGGCGACGGCATCTACGGCGTCGAGGCCGCGGCGCAGCGTTACTGGAAAAAACCCGCGGCGCGGCTCAATCGCTACGAAGCCGCGACGCTGGCGGCCGTGTTGCCGAGCCCGCTGCGGCTGAAGGCAAACAATCCGTCGGCATATGTCAGCTCACGACGCGACCAGATCCTGGCGCAGATGCGGGGCCTGGGCGGCCCGCGTTATCTCGACGAACTCGAGAATCCGACCGAACCGCCGCGGCGCAAACAACCCTGACTGGACGCACGACGCGGCGCGCCATCCCTTCTTGCGGACACGGCGCCGTCGATTGAAGTAGCATCCGGCTCCATGAATTTGCAGGGAAGTGGGCCGATGTCGGCCGTGAAATCAGCAACGTGCCGGATCTGCGGCGTTCGCGGCGAGATGGAGACGTACCAACTCCGCGAAGTGATGTTCAAGACCTTCGAGACGTTCGACTATCAGTTCTGTCCGGCCTGTCAGTCCATGCAGATCGAGAACGTGCCTGACGATCTGCACCGGCACTACCCGCGAAATTACTATTCGCTGGGCGATCGCAAGTCTTCCGGAATCATTCACTCCATCCGTTCCGCGGGCCTGCGTTATGGCGTCGACGGAAAATCCATGGTCGGCCGCCTCCTGTCGTGGACCGGCCGACTGCCCAGCGACGTCACCTGGATTCAGGCCTGCGCTCCCGATTTGAACTGGCGCGTGCTGGACGTCGGGTGCGGCCGCGGCGACCGGCTCATGGAACTGTCGCTGGCCGGTTTCCAGAACCTGACGGGAATAGAACCGTTCATCGAAAAAGATATCGAGATCGGTCCGAACCTCAGGATCAAGCGCGGAGTACTCGATGAGCTGACGGGCGAGTTCGACCTCGTCATGCTGCACCATTCGCTCGAACACGTTGTCGCGCCAACGGAAACCATGCGGCACGTCGAGCGGCTGCTCTCGAAAGACGGAAAGGCGCTGATCCGGGTTCCCGTCATGGGGAAGTGGGCCTGGCGCACGTACGGTGTGGACTGGGTGCAGCTCGACGCCCCGCGGCATCTCTACCAGTTCAGCGAGCAGGGCATCGCGGCGCTGGCTCGTTCGGCGGGCCTGCGGGTTCGCAAGGTCGTGTACGACTCTTTCGAATTCCAGATGTACGAGAGCGAGCGGATTCGCGCGTATCGAGTGAACGGCCAGGACATCCCCCGGCATACGAAGGCGCAGCTCGCGCAGTTCAAGAAGCGCTCGAAGGAGCTGAACCAGGCGTCCGACGGGGACCAGGCCTGTTTCGTTCTGACCCGCTAGTTAGTTGATCGAGTCGCTGCCGCGCGGCGCGGCCTCGGCGAACAACTGCTCGACGTCGATCGCGTCGAACCTGTACGGCTTCTGGCAGAACTCGCAGGTCACGGTGCAGGTGCCCTGCTCCGCGATGACGGAACGCACCTCGTCGGCGCCGAGCGACCGCAACACGCTGGCGACCCGCTCCCGCGAGCAGCGGCACTCGAATTTCACCTCGTGACCGCCGAACACCCGGACCTCGTCGGCGCCGAACATGCGCACCAGGCGCGACTCGATATCGTCCGCGATGATCTCCTCGCGCGTGAGCGCGGCCATCGCATGATCGGCGCTCATCCACGCGGATTCGACGGCGGCGGGATCGACCGGCGCCTGCTTGCCTCCCTCCGCCGGCAAACGTTGCACGAGCATTCCGGAAACCACGCCCGCGGTCGTGGCGAGGGCGACCCGGGTCGGCAATTGTTCGGACTGTATGAAGTAGGCCTCGAGTGATTCGGCCAGCGAGTCGCCGGTGATCGGCACGACGCCCTGGTAGCTCGACGCGCGGTCCGTAGCCTCCACGGTAACGACGATCTGGCCGTCGCCGGTGAGCGAACGAAAGCCGGCTTCCCCGCCCCCGTCCATCGAAACGGCCGGATCGTGGCGCGCCATGCCACGCACCTTGAAATCATGCGAGCACTGGGCAACCAGCAGGTTCACGAGGCCCTTGCCCTGCAGCTGCAACGTCAGCGTGCCCGCGAACTTGAGAGTGGCCGCGAGCAGCACCGCGGCGGCCATCGCCTCGCCGAGCAACTGCTGCACGGCGGGTGGATAGTCCTGGTGCTCGCGCAGCTCGAGCCACGAGCGCGCGAGCCGCACGGCATGTCCGCGGATCGGATGCCGTTCGAGGATGAAGCGGCGTACTCGATCAGATTCACTCATCGAGGTCATTGGCACACTCGATCAACTTGCGCCAGATCGCCGGCACACACTTCAACCCGCCAGCTTCTTCTTCAGCAGGTCGTTGAGCTGCGCGGGGTTCGCCTTGCCGCCGGTGGCCTTCATCACCTGGCCGACGAAGAATCCGAACAGCTTGTCCTTGCCGGAACGGTAGTCTGCGAGCTGACCCGGATTTTTGGCCATCACGTCCTCGATCGCCTTTTCGATGGCGCCGGTATCGGTGATCTGCTTGAGACCCTTGGACTCGATGATGGCGTCGGCGTCCTTGCCCTCCGCCCACATCGCCTCGAACACGTCTTTCGCGATCTTGCCGGAGATCGTGTTGTCCGCGATCCGCCCGAGCAGCCCGGCGAGCCGCGCCGCATCGATGCGGCTTTCGGTGATCTCGAGATTGTGTTCGTTGAGCGCGGCGGCGAGCGAGCCGGCCACCCAGTTGGCGGCGAGCTTGGCTTGCTCCTTGGAAGGTTCCTTGCCAGAAGCGAGTAGTTTGGCGACCTGTTCGTAGTACGCCGCCAATTCCTTCGACGACGTCAGCACGCCGGCGTCGTATTCCGACAGGCCCAGCGTCGCGACGAAACGCGCCGCCTTCTGATCCGGCAGCTCCGGCAGCGTTTCCTTCACACCGGCGATGAACGCCGCGTCGATCTCCACCGGCAGCAGGTCCGGATCCGGGAAGTAGCGGTAATCGTTCGCCTCTTCCTTCGAACGCATCGAACGCGTCTCGCCCTTGTCCGGGTCGTAGAGCCGCGTTTCCTGCACGACCTTGCCGCCGCTTTCGATCACGTCGATCTGGCGCGCGACTTCGTAGTTGATCGCCTTCTCGACGAAACGGAACGAGTTGATGTTCTTGATCTCGGCGCGCGTGCCGAACTTCTCGGCGCCCACCTTGCGCACCGACACGTTCGCGTCGCAGCGGAACGAACCTTCCTGCATGTTGCCGTCGCAGATCTCGAGGTATCGCACCAGCGTGTGGATCTTCTTGAGATACGCGACCGCTTCCTTCGCCGAACGCATGTCCGGCTCGGAGACGATTTCGATGAGCGGCGTGCCGGCGCGGTTCAGATCGATGCCGGACTGCTTCGGCAAGCCTTCGTGCAGCGATTTGCCGGCGTCCTCCTCGAGGTGCGCGCGTGTGATGCCGATACGCTTCTTCGTACCATCGTCGAGCACGATGTCCATGTGGCCCTTGGCGACGATGGGCAGCTCGTACTGGCTGATCTGGTAGCCCTTGGGCAGGTCCGGGTAGAAGTAATTCTTGCGCGCGAACACCGAACGCGGCGCAACCTGCGCGTCGATCGCGAGGCCGAACTTCACCGCCATGCGCACGACTTCGCCGTTGAGCACCGGCAACACGCCCGGGTACGCGAGGTCGACGAGACTGGCCTGCGAGTTCGGCGCGCTGCCGTAAGCCGTTGCCGAACCCGAGAAAATCTTCGATTTCGTCGAGAGCTGCGCGTGGATCTCGAGGCCGATGACTGTCTCCCAGCTCATGACAGCTTCTCCGGCTGGAACGCGGCGGGAATCCTGCGGTGCCAGTCGGTCTCCTTCTGGTACGCGTGCGCCACGTTGAGCAGCTTGCCTTCCGCGAAGTGCGGGCCGCATATCTGCATACCCACGGGCAGATCGCGTACGAAGCCGCAGGGAATCGACATCGCGGGGACTCCCGCCAGGTTCGCGCCGATCGTGTAGATGTCGTTGAGATACATCTGGATCGGATCGGAAGCCTTGGCGCCGATCGCGAACGCGACGTCCGGCGCGGTCGGGCCGATCAACACGTCGACTTCACCGAACGCACGCTTGAAGTCCTGGTTGATGAGCTGACGCACGCGCTGCGCCTTCAGGTAGTACGCATCGTAATAACCGGCCGACAACACGTACGTGCCGGTCATGATGCGCCGCTTGACCTCGGCGCCGAAGCCCTCGCCGCGCGAACGCTTGTACAGATCCATCAGGTCCTTCGGATCCTTGCAGCGGTGGCCGTAGCGCACGCCGTCGAATCGCGCCAGGTTGGAGGATGCCTCCGCGGGAGCCACGACGTAGTACGTGGGCACCGACAAGGGCAGCGCCGGTAGTTTGACCTCGACCAGCTTCGCGCCCAGCTTCTCGTAAACCTTGAGCGCCTCACGGATACAAGCCTCGACCGACGCGTCGAGTCCCTTCTCGAAGAACTCCTTGATCAGTCCGATCTTGAGTCCAGCCAGCGGCGCATCGAGCGTCGCGACATAGTTAGGCACGGGAGTATCGACGCTGGTCGAATCCCGCGGGTCGAAGCCCGACATCGCCCCGAGCACCAGTGCCGCATCCTCGGCCGAGACCGAGATCAACCCGCCCTGGTCCAGGCTCGAGGCGAAAGCGATCATGCCGAAACGCGATACCCGGCCGTAGGTCGGCTTGATGCCGGTCACGCCGCACAGGGACGCCGGCTGACGGATCGAGCCACCCGTGTCCGTGGCCGTGGCGATCGGCGAAATCCGCGCGGCAACCGCGGCCGCCGACCCGCCGGAAGATCCGCCGGGCACGAGTTTCACGTCCCAGGGATTTTTTACGGGTCCGTAGTAGCTGGTTTCATTCGACGAACCCATGGCGAATTCGTCCATGTTCGTCTTGCCGAGCGTCACCATGCCCGCCGCGTTCAGCTTTTCGACCACGGTGGCGTCGTATGGCGACACGAAGTTGTCGAGCATCCGCGAGCCGCAGCTCGTGCGGACCCCTTGCGTGCAGAAGATGTCCTTGTGGGCGAGCGGCAAGCCCGTGAGCGGACCGGCCTGACCCGACGCCAACAGCGCATCGGCGGCCTGCGCCTGCGCGAGCGCGGTTTCGGGAGTCACGCTGATGAAAGCGTTGAGCCTCGGCTGAGACGCTTCGATGCGACCCAGCAGCGACTTCGTGAGCTCCGTCACGGAAAATTCTTTGGCGCGGAGCTTCTTCGCGAGCTCCGCCAGCGTAAACGTATGCATCTTCTTAAGGTTTCTTACTCAATGACCTTGGGAACGAGGTACAGCGCGGCTTCGACTTGCGGAGCGTTGCGTTGATAGAGCTCGTGCTGGTCTTTCTCGGTCACGACGTCCGGCCGGAGTCGCTGCGCGAGACCCGGAAGTGGATGCGCCATGGGCTCGATCCCCGCGGTTTGTGCGGCATCAAGCTGCCCGACCAGGTCGACGATCTTCGAAAGACTGTCCTGGTAGACGGGAACCTCGGCATCGGTCAACGAGAGGCGGGCGAGATGCGCGATGGAGTTGATCTGATCGCGATTGAGGCTCATCGGAAACTCAAGAAAAAGCTGTGTGAAATGTGCGCTGAATCATACCTGTTGCCTTGTGGACCGTGCTGCAGATTGTTAAATTGCCGGCACTTTTTCGCGCTTCGGCTACCACTTCATGTTCAAACGCTTGCGCGGCTATTTCTCGAGTGATCTCTCGATCGACTTGGGAACGGCCAATACCCTCATTTATGTCCGTGACAAGGGCATCGTGCTCAATGAGCCGTCCGTTGTCGCGGTGCAGGACGACCAGACCGGTCGTGGCAAAGTCATCGTCGCGGTAGGCGCGGAGGCCAAGAACATGCTGGGCCGCACGCCGGGCCACATCAACGCGGTGAGACCCATGAAGGACGGCGTCATCGCCGACTTCACGTACACCGAGAAGATGCTGCAGTACTTCATCGGCAAGGTGCACGGCAACCGCGTGCTCAAGCCCTCGCCTCGCGTGCTGGTCTGCGTGCCCATCGGCTCGACCCAGGTCGAACGCCGCGCCATCAAGGAGTCGGCCGAAGGCGCCGGCGCGCGCAGCGTGCAGATAGTTAGTGAGCCCATGGCGGCGGCGGTCGGCGCGGGCCTGCCCGTGAACGAAGCGCGCGGCTCGATGGTGCTCGACATCGGCGGCGGCACGTCCGAAGTCGCCGTGCTCTCGTTGAACGGCATCGTGTACGCGGCTTCGGCGCGCATCGGCGGCGACCGCTTCGACGAAGCCATCATGAATTACGTGCGCCGCAACTACGGCATCCTCATCGGTGAAGCCACCGCGGAGCGCATCAAGATCGAAATCGGCGCGGCCTATCCGGGCCAGCAGGTGCGCGAACTGTCGGTGAAGGGCCGCAATCTCTCCGAGGGTGTGCCGCGCAGCTTCACGCTCAACTCCAACGAAATTCTCGAAGCCTTGCAGGAACCGCTGCAGGGTATCGTCGGCGCCGTGAAGCAGGCGCTCGAACAGACTCCTCCCGAGCTGGGCGCGGACGTCGCGGAACGCGGCATCGTCCTGACGGGCGGCGGCGCTCTGCTGCGCGACATCGACAAACTACTCATGGAAGAGACCGGTTTGCCGGTGGTTATCGCCGAGGATCCGCTGACGTGCGTCGCGCGTGGCGGCGGCAAGATTCTCGAGCTCCAGGACCAGGTCGGGCCCGGCAGCTTTGGTCTTGAGTAGCTTCGGCCTCGAATAAAGGATAACCAGTGGCCGTGTTCGGCAGCGGCGGGAGCCGCGCACTCGGCGGACGCGGCCCCTCCTTTGGATTCCGGTTCTTCTGTTATGCCGTGGTGTCGGTCGTGCTCATGTTCTATGACCAGCGCGGCGGCTGGCTGGACACGGCGCGTTACGGCCTGCAGGCGGCTATCTACCCGCTGCAGCTCGCGGTCAATTCCCCTTCCGCCGCGTGGAACTGGCTCGAGGAGAGTTTCACCACCCGCGAAGCGCTGCAGAAGGAAGTCGACTCCCTGCGCAACGAGTTGCGCGAGCAGCAACTGATCACGCTGCGCCAGGCGGCGCTCGCACAGGAGAACGCCACCCTGCGCGGTCTCAACCAGGCGATGCCCGACGTCATCGAGAAGCGGCTCATCGGTGAGGTCATCAGCGTCGAGACTTCGACGCTGCGCCAGCGGTTGCTGGTCAATCGCGGCGCGAACCATGGCGTGTACAAATCGCAGCCCGTCGTCACCGGTGATGGCGTCCTCGGACAGGCTTATCGCCTGGGGCCGTTCAGCACCGAAGTCATCCTGATCTCCGACGCCGAGCACGCGCTGCCGGTGCAGGTGCTGCGCTCCGGCGTTCGCACGATCGCACTCGGCACCGGTCGATCGACCGCACTCGAACTGCCCTACGTGCCACAGAACTTCGACGTGAAGGAAGGCGACCTGCTGGTCACCTCGGGACTCGGCCGTATCTTCCCGTACGGATTGCCGGTCGCGCGCGTCACTCGCGTGGAGCGCGATCCGGCCGAGCCGCTGGCAAAAATCTTCGCCGCCCCGCTGGCGAAAATCGACGCCGACCGCGAAGTGCTGTTCATCTGGAGCCGCACCGATCATCCCGCCTCGACGGCGACATCCGAGGCATTGGCCTTCGAGCGGGAAAAGAAGCCATGAACTTCGTGCGCCGCGAACCCCGCTGGTCCGTCACCTTCACGCTGCTGCTGGCGCTGATCGCGCAGGTCATTCCGTTGCCGGACTGGCTGATGGCCGTGCGCCCATCGTTCCTCGCGCTGGTGGTCATTTACTGGAGCATTTTCGCGCCCCATGCGGGCGGCATCTTCGCGGCCTGGCTCGCGGGTCTCGCGCTCGACGTCTTCAATGGCGAGGTGCTCGGGCAACATGCGCTGGCCCTGGCGCTCGTCGCGTATATCGCAATGACCCTGCATCAGCGCCTGCGCAACCAGACACTCATCCAACAATCGCTGTTCGTGTTCGCGGTGCTCACGCTGAACGAATTCGTGGTGTGGGGTATCGAAGGCTGGAGCGGACACACGGTCGCGACTCCCTGGCGATGGATCCAGCCGATGATCGGCGCCATGTTGTGGCCGTTCATCGCAATGCTGGTTGGCCGCACGCACACGCGCGTTTAGACAAGAGGACATGGGAACCGTCCGCATCAAGGATCACTGGGCCGAGCAGCGCCTGTTCGAGCGGCGCGCGCTCGCGGCCGCGTGCATCATTGCCGCGCTCACGCTGGTGCTGATCGGACGCCTGGTCGTCCTGCAGGTGATGCGCTACGACTATTACGCCGATCTGTCGCAGGGCAATCGCGTGCGCGTCGAACCGCTGCCCGCGCAGCGCGGATTGATCCTCGATCGCAATCTCGCGGTGCTCGCGGAAAATCGCCCGGCCTTCCAGCTGGAACTGGTGCGCGAGCGTGTGCCGGACGTCGACGCCACGCTCCAGCGGCTCGTCGATATCGGCGTCCTGCCGGCCGACGATCTGGATGACACCGCCAAGCTGGTGCGCTCGCGCCGCAGCTTCGAGAGCGTGCCGATCCGGTTGCGTCTGACGGAAGAGGAAATCGCGCGCTTCGCCGTGCATCGTTTCGATTTCCCGGGTGTCGACATCGCCACGCGCCTCACACGTTTCTACCCGCATGGCGAACACGCCGTGCACGCGCTCGGTTACGTGGCCGCGATCAGCGAAAACGACGTCAAGAAGCTCGAGAAGGAAGGCCTGCTGGCGAAGTACGCCGGCACGTCGCTCATGGGCAAGCTCGGCATCGAAGCGTCCTATGAAGAGGAACTGCACGGCGCCGACGGCTCGCGGCAGATCCTCGTCAATGCGGCCGGCCGCTCGGTGCAGCGCCAGGGCACGCTCGCGCCGGAGTTGCAGGAGATCAAGCCGGTCCCGGGACGCGACGTCATCACGAGCATCGACCTGCCCACGCAATTCGTCGCGGAAGAAGGGCTCACGGGTAAGCGCGGCGCCGTCGTCGCGATCGACCCCACCAACGGGGACGTGGTCGCGCTCGCGTCGACACCAGGATTCGACCCCAATCCATTCACTCGCGGCCTCACGCGCGCGGAGTACGCCGCGCTGCGCGACAACATCGACGTGCCGCTGCTCAATCGCGCATTGCGCGGGCAGTATCCGTCGGGCTCCACCATCAAGCCGGGGCTGGCGCTCGCGGGACTCGTGTACCACGAGGTCGAACCTCACGCGACGAAGTTCTGCCCGGGCGTCTGGCGCCTGCCCGGCAGCAGCCTCGCCTTCCGCGAAGGGCGAGGCGGCCGTCATGGCGCGATGGACTTGCGCGTTGCCATCGCCAAGTCCTGTGACGTGTACTTCTACGGTCTGGCCAGCGACCTCGGGGTGGATCACATCTCCGAGTTCCTCGGGCAGTTCGGCTTCGGCAGCCTTACCGGTATCGACATCGGCGGCGAGAAACCGGGCCTGCTGCCATCGAAGGAATGGAAGCGCAAGAATTTCAAGCGCCGCGAGGACCAGATCTGGTTCCCCGGCGAAACGGTGAACTTCGGGATTGGCCAGGGCTACTTCCTCGTCACACCGCTGCAGCTCGCACACTACACGTCGATCATGGCGAGTCGCGGCAAGTCGTATAAGCCGCGCCTCGTGACTGGCGTGCGCGATCCGGCCACGGGTGAAGTGAAGCGCTTCCCGGCCGTGAGGAACGAAGAGATCAAGAACGTCAGCGCCGAGCAGTGGCAGATCGTCACGGAAGGCATGGCCGGCACACTCCGGTACGGCACGGCCGCGTCGTTCGCCGGCAAGGCCATGACTTATACCATCGCCGGCAAGACCGGCACGGCGCAGGTATTCACGGTCGCGCGAAACCAGAGCCTCGACAACCAGAAGACCGTGTCCGATCGCTTGCGAGACCACTCGTGGTTCATCGCGTTCGCGCCGGCCGAGCATCCGCGTATCGCAGTGGCGGTGATCGTGGAAAACGGCGGCTTCGGTGCGTCGATCGCCTCACCGATCGCGCGCCAGTTGATGGACACGTACCTGCTCGATGCCAACGGCCAGCTCAAGGTGCCGTTGCCACCGGGCACGGTGCCGCTGACACCAGGCCCGGGCTACGGACCCATCATTCCTGGCATGCGCGCAGCCCCGGCCGCCGCGCCCCGTCCGAAAGAGGACGCTGCGGACGCAGAGGCCAACGACGGCTCGCCGGCCTCGGCGGGAGACGAATAATGCCGATGTACGAACCCATCGAGACCGGTTCGCGCAGTCAGCGCACTTATACGTTCGCGGCGCGGGTGCTCGGAGCGTTGCGGCTCGACGGTCCGCTGCTGGTCGGCCTCGGACTGATCGCGCTTTACGGCCTGGTCGTGTTGTACAGCGCGTCCGGACAGAACTGGAATCGCGTCATCGACGGCGCCATTCGCGTCGCGCTCGGCGGCGTCGCGATGTGTTTTCTCGCGCGCGTCAAACCCGCGTTCCTGCGGCGGCTTGCGTTGCCGTTGTGGATCTTCGGCGTGACGCTGCTCGTGGTCGTCGACGTCACCGGCCACATCGGCAAGGGTGCGCAGCGCTGGCTCGATCTGGGGTTCATCCGCTTCCAGCCCTCCGAGATCATGAAACTCGCGGTGCCGATGACCTGCGCCTGGTGGCTGCACGAGCGGCCGCTGCCGCCCGACTGGAAATCGCTGCTGGCGCTCACCGTCATCATCATGGTTCCGTCCGGGCTGACGATCATCCAGCCGGATCTCGGCACCGGCGGCCTGATCCTGATCGGCGGCGCGATGGTGGTGATCATGGCGGGACTGCAGTTCCGCGTGATGTTCGGACTCGCCGCCGCCGGCGCGGCCGCCTTCTGGTTGGCGTGGCAATACGTGCTCTACGACTACCAGAAGCAGCGCGTCTTCACGTTGCTCGATCCGGAATCCGACAAGCTCGGCGCCGGTTATCACATCATCCAGTCGCAGATCGCGATCGGTTCCGGCGGCGTGTTCGGCAAGGGTCTGCTGAACGGCTCGCAGGGCCAACTCGAGTTCCTGCCCGAACGCACCACGGACTTCATTTACGCGATGGTCGGCGAGGAACTCGGTCTGCTGGGCGCGACCATTCTCTTGCTCCTTTACCTGTTCGTTGTAGGACGAGCCCTATATCTCGCCGTCGAAACGCAGGACACATTCGCGCGCCTGCTGGCCGGTTCGATCGCACTCACGTTTTTTGTTTACGTATTCATCAATGCGGGCATGGTGAGCGGACTTCTGCCGGTTGTCGGCGTTCCGCTGCCGTTGGTCAGTTACGGCGGCACTTCAATGGTGACCCTCCTGGCAGGCTTCGGTATCCTGATGTCCCTCTACTCGCATCGGAAACTCGTTGCCTCGTGACGCGCCGATTCGCTGACGCATTAATCCTGTTCACTGTCCTTGCCTCGAGTTCCGCATTCGCGGATGGCTCGTTCGCAGGGCGTACGCGTTTCGATCTCGATCGTCCCGAGATCCGCGAGTTCGTCGAGGCCACAGCGGCCGCGCAAAAGGTGCAGCCGCTCGAGGTCTACCGCCTGCTCGCCAAGGCCGAGCCGCAGCCGAAGATCATCGAAGCCATCAGCAAGCCGGCTGAAAAAGTGTCGCCGTGGTGGGAATACCGCGAGCGTTTCCTCACTGAACAGCGCATCTCCGAAGGCGCGCAGTTCATGGTCGAACATCGCGCGCGCCTGGAGCGGGCGCGCCGGGAAACCGGCGTGGCGCCGGAATACATCGTCGCGATCGTCGGCGTGGAAACCTACTACGGGCGCATCACGGGAAAATGGCGCGTGCTCGACGCGCTGGCGACGCTTGCCTTCGACTACCCACCGCGCGGCACCTTCTTTCGCGCCGAGCTCGCGCAGTTCCTGCAGCTGGCGCGCGAGGACGGCGTCGATCCGCAGACGGCGCTCGGCTCGTACGCCGGCGCGATGGGTGCGCCGCAGTTCATGCCGTCGAGTTACCGCCGCTACGCCGTCGACGGCGGCAGCGATTCGAAGCGCGACCTGTTCGCCGACTGGGACGACGTCATCGCCAGCGTCGCTAACTACTTCAAGGCGCACGGCTGGGTCGCGAACGGCCCCGTCCTGGCCGACGCGATGCTCGATCCGGCCGCACCGGTCACCGCCGAGGCCGGCGGCCTCGCATTGAACGACACGGTCGCCGGACTCAAGGCCAAGGGCGTGGAATTCGATCCGTTGAAGCTGTCCGGCAGCGCGCCCGCGCTGCTCGTGCCCGCGGAGACCGCGGAGGGCCCTGCCTACCGCGTGGGATTCAAGAATTTCGAAGTGATCACGCGCTACAACCGCAGCGTGCGTTACGCCATGGCCGTCCATGACCTCGCGCAGAACATCGCGCTGCGCGCGGCGGCGAATATTCCGCCGCCGGCCGACGAAACCACGCAACTGGCCGCGCAACCCGCACTCGAAGGCGTACCGCGTTGATGCTTGCCGGGACTGCGGGCGATGCGCCCCGAGTCACACGCACGGTTCTCCTCTTCACCCTTTCCGCACTCGTTCTCTCCGGCTGCAGTCTCTCGCGCCGCAAGCCCGAATCACCGAAGGCGATTCCGTCAGGCTCGGCCGTGCCCTCGATTCCGCCCGACGTGCTCGCGATCCCCGATGCGGTGCCGCGCGCGGAGCCACGCGGTACGCGGGGAAATCCACCGTTCTACGAAGTGTTCGGCAAGCGCTACTACGTCATGGCGAAGAGCGAGGGTTGGGTCGAGCGCGGCACCGCCTCGTGGTATGGACCCGGCTTCCATGCCGCATCCACCTCACTCGGCGAGCCTTACGACATGTACGCGATGACCGCCGCGCACAAAACGCTGCCGATTCCGGCCTATGCGGAAGTCACGAACCTGCGCAACGGCCGCAAGATCGTCGTGCGCATCAACGATCGCGGACCATTTGTCGGCGATCGCATCATCGACCTGTCCTACACCGCCGCGGCGAAGCTCGACTTCCTGCGCGAAGGCACGGCGCCCGTCGAAGTCCGCGTGATCACGCCGGGACAGAACGCATCGGGATCCGCCGAGCCGCCAGTTTTGCCCACCGCCGCCGCCACGGTTTCGCCGCCACCCGTAAAGGTCGTGAACGCCCCGGCCGCGCCTGCCAACACTTCAGCGATGTTCATCCAGGCCGGCGTTTTCGCCGATCACGAAAACGCGCGGCGCCGTGTCGAGGTGTTGCTCGCCGCCGGCATCGAACTCGCCAGTCTCGACGAGCTGCCGCGCGCCGAGCGTTCGCTGCATCGCGTGCGAATCGGCCCCTTCGCAACCGTCGAGGAATTCGATCTGAACCTCGCGCAGGTGCGCGCGCTCGGCATCACCGACGCACGATTGCTGAGCGATTGAGGCACAATCCCGCTCACTGACACCCCTGTTCCGGTCCTCTTTCGGAGAATACCCGCGATGCCGATTTCCCGGCCCACCCTGGCCTTCGCCTGTCTTTCACTGACCTTGTTCCTGGGCATCGCGCCGGCCGCCGTTCCCATCCCGAAACCTCCCGCGAACGATGCGCGCGCGTACGTGCTGATGGATTTCCAGAGCGGGCGCGTGCTCGCGGCCCACAATGCCGACGTGCAGAGCGAGCCGGCCAGCATCACCAAGCTGATGCCGGCATACATCGCCTTCGAAGCGCTGCGCGACAAGCGGCTGTCGCTCACCGAAGAAGTGCTCGTCAGCGAGAACGCCTGGCGCACCGGCGGCTCCGCGTCCGGCGGGTCGACCACCTTCCTCGAGGTGAACTCCCGCGTCCCCGTCGAGGTGTTGCTCAAGGGCATGATCATCCAGTCGGGCAACGACGCCACCATCGCGCTCGCCGAGAAGTTAGGCGGCACCGAAGACGGCTTCGTGCAGATCATGAACGAATACGCGCGCCGGCTGGGGATGACCAACACGAATTTCGAGAACAGCTGGGGCGCCCCGGGCACGCGCCACTATGCGTCCGCCAAGGACCTGGCCACGCTGTCGCGCGCCATCATCCGGGACTATCCCGAGTACTACCGCTGGTACTCCGAACGGCAATTCACCTGGAACAAACATACCCAGCCGAACCGCAATGGATTGCTGGCGCGTGACCCGTCCATAGACGGCATCAAGACCGGCCACACGAAGAGCGCCGGCTACGGGCTGGCGAGCTCGGCGCAGCGCAACGGCATGCGGCTCATCGCCGTGGTGCTCGGCACCGGCGGATTCAAGCAGCGTGAAGACGCGAGCGCCGCGTTGCTCAACTACGGTTACACGTTCTTCGAGACCACGAAGATCAAGGCCGCCGGCGAGGTCGTGCTCAAGCCCGACGTGTACAAGGGCGAAGCGGACCGCGTGACACTGGTACCCGCGCGCGATGTGTGGGTGACGGTCGGCCGCGGTGCCGCGCAGTCGCTCACCACCACCGCGACCGTGAAAGAGCCGGTCATCGCGCCGATCAAGGCGGGCCAGAACCTGGGCGAACTCACGGTGAGCGACGGCAAGGAAGTCATCGCGCGTGTGCCGCTGGTGGCGCAGGCCGCCGTGCCCGAAGGCGGCTGGTGGACGCGCATGGTTGACGGCGTCGCGCTCTGGATGCGTTGAGCAGGCGGTAGATGGGCGAGCCGCTGCCAATCTGTCACCTGAACGGCGAATACCTGCCGTTGCGCGACGCGCGCATTTCGCCGCTCGATCGCGGGTTCCTGTATTCCGACGGCGCTTACGAAGTGACGCCCGTGTATGGCGGCCGGCCGTTCCGCTTCACGCAGCATCACGACCGGCTGACGCGCAGCCTGGCTGAGATCCGCATGGCGGATCCCTTGACTCGCGATGCGTGGCGCGAGCTGTATCGCGAACTCATCGCCCGCAACGGCGCGGGTTCCTCCGACGCGTATATATATGTGCAGGTGACACGCGGCGCCGAGTACGGACGCAATCACGCCCCGCTGCCCGAGGTGCCGCGCACCGTGTTCGCATTCGCCTCGCCATGGCCGACGGGCCGCCAGGGCTGGCGGGAAAACGGTCTGCCCGCGGTGACGGCGCTGGATACGCGCTGGGCGCGCTGCGACATCAAGTCCGTGTCATTGCTCGCGAACGTACTGCTGCGGCAGCTCGCGGTCGACGCCGAAGCGTCGGAGACGATCCTGCTGCGTGATGGGCAGCTGACGGACTCCAGCGCGTCGAGCGTGCACGCCGTCATCGGCGGCGAACTGCGCACGCCACCCAATTCCTGGAAGCTGCTGCCCGGCACCACGCGCTCCGTGCTCGAGGAAATCGCGGAGCAGGCTGGCGTGCAATGGCGCGCGGCGAACGTGAGTGAAGCCGAGCTGCGGTCCGCCGACGAGATCCTGCTGGGAGCCGCGACCCGTGAAGTGCAGCCGGTGACGACGCTCGATGGCCGTCCGGTCGGAAGCGGCAAGCCCGGCCCGGTGTGGCGCAAGCTGTACGAGGCCTATCAACAGTACAAACGTGAACTCGCGGGGAAGCCGTGGTGAAAGACATCTCCGGTGATGGCGAAGAACTGCTGACTTTTCCGACGCCCTACCCGATCAAGGTCGTCGGCAGGCGCAGCGAAAATCTGCGGGCGAACATCGATGCGATCGTGCGCGCGCACGTGCCGGATCTCGAGGATTCCCAGGTCAGCGAACGCGCGAGCAACCAGCAGCATTTCGTCTCGATCACGTACACGATCACGGCGCGCAGCCGCGAGCAGGTCGTGGAGCTCGCCAAGGCGCTGTCGGCGAGCAAAGACGTGATCATGCTGATCTGACTGGCGCGTTCGCGCTCAGTCCCGCTGCGACAGCCACTCGCGCAGGAAGCCGGTCACGTGCGCCTGGTAACCCGCGGGGTCGAAGCGCGAAAAATCCTGGTGTGCGGCGCCTTCGACGATCCACAGTAGTTTAGGATCCGCCGCCGCCGAATACAGCGCGCGGGTCTCCTCCTCCGTCGTGTGCGCGTCACGCGATCCCCCGACGACCAGCACCGGCGCCCCCAGCGCACCAATGTGGCGGATCGGCTCGAGATCCTCGACTGCGATGTGCATGCGCGGCTCGATCTGCGCCACCAGCAGCGGCGCGAGCAGGTATTTCAACGCGCCGGCGCGAATGCCGATGCGGTTCTCGATGGCGCGCCCGATGCGCGGATACACGGCCTCGAGCACCACGGCATCGAACCCGGCCGGCTGATCGCCTAACAACACGGCAGCCCCGCCGAGCGAGACACCGATGACGGCGAGTTTCCTGCCGGGCGCCCGCGCACGCAGCCAGTCGCGCGCCGCGCGAACGTCCGCCGACTCGCGCCAGCCCGCGGTGATCATGTCGCCCGGTGTTTCGCCATGCGCCTGCAGATCGATGAGCAGCACCGAAAATCCGGCCTCGCCCAGCAGGCGTGCGCGCGGCGCCATCGACGCGCGGTCGCCCCGCACGCCGTGCAGCAGAAGAACCGCCGGAGTATCCGGGCCGAGATCGCGCCACGAGCCGGCGATCGTGTAGCCGGGACCCGGAATCGCCACGGTGGTGAGGGACAGGGTCGCGGGTAGTTCGACCTCGTGGTTGGCCGGCGTAATCAACTGAGTGCCGAGCCGCCAGGAAACGAAGCCGACCGAGAGCGCCAGGATGATCGCGGCGGAGATCCACGGCAGCCAGCGGCGGGCGCGCGGATTCATCACGCGGGGTTACTGCACGATGGCGTACGCGATCGCCTCGGCGGTCTCGTGCACGGTCTCGAGCAGATCTTCGGTGTCGCCGGAGCCGCCCGCGAACTTGCCTTCGAGTTTCTTGCGCGGCGAATGTACGACGCGCACGTTCAGCGGCTTGCCGGCGTAGGTGCCCTGGAATTCGGAGATCAGCGGAAAAAACGTGGACTGGAGTTCGCGGCCCTCGTACCAGCCACCCGCGGACTTGTCGCGTGGGCAGTCGCTGCCGGCGCGTTTCTCGTTTTTCTTGCCGGTCGGAATCGCGTAGCCACCGACCCCCAGGCCGCTCAGTCCGCCGCCGCCGCCCTGGACCTGCTTGTTGTAGTAGATAGACCAGTTGAGCACCGCGAGCGTCTTGCCGGCGCCGAAGTCGGGCAGCTGCTGGGTGAGTTCGGTCTTCAGAAGGTCGATCTTGAGCGGGTCGGTGGCGACATCGGGGATGCGGTACACATCCTTGTTGCACTTGCCGGAAAGCTCCACGAGTTTGAAGCCTTCCTTTTCTTCCGGCGGCCGCAGGTCGATGACCACGAGGTCCGCGGGTGGCGCCGGGTCCTGCGCGAACGTGGGCGCGGAGGACGCAAGCAACAGCGCGGCGAGGTAACGCATCACTCGTTCGCGCAGGCCGCGGTCTCGTTTCTGGTGCGGATCTCTTCGAGCGCGCGTTGCAGGAACGGCGCGAACGCGCGGCCCGTGGATTCGACCGTCGCATCCGGCTGGCCGAGCGCGGCCAACTGCGTCATCTGCAATCCCGCGTAACCGCAGGGATTGATGCGCTGGAACGGTTCGAGGTCCATGTTCACGTTGAATGCCAGGCCGTGGTAACTCGCGCCGCGGCGTATGCGGATACCGACGCTCGCGATCTTGCGGCCGTCGACGTATACGCCGGGCGCACCCGTCTTGCACTTCGCGGTGATGTTCAAGCTCGCGCAGTAGTCGATGACCGCGCGCTCCATCGCCGTGACGAGATCGCGTACGCCGAATTTCGCGCGCCGGATGTCGATGAGTGGATAGACCACGAGCTGCCCCGGACCGTGATAGGTGACCTGCCCGCCGCGATCGATCTTGATCACCGGGATGTCGCCCGCCGCGAGCACGTGGCCCGCATCCGCGTTGAGCCCCAGCGTGAACACCGGCGGATGCTCGAGCAGCCAGATCTCATCCGGCGTGTGCTCATCCCGCGTGTCCGTTATGCGCTGCATCTCGCGCCACGTCGGCTCGTACTCCACCCTCCCTAACCACCGCACGGGAGTTGGTGCCGCCGCCGGAGTTGGTGCCGGGTGGGAAAAGACTGAGTTAGCTGCCGAGGCCAGGGGTGCGTTGGTGACGGTGGAAGCTAACTCAGTCTTTTCCCACCCGGCACCGACGTTCTTCTCGGCACCGACGTTCTTCAGGCCGGCGTTGTTGCCGTTGAGGGCCTGTTCGGCGCGGTAGCTGGAGCGAACCAGCGGGCCGGCGACGCATTCGCGGAAGCCTTTTGCCAGCGCCCATTCGCGGTATTGGTCGAACTCCGCGGGGGTCACGAACCGCGCGACCGGCAGGTGATTGATCGTCGGGCGCAGGTACTGACCCAGGGTCAGCAGATCGACGTTCGCGGCGCGCAGATCGTCCATCGTCTGCGCGATTTCCTCGTCCGTCTCCCCGAGTCCGAGCATCAGGCTGGTCTTGGTCAACACGGTTGGTTTGTGCTGCTTCGCGTGCGCGAGCACGGCGATGGTCTGCTCGTAACTCGCGCGCGGATCGCGCACGGGATGTGTCAGCCGCTTCACCGTCTCCACGTTCTGCGCGAACACTTCGAGCCCGGAATCGACCACCGTCTCGACATCTTTCATCACGCCCTGGAAATCCGGCGTCAGCGCTTCGACGGCGACCTGCGGCGTACGCCGCTTGATCGCGCGAATGGCCTCGGCGTAATGACCCGCCCCACCATCCGGCAGATCGTCACGGTTCACCGAGGTCAGCACGATGTATTTGAGCTTCATCAGCTCGACGCTGCGCGCGGTGTTCTCCGGTTCCTCCGCGTCCAGCCACCCGCGCGGATTGCCGGTGTCCACGCTGCAGAAACGGCAGGCGCGCGTACACACCGCGCCCATCAACATGATCGTCGCGGTACCGGCGTTCCAGCACTCGCCGATGTTCGGGCACTTCGCCTCCTCGCACACCGTCGCGAGCCGGTGCTCGTGCACGATGTCCTTCACCGCGCCGAAACCTTTGCCCACCGGCAGCGGCGCGCGGATCCACGCAGGTTTGCGCCCGGTGGGCGGCGCAACCGCGCCACGCGTCTTCTGGCCATCCTTGATGGCAGTGAAGCCCTGGGGCGTCAGGTATTTTTCACCGCTGCGCGCCGTGCGCCCTTCGGTGACGATGGTGATGTCTTTGAGTGAGGCCATGGATAGGCCGCAATTCTACTATTCCGGCCCCGTTTCCGGCCGCGCTTCCGCGGGCACGCTAACCCCCGGAATATCCGGGGATTTGCCGTTGATCTTGAGTTTTCCGCCCCGGTATTCGATTTTGCTGGTCAACCGGCCGTCCCGGCGCACCGCAAAGCCGCCTTCGGTGGCCATCCCGAGGCCCGCCTCGCCCCCGAGCTCCACGAGCAGCGCCTCCGCCACATCCAGCTCCAGCCGCAGGTCGACCTTCTCGAGCAGCGTCATTCCACCCGCTTCGAAATCGGCCTCGGTCACGCCGTTGAACCGGATGACGCCCTTGATCGTGCCGTCGCCGGATTTCGTCCTGAGACTGATGCGATCGATGGCGAACTCCGGATCGTGTTCGAGCAATTCGAGGCCGTGAGTTTTGTAGGCCTCGAGCATTCCTGAGTCGACTTCGGAAAGACTCGTCGCGGGCTTCGAATACGATTCTTTCATCGCAACCAGCAGCCGGTCGAGGCTCGCGGCATGCAGGCGCCGCATCGAGAAATCGTAGTGCACCTCCTGCAATGCGAACTCGCGCAGCCGGATCGGACCCGACCCCACCTTGAACATCATGTCGACGAAATCACCTTTCTTTTCGGTTTCGACTTCGTACTTCAGTTCGGTTGCTTCGATGACACCCGTGGCGCTATCCGCCATGCGCATTGATTCGATCGTGAACACGACGTCGGTGTCATAGAGGTCGCCCATGATCCGGTCGGCGGAGCCTTCCGCTTTCAGATCGCGCATGACGAAATTCTCACCCTGCGACGACCGCAATTCGAATCGCGGCCAACGCCCTTTCAGGCTCACGTGGTCCCAGTCGCGCGAGAACCCCACGTCGAACGCGAATTTGTCCCAGGTCAGCTTCAAGCCGTCGCCAGGCTCGAGCGCCCGCGCATCGCTCGAGATCGTCGTCGTCCCGTCCCCGGAAAACCCGACGCGCGTGCGCATCCGGAACGGCTTGTCGTCGCCAAAAGTCTTGAACAGTTCGTGCTGGAGTTTGACGTTCCAGACAATGTTGGTGTCGACGCGCGCGGCGCCCAGGCCAAAGGGCCACAACACCGGTCCGTGCAGGATTTCGTTGCGCACCGTGAAACGCGGCGGTTTGAACTTCGAACCTTTCTCCGCTCTTTTGTCGCCGCGACTGCCCGCTTCGAACACCGTGTTGATCGCCGGCGCCCAGGCGCCGAATACCTCGAACGTGACTTCCTGTTCCGAACGGAACCAGCCGGACCGGTACTTGCGATTGACGATGGATAGATAGGGAGATTGCTCGACGAACTGGTCGAGCAGACGATTGACGTGCCGTTCGGCCACCTTGCCGATGCCCCACGGCGCGATGACCAGCAACGCGACGAGCACCGCCGATGCGGTGTACAACCTCTTCATTCGATCCTCCCGCTGTCGCGGCTAACTGAGCTGCGCGTCGAGCGCGGCGAGGCGCTCCGTCGTGCCGATGTCGTACCACCGTCCCGTGTGCAGCTCGCCGGTCAGCGCCGCGCGCGCGATGGCCGCCCGCAACAGCGGCACCAGCGGAAACTTGCCGGGCTGACAGCCGGCAAACAAACCGGGACGGTAGATGCCGATGCCAGAATACGTGTGACGGGCACCCTCGCGGTCGTACACAAGTCCGTTTTCCAGCACGAAATCTCCGCGCGCGTGTTGCGGCGGATTGGGCACGAAAACCAGGTGCGCGAGCGAACCGGCAGGCGGGTCGCGACGCAACGCGCCGTAGTCGATATCCGTCCAGACATCGCCATTCACGAGCAGGAACGGCGCATCGCCGAGCAGCGGCAGCGCGTGAAAAATCCCGCCGCCCGTTTCGAGCGCTTCGGGCCGCTCGTGGCTGTACGTTATGGAAAGGCCGAATCGCGCGCCGTTGCCGAGCGCCGCTTCGATCATGTCGCCGAGCCAACCGGTGTTGATGACGATTTGATTGAAACCGCCCGACGCCAGCCGTTCGAGGTGATATTCGATCAGGCGCTTGCCGCCGACGCGCAGCAGCGGTTTCGGTTCGCGGTCCGTCAGCGGCCGCATGCGCTCGCCGCGGCCCGCGGCGAGGACCATGGCCTTCACTTGGGTCGGCGCGCCGGGCGGCGCGTTTTCAGACGCGACACCCTGCGAGTTTTCTGGTGCGTCTTCTGCCGCGACTTCTTGCGCATCACCTTGCGCGAGCGAGCCGGCTTCTTCGCCACGCGTTTCACCGGCTTCTTGCGCACGACACGTTTGCCCGCCGCGACACGCTTGCGCTTCGCAGCCACCCTCACGCGTCGGACAGCCTTCTTCGCCTTGCGCTTCAGAATGCGTTTCTTCGCCTTGCGCCGGGACACCACTTTTCGTTTCGGACGCACCGCCGCGGCGGCGGTGGCGGCGAGGCGGCGCGCAGCGCGCGCCTCTTCCCGCAGGTTCGCGGGTTCGAGCAGCGGCGCGATGCGCCAGGCGAGCCAGCGTTCGAACTCGACCAGTTCCGGGTATCGGCGGCACGCGTCGCGCACGTATTCGAACGTGAGCGGCAGATCGGCGAGATATCCGATCTTGCCGTCGCGATGCCAGAGGCGGCAGAAGATGCCCAGCACCTTGATGTGCCGCTGCACGCCGATGAGATCGAACCAGCGCATGAACTGGTATTCGCTGTCGCCGACATTGGCCCCGAGCGTGCCCAGCACCCGCCGATAACCACGCACCCAGCGCTCGACACGTTCGCGCGACCAGCTGATGTAGCAGTCCTTGAGCAGCGACACGAGGTCGTAGCCGATCGGCCCGCGCAGTGCGTCCTGGAAGTCGATGACCCCGGGACCTCCTTCATTCAGCACCATCAGGTTGCGCGAGTGGTAGTCGCGATGCACGAACACCTGCGGCTGCAGCAGGGCTTCGTTGATCAGGATCTCGTTGGTGACGGTGATGAGGGCGCGTTCTTCGGGCGAGAGTTCCAGCCCCAGGTGTTTGCCGAGGAACCACTCGGGAAAAAGATTGAGCTCGCGCTCGAGCGGCGCGCGATCGTAGGGATCGAGCATCCGGGAAGCGCCGGCTCCCCGCACCTGGATGTTGGCGAGCGTGGTCAACGCGTCGCCGTACAACTTGTCGACGCCGCGGCCGGTCTTGAGCAGCGACAGGTACTGCGTCGATCCCAGGTCCTCCATGACGATCAGGCCGCGCTTCACGTCGGCGGCATACACGTGCGGCACGTGCGCGCCGGCTTGTTCCAGCAATGCCGACACCTTCAGATAGGGCGCGACGTCCTCTTTGCCGGGCGGCGCATCCATCACGATCAGCGTGTCGGCCTTCGGTCCCCACGCGGCCGGATCGACATCCCCGCGTGAAACGCGAAAGTAACGCCGGAAGCTGGCGTCGGCGGATGCCACGGATATGCGGCCGATGCGCCACCCGAGGTCGCGGGTCAACCAGGAGCCAATCAGAGAGAGTCGCGCGTCGTTGATAGGCATGTCGTTGATTGGCTGTCGTTATTGGGCATTCGTTATAAGTATAGTGCGCAACATGACGCGGGTGACCTCCACAACGGCCGGACGAATCGGCCTCGGACTGACATTGCTCATGGCGTTGCCACTCGCGCACGCCGACGAGGCTTCCTGTCCCCCGCCCTCCGGCGTCACGAATCCCCCCGCCCGGGAATCGACGGCCGAGCCAGCCACCGACTCCGCCGATGCCCAGGCCACGATCGACGGCGACAAGATCGAGTACAACGTGAACGGCAATGCCGTGTTGTCCGGCAACGTCGAAATGCGCCAGGGAAACCGGGTGATCCGCGCCGACCACCTCGAGTACGACACGGAGAACCAGAGCGCGAAGCTCGAGGGGGGCGTGGAGTTCAGCGATCCGACCCTGACCGTGCGGGGCAACAGCGGCTCCTATTCGTCCGTCCTCGGCGCGGAATTCCAGGGCGCCGAGTTCGAGCTGCCGGAACGCAATGCGCGCGGCGCGGCGAGTTCGCTGCAGATGGACGCGGCCGGCAAGGTGACGCTGGAAGACGTGACGTTCACCACCTGCCCGCTCGACGACATGTCCTGGCAGATGCGCGCGCGCAGCATCGAGCTCGATACGCGCGAACGCAACGGCGTGGGCCGCGGCGCGAGCGTGCGTTTCAAGAACGTGCCCATCGTCTATCTGCCCTGGATGACGTTTCCGATCGGCTCGCAACGCAAGAGCGGCTTCCTGTTTCCGAACATCGGCGGCTCGTCCCGCAACGGCGCGATGCTCGAGCTGCCTTACTACTGGAACATCCGGCCGAATCTCGACTTCACGGCGCAACCCGTCTACTACTCCAAGCGCGGCGTGGACCTGGCGGGCCAGTTCCGCTACCTGACCTACCGGCAGCGCGGCGCCTTCGAGTTCAACTATCTACCCAGCGACGACGAGTTCGGCAACGAGAACCGCTCGCGCCTCTATCTACAACACGTGGCGGAGCTGCCGGGCGACTGGCGCTTCCGGATCGACGCCACCGACGTGAGCGACAGCCAGTATTTCGAGGACTTCGCCCGCGGCCCCGAGGGCACGAGCGTGCCGTTCGCCGAGCGGCTCGCGGAATTCACCTACCGCGACGAACACCTGAACGTGCGCGGGCAGATCCAGGATTTCCAGACCATCGACGATGACCTCGATCCGCTCGACCGGCCCTACACGCGAGCCCCGCGCATTCTCGCCACGGGCGACTGGGCTCTTGGGCAGGCGGCGGTCGACTACGGATTCGACGCGGAACTCGTGAACTTCGACCGCAACATCGGCGTCACCGGCTGGCGCCTGGACGTCGCACCGCGCGCGGGCTTCGACTGGTCGGGACCGGGCTTTTTCGTGCGCCCGTCCGGGGGGTATCGCTACACGCAGTACTCGCTCGAGGACCAGACGCCTGGCACGGACGATGCTCCCACCCGTTCTCTGCCATTCGCCTCGCTCGATGCGGGGCTCGTGTTCGAGCGCAACTCCGGATCTCACGGGCAGCGCCGCATGACACTCGAGCCGCGCGCCCTGTATCTCTACACGCCGTACCGCGCGCAGGACGACCTGCCGCTGTTCGACACGGGCCTGCCGGATCTGAACCTCGTGCAGCTGTTCCGCACCAATCGATACGTCGGCGCGGACCGCGTCAACGACGCGAATCAGATCGCCTTCGGACTCACGAGCCGGTTGTTCGATGCGGAGTCCGGGGCGCAGTACCTCGCGGCGAGTTTCGGCCAGATCTACTACTTCGAACGCCCACGCGTCGTGCTGCCGAACGAAACACCGAGCGCGCGCGACAGCTCGGATTTCATCGCGCAAGTTTCGTTGTCCGCGTACAAGAACTGGAATCTCGAGGCCGGTATCCAGTGGAACCCGGAGGATTCGCGCAGCGAGCGCTCGCAGTTCCGCCTGCAGTACCGGCCGGGCGGCGACCGTGTCGTCAACCTCGGGTATCGCGCGCAGCGTGATCGCATCGAGCAGGCCGACGTATCCGCCGCATGGCCCCTCGGCAAGCGGTGGAATGCGTTCGGCCGCTTCGTCTACAGCCTGCGCGACCGCGACACTCTCGATCAATTCGCCGGCTTCGAATTCAAGGCCTGCTGCTACCGGCTGCGCGCCGTCGCGCGCCGCTTCGTCTCCAACCGCGACGGCGAGCGCGAGACAGCCTTCTTCGTGCAGCTGGAACTGAACGGATTGGCTAGTGTCGGAACCCCTGCCGACGCTTTCCTGGAACGCGCAATTCGAGGATACTCCCCGGAAACCCCCGTCCGGTGAAAAACAACTCCATGATTTCAAAGGTATTTTCGCGCAGCTTGCTGCTCGCGCTCGCATCACTCGCCGTCACTGCAGCACATGCGCAGACCCGCGAGGCGAGCTCGTCGGGCGTGCTGCTCGACCGGGTCGCCGCCACGGTCAACGATGGCGTCGTGCTCAGCAGCGAGCTCGACGAACAGATTCTCATCATCACTGACCGCCTGCGCGCGCAGAACCTCGATCTGCCGCCGGCGAACGTCCTGCGCCAGCAGGTACTCGACCGCCTGGTCCTGCAAGAGCTGCAGATGCAGCGTGCGGATCGTGCCGGTATCAAGGTGTCGGACGAGACGCTCAACACCGCGATGACCGACGTCGCCAAGAGCAACAACATCCGCCTCGCCGATCTGCCCGCGGCGCTCGCCGCCCAGGGCATCGACTACGCCGGGTATCGCGAGACCGTGCGCAAGGAACTCGCGATGCAGATCCTGCGGCAGCGCGACGTCATCGCACGCATCAACGTGAGCCCGCGCGAGATCGATCAATTCCTCGAGCGGCAGAAAAAAATGCCGTCCGAAGCGAACGAATACAACGTCTCGCACATCCTGATCGCCGTGCCCCAGGCCGCCTCCCCGGAGGAACTCGATGAATCGGCGCGCAAGGCCGAAGACATCTACCAGCGGGCGGTTGCCGGCGAGGATTTCGCGCGCCTCGCCGTCGCGAATTCGAATGCGCAGACCGCGCTCGAAGGCGGTTCGCTGGGCTGGCGCAAGGGCCCGGAGCTGCCGACTTTCCTGGCCGAGACCATTGCCAGCATGAAGGCGGGCGACATCACCAAGCCGATTCGCACGCCCTCGGGCTATCACATCCTCAAACTCAACGAGGTGAAGGGCAGCCAGCAGGTCATCGTCAACCAGGTGCACGCACGGCACATCCTGATCAAGACGAACGAATTGCAGGATGACGCGACCGTGCAGCAGAAGCTCGCGAACATCCGCGACCGCATCGTGAACAAGGGCGAGCTGTTCAACGCCGTGGCCTCCGTGGTGTCCGAGGATCCTGGCTCCGCGGCCGAAGGTGGCGACCTCGGCTGGGCCGGTCCGGGCACTTTCGTGCCGGAGTTCGAGCGCCAGCTCGCGCAGCTTCAACCCGAAGAGATCAGCCAGCCATTCCGCACGCAGTTCGGCTGGCACATCATCCAGCTGCTGGGCCGCCGCCAGTTCGACACCACCGACGACGTGCGCCGTCAGCGCGCTTTCATGGCACTGCGTGAATCGAAGGCCGACGAGGAAACCGAACTATGGCTGCGTCGCCTGCGCGACGAGGCCTACGTCGAGAACAAGCTCTGAAACCGGGCCCGCAGCGCGTCGCCATCACCGCGGGTGAACCTGCCGGCATCGGCCCGGATCTCTGCCTGGCGCTCGCCGGCCTCTCGCTACCCTGCTCACTGGTCGTGATCGGCAGCCGCGCACTGCTCGCCGAACGCGCGCGCCAGCTCGGCCTCACGCTGCAACTCGAGTCCTATCTACCGGACGCGCCGGCAAGCGCCCAGGCGCCCGGCCGCCTGCATGTGCTCGACGTGCCGCTGGCCGCGCACTGCGTCGCGGGCAAGCTCGATCCCGCCAATGCCAGCCACGTCCTTGCGATCCTCGACCGCGCGATCGCGGGCACGGCCAAGGGCGAATTCGCGGCGATGGTCACGGCTCCCGTGCAGAAAAGCGTGATCAACGACTCGGGCGTGCCGTTCACGGGTCACACCGAATACCTCGCGGAGCGCACGAATGCGACTCACCCCGTGATGCTGCTGGCGGCGGGGTCACTGCGCGTCGCGCTCGCGACCACGCATCTGCCCCTGCGCGCCGTCAGTGACGCGGTCACCGGCAATCTGCTCGACACGACCCTGCGGATTCTCCATGACGACGTGCGCACGCTGTGGGGCATCGAACGGCCGCGCATCGCGGTCTGCGGGCTGAATCCGCATGCCGGGGAAAGCGGCCATCTCGGCACGGAAGACCGCTACGTGATCCAGCCCGCCATCGAACGCGCGCGCGCCGCCGGCATGCTGGTCGATGGCCCGCTGCCCGCCGACACGGTGTTCGTGCCGCGCAATCTCGCCAACTACGACGTGGTGCTCGCCATGTATCACGACCAGGGCCTGCCGGTGCTCAAACACGCCGGCTTCGGTCATGCCGTGAACGTGACGCTCGGGCTGCCCATCGTGCGCACCTCGGTCGATCACGGCACGGCCCTCGACCTGGCGGGCACGGGCCGAGCCGACGCCGGCAGCCTCATCGCCGCGACGCACCTCGCGATCGAATTCGCCGAACGGCGTCAGGGCTGACGCCTTGGTTTTTTCCCGCAAGCGATTCGGACAGCACTTCCTGCACGACCGCAGCGTGCTCGACCGCATCGTCAAGGAAATCGGCGCCGCGCCGGGTGACGCGCTGGTCGAAATCGGTCCGGGCCGCGGCGCGTTGACGGAAAAGTTGCTGGGTGACGGACACACGGTCGATGCCATCGAGATCGACCGGGATCTCGCGGCCCAGCTGCGCGAACGCTGGGGCACGCGCCCCGATTTCGAGCTGCACGTCACCGATGCGCTGGATTTCGATTTCGCGTCGCTGGCCACGCGCCGCGCGCAACGGCTGCGGGTCATCGGCAACCTGCCTTACAACATTTCGACGCCGCTGCTGTTTCACGTGGCGGCCGCGCACGAGCACATCACCGATCTGCACGTGATGCTGCAGAAAGAGGTCATCGAGCGGATCGTCGCCACGCCGGGCAGCGGCGAATATGGCCGCCTCACCGTGATGCTGGCGCCCTGGTTCGAAGCGAAACACCTGTTCGATGTCGGCCCGGGGGCCTTCACGCCCGCGCCGCGTGTCTGGTCCGCCGTGGCCCGCCTGACCGTGCGGCGCGAGCCGGCGTTCGCGCTGCCCGCGGCCTACGCGCGCACCGTTGCGGCCGCGTTCTCGCAGCGGCGCAAGACGCTGCGTAATGCGCTGCGCAGCTTGATCGACATCGAGGGAATCGTCGCGGCGGGCGTCGATCCTTCTGTCCGACCCGAAACCCTCGCCCCTGCCGACTTTGCGCGCATCGCCGCGCGGGTGCCGGAGTGATACCTCACTGGGTCACGCCGATAGTTTGCTAATCTCGATCTGAAATGGAAGCAGAAACCCGCAAGATCCGCGTCGTCGTCGACACGAGTTATCTCGAAGAACAGTCGAGCCCGACAGAACAGCGTTACGTGTTCTCGTACACGATCACGATCCGCAACGAGGGCAGCGTCGCGGCGCGGGTCATGGCGCGTCACTGGATCATCACCGACTCCAACGGCAAGGTGCAGGAAGTGCGCGGCGAAGGGGTCGTCGGCGAACAGCCCCACCTCAAACCTGGCCAGGGCTTTCGGTATTCCAGCGGCGCCGTACTCGAGACACCGGTGGGCGTGATGCAGGGCAGCTACCAGATGGTCAGTGACGACGGCGATCAGTTCGAAGCGCCGGTCGCGGCGTTCCGGCTCGCGATGCCGGGCCTGCTGCACTAACAAACACAATGGCCCGATACGCCATCGGTGACATCCAGGGCTGCTGCGACGAACTGAAGGCGCTGCTGACCCGCCTGAACTACTCCACCGATCGCGACCAGTTGTGGTTCGTCGGCGATCTCGTCAACCGCGGCCCCCAGTCTCTCGAAACGCTGCGCTTCGTACGCTCGCTCGGCGCGGGCGCGACGGTCGTGCTCGGCAATCACGATCTGCACCTGCTGGCGCTCGCCTACGGCGCCAAGCGCAAACAGAAAGATGGCGACACGCTCGACGCGGTGCTCGCCGCGCCCGACCGTGATCAATTGCTGGAGTGGCTGCTGAGCCGGCCGCTGGCGGTGTTCGATGAGCCGCGCGGAGATTTTCTCGTACATGCCGGCCTCGTGCCCGAATGGACCCCGCGCGCCGCGGCCAAGCTCGCGCGTGAAGTCGAGGCCGTGTTGCGTAACGACGCGCGCGCGTTGTTCGACGCGATGTACGGCAACAAGCCCGACAAGTGGAATGACAACCTGCGCGGCATGGACCGGCTGAGATTTGCGATCAATGTCTTCACGCGCATGCGCTTCTGCGCGCGCGACGGCACGATCGATCTGAAAGTGAAAGCCGCGCCCGGCGAGCAGCCCGAACACCTGCTGCCCTGGTTCGACATGCCCGAACGCGCCAGTCGCGACGTGCGCATCGTCTGCGGACACTGGTCGACGCTGGGATTGATGCGGCGCAAGGATCTGCTCGCGCTGGACACGGGATGCGTGTGGGGCGGTTCACTGACCGCGGTGAACCTCGATGACGACGGCGAGCCGGTGCAGCTCGCCTGCCGCGCGCATCAGGATCCGGGCGGCGGCGAAGGCTGAACCGGGGCGGCCTCGGCCGGCGGGATGATGTCCTGCGCCGCGGGTTTATCTTCGGGCGCCGAGGTGGGCGGTAATTGTGTTGGCGACACGAAGCCGGGATCCGCTACCGGAGCGGCCTCGGCGAACGCCGGCATCGGACCCCACGAGAGGTAGATGGCCGCGGTGGTCGGCGTGTACACGCTCGACGCGAGTTCGATGTCGATCGGCTTCACGCCGTCGGCGGAGATGGGCAGCACGTTGCGCTCCTCGCCGCGGACCTCGACCTGCTGCACGCTGCCCGGCCGCACGCGCACCGCGACCCGCACCGGCCACGTGGCCTCCTCGCGCAGGCGCGCCGCGACATTACCCGTACCGCCGATGCCCGACAGGTCGATGATCAGCGTGTTGCGCCGCCAGTACTGCGGAAAATTCGCGGCCGTGCCGTCCGCGTTGACGAGCTCCAGCTCGTTGACGACTTCCGGGGCCGGCTTTTCTTTTTTCCAGAACATCAGCCGCTTCGACACGCCGCAGCCGCCGAGCGCGAGACTGAACGCAATCACCAGGAAAACGGGGGTCGCAAGGCGGAACTTCACGGACGGCCACTCCGGCGGGCTGTTAGTTGCATGCGACGATATCACGCGTCCCCAGGCCGGATCGTGCGCCCGGTTGACGCCACGAGGCGACATTGGGGGCATTTGTGGAGGGGGTCACATCGCGGGCCCGCCAGCGACTACCATAGAGGCGCGGAGAGACCGATGAGTGAACCCACGACCCCACGCCAACCCTTCAATTTCAAGCGCTGGATCGACGAGCACCGTCACCTGCTGAAACCCCCGGTGGGCAACAAGCAGGTGTTCACGGACAGCGAGTTCATCATCATGGTCGTGGGTGGCCCGAACAGCCGCAAGGATTTCCATGTCGATCCGGGCGAGGAATTCTTCTACCAGCTCGAGGGCGGCATCACGCTCGCCACCATCCAGGACGGAAAGCGCGTGGATCTCGAGATAGGCGAAGGGGATATTTTCCTGCTGCCGCCGAATATGCCGCACTCGCCGCGACGCCCGGCCAACACCGTGGGATTGGTCATCGAACGCGTGCGCCGCGCCGGCGAACTCGACGGGTTCCAGTGGTACTGCGAGAACTGCCACGCGAAGCTCTACGAGGAATTCGTCGAGATCACGAATATCGAAACGCAATTGCCGCCGGTGTTCGACCGCTTCTTCGGCAATCCCGCCAATCTCACCTGCCGCAATTGCGGCACGGTCATGACTCCGCCCCCATCCGGCAAGAACAAGTGATCGCGAAACTCAGCTTCGGCGGACAGGAAATCCGCGCCGCGCTCGATCGCGGCGTGAGCCTGGCCATCGCCGTGGAATTCGGCGCGCCGGGGCCGCGGCACTTCGGCGCGCCGGCGCCCTCCTCGACACCCTTCGTCGCGGGCGATTTCAACGGCAGCGTCGCGCACGGCGCGTCCGCCAATTGTTCGACGATCACGCTGACGCCGCATTGCCAGATGACCCACACCGAAAGCGTCGCGCACCTCACGCGCGAATCCGGCGATGCGTGGCGCGTCGTGCCGCGCGGCCTGCTGCCCGCGGTGGTAGTTAGTGTGATCCCCGAGCCCGCGCGTGAATCGAACGAAAGCACCGATCCGCAGCCTTACGGCACCGACACGCTGATCTCGAAACGGCGGCTGCGCGCCGCGTGGCCCATGGGCCGCATGGTCGATCCAGTCGCCGCCATCATCCGCACCTTGCCGAACGATGCCGCGAAACGCACCTGCGACTACAGCGCGCTGATGCCGCCGTATCTGACGCGCGAGGCCGTCCAATGGCTGGTGGAAAAACGCATCGAGCACCTGGTGCTCGACGTGCCCTCCCTCGACCGGACTCATGATGAGGGACGCCTGGTCGGACACCGCATTTTCTTCGGCCTGCCGCCCGGCAGCGCGGCGCGCGGCGACGCAGCACGCTCGCGCGCAACCATTACGGAATTGGCGTTCATTCCGGACGAGGTCCACGACGGCCCGTGCGTGTTGTCGCTGGCGGTGCCCGCGATCGGCGGCGACGCCGTTCCGAGCCAGCCGATTGTGTATCCTCTGGCGCCATGAACGCATCAGCCTCCGTGTTGTCCGAAAACACCGCGCTGCTGCCGCAGTTTTCGACGTCGCTGGATTTCGCGCTCGATTGCGATGCGGCGGACATCCTCGCGCCGTACCGCAAGCAGTTCGCATTGCCGCGCGGCAAGAACGGCGGGCCGCTGGTGTACCTGTGCGGACATTCACTCGGGCTCGCGCCCCATGCCGCGCTCGATTACGTGAGCGAAGAACTGGCCGAGTGGGCCGAGCTCGGCGTTGCCGGACATCACACCGCGACGCGGCCGTGGATCGACTACGCGCAGAATTTCACCAAGGGACTGGTGCACGTCACCGGTAGTTTGCCCTCCGAAGTCGTCGCGATGAATTCGCTGACGATCAATCTGCATCTCATGATGGCGTCGTTCTACCGGCCCGTGGGCGTGCGCGACAAGATCCTGATCGAAGCCGGCGCTTTTTCGTCCGACCGGCACGCCATCCTCGGGCAGATCGCCTGGCACAGGCTCGAAGCAGAAGGAACCCTGATCGAACTCGAGCCGCGGCGCGGCGAAGAAACGCTTCGTCTCGAAGACATCGAGGCCAAGATCGCCGAACTCGACAGCGAGCTCGCGCTCGTGTTGTGGCCGGGCGTGCAGTACCGCACCGGCCAGGCGTTCGACTGCGCCGCAATCACGCGCGCCGCGCACGGCGTCGGCGCAGTTGCCGGATTCGATCTGGCGCATGCCATCGGCAACCTGCCACTGTCGCTGCACGAGTGGAACGTCGATTTCGCCGTGTGGTGTTCGTACAAGTATCTGAACGCGGGCCCCGGCGCGATCGGCGGCTGCTTCGTTCACGAGCAACATTTCGCGAACGCGCCTTCGCGTTTGTCCGGCTGGTGGGGACACGAACCGCAGACGCGGTTTCAGATGATGCCGGAGTTCCGGCCCGCCACCGGCGCGGCCGGCTGGGCGGTGAGCAATCCGCCGATTCTTTCCGCGGCGCCGTTGATCGCGTCGCTCGACATGTTCCGCCAGGCGGGCATCGAGGAACTGCGCGCGAAGTCGATGCGGCTCACGGCGTACACCGAGCGGCTCATGCTCGAACGCTGTGACGGCGAAGTGCAAATCATCACGCCCACGGCGCCCGCCGAGCGTGGCTGCCAGCTTTCGTTCCGCGTGAGCGGCGGAGCGCGGCGCGGGCGGCGGATTTTCGATGCGCTTTCGTCGCGCGGGATCATGTGTGACTGGCGCGAGCCGGACATCATCCGCATCGCGCCCGCGCCGCTCTATAACCGGTTCGTCGATGTGTATGAGCTCGTCGAGCAGCTTTCCACCGCGCTCAAGGAGATTGCTTGACTGTACCGGCAGCCGCCGGCGTCAACCTCATCGGCGCCGGGCTCGCGGGATCGTTGTTAGCCATCCTGCTCGCGCGGCGCGGATACCGCGTAACCGTCTACGAACGTCGTCCCGATCCGCGCCACGCGATCGCCAATGGCGGACGCTCCATCAATCTCGCCCTAGCCGCTCGCGGCATCCGC
>JAKFFF010000062.1:0-12760 GCA_036677145.1 Alcaligenaceae bacterium
GTGGTGCGGTCGAAGACGAAATGCAGCGTCGGCACCGTGTGAATCTGCAGCTTCTTGAACAGACTGTTGCGCAGGAAGCCGGCGGCCTCGTTCAGCGCCAGTTCGCATTCCTGCGGATCACCGACGAGCACCGAGAAGAACACCTTGGCGTGTGCGTAGTCGGGCGTCACCTCCACGGCGTGGATCGTCACCATGCCGATGCGCGGATCCTTCAGGTCGCGGATGAGCTCGGCCACGTCGCGCTGGATCTGGTCGGCCACGCGGAAACTGCGGTTGGGGATGGATCGCTTGTGTCGCATGGGTAACTCCTGGGGCCCTGAAACAGAAGACCCCGCCGTCGGTTGCGAAGGCGGGGTCCGGATCACTCAGGACAGGCGCCGATCTACAGCGTTCGAGCCACTTCCTTGATCTCGAAGAACTCGAGCTGATCGCCCTCGGCGATGTCGTTGTAATTCTTCAGCTTGATGCCGCACTCGAAGCCGGAAGCCACCTCGCGCACGTCGTCCTTCAGGCGGCGCACCGACTCGACTTCGCCGGTGTAGACCACCACGTTCTCGCGCAGCAGGCGGAAGCGCGCGCCGCGGCGCACCAGGCCGGCGGTGACCATGGAGCCGGCCACTGTGCCGATCTTCGAAGCCACGAACACCGTGCGGATCTCGGCGGTGCCGATGACCTCTTCGCGCTGCTCCGGCGCCAGCATGCCGGTCATCGCCGCCTTCACCTCGTCGACTGCGTCGTAGATGATGTCGTAGTAGCGGATGTCGACGCCGTTGTTCTCGGCCAGCTTGCGTGCACCGGCGTCGGCCCGCACGTTGAAGCCGATGATGACCGCCTTGGAGGCGATGGCGAGGTTGATGTCGCTCTCGCTGATTCCGCCCACCGCCGCGTGCACGATACGCACGCGCACTTCGTCGGTGCTGAGCTTGACCAACGATTGCCCGAGTGCCTCCTGCGAGCCCTGGACATCGGCCTTGATGATGAGTTCCAAGGTCTGCGCTGCCCCCTGGCCGATGTTCTCGAACATGTTCTCCAGCTTGGCGGCCTGCTGCTTGGCAAGCTTCACGTCGCGGTACTTGCCCTGGCGGAAGGTGGCGATCTCGCGCGCACGGCGCTCGTCGGTGAGCACCATGAACTCGTCACCGGCGCGCGGCACTTCGGTCAGGCCCTGGATCTCCACGGGCAGTGACGGACCGGCTTCGAGCGTCGGCTTGCCGTTCTCGTCGAGCATCGCGCGAACCCGGCCGTAGCTGGAGCCGGCCAGCACCACGTCGCCGCGCTTGAGCGTGCCCGACTGGACCAGAATCGTCGCCACCGGGCCGCGGCCCTTGTCGAGTTGCGCTTCGATGACCAGGCCCTTGGCCGGTGCATCGACCGCCGCCTTCAGCTCCAGCACCTCGGCCTGCAGCAGCACCTGTTCCAGCAGCGCATCCACGCCCTGGCCGGTCTTGGCGGACACGGAAACGAACGGGGCATCGCCGCCGAATTCCTCGGGCACCACCTCTTCGGCCACCAGTTCGCTCTTCAGGCGCTCGGTGTTGGCCTCGGGCTTGTCGATCTTGTTCATCGCCACGACGATGGGCACACCCGCCGCCTTCGCGTGGTGGATGGCCTCCTTGGTCTGCGGCATCACGCCGTCGTCGGCCGCCACCACCAGGATGACGATGTCGGTGGCCTTGGCGCCGCGTGCCCGCATGGCGGTGAACGCCGCGTGGCCCGGGGTGTCGAGGAATGTGATCATGCCGCGGGGCGTGTCGACGTGATAGGCGCCGATGTGCTGCGTGATGCCGCCGGCCTCGCCCGTGGCGACCCGGCTCTTGCGGATGTAGTCGAGCAGCGAGGTCTTGCCGTGGTCGACGTGGCCCATGACCGTCACGACCGGCGCGCGCGGCAGTTGCTCGTGCTCCTGCTCGGTTTCGCCCAGTTCGAGGAAGGCTTCCGGATCGTCGAGCTTGGCGGCCAGCGCCTTGTGGCCCATCTCCTCGACGAGGATCATGGCCGTCTCCTGGTCGAGCTGCTGGTTGATGGTGACCATCTGGCCCAGCTTCATCAACTGCTTGATGACCTCGGAGGCCTTCACCGACATCTTGTGGGCCAGATCGGCCACGCTGATGGTTTCGGGCACGTGCACTTCGTAGACCTGCTGCTCGGCCGGTGCCACATAAGTCGAGGCGTGGCCGTCGCCGCGCTCGCCGCGGCGTCCGCCGCGCGGGGCACGCCAACCGGGGCGCGCGCCGCCCGGCGCATCGTTGCGGGTCTTGAGCCCGCGCTTCTTCGCGTCGTCGGCCCAGCTCGACGAGAGCTTCTCCGACTTGATCGACTTCTTGTCGCCCGGCTTGGCGGCAGTCGCCGCGCCCGGCACGGCAGCGGCCTTGTGAATCGTGCCCTTGATGCCTTCCTTGCCCGCTTCGGGCTTGGCCGGCTCTTCCTTCTTGGCGGTGAGCACGCGCTTGGGCGCGTTCATCATGGCGCGGATCGCAGCGGCTTCTTCCTCGGCGGCCTTGCGGCGCTTGGCGAGGTCCGCGGCGCGCTGCTTCTCCTCGTCGACGACGTCGGCGGCCTTGATCACGCGCAGCACGGGCTTGGGCGGTTCGGCGGGCGGTGCGGGCGCGGCCACGGCGGCTTCCACCGGCTCGACAGCTTCCACGGTGGCCTTCGCCTTGCCCTTCTTCGCCGGCGCCTTCGCTGCCTCGGCGGCTGCCGCTTCGGCCGCGGCCTGCGCTGCGGCTGCAGCGGCTGCCTCTTCACGCTGGCGGGCTTCGGCCGCTTCACGCTCAAGGCGTGCCTGTTCTTCGCGCTGGCGGCGCTTCTCTTCGAGCTCCGCCTCCTGGATGCGCAGCAGTTCGGCCTGGGCCTTGGCTTCGTTCTCGCGGCGCTCGAGTTCGGCGTCGTCCACCTGCGGTGCGGCGCCGACTTCAGGCGTGCCCGGCGTGTCGTCGCGCTTGACGAAGGTGCGCTTCTTGCGCACTTCCACCTGGATGGTGCGCGCCTTGCCGCTCGAGTCGGCCTGCTTGATTTCGCTGGTCGACTTGCGCGTGATGGAGATCTTCTTGCGCTCGCCCGCGGCGGTGCCGTGGGTCGACCGAAGGTGGTCGAGCAGGCGCTCCTTGTCCGCGTCGGTGAGTTCGTCCGCCGTCGACGCCTTGCGGACGCCGGCCGACTGGAGCTGCTCGAGCAGCGCCGTGGCTGAGCGGTTCAGCTCGGCGGCGAGTTGTGCGACGGTTGTCACGGCCATTCTTGAATCCTTGCTTCGGTCTTGCGGTGCGGCGGGCGAGCGTTCGGGTCCTGTTCGTCGGTCGACGTCAGGTGGTGAACCAATGCTCCCGCGCCTTCATGATCAGTGCCTTGGCCTGCTCGTCGTCGACGCTGGTCATCTCGACCAGTTCGTCCACGGCCAGATCGGCCAGGTCGTCGCGGGAATGGACGCCGCCCTCAGCCAGCGTGGCGATCAGCTCGGGCGTCAGGCCGTCCAGATCACGCAGGTTCTGCGACACGTCTTCCATTTTCTCTTCGCGGGCGATTTCCATCGTCAGCAGCACGTCCTTGGCACGGGTGCGCAACTCGGTGATGGCGTCCTCGTCGAGGCCCTCGATGTCGAGCATTTCCTGCATCGGCACGTAGGCCACTTCTTCGAGGCTGGAGAAGCCCTCGTTGATCAGCAGGTCGGCCACTTCGGCGTCGACGTCGAGCTTCTCGACGAACAGCTTGCGCACCGAGTCGCTTTCCTCGGCCTGCTTGGCGGACGATTCCTCGGCCGTCATGATGTTGATGCGCCAGCCCGTCATCTCCGAGGCGAGACGCACGTTCTGGCCGCCGCGGCCGATGGCGATGGCGAGGTTCTCCTCATCGACCACCACGTCCATCGCGTGGCGCTCTTCATCCACCACGATGGACTGCACGTTCGCCGGGGCGAGCGCGCCGATCACGAACTGGGCCGGGTCTTCGGACCACAGCACGATGTCCACGCGCTCGCCGGCCAACTCGTTCGTCACGCCGTTGACGCGCGACCCGCGCACGCCGACGCAGGTGCCGATCGGATCGACCCGCTTGTCGTGCGACTGCACGGCGATCTTGGCGCGTGAGCCGGGGTCGCGGGCGCAGCTCTTGATCTCGAGCAGGCCTTGCTCGATCTCGGGCACTTCCTGGGCGAAGAGCTCGACCATGAAACCCGGCGCGCTGCGCGACAGCAGGATTTGCGGACCGCGCAGGGTCGGGTCGACCTCGGCGATGTAGGCGCGAACGCGGTCGCCGGTGCGAAGGTTCTCCTTCGGGATCATTTCGCTTCGGCGCAGACGCCCTTCGATGCGGCCGGACTCGACGACGATGTCACCCTTGTCGAGGCGCTTGACGGTGCCCACGAAGATCTTCTCGCCGCGCGAGAGGAAGTCGCTCAGCAACTGCTCGCGTTCGGCGTCGCGGATCTTCTGCAGGATGACCTGCTTGGCGGCTTGCGCGCCGATGCGCCCGATCGAGACCGATTCGACCGGCTCCTCGATGTAGTCGCCTTCCTCGATGTCGTCGATGCGATCGAGCGCGTCGCTCAGGATCTCTTCGGCATCCGGGTTCTGCAGACCGGCGCTGTCGGGCACCACCAGCCAGCGGCGGAAGGTTTCGTAGTCGCCGGTTTCGCGGTCGACCGACACGCGCATGTCGACCTCGCCGCCATGCAGCTTCTTCGAGGCCGATGCAAGCGCGGCCTCGACGGCGCCGAACACCACCTCGAGATCAACGCTCTTCTCGCGCGAGATCGCATCCACCAGCATCAAGAGTTCGCGGTTCATTGTTTGGGTTCTCCGTCCACCTCTGCTTCGCGCGTCGCGGCATCGGCCGCGGGCGCCACCGGGGGCGCGAACCGGCGCCCCTTGAAATCAACCACCGGCACGAGCCGGGCTTCGCGCACTTCCTCGAATGCGAAGTCGAGCGCCTTGTCCTGCGTGCCGTCCTTGAAGACGAGGCGCCAGCCGGCGCCCTCGCCTTCCTGTCCTTCCCGCGCCTGCAGCACGCCCTGGTACTTCTTGCGACCCTGGAACGGCAGCTTGAGCGTGAGCTCGATCTGCTCGCCGACGAATCGGGCGTAGTGCGCCGCCGTCTTCAGCGGGCGATCGAGACCGGGAGACGACACCTCGAGCCGCTCGTACGCGCAGCCTTCGACCTCCAGCACGTGCTGCAACTGCCGCGTGACCTTCTCGCAGTCCTCGACGGTGATGAACTCGCCGTCCGAGGCGTTCTGCATCCGGTCGATGAACACGCGCAGCAGTCCCCGAGCACTGCGCTCGGTGTCCACCAGCTCGTAACCGAGGCCGGTCACGGTGCGTTCAATCGCGGCTTGCCAATTCATCGATCTGCACAACTTTCATCAACGCTCGAGCACACGCCCGAACCAACACTCGAAAGACGACCGAGCAAAAAAAATGGGCTGGAAGAATCCGCCCACGCAGCTTTCTCGTCTTTCTCGGAAAGGCGGGATTCTACCGCGAGGCGGAATTACAGGCAATACCTGTGGTTGTCAAGTACGGTGCGGCGCGCCCCTTCGTGCACCGCTCGCCCGGCGGTGACGCCATCGCCGGGTGCGAGAATTCCCGCTGCTTCTAAACACGGGAGACATCATGGGATTTCTGGCCGGCAAGCGGTTCCTCATTACCGGCGTGCTGTCGAACCGCTCGATCGCTTATGGCATCGCCCGCGCTTGCCATCGCGAAGGCGCCGAGCTGGCGTTCAGCTACGTGGGCGAGCGCTTCAAGGAGCGCATCGAGGGCTTCGCCGGTGAATTCGGCTCCAGGCTCATCTTCGACTGCGACGTGGGCGACGACGCACAGATTGAGCGCACCTTCGCGCAGCTCGGCGACGCATGGCCGGAGTTCGACGGATTCGTGCACGCCATCGGCTTCGCCCCGCGCGAGGCCATCGCCGGCAGCTTCCTCGACGGCCTCTCGCGCGAGAACTTCCGCATCGCGCACGACATCTCGGCCTACAGCTTTCCGGCGATGGCCAAGGCCGCGGCGCCGCGGCTGCGCGCGGGCGCATCGCTGCTCACGCTGAGCTACCTCGGCGCCGTGCGCCGCGTGCCCAACTACAACACCATGGGTCTCGCCAAGGCATCGCTCGAGGCCAGCGTGCGCTACCTCGCCGCCGGCCTCGGGCCGAAAGGCGTGCGCGTCAACGGCATCTCGGCCGGCCCCATCAAGACGCTGGCAGCGTCGGGCATCAAGGACTTCGGCAAGATGCTCAACGTGGTAGCCACCAACTCGCCTCTCGGGCGCAACGTCACGATTGACGATGTCGGCAACACGGCCGCGTTCCTGCTCTCGGACCTCTCCGCCGGCATGACCTCGGAGATCGTCTATGTCGATGGTGGTTTCAGCCACGCGATGAGCGGGGCAGACGCAGCGTGAGCTGGCCGCGCCTCGTCGCCGATGTCGGCGGCACCAACGCACGCTTCGCGATGCAATTGCGCGCGGACGCCGAACTCGAGCATCTGGCCGTGACGCCTTCGGACCGGCACGGCACGCTGCGTGATGCGATCCGGTCGTACCTGGCCGAGCAGCAACTGCCCGCGCCCCGCTCTGCCGCCATCGGCATCGCGAACCCGGTGACCGGCGATCAGGTGTCGATGACCAATCACGACTGGTCGTTCTCGATCTCCGAGCTGCAGGCCGCACTCGGGCTCGACCGGTTGCTGGTGCTGAACGACTTCGCGGTGCTGGCCCTGGCGCTGCCCAAGCTGCGTGCCGAAGACCTGCGCCAGATCGGCGGCGGCACGGCCGGGCAGAACGCGCCGCTTGCCGTGATCGGCGCCGGCACGGGGCTCGGCATGGCGGGCTTGCTGCCGGCGACCGCTGGGCGATTCATCGCGGTGGCCGGCGAAGGCGGGCACGGAACGCTGGCGGCCGCCGATGAGTTCGAGGACCGGATCGTGGCACGGCTGCGCACCCGCTTCGGCCACGCCTCGGCAGAGCGGGCGCTTTCCGGGCCGGGGCTCGAGAACCTGCACGAGGCGTGCGCGGCCATCGCCGGCGAATCGGCGGCGCTGCTCGCCGCGCCCGAGATCACGCGCCGCGCCCTGGCGGGCGAGGACGCGCTCTGCCAGCGCGCCGTCGAACTCTTCTTCAGCTTCCTCGGCACCGAGGCCGGCAACCTGGCGCTCACGCTGGGCGCGCGCGGCGGGGTCTACATCAGCGGCGGCGTCACGCCTCGGCTGCTGCCGTTGATGGAGGCATCGCCGTTTCGCCGCCGGTTCGAGGCGAAGGGGCGTTTTGCGCGCTACCTGCAGCCGATCCCGACCTGGGTCATCGACAGCGAGTTCTCACCGGGTCTGATCGGCGCGGCCGTAGCCCTCGACCAAGCGGAGTGAGCCGCCGGCCAGGCGCCGTTCCGTCTGGTCCTACTGCTTCACACAGTCGACGTAGTAGCGCCGGCCTGCACCGTCGTCGTCATCGGACTCCACCAGGCCGTGCACATCGGTGTCGAAGCCGGGGAACGCGGCGTTGAACTCGCGCGTGAAGCGCAGGTAGTCGACGATCTTGCGGTTGAAGCGCTCGCCCGGAATCAACAGCGGAATGCCCGGGGGATACGGCGTCAGCAGCGAGGTGGTGATGCGCCCTTCCAGTTCGTCGATGCTCACGCGCTCCGTCTTGCGATGGGCGATGTACGAATAGGCATCGCTCGGCTTCATCGCCGGTTGCAGATCCGACAGGTACATCTCGGTCGTGAGGCGCGCGATGTCGCCCTTGGCGTACATCTCGTGGATGCTCTGGCAGAGATCGCGCAGGCCCATGCGCTCGTAGCGCGGGTGCTTGGCGACGAACTCGGGCAACACGCGCCACATCGGCGCGTTGCGGTCGTAGTCGTCCTTGAACTGCTGCAGCGCCGTCAGCAGCGTGTTCCAGCGGCCCTTGGTGATGCCGATGGTGAACATGATGAAGAAGGAGTACAGCCCCGTCTTCTCGACCACCACGCCATGCTCGGCCAGGTACTTCGTGACCGTGCTGGCCGGGATGCCGGTCTTGGCGAACCGCCCCGCCATGTCCAGCCCCGGCGTGATGATGGTGCTCTTGATCGGGTCGAGCATGTTGAAACCTTCGGCGAGCTTGCCGAAGCCATGCCACTTCTCGCCCGCTTTCAGCACCCAGTCGCCGCTCTTGCCGATGCCGTCCGTCGCCAGCTTCTCGGGACCCCAGACCTTGAACCACCAGTCGTTGCCGAACTCCTTGTCGATCTTGCGCATGGCACGGCGGAAGTCGAGCGCCTCCTGGATGCTTTCTTCCACCAGGGCCTTGCCGCCGGGCGCCTCCATCATCGCGGCGGCCACGTCGCACGACGCGATGATTGCGTACTGCGGGCTCGTCGACGAGTGCATCAGGTAGGCCTCATTGAAGAGGTGCCGGTCGAGCTTGCGGTTCTGCGCGTCCTGCACCAGCACCTGTGACGCCTGGCTGAGGCCCGCCAGCAGCTTGTGTGTGGACTGCGTCGAAAACACCAACTGATCTTTCGGCCGCTGGCGCTTGCGGCCCATCGCGTGGTAGGCGCCGTAGAACTCGTGGAAAGCCGCATGCGGCAGCCAGGCTTCGTCGAAATGCAGCGTATCGATGTAGCCGTCGAGCGTGTGCTTGATCGTTTCAGTGTTGTAGAGCACGCCGTCGTAGGTGCTCTGCGTGAGCGTGAGGATGCGCGGGCGCACGGTCTTCGAATCGACATCGGCCAGCAGCGGGTTGGCGGCGATCTTCCGGCGGATGGCCTCGGGCGAGAACTCGCTTTCCGGAATCGGGCCGATGATCCCGTAGTGGTTGCGCGTGGGCGTGAGGAACACCGGCACCGCGCCCGTCATGATGATGGCGTGCAGGATGGACTTGTGGCAGTTGCGGTCCACCACCACCACGTCGCCCGGCGCCACGGTGTGGTGCCACACCATCTTGTTGCTGGTGCTGGTGCCGTTGGTGACGAAGAAGCAGTGGTCGGCGTTGAAGATGCGCGCCGCGTTGCGCTCCGAGTCGGCCACCGGGCCGGTGTGGTCGAGCAGCTGGCCGAGTTCGTCCACGCTGTTGCACACATCGGCGCGCAGCATGTTCTCGCCGAAGAACTGGTGGAACATCTGGCCCACCGGCGTCTTGAGGAACGCCACGCCGCCCGAATGCCCCGGGCAATGCCAGGAGTACGAGCCGTCCTGCGCGTAGTCGACCAGCGCGCTGAAGAACGGCGGCGCCACGCCGTCGAGGTAGCTCTTGGCTTCGCGGATGATGTGGCGCGCCTGGAACTCCGGCGTGTCCTCGAACATGTGGATGAAGCCGTGCAGCTCGCGCAGGATGTCGTTCGGGATGTGCTGCGACGTGCGCGTCTCGCCGTACAGGTAGATCGGGATCTCCGCGTTCTTGAAGCGGATCTCGGTGATGAACTTGCGCAGGTTCACGACCGCCACGTCGTCGCCGTCGGCCGAGGTGAACTCGTTGTCGTCGATCGACAGGATGAAGGCGCTGGCGCGGCTTTGCTGCTGCGCGAACTGCGACAGGTCGCCGTAGCTCGTGGCGCCCAGCACCTCGAAGCCTTCTTTCTGGATCGCATCGGCCAGCGCGCGGATGCCCAGCCCGGAGGTGTTTTCCGAGCGGAAATCCTCGTCGATGATCATGATCGGAAAACGAAAACGCAGCATGTGCAACCCTCGGTCGGCACGTTGAAGAGCGCGCAGTGTAGGCCTTGCCCGGCGACCCTTCGGGGCGTGTTTTCGCACCTACACTCGCCTCGCACAACAACGAGGCAGCGGCATGGATATCTCTCCGGCGACATGGTGGTGGATCGCCGCGGGCGTGACGGTGGCAGCCGAACTCGCCACGGGCACCTTCTATCTGCTGATGTTCGCGCTCGGCATGGTGGGCGCGGCCCTGGCGGCGCATCTCGGGTTCGGCGTCAACGTGCAGGTGGTGGTGGCGGCGCTCTTGGGCGGCGGCGCCACTGCGCTGTGGCATTGGCGCCGTGCCAGACAGCCGCGCTCCGCGACGGCTCGCGAGAACCGCGACGTGAACCTCGACATCGGCGAGCGCGTGAACGTGGAACTGTGGGCCGCCAACCGCACCGCTCGCGTCAACTACCGCGGCAGCCAATGGACGGCGCGGCTGCGCGACGACGAATCACCGGCCGTGCCGGGCGAGCACGTGGTCGTCGCCGTCGAAGGCAACTGGCTCGTGCTCGCCGCCCGGCCCTTGAACTAAGAGCACCCATTCATCAACGACAGCGGGAGAACCATCACATGGGACTGGAAATCGGGCTCGTCATAGCGGTCATCGCCATCATCTTCGTCGTGCGCACGTTCAAGATCGTGCCGCAGCAGAACGCCTGGGTCGTCGAACGTCTGGGCAAGTACGACCGCACGCTCACGCCAGGTCTGAAATTCCTCGTGCCCTTCATCGAGCGCGTGGCCTACAAGCACTCGCTCAAGGAAGTGCCGCTGGACGTGCCGAGCCAGGTGTGCATCACCCGCGACAACACCCAGCTGCAAGTCGATGGAATCATCTACTTCCAGGTCACCGACCCCATGCGTGCGAGCTACGGATCGAGCAACTACGTGTTCGCGATCACGCAGCTCGCGCAGACGCTGCTGCGCTCGGTGATCGGCAAGATGGAACTCGACAAGACCTTCGAGGAGCGCGATGCCATCAACGCGTCGGTGGTCAACGCGCTCGACGAGGCCGCCACGAACTGGGGCGTGAAGGTGCTGCGCTACGAGATCAAGGACCTCACGCCGCCGGCCGAAATCCTGCGATCCATGCAGGCGCAGATCACGGCCGAGCGCGAGAAGCGCGCGCTCATCGCCGCCTCCGAAGGGCGCAAGCAGGAGCAGATCAATATCGCCACCGGCGAGCGCGAAGCCTTCATCGCACGATCCGAGGGGCAGCGCCAGGCCGAGATCAACAACGCCCAGGGCGAAGCGGCCGCGATCGTGGCGGTGGCCCAAGCCAATGCCGAAGCCATCCGCAAAGTGGCCGAAGCGATCCGTCTGCCCGGCGGCGAGCAAGCCGTACAGCTGAAGGTGGCCGAACAAGCAGTCGAAGCCTTCGCCCAGCTTGCACAGAAGAACAACACCATGATCGTGCCGGCCAACATGAGCGAGGTCTCGGCACTCATCGGCACGGCCATGACGTTGATGAAGGGCAAGACGCCGGCGTGACGTTCTGCGCAGGCGCCGCCGAACGAAGGCCACGCTAGAATCGCCGGCTTCCGGAGAGGTGGATGAGCGGTTTAAGTCGCACGCCTGGAAAGCGTGTGGGGGTTAACAGCCCCCCGCGGGTTCGAATCCCGCCCTCTCCGCCAGAGATCGATAGAGCACGGGCCCTTGAGGCCCGTTTTTCTTTTCGCGTTCATATCCGTGGCTTCAATCGCCCCGCTCGTCTCCACGCCCGAGAGAGGCTGGAACGAAGCTGAGAACGTGAACGCCGTTGAGATACAGGCTCGGCCGCCGCTTGATGCAACGCGAGTGCCGAATGCGCTGCGGAGGTCAAGACGACCTGCCGGGCCGTGACACAACTCGGTGAAGCCGGTTCGGCCGGTACATCCGTGATCAACGAGGGCAGCGTCAAGAACGCACGATTTGTCGCGGCATTGCCGCGCCACGAATGGTTACATAGAGACACAATACGCCCCAAAGGAGGGCGTATGCATGTTCTGACGAGGGCGCAGGCTATTGAGTTCGTGCTGGAGCGGGACGAGTTGTTCGATTCCCAGGAAAACCCGTTTGCCCGGAGCGCGTGGCTGGTCCACTTCCTCGAGCAAATCGCGCAAGACGACTGGACTATCTATGCGCCGGAAGTCTTCGTTGGCGCCGAATCCGTCATGCTGCTGTACGAAGCACCGGGGGTTGCGCGGCAAGCGTTGACCAATTACTACGCGTCGCTTTATTCGCCAATCGTCGGAGCGGATTCACACGCCGCGCGGAGCGTCGGCGAGATGGTGCGGCAGATCACTCACTGTGGCCCACGTGCGCCCACGGTTCAGCTTTCGCCGCTTGATGCGCGAGACGCTGACTTGTTGACCGGCGCGCTAAGGTCCCATGGCTGGTATGTGAAGCGCTACTTCTCCTTCGGCAACTGGTACCTGCCTTGCGCAGACCTCTCGTTCGACGCCTTCATGGCCAGCCGCGATTCGCAGCTTCGGAACACGCTCGGTCGCAAAGCGAAGAAGTTTCTCGGTGAGCCGGCGAATCGTATCGAGGTGATCATCGATCCAGCGAATGTCGCCCGAGGCATGGATGCCTACGATCGCGTATTCCTCAGAAGCTGGAAGAAGCCGGAGCCGTATCCCGATTTCGTTCGCGGGTGGGCCAAGATTTGCGCTGACAACGGCTGGCTTCGACTAGGTATTGCGTGGGTCGGCGATGTCGCCGTGGCCGTGCAGTTCTGGTTCGTTATCGAAGGCAAAGCGTACATCTTCAAACTCGCCTACGACGAAGACTTCGCGAAGCTCTCGGCCGGGACGATCTTGACGTCGCAACTTTTCCGCCACGCGCTGGACCAAGACAAGGTTGTCGAGATCGACTATCTCACCGGAGACGACGGATACAAGAGGGGTTGGATGACTCACCGACGTGAGCGCGTCGGCATCATCGCTTGCGACCGGCGCACGCTGCGCGGGATGATTCGATCGTTGGTGGAGTCGGTAGGGGACCTGCGACGAAGGTTTATCCCACGCCCCGCAGCAATTGAGGGCTAGCCTGACGGCAGCCTGCGCAGCGCCCCTCCCGGCACTTACCCCTGCGACCCACGCCGCACGGTCGCCGCGC
>JAKFFF010000063.1:0-12755 GCA_036677145.1 Alcaligenaceae bacterium
TTTGCACAACGGCCGCGTGCGCATCGCGCGATCAGACGCCCGCGGAATCGACCGCGTCCACCGCCGAGCTCGAAAACACCTACTGGAAAGTGATGACGATCGGCGGCGCACCGGTGGTCGTCAAAGAAAACCAGCGCGAGCCGCACATGGTGTTCCACTCCGAAGGCAATCGACTCGCGGCCTTCGCCGGATGCAACCAGATGAGCGGCACCTACGAAGTCGACGGCGCGAAACTGAAGCTGTCGCGAATGGCCACGACGATGATGGTGCCGGGTGAGAAAAAACTGAGTTAGCACGCGAAGCGGCTAACTCAGTTTTTTCTCACCCGGCACCAACCGATCTTACTTCCAGACCCACTCGAGCGCTTGGGGTAACGTCTGGTCGCGCACGCGGCGGTCGCAGTGGCCGGAGTCGAGTGCGTACACATATTGATAGTGGTAGCCCTTGGCCTTGAGCGCCGCGGCCATCTGGTGATTCGCGGCCACCCAGTCGTGCATGTCGTCGCGCATCACGTTCGGGTTGAACAGGTCGCGATCGCCCACGTGCATCCAGATGCGGATCGGTTTGGCGGGGTTGGCGGGCACCAGCGACGCGTGATACTCCCACGCGCCGCCCGGCGTCGCGGGATCGAACGGCCACTGCTGGTTCACGTAAGTGCCGGAGTAGCTCACGATCCGCCGATACCACTCGGGGTGATACCAAGCCATCGAAAACGCCGCCGCCGCGCCCGAGCTGCAACCCATCGCTGCGCGCTGATCCGGATCCTTCGTGAGCTTCACGCCGTAGTTCTTCTCCACCAGCGGCAACACTTCCGCCTCGATGAACTCCGCGAACTTCCCCGACATCGTGTCGTATTCGAGCCCGCGCTGGCTGCCCTGCGCATCGCCACCGCCGTTCTGGATCATCACCGCGACCATCGGCGGCACACGTTTCTGCGCGATCAGGTTGTCCAGCGTGCGCGGCAGCGCGCGATCCGGATCCCCCATCTTCGGCCCGTCGTGCACGACGATGAACGGCGCCGCCTTGTTCTTCTTCAGCTGCGCCGGAATGTAAACCGTGATCGCCCGCGACCACGGCTTCTGGAACGTCTGCACGATCAGCGTCTTCGGATTCGCCGGATCAACCGTGCCAAACACCTCGCGCGCGATGCCCGGATAGAACTTGCTGTCCTTCGATTCCATCGTGAACTGCTGCACCGAACCCTCGGGCACACCCGCAACCGGCGTGAGTTCCGGCGCCGGCACATATTCAGGTCCGATCAGGAAATCCCCTTCAGCGTCGACTGGCGCGTTCTTGCCCGCACCGCTGATCACGGTCCACTTCGGCGCGCCATGACCATCAGCGGGGCGGGTGGGCGGAGCGGGGCGCGGCGGCGCAGTCGCCGCGGGTGCAGGAGCAGGCGTTGATGTCGTCTGCGCACCGGCGATGCAGGCCATTGCGAGACCAGTGACTATCGCGATACGACGGAACGTCGGCGTGAACATGGTTTCCCTCAATGGATTCGGCGAGGCCGGCGATCCTATCTCTTCGCCACGCGCGACTGCTACTGTTACGCGAATATCACGGGGGTCGAATGTTCACGAAACGATCTGGTCTCAGCGCGTTGTTGCTGCTCTCACTCAGCCACCTCGCGTTCGCCGACACCACGCAATGGCCCGCCGACAAGGCCAACACCTGGTACGCCAAGCAGCGCTGGCTCGTCGGCAGCAATTACATCCCGCGCGACGCGATCAACCAGCTCGAGATGTGGCAGGCGGAAACCTTCAACCCCGCGCAGATCGACCAGGAACTCGGCTGGGCCGCCGCCATCGGCATGAACACCATGCGTGTGTACCTGCACGACCTGCCGTGGGAGCAAGACGCCGCGGGGTTCACGAATCGCATCGATCGATTCCTGACGATCGCGTCGAAACACAACATCAAGCCGCTGTTCGTATTCTTCGACTCCTGCTGGGACGCGAACCCGAAGCTCGGTCCGCAACGCCCGCCAATTCCCGGCGTCCACAACTCAGGCTGGGTGCAGAGCCCCGGCCAGGCCGGTCTCGCCGACGCCACTAACTACCCGAAGTACAAGTCATACGTGCAGGGTGTCCTGCGCGCCTTCGCCAAGGACCCGCGCATCCTCGGCTGGGATCTGTGGAACGAGCCCGACAACGCCTTCGGCGGAGCGGGGCCAGATTCCCCGGAGGGCAAGGAAAAGATCCGCCTGGCCACCGCGCTGCTGCCACAGGTGTTCGCGTGGGCGCGCGAGGCGGACGCATCGCAGCCGCTGACCTCGGGCGTGTGGATTCGCGATGACTGGTCGACCAAGGACAAACTCACGCCCATCGAACGCACGCAGCTCGAAAACTCCGACATCATCACGTTCCACGTCTACGACTGGCCCGAAGTGCTCGAACGCAAGATCCGGCAGCTGCAGACCTACGGCCGGCCGATCATCGTGACCGAATACCTCGCGCGCAGCGCCGGGTCGACCTTCGATACTTCGCTGCCCATCGGCCGCAAATACAACGTTGGCATGATCAACTGGGGCCTGGTGGCTGGAAAGACGCAGACTATCTACCCGTGGGATTCATGGCAGCGGCCGTACACGCAGGCGCCCCCGGTGGCCTGGTTCCATGACGTGTTCCACCCCGATGGAAAGCCTTACCGGCAGGCCGAGGCCGATCAGATCAAGGCGCTGACGTCGGACGCACAGAAGGAATTCGCCCGAAAGGCACGCTGAGCGCTCAGTGGCGTTCGTGTCCTTCTTCGGAGGCGGCGCCCAGCCCCAAGCCCATGCCCATTCCGGCGCCGGCGCCCGCGCCCATGCCGCCGCGGCCGGTCTTGTCGCCACCGATTCTTGCACCGTCTCCGCCTTTCTCACCGCCACCACGCGCTGCACCCGGTCGCGCGGGGCCCTGTTTCGGAATGGATACCGAGGCGGCGATCGGCTCGAGATCCAGCACGGAGCGGATGAAGTTTCGCAGGGAGACGACGAGCTCCGCGGTATGAACCGGCCGGCCCGCAACGAGCTCGTTCGCCGCCTGCGCCGCAAGCCGCACCTGGTCTTCCGTCCCTAACAAGACGATGTCGGACAACGCGGCCTCGACGGCATCGCGGATGCGGCGCGTGCGGTCGGTGCTTTCCAGGCCCGTGATCGGCAGGGGCGCATATGCATCCGCCGCCTCGCGCTGCCGCACATCGCGCAGGTGAGTCGGATCGACGGACAGGTTGCCCGTGAACGATCCGCCGAGCGTCTTGTACGCCGCGATCAGCGTCCGCAGGCGCTCGTTGATCTGGCGGTTCTCCCGCTCACGCCGCTGCTGGATGGTCTGCATGATGAGCAACCGGATACCGACACCGAGCAAGGTGATGAGGGCAAGACCCAGCAGGGTCGAGAGCACTCCCTGCCAGGTGGTGAAATCGAAACTGCGCATGCACGGAGCTTAACGAAGTCAACCGCCGGTTCTTGTAGGTGAAGGACCGATTCTGCGGCTATTGCCTGGCGATACCCGGCGTGAGGGGAAATCGGAAAAAAATCGAATCAATCTGGATAGTTGACCGTCCGGAAGATCTTCCAGCCCTGGTCGCCCAGGCGCAGCATGTCGATGCTGCGGATTCTCATGATGTTTTTTGCATCGGCGCCACGCCCGGTGCGCAGGGTCCAGAGTGAGACGGCGACGGCGATCTTGCCGTCGGAATGCACCTCTTCCGTAAACGAGCTCCACGTCCAATTCGGAGCGGCCGCTTCGAAGTCCGTGACGTACTGCGACTTGAGCGCGTCGAAGCCGATATCCGGCTGCTTCTGATAGCTGTACTTGAGGTCGGGGGTGTAGATAGACATCACCTTCGCGACGTTCTTGGTGTCGTAGCCTTCCTTCCAGGTTGCGAACACCTTTTCGACCTGGGCGCGAGCCGAGGTATCCGCGGCGGCGGCGAGCGGGGAGAGCAGCAGGAGCAAAAGCAGGGGGCGCAACGCGGGCATGAGTTCCTCCTCGAAGGCAGAGACCACAATTATTCATGATGTGGTGCATGATGTGGCCCGAGATTTCCACGAAGCCCCTGGAGGCTGTATGTCCAGATCACCGGTCGTTTCGCAGCGAATTCGCGCACGCCTCAAGGACAAGGGCCAGCGTTTTCACGCGAATGACAATATCTCCGCGTTCATCGAGTCGGGCGAGCTCGACGAGCTGACCCGCGAAGTCGAAGCGAAGATGCGCGAGGTTCTCGACAGCCTCGTGATCGACGTCGAGAACGACCACAACACGCGCGAGACCGCGCGGCGCGTCGCCAAGATGTACGTGACCGAGGTGTTCCGCGGCCGTTATGTGCCGCTGCCCAGGGTCACCGAATTCCCGAATTCCGAGCACCTGAACGAGCTCATGATCATGGGGCCGATCACCGTGCGCAGCGCGTGCAGCCACCACCTCTGCCCGATCATGGGAAGGTTGTGGATGGGCGTGATGCCTAACAAGGACTCCGATCTCATCGGCTTGTCGAAGTATTCCCGCATCGCCGACTGGGTGATGTCGCGGCCGCAGATCCAGGAAGAAGCGATCATCCAGCTCGCGGACCTGGTCGTCCACATGGTGAAGCCGGATGGATTGGCCGTGGTCATGGAAGCCGATCACTTCTGCATGCATTGGCGCGGTGTGAAAGACAACGCATCGAAGATGACCAACAGCGTGATGCGCGGCGTGTTTCTCGCGGATGGAACACTGCGCCGCGAGTTCCTGTCGCTGATAAGCCTCAATGGAAAGTAGCGATTCCACGAAGCCGATCCTGTACTCCGGCCCGCTCAGCATGTTCGGCGCCAAGGTGCAGATCGCGGCGCTCGAGAAGGGACTCGATTTCGAGCTGGTGATGGTCCCGTACGATTCCGCGCGCGGATACGATCCCAAACATCCCGAAGTTCTGCGCATCAATCCGAAGCGCCAGGTGCCGGTGTTCGTGCACGGCGAGGTCGAGATCTTCGATTCGACGCAGATCTTCGAGTACCTGGAGGATCTCGTGCCCGATCCGGCTTTGTGGCCAGCAACGCCCGCGGCGCGGGCGCTGGCGCGCGGGCTCGAGCACCAATCCGATGAGGTCTACTTCCCGCACGTCATCCGGTTGATGAGTCTGCAACAGGATCTGAAGGGCGAGGCCGCACGCACCGCGATCGGCGCCGCCAATCGTTTTCATGCGGACATGGACAGGCGCCTGGCGTCGAACGAGTGGCTTGCGGGCAGTTATTCGTTCGCCGATATCGCGTTCTACATGGCCGCGCTGTTCGGCGAGCGGCAGGGCGCGCCGCTGGGTGACTCGACTCCGCATTTGCTTGCATGGCGTGACCGCATGTCGCGGCGACCGCCCGTACGCACGGTAGTCAGGGCGATGGCGGCGTGGCTGAGCGCGGCCGGGCGGCCGGTGCCGGCGTTCATGACTGCCTGACGCGGGTAACAATCTCCGTGACTCCGGTCATCTCCGTCGCATCGCTCAAGGATGCGCGCGCCATCACCGCATTACGCGTGCAGGTGGCGCGTGGCATGACGCGCGACTTCGGCGAGGGGCACTGGTCGGCGCTTCCGACACTCGCGTCCGTCAAACGGCAGATACGCGCATCACACGTGCTGGTGGCGCGTCAGGACGACGACATCATCGGCACGGTTCGACTGGTGGTTGCGCAGCGTTTGGCCATCGATTCGGAATCGTTCAGTCCTGTCCGGACCGCGCTCTATGTTTTCGGACTGGCCGTCGCGCCCGAAGCCCGCAAGCAGGGAGTCGGGCGCGCGCTGATGGACGCCGCGAAAGAGAAAACACGTTCGTGGCCCGCGCAGGCCTTGTGGCTGGACGCCTATGAACACCGCGCGGGCGCGGGATCCTTCTACCTGGCCTGCGGATTTCGCAAGGTCGGACCGAGCGCGAAGGCAGAGGTGCCGGTGATTTTCTACGAATGGCTGGTGGATTGAGAGGGCGGCGATCAGGCCGCCATCACTTCGTGTTCGTAAAACGGCTTCTGGTGGTCCGCGAGGATGGCTTGCAGCTCGTCGGTCGAATGGCCTGAGGGCGACAGCCACACATCCAGGTTTTCCGGCTTGAGGTTCACGATCATCCGATCGTGACCCGCCGCGGCCACTTCGGCCGGTGGCTCATCGGTGATCGCCGCGAAGGACAGCAACGGCGCGCCGCCTTTCGGATCGCGCCACTCCGCACAGAGGCAGGCTATCAGCATGGTGCCCGCCGGTTTCGGGATGAAGTGCAGCACCTGATTCTTGCCGTCGCGATCGACGTTCTCGAAGAACGACTCGACGAGCATCACTGCATGGGTCGCGCCGAACTGCTCGCGCCAGTATTTTCCCAGGCTGTCGCGCCGCGCGTTGTAGAGGCCGGGTAGTTTGCGGTCGATGAACGCGGGTTCGTTGGGCTTGCGGCAGTGATAACGCGCCAGCCGCATCACGCGGCGATTGCCGTCCTGCATCACGATGGGGGCGTAGTGCATCGGGAAAATCCGCGCTTCGGCCGGATGAGGTTTCTCGGCCTTGAGTCGTTCGAGGCGCGTCAGCGCCTTCTCGATCTTGTCGGCCGCGATGCGTTTGCTTTCGGTCGCGGCCTTCGTGGTCTTGGTTGTCAGCGTGCGTTCCGCGTCGGCGAGGCGTTTTTTCTGCGCGAAGACTTCGCGCTCGAGTTTGGCCGTCTCGGCGGCGCGGTACTCGTCGATCAGCTTCTTGATCTTGCGCTCGGCATCCGTCTTCGGCTGATCGAACCAGCGTTCGACCGCGCGCGGAATGCGGATGCTCGAGTCCGAGAAACGCGCGCCGAAGATTTCGACGAACTGGTCGATGTCCATCTCCGCGCCGGTTTCGCGGAGGTACTTCGTGTATGCGGCCTGGATCTGGGCGGAATAACACATGTGCATAACGTAACGCACTGACGGCAAAAAGGAAGGCGTCCCCGAAAGGCAACGGCCAGAGGGCGCCCAAAGGGGTGCGCGATTCCTATTGCCCTCAATAAACTACAAATGTCATAGTAGAAACCACAGCAGTCATAGGAAAGCCGGTGGCCTCCAAGGTTGTTCCGATAAACGAGCGAGTCAGTGGGGCGGCGATGGACCAGCCGCTGCCGAAGCGGCAGCGCAACCTGCTGGCCCTCGGCGCGTGCATCGTTGCGCCACTCCTGCTGGCCGCGGCCTTCTGGCAGCTCGTGCCCCGCGGCATGCGCGTGGCGGAGGAGGACTTGCGCATCGCCACGGTCAAGCAGGAGATGTTCCGCAACGACCTGGTGATGCGCGCGTCGGCGGCGCCATTACACAGCGTGATGCTCGACGCATTCGAGTCCGGCCGAGTGGAAGAAGTCCTGGCGCTCGACGGCGCCACGGTGGCGAAAGGCGAGTTGCTGTTCCGGTTGTCGAACCCGCAGTTGCGCCTCGAACTGGTGGCGCGCGAGGCGGATCGCGCGCAGCAGATCTCCAACCTTTCGATACTGCGCGTGGCCCTCGAATCCAGCGCAACCGAACACCAGCGTCGCCTGCTCGATCTCAATTTCGCGCTGACGCAGGCCCGCAAGCAACACGCGCGGCTCGCGCCGCTGGCGAAGGAAGGCGTCGTGTCCCTGGCGGCGCTCGAGGAATCCGAGGATCGCATGGCGCGCGAAGCGCAGGCCCTCGAAGACGAGCAGACGCGTTTCGCGGTCGAGGCGCGTATCAAACGCGACGGCGCGCTGCAGATGGAGCGCGCCATCGACCGTCTCGACGCCGGCCTCAAGGTGGTCAACGAATCCATCGAAGGGCTGGCGGTGCGCGCGCCAATCGCCGGGCGGCTCACGGATTTTCATTTGCAGATCGGCGAGATCGTGAAATCCGATCAGCACATCGGGCGCATCGATCAACCGGGCGAGGTCAAGCTGGTGGCCCTGGTCGACGAGTTCTTCCTGAACAGCGTGTCGACCGGCGCGGTGGGCAACGCCAACGTCAACGGACGCGACTATCCAGTCGTCATCAGCCGCGTATTCCCGCAGGTCGACGGTGGCCGCTTCACGATCGAAATGCGATTCGAAGGGGAGGCGCCCGCGGGCATGAGCCCGGGGCAGAGCGCCGAAACTCGGCTCACGCTCGGTGAAAGCAGCCCCGGCCTGATCCTGCCCAACGACTCGTTCATCAACGACACGGGTGGTGCCTGGGTGTTCGTGTTGTCGCGCGACGGCACCAAGGCCGAGCGGCGCGTCATCCGCCTCGGGCGGCGCAACAACCGCCAGGTGGAAGTGGCCACCGGCCTCGTGGCCGGCGAGCGCGTGATCGTCTCTAACTACGTCACCTTCGGGAAAACCAAGCGCCTGCAGATCGACAGGTAGCCATCGAGGAAACCATGCTCAAGTTCGTCAATACCACCAAGAAGTTCGTCGGCGGCGAGGTCATCACCACGGCGCTCAACAGGATCAATCTCGAGATCGCAGCGGGCGAGTATCTCGCCGTGACCGGCCCCTCGGGCTGCGGCAAGACGACCCTGCTGTCGATTCTCGGCATGCTCGATACGCCGGATGGCGGCGAGTACTGGTTCGACGGGCAGAACGTCGCGAATTACCGCGAGGACCAGTTGAACGATCTGCGCCGCGGGCGCATCGGCTTCATTTTCCAGAGCTTCAATCTCATCGAAGAGTTGTCCGTCGAGGAGAACGTCGGGATGGCGCTGGAATACTCGGACGCATCCGCGAAGGAGCGCCACGAACGGGTCGCGCAAGTGTTGGAGAAACTCGGTGTGGCGCATCGCGCGAAGCATCGGCCCTCGCAGCTTTCCGGCGGTCAGCAGCAGCGAGTGGCCGTGGCGCGTGCGCTGGTCACGAAGCCCGCGGTGCTGCTCGCCGACGAACCCACCGGCAACCTGGATTCCGCGCATGGCGAAGAAGTCATGAAACTGCTGGAGCAGATCAATTCGGAGGGGACGACCATCGTGATGGTCACGCATTCGCCCGCGCACGCGGCGCGTGCGAAGCGCACCGTGGGCTTGCTCGACGGAGCCATCGTATGAGGCTTCCGGACTTGCGCGTCGCGTGGCGACTGATGGTGAAGGAACCCGGCTATTCGCTGGTTGCGGTGTTGGGACTGGCCGTGGGTCTCGCGGCCTTCCTGCTGTTGTCGGGTTTCGCGCGTTATTCGTGGAGCTACGACGCGCACGTGCCGGATGCCGGGCAGGTGTATGTCATCAAACATCGCTTCAATGTCGAGGGTGGCCGGCGCTGGCGCGACAAGGCGCCGCTGATGTTGCGCGAAGTCGCGCGCACGACGCCGGGTGTCACACAGTCGACCGGCTACCTCGCATGGTTTCCGCTCAACATCGAAGTAGATGGGCAGGTGCATCGGCTCAAGAGCCTCACAGCGCTTCCCGGTTTCGCCGAATTGATGGGATTGAAGGCGATCAAGGGCGATCTCGATGAAGCGCTGACACGTCCGGATGCGTTTGCCATCACCGAATCCGCGGCGCTGCGCCTGTTCGGCACGACGGATGTGATCGGGCGCGCGTTCCTGCTCAACTCCGTGGAGACGAGCAGCACGGCGCGAATCGCCGCGATCCTGCGTGATCCGCCCGCGAACACCACCATTCCGTTCGAGAGCCTGAACGGGCTGGCCCTCTCACTCGTGCCGCCGATGTTTCGTGACGAGGCCCTGCAGGGCCAGCAGGGCTGGCCGGGAAATCTGCTGATCCGAATCCATCCCGATGCGTCGGCCGCCGCTGTGCAGGAAGCGCTGCAGCAGTTCACCGATCAGGCGGTGAAGCGGCTCAACCTGTCGGAGGCCACTATGGCGGCGCTGGCGGGCGCGCGGGTCATGGACATCCAGCTACTGCCGCTGCGCGATGCGTACTTCGATGGCAATGTCGTCGTCGATGCGCAGTCGTTGCCCGTCGATCGCGGCGACCGCCGCGTGATTGGCGGGGTCATCGCGATCGCCGCGCTGATACTCGCGCTGGCGGCCATCAACTACGTAAACCTCGCGACCATTCGCGTGATCCGCCGTCAGCGCGAGATCGGCATGCGCAAGGTGCTCGGGTTCGGCAATGGCAGGCTCGCGTTCCAGTTCCTGGCGGAGTCGATGCTCGTGGCCTTGCTGGCGACCGCGGTTGGCCTTTTGCTGGCCGTGCTGGCATTGCCATTGCTCTCGGAACTCGCGAACCGCGATCTCGAGAGCATGCTTTCGCCCGGGAATATCGTGGCGGCGATTGGCATCGGGCTCGCCGTCGGACTTCTCGTCTCTATCTACCCGGCGTGGATCGCGTTCCGCGTGCGTCCGGCGGAAGTGCTGGCCGGCCGGCCCGACACGGAGTCGCTCCCCGCGCGTCGGTTGCGCCAGGCGTTGTCCGTTCTGCAGATAGGCGCGGCCATGGGGCTCGCCAGTTTCACGTTGGCCGTCGCATGGCAGACACGTTTCGCGATCGATGGCTCACCGGGATTCGATCCGGCGCCATTGCTGATCTTCGAGATGAACGAGGGACGCAAACTCGGCGCGGACGACACGACGCGTGCCTTCCTCGCGGAACTCGCGCAACAGCCGCCCGTGGCCGGCGTCGCGGTCTCCGCTGACGCCATCGGACGCACGCGCAACCCCTGGAGTCAGGAATTCACGAAGGAGGGAGGACGGCCCGTCACATTCGAGGTGCGCGAAATGACCACGCCGTTCTTCGAGGAGTACGGCATCCGGCCCGTCGCCGGCAGGTTGTTCGATCCGAAAATCGACAAGGAAGATGACCCCGTGCCCGTCGTGCTCAACGAGATGGCCGCGCGCGAGCTGGGGTTCGCATCCGCGCATCAGGCGGTGGGCAGTGCGTTGCGCGCGCGCAGCGCGATGCAGCCGCAGATTGATACGGTGCGTGTCATCGGCATCGCGCCGGACCTGCGACTTCGTTCGCTGCGTGAGCCGCCGGTGGGTGTGGTGTATCACCTCTGGACGGGCGGCATGACCGTGACCGTGCGCGCCCGCGGTTCCGTGGCCGACGCCGCGAGCGCAGTCCGAAACGTATGGCAGAAATATTTCCCGCGGACCGAACTCGACATGCGTCCCGCGAAGGACATCTACGCCGCCAACTACGCCGACGATGCCAGTCTCGCGAAATTGCTGAGCCTCGCGACCATCGTCGCCATGTTCATCGCCGCGATCGGCGCCTACGTGCTGGCGACCGACGCCGTGCAGCGCCGCACGCGCGAAATCGCGCTGCGCAAGTTGTTTGGCGCGCGGCGCCGCGATGTCGGCCGGCTGGTGGCGAAGGAGATGGGCGTGATCGTCCTGCTCGCGGCCGCAGTGTCATTGCCGCTCGCGGCGCTGGCCATCGCGCGGTATCTCGCGCCGTTTAGCGAGCGCACGCCGGGCGCGTACTGGGCGCTGGCGCTGGCGGGAATCGCGGCGCTCGCGGTGGTGGCGATCGCCACGGCAAGACAGGCAGGAGTCGCGATCCGGTTGAAGCCCGCGACCGCGCTGCGGAGCTGAGACGGGGAGGTCAGTTGTCGACCCGCAAATCAGTCAGCAAGCGAATGCAGGCGTCCCGCTCGGCGGACACGATCTTGATGCGCCACATCATCCAGATCCAACTACCCAGCGACACGACGAGGCACACGACGCTGTAGAAGATCAGGAACTCCGCGGCGTCGATGAACTGCAGCAACTGGAGCGCCCACAGCAACGCGACGAAGCCCACGATGATCGCGACGTGCCAGCGTCCGATTCGCATGGCCTGCAGCGACGCGTCGGCGCGCCGAATCCCGATGCGCAGGATCGATTCGGGCGTCTCGTCGTGCCACGCCAGGCTCGGACGGCGCGCCAGCGCGGTCGCAACTCCTAACACCGGCGCGGCGATCAGCAGGATCGCGGCGCTCAGCGTGTAGAGGAGTTTGTGTTCGGTGTTGTGGGCGGCAACCCACGCGAACCAGATGCCGACACCCAGGGTGACGCAGCACGCCAGGACCTCGAGCGCGAGCACGATATGCGGCGCCCAGCGGGTGCGCTCCAGGCGGCGCAGGACGTGGCTGGCGTCGAATTGCTGGGCCTGCCAATCACGCTGCAGGTCGCGGATGAGATCGTCAGTCATGTTGAAGTCGCTCTTTGAGTTGCTTCTTCGCGCGGTTCACCCGCACGCCCACGTTGTCGAGGGTCAGCCCCAGGGTCTCCGCGATTTCTTCGTAACTCATGTCTTCGAGAATCAGCGTCATCACCTGGCGATAGGGCAGCGAGAGTTGCCGGATCGCCTCGAGCAGCCGTTCGCCGCGTTCGGCCTGGATCAGCGTCTGTTCGTGGCCGGGCGTCGGCGCATCGGCATCGTTGTCCGTCTCCTCATGCGCCCGCTCGCGTATGCGCCGGGTGATGTGGCTGAGGCTGCGGTTATGTGCAATCCGGAACACGAACGGCTTCAGCTTCTCGGGCTGCGTCAAACGCGGCAGCGCAACGACAATAGCCATGAGCACTTCCTGCAGCAGTTCGTCCCGCAGTGCGCGGTCGCGCTCGTAGGAGGCCACGACGCGCGCGAGCGCGGGGGCGAATCGGGTCACGACTTCATGGGCGTCGAGTGTCATCCAGAACCATAGTCTCGCAGGAACGCGTTTTCTTACACCTGCGAAAAAATGTAAGACGGCGCGGGGGAGCCGGGACTGATAGGGGGTCCGCAATGGGCGGGCTTCTCTGGAAGGTCATCATGGCTCACAAGGGCGTTCTTCTATCCACGCTGCCGGCGTTTCTGCTGGCGACGCTGGGTGCGCTGTCGGGCTGCGCGAGCGATCGCGTCGCGCCGCAGGCGGATCTCTACTACAACTTCACG
>JAKFFF010000064.1:0-3864 GCA_036677145.1 Alcaligenaceae bacterium
GAGCCGATCGAGTAGAGCAGCCGTGGCGCATCGCCGGCCAGGGTGCCCATGAACAGCTGGTGGAGCCGGTCGTAGCTGATTTCGGCCAGCTCGCACTGGGTGCGGGTGCGCAGGATCACTTCGCGGCGGTCGGATTCGATGAACAGGCCCATTTCGCCGACGAATTCACCGGTGCCGAAATAGCCCAGGACCAGTTCGCGGTCGTCGTCCTCCTCGGTGATGATGCTGACCGAGCCATTGACCACGTAATACAGGGTGCCGGCGGGGTCGCCGGGGCGGAACACATCGGCGCGGGCCGGGTAGCGCCGGCGGTGGCAGTGCGCCAGGAAGCGTTCGATGGTCGCGGCATCGGGCGTCAGCGGGCTCGCTGCGATGCGCGCGGGGTTGGAAATAGGGGTGCCTATGCTCATGGGGGATTAACGGAGGCTAAGATCAGGAAGCTTAGTCCCAATACGAGGGAAACGGCAAACCCCGGCCAGCGGAGACATTCCGCTGTCATCCCATTTGCCGCATAATCGCGCCCCTCGCCGCTTCCCCACAGGGATCACCGCCGTGGTCAAACCACTGCCTCGCCTCAGGCTGCAAGGTTTCAACAACCTCACCAAGGCGCTGAGCTTCAACATCTACGACGTCTGCTACGCGGTCTCCGAAGAGGAGCGCCAGCGCTACATCGCGTACATCGACGAGGAATACAACGCCGATCGCCTGACCCAGATCCTGACCGACGTGGCCGAGATCATCGGCGCCAACATCCTGAACGTTGCCCGCCAGGACTACGACCCGCAGGGCGCGTCGGTGACGATCCTGATTTCGGAAGAGCCGGTGATCGACAAGAAGCAGGCCGGCAAGGAGATCATCTCCGACGCGGTGGTCGCGCACCTGGACAAGAGCCACATCACCGTCCACACCTACCCGGAAACCCACCCGCAGCATGGCATCGCCACCTTCCGCGCCGACATCGACGTGGCCACCTGCGGCGTTATCTCGCCGCTGAAGGCGCTGAACTACCTGATCGAGAGCTTCGAATCGGACATCGTGGTGGCGGATTACCGCGTGCGCGGCTTCACCCGCGACGTGAAGGGCAAGAAGCACTACATCGACCACAAGATCAACTCGATCCAGGACTTCCTGGCCAAGAACATCAAGGCCCGCTACGAGATGTTCGACGTCAACGTCTACCAGGAGAACATCTTCCACACCAAGATGCACCTGAAGGACTTCGACCTGGACCAGTACCTGTTCGAGGAAAAGGCCAAGAACCTGTCGTTCAAGGAACGCATGAAGATCGAGGCGCTGTTGAAGCGCGAGATCGAGGAGCTGTTCCACGGGCGCAACCTGGTCGAGTAAGGTCCGGGCTTGCGCTTGGGGTTACGCGGGATTCGGGATCGGCGGATTATCCTGCGATCCGTGAAACAGGCGGGACGACCCGCGCGCAGGGATTCGATATCCTGCGATGACAAGACCGACGGCGGTCCGTGGCGAGAGCCCCGGGCCGTTTTTGCTTTCCGCACTATTCAAACTTGAGGAGAACCACCATGGCATGGGTTTATCTGCTGCTCGCCGGCCTGTTCGAGATCGGCTTCGCCATCGGCCTGAAATACACCGAAGGCTTCACCCGGCTGTGGCCCAGCGCGGGCACGGTGGTCGCCGCGGGCATCAGCCTGTGGCTGCTGACCCAGGCCCTGCGTGCGATCCCGGTCGGCACCGCCTATGCGATCTGGACCGGCATCGGCGCGATCGGCACCGCGCTTGTCGGCATCGCGTATCTGGGGGAGCCGGCCACCGCCGGTCGCGTGGGCAGCCTGCTCCTGATCGCGATCGGCATCGTCGGCCTCAGGCTGACCTCTGGTGAGGGATGACGGAGCACGTGCGCATCCGGACGATTACCGCTTTCTGCGATCTGCACGCGCCTGACGATCCGGCGCTCGAGCAGGCGCTCGCGTTCCTGCAGCAGGCCCGCGCGCGTGCACTCGCCGCCGGTTACGACGTGCAGACGGTGCGGGTGGCGGCGCGCCTGGCCGGCGCGAGGCCCGATGACGAATGGCGCCGGCGCGTGATCGCCATCGACGAACGGGTCACGGCAGCGCACGTGCTCTGGGCGACCGGCCCGGAGCTCGCCGCGGCGGACCTCGATGCGTTTCCCCACTGGTGCGCGCGCGTGCTCACGGAGACTGCGGGCACGTTCATGAGCGTGGATGTGGGTGATGTCACGCGCGGCGTCGACCTGGCGGCGTGCCGGGCCGCCGGTCGCACGGTCGCCAGACTGGGACGCGACACCGAAGGGGGAGAGGGCAACTTCCATTTCGCCGCTGCCGCAGGCTGTCCGCCGGGATTGCCATTCTTTCCTGCCGCACGACATGACGGTGCGCCGGCCTTTGCGCTGGGGCTGGAGTCCGCCGGGCTGGTAGGTGTGGCGTACCGCGACGGCGCGGTGCGGCCGGCCGATGCGCTCCGCGCCGCGCTCGATCAGGCGCTGGCGCCGATCGAGGCGGTGTGCGTCGCGCTCGCATCCGAGCACGGGCGGCAGTGGATCGGCATCGACACATCGCCGGCGCCGGGCCTGGACGCCAGCATCGCCGGTGCGCTCGAGCACCTGATCGATGCACCATTCGGCAGTCCGGGCACACTGCGCGCCTGCGCGGCAACGACCGCGGCGCTGCACGCGACCCGAGTCCGCCGCTGCGGCTACTCGGGCCTGATGCTGCCGGTGCTCGAGGATCGCGTGCTCGCCTCGCGCGCGGCGGAGGGCCGCTTCCGCCTGGCGGACCTGCTGCTCTGGTCCAGCGTCTGCGGCACGGGCTTCGACGTCGTGCCGCTCCCGGGTGATGTGTCCGAGGATGGGCTCACGCGCTGGATCGGCGACGTCGCCGCGTTGTCCGTGCGGCTGAACAAGCCGTTGTCGGCACGCCTGCTGCCGGTGCCGGGCGCGCGTTCTGGAGAGATGTCGCGATTCAGGAACCCGCTGCTGGTGAATACACGGATCTTCGAGGTGTAGTCACAGTTCGCAGTTCACGGTTCGCGCTCCGCCGAATAACAGCGCCTGCGCTCGATCTCACGACGGCCGGGGCTGAATGAAGCACCCGGCCCCACGCAGATCACGGCCACGCGGATCGCATTTTCCACGCCGATCCGGACTTGCGTGGCGCCGGGGTGTCAACCCCGGCGGACAAGGATCGCGCAACGGCGAACTGTGAACCGCGAACCATGAACCGGGAACGCGACGCCCCCGCTCACCCCGCGAACTTGTACCCGAGGCCGTGCACGGTCAGGATGAACTGCGGGTGCTTCGGTGTGTCTTCCAGCTTCTGTCGCAGCCACGCGATGTGCACGTCCACCGTCCGCGTCGACGGCATCGCGTCGTACCCCCACACTTCGTTCAGCAGCTCGTCGCGGGTGAGCGTGGCGCCGCGATGCTCGATGAAGTACTTGAGCAGCTTGAACTCGAGCGCCGACAGTTCGACCAGCGCGTTTCCCTTGCGGACCTCGGCCCGGCGGATGTCCACCTGCACGCCGCCGAAGCGGTACTGATCGAGCGGAGCGGATGCGCCCGGCGGCATGCGGCGCAGCAGCGCCTCGATGCGCGCGAGCAGTTCCGCCATCTCGAACGGCTTCGTCAGGTAATCGTCCGCGCCCAGCTTGAGGCCGGCCACGCGATCGATCACCTGCCCCCGCGCGGTGAGCATCAGGATCGGCGTCGTGATGCCTCGCTGGCGTGCGCTGCGGCAGATGTCGAATCCGTCCCGGCCCGGAAGCATCACGTCCAGCAGGATGATGTCGAACGGATCGGAGGTGATTCGATCGAGGGCGACCTGGCCGTCAGTAGCCGAGGTGACGTCGTATCCTTCCGCCTCGAGGCGATCGGTG
>JAKFFF010000065.1:0-4033 GCA_036677145.1 Alcaligenaceae bacterium
GCGAGGAAATCCTTGAGCTTGCCTTCGAGCTCGACGATCGGCAGGTCGCCATCGGCGAGCGCCGATTCGAGCTCGGTCGCACGTGAATGTGTCTGCGTCTTCTGATCGGCCATCCGCTTCAGGCCGACGCTCATCGAGCTTTCGCTCGATCGTCGCGATTCGATGCGGATCAACAGGTCGCGGCAGGCGAGCTGCGCCGCCTGTGAACGGCCACGCGCGCCCTGCACCGCTTCGCGGCGATCCTCGCGCTCGGTCTCCAGCTCCGCGCGGCGCGCGTCGAGCGCATCGAGCGAGACGAGTCCGCGATCCAGTTCGGCGCGCGCCCGTGCGAGCGTGTCCTTGCCGATATCGAGCTCGCGGGTGACTTCGGCCGATTCTTCTTCGAGCCGCTCGCGGCGTACGGTGGATTCCTGCGTACGCGCACGTTCGCCTTCGAGCTGGCCCAACAAGTCCGCGTGTTCGCGATGGGCGCCCTGGATTCGGCTCTGCGCCTGGTCACGCTCGCGCTCGGCCACCGCGAGCCCTTCGCGGCAGGCGGCGAGTTGCGCTTCGCGCTCGCGCGTGGATTCTTCGCTGGTCGTGAGCTCCACGCGCAGTTGTTTGAGGCGCTGCTCGCGCTCGAGCACGCCCGAGTGCGGATCACCGCCGCGATTGACGCGCAGCCAATCGCGCCCGATCCACTCGCCGGTGCGCGTGATGACGGATTCATCGACCTCGAGGCTGCGGCGCATCGCGAGTGCGTCGGCGAGCGTTTCAGCGAGCCGCACGCGGCCGAGCAGTCGCACGATGGCGGACGGACCGCTGACTACACTCGACAACATGCCGACATTGCCGTCGGCGTTCATGAATTCGCCGCCCTGCAGCAGCGAGATGCGTCCGACCGGAAGTCCGTGCAGAACGTCGGCGACCTGGTCGAGTTCATCGACGCACAACGCTTCGAGGTAGTCGCCCAGCGCGGTTTCGACCGCGCGCTCCCAGCCACCCGCGACATTCAGCTGTGCGGCAAGCCGCGGCTGGCGCGACAGACCCGACGATGCGAGCCACTCGGCCGTGCGTGCATCCGATCGTCCAAGCGAGGCCTTCTGCAGCGCCTCGAGCGAAACGACTTCGGCGCGGCGCTTCTCGCGTTCGGTGCGCGCGGACTCCAGGCGGCTCTCGGCCTCGAACTGCGCCGCCCGCAGCTTCTGCGAGCGGTCGAGCGCGAGATTCAGCGCCTGCGACAACTCGTCGGCGGTGCTGCGCGCGATCGATTCTTTCTCGGCCAATTGCGACAGCAGCGCCGACGTTTCCTGCGCGACCAGCGCTTCGCGTTCGACGGCCAGGCGATCGGCCTGCGTCGCGAGGCGGCGCAGCTGGTTTTCGAGCTGCTCGATGCGCGCGCGTTCGACCTGCGTGGTCTGATGAGCGGCGCCCTGTTCGCGGTTGAACCCTTCCCAACGCTGCTGCCAGTCGGCGAGCGCCTGTTCGGCGGTTCCGAGCTCCTCGTTGAGCGCGCTTTCGGCTGCCTGCGCCTGCGCGAGATCCGGCGTGAGCTTCTCGATCTCGGCACGCAACGAGGCGATCTCGCGTTCGTCGCGCTCGATGTGGGAGTTGAGCTCGGCCAGCGTGGCGCGCGCCTTCGCGAGTTCATTGCGCTGCTGATCGCGCAGTTCCCGCGTGTGTGAAATGGAGCTTTCGGTGCGGCTGATTTCCGCGCCGACTTCGTAGTAACGCGCCTGCACGGCGCTGACGCGTTCGGATTGCTCGTGCTGATAGACGCGTTGCGTCTCGATGGCCGCCTCGGCGGCGCGCTGATCGGCGAGCGCTTCCTGCATGCGCAGTTCGCATTCGCGTACGGCCGAGTCCTGCACTTCAGCGCCCGAATCGATTTCGCGCAGGCGCAGCGCGAGCAGCTCCGCGGTGAGACGGCGCTCGGTTTCCTTCAGAGCCTGGTAGCGGCGGGCGGTGGCGGCCTGGCGCTGCAGATGACGGATCTGCTTGTCGACTTCGTCGCGTACGTCCTGCAGGCGTTCCAGGTTTTCGCGCGTGTCCGAGATCCGCGCTTCGGTCTCCTTGCGGCGCTCCTTGTAACGCGAGATGCCGGCGGCCTCCTCCACGAACATGCGCATGTCATCGGCCTTCGCCTCGATGACGCGCGAGATCATGCCCTGCTCGATGATCGCGTAGCTGCGCGAACCCAGGCCGGTGCCGAGGAACAGCTGCGTGATGTCCTTGCGGCGGCAGCGCGCGCCATTGAGGAAATAGTTAGACGTGCCGTCGCGCGAGACCTGGCGCTTGAGCGACACCTCCGCGTAGTCCGCGTACGGGCCAGAAATCTTGCCGTCGCTGTTGTCGAACACCAGTTCGACCGACGCATTGCCGACCGGCTTGCGTGACGCGGAGCCGTTGAAGATCACGTCCACCATCGAATCGCCGCGCAGGTGCTTGGCGGACAGCTCGCCCATCACCCAGCGCACGGCATCGATGATGTTCGACTTGCCGCACCCGTTGGGACCGACGACACCCGTGAGATTGCTTGGAAATCCGACGGAGGTCGGATCGGCAAATGATTTGAATCCAGCGACTTTGATCTTGGTCAGGCGCATCTAGTTTTTTTCCGGAGCTCGCCGTGCGGATGAACTGGCGGGGTAGTGTAAAGTAATCGCAATCTTTTTCAGGTCGCCGTCTCGAAAGGATTCAGGCGGCGACAATTCCCGGCGAGTTCAACATGTCGACGCAACCTTCTACGAGCCTTGAGACTTTTCCGAATCCCGCTCGGGACACCGACTACACCATCCGGATGACGCTGCCGGAATTCACCTGTCTGTGTCCGAAGACGGGTCAACCGGACTTCGCGACTTTCGAGCTGGCATATGTTCCGGACGAGCTGTGCATCGAGCTCAAGGCGCTCAAGCTGTACCTGTGGTCATTTCGCGACCGCGGCGCCTTTCACGAGGCGGTGACCAACCAGATTGCCGATGATCTCGCCCGGGCCTGCCATCCTCGCTATTTACGGCTCGAGGGCAAATTCAACGTCCGCGGCGGCATCTACACCTCCGTGATCGTCGAACGGCGCAAATCCGGCTGGACCCACCCGCCCGCTGTCCAATTGCCTTGATTTTCCTTGAAAACCAGGCTCGGAAGCCGAACCTGGTGTCTCCAATTCCGTTTCGCTGTACACGCAAAAACTCGCCGGTATAATCCCGCGTCCTGCAAACCGGCCCCCTTTTTGGATCGGGCCTGGAGCGACACACAATGCCGACGAAACGAGCGGCTTCAAAACCCGCCAAGGCGAAGAAAGTCGAGAAACCAAAGTTGTCCGCAAAGAAACCGGCGGTGAAAGCCGCTGTAGCCAAAAGTCCCGCGAAGCCGGCGCCCGTGAAGGCCGCCCCTGCCGCGAAATCCCCATCGACTGCGGCGAAACCCGCCACGGCTGTCAAACCCGTGGCCGCGTCCGCCACGATCACGAACCCTGTCGCCCAGGCGATCCGCAAAGTTGCGCCATCCGACCGCATCGTGGTCACCGCGACGGGCGTGCAAACCAATCCCGGCGCGCATGCGCTGCGTGCCGCCGCCAACAACGACAACGACGGTGACGATTCCTCCGAGGCCGGCAGCCTGCTGGCAGGTCCGCGCAATGTAACGCCGTACATCGCCAAGCGTGGCGAGCAGTACATGAATGCGGTGCAGCTCGAGCACTTCAGAAATATTCTGAATGGCTGGAAGCGCGACCTCATGGAAGAAGTCGACCGCACCGTCTCGCACATGAAGGACGAGGCGGCAAACTTCCCCGACCCGAACGATCGCGCCACGCAGGAAGAAGAGTTCAGCCTCGAACTGCGCACACGTGACCGCGAGCGCAAGCTGATCCGCAAGATCGACGAAGCGCTCAAGCGCGTCGAAGACGGCTCGTACGGCTACTGCCTCGAAACCGGCGAAGAGATCGGCGTGAAGCGACTCGAAGCTCGCCCCGTGGCGACGCTGACCATCGAAGCGCAGGAACGCCGCGAACGTCGCGAACGCCAGTACGGCGACCGGGACGATCGCTACCGCT
>JAKFFF010000066.1:0-11691 GCA_036677145.1 Alcaligenaceae bacterium
CGTGTGGCTTCGAAAGATCGGATCCGGCGTCGCGCAGGCCGTCGAGTACATCCTGGTCCGGGACACTGTCAGGTCCGGAACCCGCGTCGCCTTCGCGCGAACATGCTCCCAGCACGAACAGGGCGGCGCAGACGATCGGCAGGAGGGCAACACGCATGCCATCAATCTACCCTAACTTCCCGAAATCGTCAGCTCATCGCGAGCGCGAATTCCTTTTCATCGCGCCAGTCGCCCGCGAAGCGCCGGCCATTGATGAAAAACGTCGGCGTGCCGCTCACGCCGCTGCGAACGCCGCTCTCCAGGTCGGCGCCCACCCGCTTGAGTGGCGCGCCGCCGCGCAGCGCGTCGGCCAGCGCGTCGAGATCGAGTCCCAGCTTTTCCGCGTATCGCTGCAGGTCGGCGGGTTGCAGCGCGTTCTGATGTTCGTACAAGGTGTCGTGCATCTCCCAGAATTGTCCCTGAAGCGCTGCCGCTTCGGCGAGTTCCGCCGCCGCGGTCGCATGTGGATGTACTTCCTCGAGCGGAAAATTGCGGAACACGAAACGCAGGTGAGCGCCGAGTTTCGCCTGCAGGCGTTTCACGATGGGATACGCCATGCCGCAATACGGGCATTCGTAGTCACCGTATTCGACCAGGGTGATCGACGCATCGCTGCGTCCTTGCGCATGGTCTTTCGGTCCGACGGGTGTGGTGAGGTCCGATGCGCCCTTGCTCATGCTGCTCGCTCCTGAAGGGGGTTTCACACAATTGATAACCGCGACAGGAGACGCATGCCAGTGGACGAAGGTCCCAAAGCCGCGCATCGCGGATGCGCTACTTTGCATCGCATGAACAACACACGCAGGTTGCAGCTGCTCGCGTTGCTCGGAATCTGCGCCGCGGTCGCCGCGCAGACACGCGATGACCTGGCGAGCCGGCTCTCGCGGCGCGTGGTGCAGAAGGCGCCGCTATCGATCCCGGGTCGCGAGCTCGTGCAGATCGAAACGGAAATTCCGGCCGGAGTCGAGTCCGGCTGGCACATTCATCCGGGAGAAGAGGTGGGGTACATCGTCGCCGGCCAGGTCGAAATGAAAGTGCAGGGGCGCGCGACGGTCGTCTTGAAACCCGGTGACGGATTTCTCATTCCGCCGCGCACGCCGCACAACGCGCGCGATCTCGGTCCCGAGACCGGCCGGATGTTGTCCAGCTACCTGGTCGAAAGCGGTCAGCCGCTTTCGACCGCCGTGGATCCGCCGGCGCGCTGAGCGGGCTTGCTGAAGCGGCGCGGCAGTTCCCAGTTGGGCCGCGGGAAATGACAGGTGTAGCCGTCGGGATACTTCAGTAGATAGTCCTGGTGCTCGGGTTCGGCCTCCCAGAAATCGCCGACCGGTTTTACCTCGGTCACGACCTTGCCGGGCCACAGGCCGGACGCATCGACGTCGGCGATCGTATCCTCGGCGACGCGGCGTTGCTCGTCGCTGGTGTAGTAGATCGCCGAACGGTAACTCGAGCCGATGTCATTGCCCTGGCGATCGCGGGTCGTGGGATCGTGGATCTGGAAGAAGAACTCCAGGAGCTTGCGATAACTGATGCGCGCGGGATCGAAGATGATCTCCACCGCCTCGGCGTGTGCTCCGTGATTGCGGTAGGTCGCATTGGGCGTGTTGCCGCCTGAATATCCCACGCGCGTGGAGATGACTCCGTCGTAACGGCGCAGCAGATCCTGCACGCCCCAGAAACATCCGCCGGCCAGCACGGCACGTTCTTGACTCATTTTCTGTCCTCCACCTGGTCCAGGTAAGCGCCATATCCTTCGGCCACCATGTCGTCGCGATGCACGAAGCGCAGTGACGCGGAGTTGATGCAGTAACGCAGCCCGCCTCGATCCGCGGGGCCGTCGTCGAACACGTGCCCGAGATGGCTGTCGCCATGGGCCGAACGCACTTCCGTGCGGATCATTCCATGCGACTTGTCAGTGATCTCGTTGACGTTTGCGGGCTCGATCGGCTTGGTGAAGCTCGGCCAGCCGCAGCCCGAATCGAATTTCGCGGATGAAGCAAACAACGGTTCGCCCGACACGATGTCGACGTAGATGCCGGGTTCGTCGTTGTCCAGGTACTCGCCCGTTCCGGGCATTTCGGTCGCGCCCTGCTGTGTCACGCGAAACTGTTCGGGCGAAAGTTTCGAGATCGCAGCGGGATCTCGGCTGTACTTTTGCATAGGGATCCTCCGGGGCCCGCAGACAGATGTCTGCGGGCATTGGAACGATACACCCTGGCCCGTCAGTGGCGCAGCGAGCTGAAGCCTTTGCGCAGTTCCTCGGACAGGATTTTCGGCTGTTCCCAGGCGGCGAAGTGGCCGCCCTTGTCCACCTTGTTGTAGTGGATCAGGTTGGGGTAGGCCTTTTCCGCCCAGCTCTTCGGCACGGGATACAACTCGTCGGGGAAGGCCGTCACGGCGATGGGGACCTTGACCCCGATCGGTGCGAAGAACGGCAGCTTGTTCTCGCGGTAGAGACGCGCTTCCGAGATCGCCGAGTTGGTGAGCCAGGTGATCGTGATGTTGTCGAGCACGTCGTCACGTGACAGGCCTTCGCGTTTGCCGTCGAAGGCGCGTGCGATGAGCTCGTAGCTGCGCAGGTCGTGATCGAGGAACCACGCGGCGAGACCCACCGGCGAATCGGCGATGCCGTACAGGGTCTGCGGATGGTTGGCCATCTGCTGCGCATACGACAGACCGTGGGTGAAGAAGAAATCGAGTCGTTCGAACGCCTTGATTTCATCGGCCGAGAGGCCGGGCGGCGGCTTGTGCGTGGGCAGCGCCTCGAAGATCTCCGGGGGCACCGTCGATGGCATGTTGGTGTGGATGCCGAGCAAGCCGGGCGGCGCGATCTTGCCGAGGAGCTCGGTGATCAGGGCGCCCCAGTCGCCGCCCTGGGCGACGTAACGTTTGTAGCCGAGCCGGTCCATCAGCGTGATCCAGGCGCGCGCGATGCGCGGCGGATCCCAGCCCGTCGTCGTGGGCTTCGCGGAGAAACCATAGCCGGGCATCGACGGGATGACGAGGTGGAATGCGTCGCTCGCTTTTCCGCCGTGAGCGGTCGGATCGGTGAGCGGTTCGATGATCTTCAGCTGCTCGATGATCGAGCCCGGCCATCCGTGCGTGACGATGAGCGGCAGCGCGTCTTCGTGTTTCGAACGGACGTGAATGAAGTGGATGTCGAGCCCATCGAGCTCGGTCATGAACTGCGGGTAGGAGTTCAGTTTTGCTTCGATCTTGCGCCAGTCGTATTCCGTTGCCCAGTACTTCGCGAGTTTCTGGATCGTCGCGAGCTGCACACCCTCGGACGAATCGTCGACCGTTTCCTTGTCGGGAAAGCGGGTTGCCTCGATTCGCCGGCGCAGATCGGCGAGATCCGCCTCCGGCACATTCACCTTGAAGGGACGAAGGGCGGTCTTGTCGCCGCCGGCATCTCTAACTACTGCACTCATAGGAAGCTCCTGTGTTTGCGGTGAGGTTGGGCGAGGATTTGGCGAGGGTGCCGACGGTAACGCCCGTGGCGGCGGACGACCACCATCAAAAAGTTCTGGTTGAGGTGCCCTACGGAATTTTTCGCGCAGAGTAGGGGCGGCGGAAACCGGCTGTCAGACCAATCCCTTGGAGCGCAGTTCTTCCTTGAAATACGCGTAGAAAATGGGTGCGGCGATCAGGCCGCTCACGCCGAACGCCGCCTGCATCACCAGCATCGCGATGAGCAATTCCCAGGCGCGCGCGTTGATGTGCGAACCGACGATGCGCGCGTTGAGGAAGTATTCGAGCTTGTGGACGAGGACCAGGTAGATGAGCGAGACGGCGGCGAGCGGCACGCCCTGGCTCAGGCAGACGATGACGATCGCGGTGTTGGAGATCAGGTTGCCGATGATCGGCATCAGCCCGACGACGAACGTGAGGGCGACGAGGGTTTTCACCAACGGCAGGTCGACGCCGAACAGACGCAGCACGACGTCGAGATACAGCCAGGTGAAAAACGTGTTGATCAGCGAAATCCACACCTGCGCGAAGACGACGCGCCGGAACACGTTGGCGAGCCGCGATGCGTGGAGCGCGATATGTTCCGAGAGCGGCCGGCGTTCGTGCGGCGCCGCCGCCTTCTGCAGCGACAGCAAGGCGCCGATGACCATGCCCATGAGGATGTGGGCCAGGGAGCGGCCGATGCCGCGTCCGAAAACCGTCAGGTCGTCGGCATTGCCGCGCAGCCACTCGACGAGAGTCTGCTGCAAGGCGTTCGCGTTGGCGGGCACATAGCCGGTCATCCACGCCGGCAACGCGTAACGGGATTCCTCGAGGATCTCCGCCATGCGTTGCATGAGGCGTGGCAGGCCCTCGCCGCTGTTGCGCAGTGTCGCGACGGCGCCGATCACCAAGCCGATCAGCGCGGCGATGACGATGGTTGCGACGATCGTCACCGCCACGATGCGTGGCGCGTCGTGGCCGAAGGCGCGCAGCCGCAGTCGCGGCGTCAGTACGTCGACGAGCGTGTAGACGAGCAGCCCGGCGAGCAGGCCCGACAGCAGGTGCAGCTGGACGATGAGCCCGAGCACCACCGCCGTCGCGACCCACGCCGCGATGTCCGAACGGGAAACGGAAATGGGGACATTCCTCATTTAGCTGTAACAATTCTCCACGGCAGATGGCCCCCCTGCGGCCCCTCGAATTGTTACAACTAAATGAGGAATGTCCCCATTTCTTCAGGCCGACTTCGCAACCGGTCCGCGTTCGAGCACCTTGCGCATGCGCTCGATGCACTTCTCGAGCGTCGCCATGCTGGTCGCGAACGAGGCGCGGAAGTGGTTGGGCGCGCCGAAGCCGGAGCCCGGAACCACCGCGACACCCGCGTCGTTGATCAGCATCTCGGCGAACGCGTTGTCGTCCTTGATGCCGAACGCCGCCATCGCGGCGCTGCAATCCGCCCACGCGTAGAACGCGCCGGCGCAGGGCAGGGCCGAAATTCCGGGCAGCGTGTTCAACGCGGCGATGAAATAGTCGTGACGCTTCTTGAACTGCTCGTTCATCGCGGTGACCGGCGCCTGGTCGCCGTTGAGCGCGGCGAGCGCGGCCTTCTGCGTGATGCTGCAGGCATTCGACGTGCTCTGGCCCTGAAGCGTGGACATCGCGTTCACGATTTCCTTCGGGCCACCGCAGTAGCCGAGGCGCCAGCCGGTCATCGCGTAGGCCTTGGACACGCCATTGATCGTCACCACGCGCTCGTAGAGCTCGGGCGCGACGGTCAGCAGCGAGGTGAAAGGCTCGGCGCCCCACCAGATCTTTTCGTACATGTCGTCGGTGCCGACCACGACACGCGGGTGCTGCACGAGCACGTCCGCGAGCGCACGCCATTCGGCGCGCGTGTAAGCAGCGCCGGTCGGATTGCAGGGGCTGTTGATCAGCAGCAGGCGCGTCTTCGGCGTGATCGCCGCTTCGAGCTGACGCGGGGTGAGCTTGTAGCCCTGCGACGCCGGGCAGATCGGCGTGACGGGCAGGCCGTCCGCGAGCAGCACCATGTCCGGATAGCTCACCCAGTACGGCGCGGGAATGATCGCCTCGTCACCCGGGTCGAGCACGGCCATGCAGAGGTTGTAGATAGTCTGCTTGGCGCCGGAGCTGACGAGAATCTGGTTGCGCTCGTAGCTGATCTGATTGTCGCGCTTGAACTTCGCGATGATCGCGTCCTTCAACTCGACGATGCCGTCGACGTTCGTATACCGCGTGAATCCTTTCTGGATCGCCTCGATGCCCGCATCGGCGATGTGCTTCGGCGTATCGAAATCCGGCTCGCCGGCCCCGAGGCCGATGATGTCCTTGCCCTCGGCCTTCAGTTTCGCGGCGCGCGCGGTGACGGCAAGAGTGGGCGAGGGCTTGACGCGCTGAACGCGCCGGCTGAGCTGATTGGGCACAGGCGAACCTTTTTGGCTTGAGGGGTTGGGAAGATCAAACGGGCGCGTATATTACGCGATCCTCCCGCGCCAGCCACGGGCCAGTGAGGGGATAAACTCTCGTAAAGTCAGTCATTTAGTCGATCGGTGGGGCGAATGCGCCACGCCGTCGGATTCGAGGCGCTGCATACAGCATTGAAGCGCCCGGATCACTGGATGGAACTGCTGCCACCCTTGGTGATTTCATCAACGTATGGAAAACAAACCTTTCGTCCTGAAAGCCGACTTTGAGCCGTCCGGGGATCAGCCGCAGGCGATTGCCAAGATGGTCGAGGGTATTCGAGACGGCTTTCGTAGCCAGACGCTGCTGGGTGTAACCGGATCGGGAAAAACTTTCAGCATCGGCAACGTCATTGCGCAGGTGCAGCGGCCCACGCTGGTCATGGCGCACAACAAGACACTGGCCGCGCAGCTTTATGGCGAGTTCAAGGAGTTCTTCCCCGAGAACTCGGTCGAGTACTTCGTTTCGTACTACGACTACTACCAGCCCGAGGCGTACGTGCCCTCGAGCGACACATATATAGAGAAGGACGCCTCGATCAACGAGCACATCGAGCAGATGCGCCTGTCGGCGACCAAGGCGCTGCTCGAACGGCCGGACGCGATCATCGTCGCGACGGTGTCGGCAATCTACGGACTGGGTGATCCCGAGTCGTATCACTCGATGATCCTGCACCTGGTCCGCGGCGAGATCATGGATCAGCGCCGCCTGCTGCGCCGGCTCGCGGACATGCAGTACACGCGCAACGAGCTGGACCTGCAGGCGGGCACGTATCGCGTGCGCGGCGACGTCATCGACGTGTTCCCCGCGGAGTCGGCGCGTGAGGCGATCCGCATCGAGTTGTTCGACGACACCATCGAGTCGCTGGCGCTGTTCGATCCGCTGACGGGCGAGATCCAGAGAAAGGTGCCGCGTTACACGGTGTACCCGGGGTCGCATTACGTGACGCCGAAGGAACGCATCATCGGCGCGATCGACCAGATCCGCGAAGAGCTGCGCGACCGGCTGAAGGTGCTGCGCGAGCAGAACAAGCTCGTGGAAGCCCAGCGGCTCGAGCAGCGCACCATGTTCGACATGGAAATGATGAAAGAGGTGGGTTACTGCGCGGGCATCGAAAACTACTCGCGGTACTTGAGCGGCCGCGCGGCGGGTGAGCCGCCACCGTGTCTGTTCGACTATCTACCGGGCAATGCGCTGCTGGTGATCGACGAGTCGCACCAGACGATTCCGCAGTTGGGCGCGATGTACAAGGGCGATCGCTCGCGCAAGGAGACGCTGGTGGAGTACGGCTTCCGTCTGCCGAGCGCGCTCGACAATCGGCCGCTGAAATTCGAGGAATGGGAAAAGCTCGCGCCGCAGATGATCTTCGTCTCCGCGACGCCGGGGCAATACGAGGCGCGAAACGCCGCCCAGACCGTGGAGCAACTGCTGCGGCCGACGCACCTGGTGGATCCGGTCGTGGAAGTGCGCCCCGTGGCCACGCAGGTGGACGACGTGATGTCGGAGATCAAGCTGCGCGCAGAAAAAGACGAGCGCGTGCTGGTGACCACGCTCACCAAACGCATGTCCGAGGATCTGACCGAGTACCTGCACGAACACGGCATCAAGGTGCGTTACCTGCACTCGGACGTCGAGACGGTGGAGCGCGTGGAAATCATCCGCGATCTGCGGCTCGGCAAGTTCGACGTGTTGGTGGGCATCAACCTGTTGCGCGAAGGTCTCGACATGCCCGAGGTGTCGCTGGTCGCGATCCTCGACGCGGACAAGGAAGGATTCCTGCGCTCGGATAATTCGCTGATCCAGACCATGGGCCGCGCGGCCCGTCACGTGAACGGCAAAGCCATTCTGTATGCAGATCGCGTGACTGGTTCGATGGAGCGTGCGATCGCGGAAACCGACCGCCGGCGCAACATCCAGCTCGCCTTCAACGCCGCGAACGGCCTGACGCCGCTGAGCATCCGCAAGAACGTGATGGACGTGATGGAAGGCGCGCGCGCCGATTCGACCGACTTCGGCTACAAGATGGGCAAGAAGAAGCGCGGCGCGGAAGAGGCGGCGCCGAACCTGCGCATGTTGTCGCCCGAGCAGATCGTGCGCGAGATAAAGCGGCTCGAGGCGCAGATGTACAAACACGCGCGCAACCTGGAATTCGAAGAAGCCGCGAAGATCCGCGACACCATCGAAAAGATGAAGCAGCAGGAGCTGGGCCTCAACGGCGGTGGCGCCGGGACGGGATTCGCGGGAGCCGCCAGCTAGCGGGTGGAGACGAGGAAGCCGCCCCAGTAGTAGGGATGCTCGAACGGACGGGTGCCGCCGATGCGCAAGGCGCGCAGCTTGAGTTGCGAACGACGCAAAGCCGCGGCCGCATCGGATTTCTGCGCGGGCAGCGCGTCGTACATATCGCGCATCAGCCGCGCGGTGCTGCGATCCTCCACGCGCCACAAACTCGCGATCACGCTGCGTGCACCGCGCCGCTGGACGATCGCGCTCAGCGCTTCTACTTCGCGTCCATCATCCGTCGTCGCGCCGCCGAGCCCGCTCTGACAGGCGGACAGCGTCACCAGCCGCAGGTTCTTGAAGTCGTAGCCCGCGATGGTGTCGAGCGTCAGACGCGAGCCGTCACCCAGCAACAGGAACGACCGGCGTGCGTTGCCCGGCCGCAGGTTGAAATGTGTGCCCAGGTGCAGCACGGAGAACGCATTTCCCGCTCCGAGCAGCGATTCGAGTTTCCCGGCGGTGAATGCGGCATCGGCGAATCCCGCGCCATCGAGAGCGCCGGCGCCGTACTCTTCGCGCGGACACCCGCGTCCGCGCACGGCGAGCCCTTCGATCGGCCCACGCACAACGTCGCAGAGTTCGTCCGCCATCGCCGGCAGCGCGTCGTATCCGGCCACCGCGCGAGTGAGACCGAGCCCACGTACGGTGAGCGGCCCTGAATCGACGCTCGTCCGCGCGACCGGATTGCCGTCCGCGCGCGGCGCGTACGACTCGATCGTGTAGCGATCGATCAGGTATTTGCTCCCGTCATGGAGCACCGCGAACGGCACGTACCGCAGCGCGCCGTCGAGCCACAACACGATGCGTTTGGCCCCCGCGCGCCGCGCTTCCTGGTCGAGCGGCCGTGCGATGGCGTCGTAGAGCTTGCGCGCGCCGGCGGTCACATTCTCGCGCCGCGAAATCGTCTCCAGGAACCGGCCGATGTCGCCGCGCAGCGCGGGCGCATCGATGGGCGTCTCGTATTCGAACTGTCCGCGACGCGTGGCGATCAACACGCGCAGGCGCGTCTCGGTGAGTAGATAGAACGCCAGCGCGGTATCAGGCCCGAGGGTGGCGAGTTCTTGCGCCAGCCGCTCGGCCTGCACCGCGCGCAGCGGTGCGGGCGGCGCGCCGCGGCCAGTCGCCAGGAACTCGCCGATGCGTTGCGCGCGCGCGGTTTCCCGCTGCTGCTGACCGGTGAGCAGGGCATCGAGCGCAGCGACTTCGCCGGCGCTGATGCGATTGGAATCGCGCAGCCGGCCGAGTCGATCGATCTCGGAGCCGGCGGTCGCATCGGCATTCAGGAGCTGCAGATACTGCTCGCGCAACGCGGCTTCCTGCGGCGTGAGCTCGATGCCGTTCGCGCGGCTCCACTGCGCATCGCGCAACACGAAATCGAACAGCTCTTCGGCCTTGAGCAGCCGCAGGACGTCGAGCCCTTCATCGATGCGCCCGATCGACATCAGCCAATCCGCGACGGTGCGATAGACACCGACCTTGTCCGCGAGAAAAGCCGCCTCGAGCCGCCGCTCGTCACCGACGAAGCGGCCTCGCAGCCGTTCGATCTGCGCGATGGATTCCTTGCCGAAGAAGATGGCGAGTGTCGTTTCGTTGCGCTGCTGCAGCAGCCGCGCCAACGCATAATCGGCGCGCCACATCGGGTCGGGTGTGCCGAGCGTGCTGGCGGCGGCGAGCGCGCGGATCGCGAGGCCGAAGGCGCGATCCGTTTCGCCACGCTGCGCGCTGAGGTCGCTCGACAGCGCGTACACGTCGTGGCGCAGCAGCGGATCTGATTCCGGCGCGCGCTCGACGCGCCGCGCTGCATCGTCGCAACTGGCCGTTGAAGCCGCGCGCGCGTCGATCTCGAGCGCGCAGGCCTGGGTGATGACGCGCAGGATGGCGGGATGCGACTCCGGCAGGCGCGTGCGATAGAGCGCCAGCGCCTGCGAAAGACCCTCCTGGCCACCGGCGCCGGCCGAGCCCGGCAACACTCCGAGTGTCAGCAAGGTTGCGGCGCGCTCGATGGTCAGCGTCGGATCGTCGCCCGCGGCGCGTGCAGCCTGTTCGAGCGACGCGCGCGCCTGCGCAGACTCGCCGAGCGCGAGCTGCAATCGCGCCAGTCCGCGATGATGCGCGACGATCCATGGACGCTCGACGCTGTCCGCGTGTTGCGCGATCAACGCGCCGGCTCGCTCATACGTGCGCAGCGCTTCGGGTAACTCGCCAAGCGCAAGTTGCGCGCCTCCCAGAAATTGCAGCGGGCGCACCAGCATCGGGGCGTCCTTGCCGCGCGTGGCTTCGCCGACGGTGATCGCGCGCGCCGCGAAGTCCCGGGCTTCAGTGGGTTTGCCGCGCACCACGAGCAGGCCAGCGAGTTGCGCGAGCGCCGTGAATTGGTGTCTTTGCAGCGGCGCGCCGTCCTTGCTCTCAGAAATCTCCACGGCCTTGCGCAACGCCGCTTCCGCCGCTTCATATTCATCGAGGCGTTCGAGGCTCTGTCCCAACCACACATATGCGGGCACGCGCTGCGCGACCGGACTCGCCATCGCTTCCTCGATGCGGATCTGATTCTCCGCGTGAGCGCGCACGGCGGCGAAATCCTCTTCGCGCCAGGCGATGTTGATATACGTGTTCTCGATCGCCGCCGCGGCCTCGCTCACGGTCTCGCCGTTTTCCTCCAGAATGACCTGCGCACGCGCGAGCGCTTCTTTGGCCGCCGGGAAGTTGCGCTGGGAGGACTGGATCTGCGCGAGGCCGACCAGGATTTTCTGCAGCTCGAGTTTCCGTGGTCCCGGATTTCGCTCGCGGATGCGCAGGGCGTTCTGCCACGCGGCGACGGCGTCGACGTTGCGCCCCTGGCGTGTGGCGATCCAGGCGTAGGCCACATGGATCTCCGCGACCTCCGCGGCATACGGACCGAGGCGGCGCTCGAATATCGGCCGCGCGAACTCTAGCAGCGGCAGCGCCTCCGCCATGCGATCCATGAACGCGATCAACGGAGTGCCGAGCGAACCCACCCACCAGGCCATCTCCACGGAATCCGCGCCTCGTTCGCGCTCCACGCGCGGAATGGTCTTGCACATCATCGCAACGGCGGCGTTCGGATCCGTCTCGATGAGTTTTTCCACGGCGACGCGCAGCTCGGCGAACGGAAGGCTCTCGGCACCCGGCGCCGGCAGCGCCGCAACCTCGGCGCAGACCGGCGGCAGCTCGAAAGCCCGCGCACTGCCGGCGAAAATCACCAGGCCTAACCACCAGAATTTCATTCGCGGCTCCGGATCTCGATGCGCAATACGCCGTTGGCTGGCGCGGGGATGTCATGCGATTCGAGCACCTGCAGCAACGCGGGCGAGATCGGCAGGGGCAGTTCCGCGTCGATGCCGTGAGCCCCGAGTGCCTCGTATCCCGTGGCGTCGGCGCCCGCGGCGCGCAATTCGTCGAGGATCCGCTGCTTGAGTCCAG
>JAKFFF010000067.1:0-11691 GCA_036677145.1 Alcaligenaceae bacterium
GAGCGCATCCGCAAGGCGCATCCCGGGCTGCAGCTCGTGGCCGGAAACATCGTGACGGCCGAGGCGGCGAAGGCACTGGTGGACGCCGGCGTCGACGGCGTGAAGGTGGGCATCGGCCCCGGCTCCATCTGCACGACCCGCGTGGTCGCGGGTGTCGGCGTGCCGCAGGTCACGGCGGTCTCGACGGTCGCGGAGGCGCTGGCGAAGTCGGACGTGCCGCTCATCTCGGACGGCGGCATCCGCTATTCCGGCGACGTGGCCAAGGCGATCGCGGCCGGGGCGCACACGGTCATGATCGGCGGGCTATTTGCCGGCACCGAGGAGTCGCCGGGCGAGGTCGAGCTGTACCAGGGAGCCTCCTACAAGTCTTACCGCGGCATGGGCTCGCTCGGCGCGATGTCGCAACGGCACGGATCCAGCGACCGCTATTTCCAGGACACCGTCGAGGAGCTCGAGAAACTGGTGCCCGAAGGGGTGGAGGGGCGGGTCCCGTACAAGGGGAGCCTGGTCACCATCCTGCACCAGCTCGCGGGCGGCGTGCGGGCCGCGATGGGATACACCGGCAGCCACGACATCGACGAGATGCGCACGCGCCCCGTGTTCGTGCGCATCACCGGCGCGGGCGTGCGCGAGAGCCACGTGCACGACGTGAGCATCACGAAAGAAGCCCCCAACTACCGGATCGGCTGATGGCAGCGCGCATGCAGGCTGCCGCGGCCGACATCCACGCACACCGGATCCTGATCCTCGACTTCGGCGCGCAGTACACGCAGCTGATCGCGCGGCGCGTGCGCGAGATCGGCGTCTATTGCGAGATCCTGCCCTGGGACTGCGGCGACGACGCCGTCCGCCAGTTCGGCGCGCGCGGCGTCGTGCTCTCCGGCGGTCCGGAGTCCGTCATCGGCGAAAAGCCGCCGGCAGCGCCGGGCGCCGTGTTCGAGCTCGGCGTGCCGGTGCTCGGCATCTGTTACGGCATGCAGACGATGGCCGCGCAGCTCGGCGGCCGGGTCGCGCCGTCCGCGCACCGCGAGTTCGGCTACGCAAGCGTGCGGCGCACGGGGGCATCCCGGCTGCTGGACGGCATCGCCGACGAGGGGGCCTTGGATCCCGCCTTGCTGGATGTGTGGATGAGCCACGGCGACCGCGTCGAGGCGCTGCCGCCGGGCTTCACGGCGATCGCCGCTACGGCGAACGCGCCGCTCGCGGCGATGGCGGACGACGCGCGGCGCTACTACGGCGTCCAGTTCCACCCCGAAGTCACTCACACGCGCGCCGGGCGCGCCATTCTCGAGCGGTTTGTGCGCGGCATCTGCGGCTGCGATGCGCTCTGGGACGCCGGCCACATCGTCGACGACGCCATCGCTCGCGTGCGCGGGCAGGTCGGCGGCGAGGGCGTGCTGCTCGGCCTGTCCGGCGGCGTCGACTCCTCGGTCGTCGCCGCGCTCCTGCACCGCGCGATCGGCGACCAGCTCACCTGCGTGTTCGTCGACCACGGCCTGCTGCGGCTCGGGGAGGGGGACCAGGTCATGGAAACCTTCGCGGCGCACCTCGGCATCCGCGTCATCCGCGTCGACGCCGCAGATCGCTTCTTCGCGGCGCTCGAGGGCGAAGAGGACCCGGAACGCAAGCGCAAGGTCATCGGCAGGCTCTTCATCGACGTGTTCGAGGAGGAGTCGAAGCGGCTGGCCGGCGTCAAGTGGCTGGCGCAGGGCACGATCTATCCCGACGTCATCGAATCCGCGGGCGCGAAGACCGGCAAGGCCCACGTGATCAAGTCGCACCACAACGTCGGCGGGCTGCCGGAGCGCATGCACCTCTCGCTCCTCGAGCCACTGCGCGAGCTGTTCAAGGACGAGGTGCGCCGGATCGGCCTCGAGCTCGGGCTGCCGCGCGAAATGGTGTTCCGGCACCCGTTCCCGGGGCCCGGCCTCGGCGTGCGCATCCTCGGTCGCGTGAGCCGCGAGGCGGCGGATCTCCTGCGCCGCGCGGACGCGATCTTCATCGAGGAGTTGCGCGCGCACGGCCTGTACGACGCGGTCAGCCAGGCCATGGCGGTCTTCCTGCCGGTGCGGTCGGTCGCGGTGATGGGCGACGGCCGGCGCTACGACTGGGTCATAGCGCTGCGCGCCGTCGAGACCGTCGACTTCATGACCGCGCACTGGGCGCGTTTGCCTTACGAATTCCTGGACCTCGTCGCGCGGCGCATCGTCAACGAGGTCACCGGCGTATCGCGCGTCGTGTACGACGTCTCCGGCAAGCCGCCGGCGACGATCGAGTGGGAATGACTCGTTGCAGCGGTTCAGTGCTGCATGTCAGCCAAATCGCCTGAAGGACGGCTTCGGCTCCTACATTTTGGCGGACTGATGCCCACTATTGCCTTCAGCCTCACGACAGTAGTGTCCGGTCCTACGAGAGGAACGGACTGCAATCATGCTCGCGCTGACGGTGGTTCCGGGCGCTGCCCACTCGGCCCGCCTCGAGGAGTTGGCGGAGCCTGATCCTGCCGAAGGAGAGATCCTGATCCAGGCGCAGGCGCTGGGCGTCTGCGGCACCGATCGGGAGATCCTGAGTGGCGCCTATGGCAAGTCCCCGCCCGGTGCAGAGCGGCTGGTCCTCGGCCACGAGTCGCTTGGCCGGGTGCTCGATGCGCCGGCAGAAAGTGGTCTCGCGCGCGGCGATTGGGTTTGCTGCATCGTGCGCCACCCCGATCCCGTGCCCTGCGCGAGTTGCGCGGCCGGCGAATGGGACATGTGCCAGAACGGCCGCTACACCGAGCACGGCATCAAGGGCCTGCACGGCTTCGGCAGCGAGCGTTACCGCTTGCATCGTCGCTTCGTGGTGAAGGTCGATCCCGCGCTCGCGTCGCATGCGGTGTTGCTGGAACCGGCCAGCGTGGTGGCGAAAGCCTGGGACCACATCGTGCGCATCGGCCGGCGCGCCCTGTGGGCGCCGCGGCGCGTGCTGGTGACGGGCGCCGGACCGATCGGGTTGCTCGCGGCGCTTATCGGCAGGCAGCGCGGTCTCGACGTGCAGGTATTCGACCGCACCGAGGTGGGCCCTAAACCGCGCCTGGTCGCCGACCTCGGCGCGACCTATCACGTTGGGAAGATCGACAAGCTGGCGCCGGCGGATGTGGTGATCGAGTGCACCGGCGCACCGTCGCTGGTCATTGCCTGCATGCGGGCGGCGCGCGCCAACGGCATCGTCTGCCTTGCCGGCGTCTCATCCGGTGGCCGCACGATCCCTGTGGATGCGGGCCGCCTGAATCGCGAACTGGTGCTCGAAAACAACGTGGTCTTCGGGTCCGTCAATGCCAACCGGCTGCACTACGAGCAGGCTGCCGCCGCTCTCGCAAATGCCGATCCGGGCTGGCTGGAGCGGCTGATCACGCGGCGCTTTCCGCTGTCGCGGTGGAGCGAGGCACTGGAGCGTCGTCCCGGGGACGTCAAGACCGTGGTCACTTTTCCGGGGAACTCGTGAGAGACATCACTCAGGAATTCGGGATCGTCGGCCTCGGTCGAATGGGAGGCGGGCTCGCGATGCAGGCTTTCTCCCAAGGCATGCGCGTCGCCGGCTACACGCTCGGCGGCGCGAGCAAGGAATTGGTCGACTGCGGCCTCGTGGAAGCCGCCACGCTCGAAGAGCTCGTCGCCAAGCTGGCTGCGCCGCGCGCGATCCTGCTCTACATACCCGCAGGAAGCGGTGTGGACGAAGTCATCGAGCAGCTCGCCGGAGTGCTGGATCCGGGCGACGTGATCGTCGACGGCGGCAACTCGTACTGGGGCGACTCGATACGCCGCGCGGAGCGCCTCGGTAAACGGCGCCTGTACTTCGTTGACGCCGGCACCTCCGGCGGAGTTGATGGCGCGCGCCACGGGGCATGCTTCATGGTGGGCGGGGAGCAAGCGGCCATCGAACGGGTCGAACCCATCCTCCGCGGCCTCGCGATTCCCGGCGGATATGTCCACGCCGGCCCGCCGGGCGCGGGGCACTTCACCAAGCTGGTCCACAACGGCATCGAGTTCGGCATGCTGCAGGCGATCGGCGAGGGGGTTGCCCTGTTGCAAGCCTATCCCGAGCAACTGCCGGTGGCCGACGTTCTTCGCTGCTGGCGGCACGGCTCGGTGATCCGGTCGTGGCTGGTGGACCTCATGGAGGAGGGCTATCGCGCGCACGGCGGGCTCGCCGACGTCCCGAGCCACGTCGACGATACCGGGGAGGTCAATTGGCTCGTCGGCGACGCACTCCGGCTCGAGGTCCCGGTTCCGGTCATCGCCCAGGCAACGATGCAACTCCTGGTCTCGCGCGACCAACGCATGCCGTGGGCGCGGGCCATCGCGATCATGCGTCACGGGTTCGGTGGGCACCCGTTCGGTCCGGCGCCGGCCATCGCGCACAAGCGTCACGTCAGCCGTGTGGGACATCCGTGACCGTCAACTTCGAGTGCAATCTCGCTGCGACGCCGGCTCCGCTCGCGCATGCGTGGGAGCACACCGTGGGCAGCGGCCGCGCGCTGCTCGCGCTCCGCGCCGACTGGCGCGAGCACCTGCGCCGCGCTCACGACGACCTCGGGTTCCGGCATGTCCGCTTTCACGGCATGCTCGACGACGACATGGGAACGCTGATCTGCCAGAACGAGGAGTTCCTCTACTCGTTCTTCAATGTAGACAGCATCTTCGACCACCTGTTGTCGATCGGCATGCAGCCATTCGCCGAATTGTCCTTCATGCCGGCTACGCTCGCTTCCGGCGGCGAGACGGTGTTTCGCTTTCAGGGAAACGTGACGCCGCCGAAGGACTACCGCCAGTGGGCTGCGTTGATCGACAAGCTGGTGCGGCACTGGGTCGAGCGCTATGGTCCGCGCGAAGTGAGGGAGTGGTGCCTGGAAGTGTGGAACGAGCCCAACCTCACGGCTTTCTGGACCGGCGGGGAGCAGGGGTACTACGAGCTCTATCGAACGACGGCCGAAGCGATCAAGAACATCGATCCGCAGCTCCAGGTGGGCGGTCCGTCGAGCGCGCAGAACGCCTGGATTCCCCAGTTTCTCGCCTTTTGCGACGAGAATCGGCTGCCCGTGGATTTCCTGACCACGCACTATTACCCGACCGATGCGTTTGGGACGATCGGCGCGGACACGCTGACGCAACTCGAACATGCGCCGCGCGACGTGATGCGTCAGCGCGCCGAAGAGGCGCATGCCCAGGCGCGCGGGCTGCCGCTGTACTACACCGAATGGAACGTCAGTTCCAATCCACGTGACCCGCTCCACGACCAGTCGTTTGCCGCGGCCTTCGCCGCGAACATCGCACTGTCGGTCGATCCGCTGGTGTCCGGCTACAGTTTCTGGACTTTCACCGACATCTTCGAGGAGAACTATTTTCCGAGCGTGCCTTTTCACGGCGGCTTTGGCCTGTTGAACCTGCACGGCATCCCGAAGCCGGTCTATCGTGCTTTCGAGCTGCTGCATGGCCTGGGCGACCGGCTGTACCCGGTGCAAGGCGGCCACGACACCGTCGACGTCCGGGTTGGCGGAGGTGAGAGCTGCGTGACGGCATTCGTCACGAACTACGCGATGCCGCGCCACGCCATCGCCGCGGAATCGGTGCGCGTCTGCCTGGTCAACGCGCCGCAGCCGGTGTCCGCGCTGCTGTCGCGCATCGATGACGACCACGTCAATCCGCGACGCGCGTGGCAACAGATGGGCGAGCCCGGTTACCCGAGCCCGCGCCAGGTCGAGACCCTGCTCGCCGAGTCCGCCCTGCGCCCGCAACCGCATCCGTTGAGCGTTTCCGAGGGTCGCATCGAGTTCGACATTGCGATGCCGCCGCAATCGGTCGCCGCGCTCAGGATCGGGTTCGCTGGCTCGTAGGCGCCGCGAGGCGCATCCATCGTGGCCCCCGATTCGATCACACCGGCGCAGGATGAGTTGCTCACGAGGCTGCAGCGGGACTCGTTCACCTACTTCATCCACAAGACGAACCTGGAGAACGGGCTGGTGCTCGACAAGTCGCGCGAGAACTGGCCGGCCAGCATTGCCGCCGTCGGGTTCGCGCTCGCGACCTATCCGGGCGGGGTCGAATGCGGTTTCATGACCCGCGACGAAGCGATCGTGAGGACGCTCGCGACGTTGCGGTTCTTTGAAAGCTCACCGCATGGCCCGGAACCCGATGCCACCGGTTGCAGGGGCTTCTACTATCATTTTCTCGACATGACGAGCGGCCGGCGTGCCTGGCGCTGCGAGCTGTCGAGCGTCGATACCGCGTTCCTGCTTGCCGGCATGCTCGCTGCCGCCGCGTACTTTCGCCGCGAGACGGAAGAAGAGGACGAAATCCGCAGGCGCGCAGACGCGTTGTACCGCAGAGCCGACTGGCAGTGGATGCAGAACGGAGAAGCCGCGTTGAGCCACGGCTGGACCCCGGAAAAGGGCTTTCTGCGCTATCGATGGCAGGGTTACGACGAGGCTCTCCTGCTCTACGTGCTCGGGCTGGGATCGCCCACATTTCCCCTGCCTGCGGAGAGCTACCAGGCGTGGTTGTCGACCTACAAATGGAAAAGAATCTACGGGATCGAGTTCCTTTACGCAGGGCCGTTGTTCATCCATCAACTCTCGCACGTGTGGGTCGACTTCCGTGGCATTCGTGACGAGTTCATGCGCCAGCACGAACTGGATTACTTCGAGAACAGCCGGCGCGCGGCCCTGGTGCAGCAGCAATACGCGATCCGCAATCCGCACGAGTTCGAGCATTACGACGAGCTCTGCTGGGGCATCACCTCCAGCGACGGCCCCGGCCCGCGGACGCTGCGGGTCGACGGCATCGAGCGGGTGTTCTACGACTACATCGCCCGCGGCGCGCCGTACGGACCCGATGACGGGACGCTGGCGCCCTGGGCGGTGATCGCGTCATTGCCATTCGCGCCGGAAATCGTCCTGTCCACGATCCAGAACTACGAGCGAATGCAATTGAACGAGTCCCAGCAGTACGGCTACAAGGCCACCTTCAACCCGACGTTCCCGGCGCAGCCGAAGCACGAATACGGCTGGGTGTCGCCCTATCATTTCGGCATCAACCAGGGGCCCATCGTCAACATGATCGAGAACTACCGCTCCGGATTCCTGTGGTCGTTGATGCGCCAATGTCCGTATCTCGTCACCGGACTGCGGCGCGCCGGGTTCTCCGGCGGATGGCTTCAGTGACAAGACTCCTGCTGAAGGTCTTTCCCGCGGGTCACCTGCTGATCAGCATTCTCTTCGTCGTGAGCGCATTCATGTTGCTCGCATTCGCCGGTCATGAGCTGTGGCAGGCCGCATTTCCGGCGAACGACAGCGGACTCGCAAGCCGGCTCGATGCCGTGCTGAACAGCATCGCGCTGCTCACGATCGCGGTGGCGGCACTTGAGCTGGGCCAGACGATCGTCGAGGAGGAAATCCAGCGCGAATCCCACATGAGCGCACCTTCGCGCGTGCGCCGGTTTCTGTCGCGGTTCCTGGTCGTGCTCGTCGTCGCGTTATCGATCGAGGCACTGGTTGCCGTGTTCCGGTTCAGCCGCGATGACCCGTCGCATCTTCCCTATGCGGCCGCGGTCGGCCTCATGGCGGCGGCCCTGCTGGCCGCGTGGGGCGTGTTCCTCAAGCTGAACCTAGGCGCCGAGATGCTAGAGCCCGAGGCGCTTGCGGCGGCAAAGGACGAGGACAGCAAGGTCGAGAAGGCCGGGTAGGAGATGGTGTGAGCAAGGCGGCCATTGGCCACGCGGGCAAGCTGCTGGACAGCGCGCGCCGGGCGTTCTCAGAGTTCCTGCTCGTCCCCGCCTGCATCATTGCCGGGTTCCTGGTCCTTGCTGCCTGCACCTTCATGCTCGACCGCGGCAGCGCCGGTTCCCTGATGCCGATCCGGGACTGGCTGCAGGCGCACGTCTTTGCCGATGCCAGCGCGACCGGCGAGCTGCTGGGAATCGTTTCGGCGGGACTCATCACGCTCACGTCGATCACGATCTCGCTGCTGTTGATCGCCTTGCAGCAATCCGCGGGCGCTCTCACGCACCAGGTCTACGACCAGTTTCTGCGCACATGGCACAACCAGGTGTACTTCGGCGTATTCATCGGGTTGGCGCTTTATTCCCTCATCATGCGGGCGTCCGTCGGGCCGCTGAATCCCGTCTTCGGCGGCAGCATTGCGCTGGTCCTGACGATCGCCGCGCTCGGCCTCGTGCTGGTGTTGTTCTACACGACCGTGAATCAGATGCGTCCGGTGGTCATCGTCGAAGCGATTCATCGGCACGTGCTGGCGGCGCGGGTTTGTCAGCTCGAGTTGATCCGCAAGACGCGGCGCGCGTCCGAGCTGGTTGCGAGCCACGTCGTGCCCGTCACCGCCCAGGCGCACGGTTTTGTCACCGCAATCGATGTCGAGGCCATCAGGCGGGCGGCAAGCCGGGCCGGCGCAGGGGTGGAAGTCGGCTTGCGGGTGACGATCGGCTCCTATGTCGTGTTCGGCCAGGTGCTTGCGGACGTGAAAGCGCAGTCCCCTGCCGATGCGACCGCGGTCGCGGGGGTCGTGGAAGAGGCGATCCACCGCGAGGAGAAGCGTGACATCGCGTCTGATCCGCTCTATGGCGTCGAGGAGCTCGAGACCATCGGATGGACGTCCATTTCGACCGCGCAATCGGACCCGGATGCCGGCGTGCTGACCATTTTCGCCCTTCGGGACATACTGGCGCGCTGGGTGCAATCGGTGGATCAGGCACCGGAAGTGGAAGTGGAAGTGGCTCCGGTCGTCTATCAGGATGACGTGCTGCTTCGATTGCTGAATTCTTTCGAGTCCCTGGCCGTCTCGGCGTCGGAGTCGATGCAGCATCAAAGTCTGGCGGAAATCCTCCGCACGTTCGAACTGCTCTTCGACCGGCTGCCGCCGGAGATGCAGGCGCGGGCGGAAGACCTGATCCTGCGCGCTTTGTCGGGACTCGGCGACCACGTCCTCACGCGCGAGCTCGAGACCGGGATCGCGGGCTTGATTGCGGTCCTGGAGAACGCCGGGCGGCGGCAGACTGCCGGCGCAGCGCGTGCGGCGACGGACAGCCTCGCGCGCTCCATCGGCCGGATCGGCAGCCGCTCGACTCGCGTGGAGCCGTCGACGAGGTCACCTGCGTAGGAACCGACTTTCAAACAGAAATGGTCCTGGACTATCTCCGTCCTGAGTCAGTAACTCAGATAGTGCTGGGGTTGTTCAGCAGTTACCGAGCTCACGCCATGGAGCCAATCGTGAAACAAGTCATCCTATGCTGCGCTTGCGCCGCCGGCGTAGTCGCACAGGTCAGTGCCTCAGCGGTCACGGCCGCGGCCAAGTCTGAGGAACCGGGGAAGCAGACTCGCATTGCGTTTGCGGACATGGGCGGGATCGGCAACTGGAGGGCCGACGACGGTGACGTGTTGTTCGTGCAGAGTCGCAAGGGCCAGTGGTACCGGGCAGATTTGCTTGGTTCCTGCACCGGCTTGCCCTTCGCGCATACGATAGGATTTGTTTTCGAGCCCAGTGGCAGTTTCGATCGATTCTCTTCCATCGTTGTGGATGGTCGTGAATGCCGGATAAGGTCACTCGTCGAGAGTACCGGACCGGCAGACACCCGCAAGTCGCCGCAAACAACCGCTGCCGACGCGAAAGGCGCCGATCACGCGAATGGAGACGCAAGCATTCCGTTCGTCAACCTCGGCGGCATCGAGAACTGGCGCGCGGTCGATGCCGATACGCTGTACATCGAGGGACGCAATGACCAGTGGTATCGGGCCGAGCTCCGCGGCTCCTGTCCTGGGATGCGACTCAATACGACGATCGGTTTCGTGACCCGCTCGGTCGGCAGCTTCGATGAATTCTCATCGATTGTGGTCGACGGCCGCGAATGCCACCTCCAGTCCCTCACCGAGAGTCCGCCGCCTCCCGACAAGGAATCGTAACGCCGCATACATTGTGCGAGACCGCTCATCCGGTGGGCACCGGTACGAATATCTGGGCCTGTCCGCGCTCGATCAAAAGCGCGACCGTCACCGGCGCGTCCTCGACGGCTGCGCGAAACTGCTCGACGGATTCGATGTCGGCACCGTTCACGCCGAGAATGATATCGCCAGGCTGTATTCCGGCTTCCGCCGCCGGGCTGCCGACCTCATCGACGACAATGGCGCCGTCCGAGCCGCTACGCTGCCTTTCCTCCTGCGTCAGTGGCCGCACGCTCAGTCCAAGCTTCCCGCCGGGCTCCCCGGCCGGACCGCCGGCCGTGCGCACAGGAGCATCCTGCATCTCACCGATGCGTACTTCGATCTCATGATCCTTTCGATCGCGCCAGACACGCAACTCGGCGGTGCTGCCCGGCTGCAGTCCTGCAATGAGTCCGGACAGGTCGGTGAATCGATCGATCGGTTGTCCATTGACCTCGAGAATCACGTCGCCAGTCTCGAGTCCCGACGCCGCCGCAGGACCATTCTCGTCGATCGAGCTCACGAGCGCGCCGCGGGGTCGATCCAGTCCAAAAGACTCTGCAAGCTGCGCGTCCAGATCCTGGACGGCCACTCCGATGCGTCCACGCACGACGCGCCCATTCTTGACCAGTTGATCGCGAACGTTCATCGCGACGTCGATCGGAATTGCGAAAGACACGCCCATGTAGCCGCCGGTGCGGCTGAAGATCATCGAGTTGATGCCCACGACCTCGCCCTTCATGTTGAACAAGGGACCGCCGGAATTGCCAGGATTCACGGCGACGTCAGTCTGGATGAACGGCACATAACTCTCGCCGCCGACGGCCCGCGAGGTTGCGCTGACGATGCCGGCAGTCGCAGTGCTTTCCAGCCCGAACGGCGATCCGATGGCGAGCACCCATTGACCCGGCTCCAGCGCGTCCGGATCACCTATGACGACTGTCGGCAGGTCGTTCGCATCGATCTTGATGACCGCAACATCCGTGCGCGCATCGGCGCCAATCACCTTGGCCTGAAACTCGCGCCGATCCGTGAGGCGCACCGTCACCATGTCCGCGTCGGCAACGACGTGCGCATTGGTGAGAATGTAGCCGTCCTCGGAAAGTATGAAGCCGGATCCCGCGCCACGCCGCGGTGGTGCGTCGCCCCGGGGCCCGAACTCCGGCGCCGGAATGCCGAAACGCCTGAAAAAGTCGAAGAGAGGGTCCTCCGGCAAAGAGGGCTGGTCGCCGGATTGCTCGCGCGCCTGACGCGTGTTCTGCTGCACTTCCACGTTCACGACGGCGTCGCCGTACTTGCGCACGAGGGGCCGGAAATCCGGCAACGCTCCAGTCGTGGCGGGTGCCCGGGTGGCAACGACCGGGTCCTCGTCCTTGGCTTGCGCGTTGCCCTTGTCGGCGCAGCCAGTCAGCGCCAGGAGGAGGCACATGGAACGAACCAGGGAAGTTGCTGAGCTTGCATTTTTCACTTCGTCCAACCTCCAGCTGCGTTTCCGTGAGTCTCCTCCGACGGTGTCCGCGCAACTACTGGGCATCTTCGGCTCGCGACGTAGTCAACGTCCGACATCAACTGGAAAGCATTCGCCCTAAAGTTGCGAGCTGAACAATCCCGCGAGGGCATCGAGCAACTTGTCGGTCCAGGGACGATTCTGCCAGTCGGCCAGCGTCACTCGGCGCGATTCCCGCAGATCGAGCTCAAACGCATGCACGTGCTCGCGCGCGAACCCGGCG
>JAKFFF010000068.1:0-15857 GCA_036677145.1 Alcaligenaceae bacterium
AACCAATCCGACCGGAATGCCTGTTTTGCGCGCACGAGCTGCGACTCCGCCGCGGTTTCCGAAATGCCGAGTGTCGTCGCGATTTCCGGCACCGTGAGCTCGTCGCCGTAGCGCAGCTCGAGAATCTTCGCGTAGTGGGCCGGCAAGCGGTTGATGGCCCGGCGCACCGCGCCGCGATCAGATTCGCTCGCGCATTCATCGAGCGGATCGCGAAAGTCCGTCAGCTGGACGACCGTTGCCAACGGCCTTTCATCCGCCAGCTCATCGAGGCTCTGCATCACCGGCTGACGCGCCGCCTTGCGGCGCGCATCGGCGAGGTGGTTGCGGCTGATCTGGCACAACCAGGTGAACAGCGAGGCGCCGCCGCGAAAATTCGCGAGCCCACGCATGGCGTTGATCATCGTCATTTGCACCACGTCCTCGATTCCAGCCGCATCGAACGCGCTGCGGCGCGCGATGAACGCGCCAAGGCGCGCGGCATACCGGTCGAAGAACTGGTCGAAGGCGCGTTGTTCGCCCCGGCGCATCCTGTTGACCAGATCCTGCTCATCCGACACTCGGCCACCTCATTGCAGTTCTGCGCCTTGAGACGTCATCGCAAGGCCGGTTCCGTCGCGCCAACGGCCTTCCGGCTTACCCGACGTCTAACCCTGGACGTGAAAGGTACTCCAAAGCTGGCTGCGCAGATCCAGTACGCGGCCTCACCCGGCGAGCGAGGGTTGTCGCGCAGGCATGTGTTGTGGCCGGCGATCGCATTCGTGCTGGTTATCGCCGGCATCGAGTGGTTTGACCTCGACCGGTCGATCGCCCACGCGTGGTACTTCGATGCGCCGACACAACGCTGGCTCGGCAGCGGCGCCGGTGAGTGGTGGGCGCGCGGAGTGCTGCATTCGCAGGGCCGCTGGCTCGTGCGCGGTATCGCCGCGGCCGCGCTCGCCGTGTGGATCCTGTCGCTGTTGTTTCCGCGCCTCGGCCATTGGCGGCGCGCCGCGGGTTTCGTGTTCTGTGCCATTCTGCTGTCGACTGGCGTCGTTGGCGCATTGAAAGCGGTCACCAACGTGGACTGCCCGTGGAACCTGTCCGGATTCGGCGGCGACCGGCCGTACGTCGCGTTGCTGGCCGACCGGCCAGATACGTTGCCGAGCGCACGCTGTTTTCCCGGCGCGCACGCGTCCTCGGGATTCTCGCTGATATGTGGCTACTTCGTGCTTCGTGACCGCTCACGGCGCCGCGCACGCTGGGCGCTTGCGGCGGGCATCCTCACCGGCATCGCGTTCTCGATCGGCCAGGAGGCGCGCGGCGCGCACTTCCTTTCCCACGATCTCACCGCGGCCGCGATCGTCTGGTTCGTGCAGTTAGGCCTGTATCAAATCCTGATCAGGCGCCACGTTCCAGAAGGAACACCGCGCACGGTGGCGCCGGCGCGGTGTCCGCGCTCAGGTCGCGGGCGGGGTTTCCGACTTCGCCGCCTGCTGGCGGCCCAGGAACCAGAGGATCCCGCCGATCACGATCATCGCGATGCGGATCGCATTGCCGATGCCCGTGCCCCAGTTGTCCACCCAACCGAGCAACATGAATTCCATGTTCAGGTAGTGCAGGACGAATGAGCCTATACCCAGGAATACCAGGAATCCGCCGATGTTTTGCATCTCCACTCCCTCGTGTAGTTTGAGGCTTCCGACGGCGGCCGACACTACGCCCGCGACGTAGTTAGGGCAAGCGGCGGATCACAGTAGCAGGCGCGCCAGCGAATAGCCGGCCATCCCGGTCAGCAGACAGCCGATGATGTTCCGCGAGAAACACAGCCAGAGGCCGGCCGCGAAGGCGCCGATGAGGCGTGGATTGAGCAGCGAGAAGTCGTAATTGTGCGCGGCACCGTGGACGAGGACGTCCGGGACGATGATGGCCGCGAGCGTGCATACCGGCGCATACCGCAGCGCGGTTTCCACCCGATGGCCGAGCCGCAGTCGCGACCCGGCGAGCAGGAACGAGGTACGCGTGAGGAACGTGGTGAGCGCGAGCCCCACGATCACGATTGCCAGCGCCACGCCGGAGACTGATTGACTCATGCGTCCTCGGCGTGCGGCGGCGCGCGTTCCTGCCAACTGTCGGCGAGCGTCGCCGCGACGATGCCCGCGATCGCGCCGCAGAACAGCCCGAGTTTGAACGGCAGGCTGTACGCGAGCAGGGCCACGACCCCACCGACGACGAAGCCGATGAGCGCGGGGCGCACGTTGAGCGACGGACCCACCAAGGCGATCAGCGCGAGCGTGCCGGTGAACTCGAGCCCCCATTCGGTGGGCACGTAACTCGCGGCGACGATTCCGAAGATCGCGCACGCCTGCCACGTGATCCAGTTGTTGGCGCAGACACCCGCGAACCAGGCGTCGCGCTGTTTCGCAGGCAAGGTGTTCTCGAGCGCGTGGCGCATGAACAGCGTGAAAGTGAAATCCGTCATGAAGAACCCGAGTGCGGCGCGTTTGCCCGCGGGCTCCTCGGTGAAATACGGGCGCAGTGCGGCGCTGTAGATGACGAAGCGCAGGTTGGTGATGAGGCCCGTGGCCACGATGACCCAGAGCGGCGCGCCCGCGACGATGAGCGGCAGGGCCGCGAGCTGCGCGGAGCCGGCGTACACCAGCAGCGACATGAGAATGGCCCACGGCACGGCGAGTCCGCCCTTGACCATGGCGACGCCGCTCACGACTCCCCACGCGGCGGTGCCTGGCAGTGAATGCAGAATCGCGCGTTGACCGGCGCGAAAGGCGTTGCGGCGTTCGACGGAGAGACTCACCAGCTGCCGGTGTTGGGCATCGAGACCCACGGCTCGCGCGGCGGCAGCGAACCGTCTTTCTGCAGTAGTTCGATCGAAATATTGTCGGGCGAACGCACGAACGCCATTCGGCCGTCGCGCGGCGGCCGGTTGATCGTGACGCCGTGCTGCTGCAGGCGCTCGCAGGCCGCGTAGATGTCGTCGACCGCGTAGGCCAGATGCCCGAAGTTGCGGCCCCCGGTGTACGCCTCGGGTTCCCAGTTGTGAGTGAGCTCGACCTGCGCGGCGCTGTCGCCGGGCGCGGCCAGGAAGACGAGCGTGAATTTGCCCTGCGGAAAGTCCTTGCGCGACAACACTTCGAGGCCGAGCGCGTCGCGGTAGAACCTGAGCGAGGCCTCCAGGTCCGTGACGCGCACCATCGTGTGCAGGTACTTCATCGGCGTGGGGTAGCTAGAACATCTCCGAGGCGCCCGGCGGCTTCACGTCGACCTTCTTGCGCGACGGAATCCAGTCGCCGGTGATCATGGCCTCGTACGCCTGCCCCGGTCCGACCATCGGATAAACGCCCGCGTCGGGGTCGATCATCACCTCGAGGAACGCGGCGCCCTTGAAGGCGAGGAATTGCTCGATCACGGTTGGCACGTCGGATTTCTTGTCGAGACGCACGGCGTACTTGTAACCATCGGCCTGCGCGGCCTTGATGAAGTCCTTGGTATGCAGCGTCTTCTCCGAGGCCGACAGGCGCCCCTTGAAGAATAGTTTCTGCCACTGCTTCACCATGCCGTCGCCGTTGTTGTTGAGCACGACGATCTTGATCGGCAGGTTGTACGTGGTCGCGGTTTCCATCTCGCCGATGTTCATGCGCACCGATGCGTCGCCGTCGATGTCGATGACCAGCTTGTCGGGATTCGCGAATTGCGCGCCGATGGCCGCCGGCAGGCCGAAGCCCATGGTGCCCATCGAGCCCGAGGTGAGAAACTGCCGCGGATTGCGGAAATCGAAGTACTGGGCCGACCACATCTGGTGCTGGCCGACGCCCGTCGAAATGATCGCCTCGCCCTTCGTGACGCGGTTGATCTCCTCGATCACGTAGTAAGGCTGGATCAGCTCGCTCTCGCGGTCGTAGTTCATCGCGTACTTCTGCTTCAGGTCCGCGAGATACGCGAGCCACTTGGAGCGATCGCGTTTGAAGCCGGCGCGTATTCCGTGCGCGGTGAGCGTGGACAACGCCTCCGGCAGCATGCCGACATGGCTCCACTGCACGCGTTTGACCTTGTTGATCTCCGCGCGATCGATGTCGAAGTGCGCGACGTACTTCGCGCCGGGCGCGAATTTCGCGGGATTGCCCGCGACGCGATCGTCGAAACGCGCGCCGATGGCGATCAGGAAATCGCAGTCGTCCACCGCGTAGTTCGCGTATGCCGCGCCATGCATGCCGAGCATGCGCATCGACAGCGCGCTGGTCGTATCCACCGCGCCGATTCCCATGAGCGTGGTGACGACCGGGATGTCGAATGCCTGCGCGAACTCGCGCAGCTCCACCGCCGCGTTGCCGTTGATGACGCCGCCGCCGGCGTAGATAAGCGGCCGCTGCGACTCACCCAGCATCTCGAAGAAGTGGTTTGCCTCGGTGCCGTCGATGATGTCGGTAGACAGGGTTTCGAGGCGCTTGCGATATCCCGGCATCGGCAACGCGCCCGAACCCTGGAACTCGCCCGTCCAGTTCTGCACGTCCTTCGGGACGTCGATCACGACCGGGCCCGGGCGGCCGGTGCGCGCGATCTCGAACGCGGTGCGCACGGTGACTTCGAGCTTCTCAGGGTCGGTGACGAGGAAGATGTGTTTCGCGACCGAGCCCATGATCGAAGGCACGGGTGCTTCCTGGAACGCGTCGGTGCCGATGGCGCTGCGCGGCACCTGGCCGCAGATGACGACCATCGGGATCGAATCCGCCATGCAATCGCGGATCGGAGTCACGGTATTCGTCGCGCCAGGTCCCGAGGTCACGATGCAGACGCCGACGCGGCCGCTCGCGCGCGAGTAACCCGCCGCCATGAATCCGGCGCCCTGTTCGTTCGCGGGCACGATGAGCGGCATCTGCGACTCGCCCTTCGCCTTGCGTGCCTCGTTGAAGCAGAACACGGCATCGTAAGTCGGGAGGATCGCGCCGCCCGAGTAACCGAAAATCGTCGATACACCCTCGTCCGCCAATACCTGCACGATCATCTCGGCGCCGGTCATTTTCTGACCCGCGAGCGGATGACGGATGGACGGCGCGGCCGCGTGCGAAGCCGCGCTCAAGTCACGGATATTGGTCGATTTAGTGGGGTGTTTCGCCATAGACACCCGAGCCTAGCAGTTTGCGGGGAATCATTGAATGGATTAGGCGCAAACCGCTATTCTGGCCGCCATGCCGGCACCTCAGAAATCACTACAAACCATGCGTCATATCATTGCCATCCACCTCCAGAACGAGGCTGGCGCGCTGACCCGCGTCACGGGCCTGTTTTCGACGCGCGGTTACAACATCGAATCGCTGTCCGTCGCGGCCACGAATGACCCGCTGGTATCGCGCGTGACGCTGGTGACCACGGGCGCGGACGGCGTGATCCTGCAGATCGTCAACCAGCTCAACAAGCTGATCGACGTCGTCGCGGTGGAAGACCTCACGCGCGGCGAACACATCGAGCGCGAGCTGGTGGTGCTCAAGCTGCGCGTCGAGCCGCAGCTCATCGACTCGGTGCGCGGTTATGTCGTGCGCGCCGGCGGCCGCGTGCTCGAACCTTCACCCGAAGGTTTCGTCGTCGAGCTCACTGCCTCCGAGGCGGAGATCAGCCAGTTCGTGACTGATCTCGGCGAACGCACCGAACTCATCGAAGTAGTTCGATCGGGCGCGCTCGCGGTCGGGCGCAACGCGCGCGCGCTGCACGTAGTCCGTTAGGCCAGAGCTGCGCGGCTCAGGCCGCTCCCGGTCCGAAGTCGTCCGGATGTTTCGCCGCCGTGCGCGGCCCAACGCCTTGCTTTGCGGCGCGGACCGCGTTGTCTGGCACCAGCAACACGTCGCAGTCGGCGCTGCCCAGGACTTCGTTCGCGGTACTTCCCAACAATGCGCGACGGAAGCGGCCGTGGCCGCGGGTCCCGAGCACGAGCAGATCGGGCGACACTTCCTTGAGCGCGCGGCGGATCGCCGGCGCCGGGCGGGCTTCCACGATCAACAGGCGGTAGCGCTCGGGATGACGATTGTGCGCGCGCAGCTCGCGGCGGATCGCCTCGGCCGCCTGCGCGATCGACGCGGAGGCATACTGCGTGACGTTGGCGCCGGCCACGCCCACTGAAGTCATCATGGCTTCGTAAGGCGGCTCGTGCGCGTGGATCGCAACGCACTCGCTGTCGGGCGTGATCACGAGCGCTTCGGCCGCGTCAACGACGTCACGCATGGTTGAAGAGCCGTCGAGGGCCAGCATCACGCCGTGATAGGCGTCGCGCGGCTCGCGGCGCACGACCAGCACCGGACAGTTCGTATCGCCGACGATGCGTTCGGTGAGAGTGCCTTTTACGGCGTCGGTGAGCGGATCGGGCTGGTGCGGCCCGATCACGATGAGTCCCGAGCGCCGCGCGCGCGCGACGTCCGCGATGACCTTCGCCGGCCGGCCACAACGCACGATGAGCTCCACGGGTGCGGTGGAGCGGCGCACGCGATGGGCAAGACGGGAATTCGCGCTGAGCAGCCGTTGTTCGAGCGTGCCCTCACTGGCCTCACCCGGCGTCACCACGTGCAGCAGGGTCAGGCGCGCGCCGAGTGCCGCGCGCAACCTGTGGGCGCGTTCGATCGCCGGATCACTTTTCAGTAGCAGGTCAGTGGCGCACAGGATGTTCATCAGGCCTCCTTACACTTTCGATGCGCAGGCGGCGCAATCCGCCTGGCATTCGCCATTCGACTTCGTCACCCTCGCGATAACCGAGCAACGCCGTTCCAAGCGGCGCCAGCACGGAAATACGGCCGAGCTCCGCGCTCGCTTCATGCGGATACACGAGCGTGATGTGGCGGCGGTCGCCACTGGTGACGTCCATCACCGTCACGGTACTGTCCATGGTTACCACGCCCGGCGGAATTTCCCCGGCGGAGACGATGACGGCGCGATCCAGCTCCGCGCGCAGTTGGCGCAGGTGATCGGCATCGCGCAGCGCGGCGCCCGTGCCGAGCAGGAAATCGAGGCGGCGGGCGTCCCGCTCCGCGACGATGATGGCGGGCCGGCGCACGGGTACAGATTCTAATGTGGCGTTCATGGAGCCTTTTTAGCCCCCGCAGGCCCTTCGGACAATTTGAAAGAATCGCTGAATAGGTTAGGTTTACTCTAATCATGGCCATTTCCCGCAAGCTCAATTATCAGCACCTGCTGTACTTCTGGTCCGTCGTGCGCACCGGCAGCGTGACGCGCGCGGCCGACGAGCTCGCGCTGTCCGTGCCCACCGTGAGCGCGCAGCTGCGCTCGCTCGAGGAGCGCCTCGGCGAGAAGCTGCTGGAGAAGTCCGGCCGCAAGCTCGTGCCGACGGAACGGGGCCGCGTCGTCTATTCGTATGCCGAGCAGATCTTCGGCCTCGGCCGCGAAATGCTCGACGCGCTGGCGCATCGCCCGTCGCAACGCCCCATGCGGCTGACCATAGGCATCGATGACGTGCTTCCCAAGGAGATCGCGCAGCGCCTGATCGAGCCGGCGATGCGCCTGAAGAATCCCGTGCGGCTCTCCTGCCGCGAGGGAACACTCGAGCACCTGGTCGCGAAGCTCGCCATCCACGAGGTCGACGTCGTTTTGTCGGACGCGCCGGTGACACCGACGCTCAATGTGCGCGCGTACAACCATCTGCTCGGCGCGAGTGGTGTTTGCTGGATGGCCGCCCCGGCGATCGCGGCGAGCCTGAAGCGGGATTTTCCGCGCTCGCTCGACGGCGTTCCGATGTTGCTGCCCACCGACGACACGGCCATGCGGCGCGCGCTCGACCAATGGCTGGAACAGCGCGGGGTGCGCCCGATCCTCGTCGGCGAGTTCGAGGACTACGCGCTGCTGCGCGAATTCGCGCGCGCGGGGCACGGTTTCGCGCCGGTGCCACTGGTGCAGGAACGGCAGTTCCGCCGGGAGTATGGCTTTCAGCGCGTGGGCACAGCTCGGCCGGTCACCGCCCAGTTCTACGCGATCTCGCTGGAACGCAGCGTCAAACATCCCGCGGTGGCGGCAATCATTGCCGGCGCACGGCAAATTTTCGCGTCTAGAATCCCGGCATGACTTTGTTGTTCGTCCTGCTGCTGCCTTTCATCGGCAGCATCTGTGCTTCATTCCTGCCGAGCAACGCGCGCAACGCGGCGGCCTGGCTCGCGGGCGGATTCGCGCTTGCCGCGACGACGCTCGTCCTGCTGCTATATCCGCAGGTCATCGAACATGGTGTGGTCAGCGCCAGTCTGCCGTGGCTGCCGCAGCTCGGGCTGGTGCTCAGCCTGCGCATGGATGCGTTCGCCTGGATCTTCGCGCTGCTGATCTCCGGCGTCGGATCGCTGGTCGTTTTCTACGCGCGGTACTACATGGCCGCCGCGGATCCCGTGCCCCGGTTCTTCTCGTTCCTGCTCGCGTTCATGGGCGCGATGCTCGGCATCGTGCTGTCCGGAAATCTCGTGCAGATGGTGATTTTCTGGGAGCTCACCAGTTTCACGTCGTTCATGCTGATCGCGTACTGGTACCACCGCGCCGACGCGCGGCGCGGCGCGAACATGGCGCTCATCGTGACGGCGACGGGTGGGTTGTGCCTGCTGGCGGCGGTGTTGCTCATCGGCGGCGTGGTCGGCAGCTACGACCTCGACCGCGTGCTCGAGTCCGGCGACGTGCTGCGCGCCCATTCGTGGTACCCGGTGATGCTGGTGCTGCTGCTCATCGGCGCGTTCACCAAGAGCGCGCAGTTCCCGTTCCATTTCTGGTTGCCGCACGCGATGGCGGCGCCCACGCCCGTGTCCGCCTATCTACATTCGGCCACGATGGTGAAGGCGGGCGTCTTCCTGCTCGCCCGCCTGTGGCCGGCGCTCGCCGGCACGGATCTGTGGTTCACGCTGGTGTGCGGCGCGGGCCTGGCCACCTTGCTGCTGGGCGCGGTGGTCGCGCTGTTCCAGCGCGACATCAAGGGCGTGCTCGCGTACTCGACCATCAGCCACCTCGGGTTGATAACTCTTCTGCTCGGCATGAACAGCCCGCTCGCGCTGGTCGCGGCGGTGTTTCACATGATGAATCACGCGACCTTCAAGGCATCGCTGTTCATGGCCGCGGGCATCGTCGATCACGAATCCGGCACGCGCGACCTCAAGCGATTGAGCGGCCTGGGGCGCGTCATGCCGATTACCGCGACGCTCGCGGCGGTGGCGGCCGCCGCGATGGCCGGCGTGCCGCTGCTGAACGGCTTCCTGTCGAAGGAAATGTTCTTCGCCGAAACCATCTTCGCGGGGCGCGGACCCTGGCTGAGTTTCGGTCTCCCGGCCCTGGCCACGCTCGCCGGAGTTTTCAGCGTGGCGTATTCGCTGCGGCTGGTGCATCGCACGTTCTTCGGGCCCCTGGCGCAGAACCTGCCGCGGCGGCCACACGAGCCGACGCGCTGGATGCTGGCGCCGAGCGCGCTGCTGGTGCTCGCGTGTCTGCTGGTCGGCATCTGGCCGGCGCGCACCATCGGGCCGATTCTCGATTCCGCAGCGCACGCGCTGCTCGGACCGCAGGTGCCCGAATACAGCCTCGCGGTGTGGCACGGCCTGACGATGCCGCTGGTCATGAGCGCCATCGCGCTCGCCGGCGGCCTCGCGCTCTACGTGCTGCTGTATCTGCGCCGCAACGGCGCGCTGGCGCGGGCGCCGCTTGCGAGTCCGATCGACGGAAAACGCGCCTTCGATGTCTTCATGGTCGTGCTGATGCGCACGGCCGACCGGCTGCTCAACACGCTGTCGACCCGGCGGCTCCAACCGCAGCTCGCATTGATCGTGTTCGCGGTCGTGGCCGTCGGTGCACTCACGCTCTGGCAGTTCGCGCCCTCGCCGAACGACCTGCAGTTGACACCCATCGATTTTTCGTTCGCGCTGCTGTGGGCAGTCGGGGCCGCGTGTGCCATCGGCGCCGCGATGCAGGCCAAGTTCCATCGCCTCGCGGCATTGATCATGACCGGCGGCGCCGGCCTGGTTACGTGCCTGACGTTCGCCTGGTTCTCGGCTCCCGATCTCGCGCTCACGCAGGTGAGCGTGGAAGTGGTAACCACGGTGTTGCTGGTGCTCGGTCTGCGCTGGCTGCCGAAGCGATTGGAGTTGGATGATCCCGAGCGTCGCACCGCGCGAGCGCGGGCGCGCCGCATGCGCGATGCCGCGTTGTCGATCGTCGCGGGAGTTGGTCTCGCCGCGATCGCGTTCTACATCATGGCGCGGCCACGCAGCACGGGCATCGCGCGGTATTTCCTCGAGCACGCGCTGCCTGACGGCGGCGGCCGCAATGTCGTCAACGTGATTCTCGTCGACTTCCGCGGCTTCGACACCTTCGGCGAGATCACCGTCGTGGGCATCGTGGCATTGGCCGTTTACAAGTTGCTGCGGCGCTTCCGCCCCGCGTCCGAAAGCATGCCGCTGCCGCGCGCGCAAGTTGTGGATGGCAAGACGGAGGCGCTGCCGACCGACTTCACCAGTTCACTGCCGAGCGGCTTCATGCGTGTGCCCGCGGTGCTCGGGAGACTGCTGCTGCCGGTGGCGGGCGTGATCTCGGTGTTCTTCCTGCTGCGCGGCCACAACGCGCCGGGCGGTGGATTCGTCGGCGGACTGGTGATGGCCACGGCGTTCATCGTGCAGTACATGGTGAGCGGCACGATGTGGGTCGAAGCGCGCCTGCGCATCCATCCGCAATACTCGATCTCCCTCGGATTGATGTGCGCCACACTCGCCGGTGCGGCCGCGTGGCTCGCCCCGGCCAGTTTCCTCACCAGCCTCGAATGGCATGCCGAGCTGCCCCTGATCGGAGACGTCCACGTCTCGAGCACATTGCTGTTCGACTTCGGCGTCTATCTACTCGTGGTGGGCGCCACCACGCTGATACTGGTCGCGCTGGCCCATCAATCGCTGCGCAGCTATCGCCGCCCGATTGAAAGCTCGACCACGCGGGTGCTGCCGACCGAAGCCGCCCCGGAGGCACGTTAATGGAACTGATCGTAGCGCTCGCGATCGGCGTGCTCACCGCTTCGGGTGTGTGGCTGCTGCTGCGGCCGCGCACCTTCCAGGTGATCATCGGCCTCTCGCTGCTGTCGTACGCCGTCAACCTGTTCATCTTCTGCATGGGGCGACTGGCGGTGGACGTGCCGCCCATCGTTGATGGAGTGGCGGACGCCGCGCGATATGCCGATCCGGTGCCACAGGCGCTGGTGCTGACGGCCATCGTCATCGGGTTCGCGACGACGGCGTTGTTCCTGGTCGTGATCATTGCCGCGCGCGGCATGTCCGGCACCGATCACGTCGATGGAAAGGGGCACGACTCGTGAGCGCGTGGGTCCGGCATCTCCCGGTGCTGCCGATCGTCATTCCGTTGTTCATCGGTGCGTTGCTGCTGCTGTTTCCCGAAACGCGCCGTCTGTCCCGCTTGCTGATTGCGTTGTCGGCAACGCTGCTGCAGTTCGCCGCGGCCGTCACGATGATGTGGTTCACCACGGACTCGGTGCCCGACATCTGGCCCGAGGGCGTCGGGGTGTACGCGATCGGCGGCTGGGAGGCGCCGTTCGGCATCGTGCTCGTGGTCGACCGCCTCTCGGCGCTCATGGTCATGGCGAACGTGACGCTGGCGCTGGCCGCGATCGTCTACTCGGTGGGGCGCTGGGATCGCATGGGCGTGCACTACCACTCGCTGGTGCAGTTCCTGCTCGTGGGCCTGAACGGCGCGTTCCTCACCGGCGATCTGTTCAACCTGTTCGTGTTCTTCGAGATCCTGCTCGCCGCGTCGTATGCGTTGCTGCTGCATGGCGGCGGTCCGCAGCGGACCAAGATGACACTGCACTTCGTCGCGGTGAATCTCACTGCGACGTTTGCGTTCCTGATCGGCGTGGCCATGATCTACAGCGCGTCGGGCACACTGAACATGGCGGACATCGCCGTTGGCTGGGACCGCATGTCGCCGCAGGATCACGAGATCGCGGAAACCGGCGCCGCCATTCTCGGCATCGCGTTTCTGGTCAAAGCCGCGGCATGGCCGCTCAATTTCTGGCTGCCGGGCGCCTATCAATCGGCGGGCGCGCCGATTGCCGCGATGTTCGCGATCACCACCAAGGTCGGCGTTTACGCCATCCTGCGGGCCTCTTCTCTGCTCGAAGACGCGGAGACTCCGTTCGGCGGCGTGTGGCTCTTTTACCTGGCGCTGGCGACGATGGTCAGCGGCATCGTCGGCATGCTCGCGGCCCGGCAGTTGCCGCGCCTGGTGGCGTTCGCGGTGATCCTCTCGTCGGGCACCATCCTGGCAGCGGTCGGATCCGGCGTACCCGCGATGACCGCTCCGGCGTTGTTCTACATGATCGGTTCGATATTCGGCACCGCCGCGTTCTTCCTGCTCACCGGCATGGCGGACCGCATGCGCGAAGCGCCCACGCGCATGGGTGAAGCGGCGAACACCCCTCCGCCTACCTACACCGCATTCGCCATGGGCGAACCACCGGATCCCTATTCACCCGACGACGAAGTGGGCACGGCGATTCCCGCGGCGATGGCGTTTCTCGGCCTGGCGTTCATCAGTTGCGCGCTGCTGATCACCGGCCTGCCGCCGCTCGCCGGGTTCGTCGCGAAGTTCGCGCTGGTGGCCGCGGCCGTCGATGCACTGCCGCACGACGGCAGCTTCGGCCGTGAGTGGCTGCTGATCATTCTCTTGTTAGGCGGTGGCCTGGCGGGATTGATCGCGCTGAGCCGGGTCGGCATGCGGCTGTTCTGGAGTGTCACGGGACGACAGACCCCGCGCCTGTGGATAAGCGAGGCCGCGCCCGTCGCTTTCCTGATCCTCATCTGCGTGGCGATGACCGTGGCCGCGGGTCCGGCCATGTCGTACCTGGACTCGGCCGCGGCCGCGCTCGAAAACCCCGATGTCTATATCCGCAGCGTACTGGCCGAGCGCACCGGGAGTGCGCCATGAGCGAACGCCGGCCGTGGCTGCTGGTCGCCGGCCTCACTACCATGTGGCTGTTGCTGGTCGGCGAGTTTTCGATCGGGCAACTGCTGCTCGGCCTGTGCGTATCGATGATCATGACGTTCGGCTTCCGCGCGGTGCGGCCGCTGGTGCCGCGGCTGCGGCGGCCGGATCGCGCGCTGTTGCTGCTCGGCCGGGTGTTCATCGACATCGTGCGATCCAACGTCGCCGTGGCGCGCATCGTGCTCGGACTCAACGGCGGCCGCGAGCTCCACTCGGGCTTCGTCGACATCCCGCTCGACATGCGCGATCCGCACGGCCTGGCGGTGCTCGCCGCCATCGTCACCTCGACGCCCGGTACGGTATGGGCAAATCTCTCCGACGATGGCGAGACGCTCACGCTGCACGTCCTCGATCTGCAGGACGAGGCCGGATGGATCACCACGATCAAGCAGCGCTACGAGCGGCTGCTGATGGAAATTTTCGAAGGGGAGATCGCCAAATGAACGCACTGCTCGATTTCGCCATCGGCTTCGCGCAACTATGCTTCGTGCTCGCGATGACCTTCGCCGCGATACGCCTGTTGCGCGGCCCGCGCGCGCAGGATCGCGCGCTCGCGCTCGACACGTTCTACGTCAACGGCATGATGACGCTGCTGGTGCTCGGAATCCGCTCCGGCACTACTATCTACTTCGACCTCGCGCTGCTGATAGCGCTGTTCGGATTCGTGGGCTCGATCGCGCTGTCGAAGTTCCTGCTGCGCGGCGAGGCGATCGAACCATGAGCGCGACTGAACTGCCCGCCTGGGCCGCGTTGATCGCCGCGGTGTTGCTGATACTCGGTGGCCTCATCACGGCGATCGGCTCTCTCGGTCTCCTGCGACTGCCCAGCTTCTTCGCGCGCATGCACGGCCCGTCCATGGGCAGCACCCTTGGGCTCGGCAGCGTACTGCTCGCGTCGATGCTGCTGGCCTCGGTGCGCGACGGCCGACCCGTGGTGCACGAGGTCCTGATCACGATCTTCGTGATCACGACCGCGCCGATCACGGCGATGTTGCTGATGAACGCCGCGGTGAAACGTCCCAAGGATCCCCCGCCAGGCTGACAGGCATGCCGCGTAACGGTCCGCGACACTCTGTAGCGATGCGCCGCGTGCGTTGCTGGTCACTGCTCGTCGCGTTTTCGCTGTGCACCGGCGCCGTCGCGCAGGAGTGGGCGCCCGCCGCGCGGCTCGACGCGTATTTCGACGCGCTCGAAAAACACGGTCTGGCGAACGGCAGCATCGCGATCTCCGAGAAGGGCGTGATCCGCTACCGGCGTTCTGTCGGTTCCGAAGACCCCACGGTCGGCGCGCGCGACCCGGCGAGTTCGAGCACGCGGTACAAGGTGGGCACGCTCACCAAACTGTTCACCGCGATTCTCGCGATGCAGCTCGTCGAGGAAGCGCGGCTCACGCTCGACAACAAACTTGCGGAGTTCTATCCCAACCTGCCGAACGCGCTCGAGATCAGTTACCGCAACCTGCTGCAGCATCGCAGCGGCCTCGCCGACTACACCGACGCGGCGGATTACTCATCCTGGATGAGTCAGCCCCAGTCGCAGGCGAAGATGCTCGAGCGCATCGCGACGGGTGGAAGCCACTTCGCGCCGGGTGCGCGTGTGGAGTACAGCAATTCGAACTACCTGCTGCTCGGTTACGTCATCGAGCGGATCCACGAGGCGCCGTTCGGGAAAATCGTCCAGAAGCGCATCGCCGACAAGATCGGCCTGTCGCGCACGTATTTCGACGGATTCGAGGACAGCGCGCGGCACGAGAGCGTGTCGTATTCATTCGGCCCCGGATTGCTTACTCAACCGCGCACCGACGCGAGTGTCGCGGGCGGCGCGGGTGGGATGTGGTCGACGCCCGCCGACCTGGTCCACTTGATCGACTCGCTGTTCGCCGGACGGATCGTCAGCGGCCGCAGCCTCGCGACGATGCGGGACGTGACTGGCGGCAGCGGCATGGGGCTGTGGCCGTTTTCGGCGGCGGGCGAGAACGGCCTCGGTCATGCGGGTGCGATCGAAGGTTATCGCGCGCTCGTCGCGCATTTTCCGGAGAAGGGCGTGTCCATCGCCTACGCGAGCAATGCGCCGATCCTCTCCATCTACGAGATCGTCGGCGAATCGCTGACGACCGTATTCACGCGATCACACACTCCGCCGGCATTCGCGGCCGCGAAGCTCACGGCCCGTCAGCAGCAGCGCTTCGCCGGAACGTGGCGCCTCGCGCCCGCTCAGCCGGGCACCGCGCCACTTCAGGAACTCGTGATCACGCCGGGCGCCGACGCGCCGCTGCTGCGCTACCGCGACCAGGATCTGCAGCTCGAGTCGATCGGCGAAGACGAATACCTGCTGCGCGAGTTCGGATACGTGCTGCGTTTACAGCGGGGAGAACTCGCCGCGCGCGGCGCGGATGCGTCCTACGTGTTCCGGCGCGCGGAGTGAGCTTGCGCCCGAGGCGCCTCAGGGAATCAGCACCGACGCGCCCGTCGTCTTGCGGGCTTCCAGGTCTGCGTGCGCCTGCTGAACATCCGTCAACGCATAACGCTGGTTGATCCGGATCTTCAGCCACTTCTTCTTCACCGCCGCGAAAGTCTCGCGTGCGATCTTCTCGAGGTCCGCGCGGTCGGCGGTGTAATCGAACAGCGTCGGGCGCGTGAGGAACAGCGAGCCGCGCTTCACGAGCTCGGCGGGAGCGAACGGCGGAACGGCGCCCGACGCGCCGCCATAACTGACCATGAGCCCGCGTTTGCGCAATGAGTCGAGGGATTCGAAGAAGGTGTCTTTGCCGACTGCATCGTAAACGACGTGCGCACCGAGTCCCTTCGTGAGTTTGCGGACCGTCGCGGCGATCTCGTCGCGGCCGCGCACCAGCACGTGTTTGCA